>NZ_JAGGKQ010000022.1 GCF_017873815.1 Halorubrum alkaliphilum | reverse complement strand
AATCATCACGAACCTCTGCTGCCAGTTCATACAGGCTAAGTTGTGCGCCTTCTATGAGATAGCAGCGAAATCAGTTCGGGCTAAACACGTACCGTGACTCGAACGATGCCGTCCGATAGCGGACACGACGACGCACGCTACCTCGCCGGGTCGCCGGTTCGGGCCACCGTCCTCAGGACGCTTCGAGAGGATCCGCGTCGCCCGGCGGATCTGACCGACGCGGTCGACGCCACTCGGACCACGGTCCAGCGGATCCTCGCCGGGTTCCGCGAGCGCGAGTGGGTGGTCAAACGGAGTGGTGAGTACCACGTCACGGCGACCGGGAAACGAGTCCACGACGCCTACGAGGGACTGTTGACCGAGATCGACCGTGCCGACCGATACGGCGGGTTTGCGGCCGATCTCGAACGTGTGGACGCTGGATTCCCGGCCTCGGCGCTCGACCGCGGCGAGGTCACCGCGGCGACCGATCGAGACCCGCTCGCGGCGCTCGATCGGGTCGTGGAACTCGTTCGACTGGCGAACGGGGCGACGATCCGGGCGGTCTCACCCATCGTGACCACCCAGTACAACGAGGCGGCCGCGTCGGCGCTTGATGAAGGGGGAAGCGTGGAACTAGTGATCGACGGTGCGGTCCTCGAGACGTCGATCGAGGAGTTCGGTCAGGCGACCGATCGGGCCCTCTTCGACGATGACGCCACCGTCTACGTCGCCCCCGAAGCCATCGAGTACGGTCTGTTCCGATACGCCGATGTCGCGTGCGTGATCGCGTACGGGAATGCCAACAACCCGCGGTACGTGTTCGAATCGACCGACCCGTCGGTGATCGAGTGGGTCGATTCGCGGTTCGAGGCGCTCGTCGCGGACGCGACGCCGCTATCCGCGGCAATGGAGGAGAACTGACCGAGCCGTCGCTTCAGGAGTCGTCGACCGACGGTCGTGTCTCGTTCGAGCCGTCCGGACGGTCGGGATCGAAGTTCGCCGGCACGACGGTCGGATGGTCGATGCCAACGGAAGGCGAGTGCTCGCTCATGGTCCTATCCGATACCACGGCTTCGTCTCCCTAAAGATTACCCATACGCATAACACATCGCCCGGTGCGTGAACGATACGCCCGGGTTATATTGGGATCCGGCGAACTACTCGCCGAACTCCTCGGCGTAGAGTTCTTGGGCGTGTTCGATGGCCGTCGTGGCAGTCGCTTTGTCCTCCCAACCGAGGGTTTCGACCTCCTTGCCTGCCTCTAGGTTCTTGTAGGTCGAGAAGAACTCGTCTATCTCGTCGCGGATCTGCTGGGGGATGTCATCGAGGTCCTCGACGTGATCGAATCGCGGGTCCTCGGTCGGAACGGCGATCACCTTATCGTCCTGCTCGCCGTCGTCGTCCATCTTCATCAGGGCGACGGGGCGAGCCTCGACCACGCAGCCGGGGAACGTCTGGTCCTCGACGAGCAGCATCACGTCGAACGGGTCGCCGTCGTCGTAGTACGACTGGGGGATGAACCCGTAATCGTACGGGTAGTGAACGTTCGAGTGTAAGACCCGGTCGAGCACGACGGCAGGGATGTCCTTGTCGTACTCGTACTTGTTTCGCTCGCCCTTGAGACACTCCACGACCGCGTATATTTTCTCGGGCGCGTCCGGCCCCGTTTCGAGGTCTTCCCAGAGGTTTACCATGTGTGACACAGTCCGGCGAACGCGTCCAAAGTCCTTTCGGGACGACACGGCTGGTCTCGTTCTCGCTCGTTCGGATCCGTCACGACGTGGCGTCATCGGATCCGCGTGCGGCGCGGTCGAAGACCTCTGTATGAACGTTCATGGCCGTGTGGCGGTCTTTGCGGAATAAAACCCGGTGAACGTTGAGAAAGATTATAAGTACGGGAACCATCCCATCAAGCATGTCAGAGGCACGATCCGTTTCCGAGGCATCGACGACCGCACACGACCTGACCGCGTTTCAGCAGAACATCCTGACTATCCTCGCCGAGGAACCGATGTACGGGCTCGCGGTCAAACGCGAACTCGAGTCGTACTACGGCTCGGAAGTGAACCACGGTCGACTCTACCCCAACCTCGACGACCTCGTCGAGCAGGGCTTCGTCGCGAAGAGCGAACTCGACAAGCGAACGAACCAGTACGAGCTCACGGAGGACGGCCATGACGTCGTTCTTGGCCAACTGGAGTGGGTTCTCGACCGGTTCGTCACCGACGAGACGCGAGCCGACGAGGTCCGCGGTCTCTTCGAGTAGTCCACGCCTCGGAGTCCGTTCTGCCGTTCACGTCTCACTCGGCCGCGATCCGCGTGCTGGCACACGACGCGGATCGTCTCTCCGTCACTACGTTTCCGGCGTCAGCCATCCGTTTCCGGCGTCAGCCGTCCGACTCCTCGATGGTCTCGGCGATCGATTCGATCCTGTCGAGCGACTCCGTAACGACCGCGAGCTGCTCGTCGGTCGGCCAGCCGTTTCGGGGGAGAAACTCCTCGCGAAACTCCTCACGCATCGCCGGCGTCGCGTCGTCGACGGGCCGCACGTAGTGGTTGCTCATGAACGCCGCGAACGTCCGAGCGGTTGCGGCGTGGACGTCGGCGGCGCGGTCGGCGACTGCCTCGACGACCGCGTCGTTGTAGGCGGCCACCGCCTGATAGCGGTCGGCGTCTCCGGGTCCCGACAGCGACACCTCGACCGCGCGATCCGTCTCCTCGATCCGGTCCATCCGTACCGTCCCTGACTCCATCCACTCGTCGGGGTACAACACCAGCGTGTCGTCCTCCTTACGGAGCCGTGGCGTGTACTCGTAGTCCGTTACGAGTTCGTCGCGACGCTCGCGGTAGTGTGCGGCGGCGTCAGGATCCGCCGCCTCGCGGGCGAGACGGGTGAGCCGCTCCGCCTCGTCGACGACATCGACGGGAACGTCGGGGACGCGACGCTCCTCGTCGAGACCATCGTTTTCGTCGGCTCCGGCCGCTATCCCGTCGCCGCCGTCTTCGGTCGCCTCCGCGTTGTCTCCGATCGGTTCCATGATCTCGCGTGCGCGTTCCCTCGCCCACTCGGGCGGTTCGTCGTCGGAGTTCTCGTCGTCGGAGTTCTCGTCGTCGGCAGCGACCCGGCTCCCCTCGTGTTCGTCAGTTTCGGTCATCGAGTGCCTCGTTCGCTAAGTCGTCTGCCCGGTCGTTTATTTCTCGCGGAACGTGAGCGAGCGACCAGCGGTCGAACCGCTCTAAAAGTTCCCGAACCCGAACCCGCTTCTCGCGCAGTTCCGGATCGTTGGCGTTCCACTCGCCGCGCACCTGCTTGACGATCAGTTCGGAGTCGCCCCGGACGTCGACGGCATCGAACCCGTACTCGTCGGCGGCCTCAAGCGCCCGGATCAGCGCCGCGTACTCCGCCTGATTGTTGGTAACGCGGCCGATCCGCTCACCCCCCTCGGCGACGACGCCGTCCGACGTGACGAGACACCAGCCGACCGCTCCCGGACCGGGATTCCCGCGGGACGCCCCGTCGAAGTAGACGTGGGCCCGTCCGCCCCCCTCGTTCAGGAGGTTCGTCAGCCTGGTCGGATCGCTCCCCTGGACGACCACTTTGTCGTCGTATGCGACGGCGACGGCCCCGTCCCGCTCGGCGCGCCACCGCTCGTGGTCGGTGTTGCCGGCCTCGATCCGGACGTTCGCCTCCTCCAGACGGGACCGTGCGGCCGCCGGATCGCAGTCGATCGTCGGCATTCGATCGGAATCGGAGGCGGGAACCCAAAGCGTTGTCCGTCCGCCAGTCGACCACCGCGACCTCCGTCGGCAGCCGAGCCCGTTCGTCCATTTATAAACGATCGGGACAACGTATCGCGGGACGTACTCCCGTCATCGATCACAAAAGGCGATCACGGTGAACGATCGCCGGCGCGGTTTCTCGTCCACGACGCCGACGGCGGAGCCGGTTTTATAAGTACCGTGGCGGCCACGGTAGCGGTATGACCGCACACGAGCCGACCGCCTCGGTACGTGACACCGCCGAGGCGATAGCCACGATGGAGATCCGCGGCGCGGCGACGATCGCCGGGGCGGCCGCCGAGGCGCTCGCGGCCCAAGCGCGGGGGATCGACCCGGATTCACCGGAGGCGTTTTGCGCGTCGCTGCGCGCCGCCGCCCGCACCCTTCACGAGACGAGACCGACAGCCGTCTCGTTGCCGAACGCCCTCCGCTACGTCCTCCAGCGCATGGATGGCCGAGACGTGGAGACGCTTCGCCGGAACGTCGTCGACGCGGTCGAGGAGTTCGTCGACCAACTCGACCGTGCACAGACGGATCTGGGACGAGTCGGCGCGAACCGGCTCGCCGACGGCGACACCGTGATGACCCACTGCCACTCGACGGACGCGCTCGCGTGTATCGAGGCTGCCGTCGAGCAGGGGAAGTCGATATCGGCGGTCGTCAAAGAAACGCGCCCGCGCAATCAAGGACATATTACCGCCGAACAGCTCCGAGACGCCGGCGTTCCCGTCACGCTGATTGTCGACTCCGCGGCGCGGCGCTACCTCGATACGGTCGACCACGTCGTCGTCGGCGCGGACTCCATCGCGGCCGACGGCGGCGTGATCAACAAGGTTGGTACCTCGGGGCTCGCCGTCAACGCCCGCGAGCGCGGCGTCCCGATCATGACCGCGGCCCAGACGATCAAGCTCCACCCGGAGACGCTGACGGGCCACACCGTCGAGATCGAGATGCGCTCGGAGTCGGAGGTGATCGACGAGGACGCCCGCGAGGCGATCGGCGACATCAGCGTCGAGAACCCCGCGTTCGACGTGACGCCGCCACGGTACATGGACGCGATCGTCACCGAACACGGGCAGTTCCCGCCCGAGAGTATCGTGACGCTGATGCGGGAGCTGTTCGGTGAGGGTGCCGCCGAGCCGTGGGCGGAGCCATGAGCGACGAAGACGGACCCGCCCGGCCGACGCCGGATCCCGACCTCCGGCCGGACGACCAGGGGGGCTCTCCGAAGGTGATCGCCGCGGGTCATATCAACTGGGACGTGACGATCCACGTCGACGAGCTGCCCGAACGGGACGGGGAGACCCGGATCGAACGGCTCGAACAGTCGGGTGGCGGCAGCGCGGCGAACGTGGCGGTCGGCCTCGGCGGGCTCGGCGGCCGGTCGATCGTCTTCGGGAGCGTCGGGGGCGACGAGTCGGGCGCGCTGGTGTTGCGCGAACTCGCGAACGCCGGCGTTGACCCGGGACACGTCCTCGTCGACGCCGGGGAGGCGACCTCCGTCACCTATGTGATCGTCGACGGCGGCGGCGAGCTGCTGATGCTCGCCAACGAGGGGGCGAACGAGTCCTTTTCGGCGGCCGACCTCGACCGGGATACCCTCGCGGCCGCCGACCACCTCCATCTGACCGGGCAGCAGCCGGCGACCGCGGCCGCGCTGGCGACGGGCGCGGCGGAGGTCGGCGTGACTCGAAGCTTCGACCCCGGCCGACGCGTCAGGGACCGCGAGTACGACGCCGCGCTCCACGCCGCCGATCTCCTGTTCGTGAACGATCGGGAGGCCGACGCGCTCGCCGCGGGGACCGACATCGACCCGCGAGCACCGACCGACCGCGTGATCGCCGTGAAACACGGCGGATCCGGGGCAACCGTCCACACCCCACACGGCGACGTCTCGCATCCCGGCTTCGAGGTCGACGCGGTCGATACTGCCGGTGCGGGCGACGCGTTCGCGGCCGGATTCCTCGGCGCGGCGCTCCGGGACTCGGCGATCACCGGGGACGGATTCCCACACGACCCGCGAGAGTATCAGGTCCCGTTGCTCGTGGCGAACGCCTGCGGCGCGATCGCGGCGGAAACCGTCACCGCGCGGACCGACCTCTCGTGGGACCGGGTCAGATCGATGATGGGTGAGTCACCCGAGTCGGACCTCCTGATCGAGGTTCGGGGCTAACGCGGGTCGCCTGCGTCCACGTCCGCCGACTCGGCGACGGTGGCGAGCACGGCCGGTCACGCAACCCCTAAGAGCGTGACGGACCCACGTTCGATATGGATATCGCGATACTCGGCGGCACCGGAGACATCGGCGAGGGGCTCGCGCTCCGGCTCGCCGCGGACACCCGCCACGAGATCCTGATCGGCTCGCGTGACGCCGAGAAGGCGGAGACGAAGGCGGAGGAGTACACGACCGAGCTCGACAGCCGCGGGCTCGACCGCGAGGTGACCGGCTTCGAGAACGTCGCGGCCGCGGAACGGGCCGACGTCGTCGTGCTCGCGGTCCCGCCGTACCACATCGGTGACACCGTCGAGGCGGTGGCGGACGCCTTGGACGACGGTGACGTGCTCGTCTCGCCGGCGACCGGAATGAAACGAGACGACGAGGGGTTCCACTATCATAAACCCGGCGCGGGTTCGGTCACGCGGATCGCCGCGGGGGCTGCCCCGGACGGGGTCGCGGTCGTCGGAGCGTTCCACAACCTCGCAGCCGCTCGCCTCGCGAATCTCGACGCGGAGTTAGGGATCGACACGCTCGTCATCGGCGACGACGAGGACGCCAAGGGGATCGTAACGGATATCGCGGAGGGTATCGACGGGCTTCGCGCGCTCGACGCCGGAGGGGTCGCCAACGCACCCGAAATCGAGGCGGTCACACCGCTTTTGATCAACGTAGGGAGCAACAACGACGGGCTTCACGACCTCGGGATCCGGTTCACGTGAGGGGGCTCAACCCGGAACCGACCCGCGTTCCGTTAGGCCTTTGCGCGGCGGGCTCCTCACCGCGGTAGATGGAGTACCTGGAGCGCCGGGTCGCCTTAGTCGAGGACCGGATCGAGACGGTCATCGACGAGGCCGAGCCGGAGGAGCTGTCCGACGAGCTCGGCCACGTCGTCCTCGCGGGCGGCAAGCGCGTCCGGCCGGCGGTGACGATCCTCGCCTGTGAGGCGTTCGACGGCGATCCCGAGGACGCCGTCGACTTCGCGGCCGGGATCGAGTTCGTCCACAACGCCTCGCTCGTGATCGACGACATCATCGACCGCTCGGCGGTCCGCCGCGGAACCGCCTCGGCGTGGGCCGAGTTCGGTTACGGCCCGGCGATCGTGACGAGCGACGGGCTCCTCGGCGAGGCGTTCGCACTCTTTTCGACCGACGATCGGGCGATGCGAACCGTCGCCGAGGCGATGGTCGAACTGGGCGAGGGCGAGGCGACCGAGCTCGCCGCCCGCCCGACAACAGAGGCCGAGTACATGGACTTGGCACGCCGAAAGACCGGCGCGCTGTTCCGTGCGGCCGCAGAACTCGGCGCGGTCGCCGGCGACGCCGATCCCAACGCGGTCGAGTCGTTCGGCGAATACGCCGAGCGCGTCGGCGTCGCGTTCCAGATGCGTGACGACGTGTTGGATGCCACCGCCGACGCCGACGACCTCGGGAAGCCGACGGGCCAAGACGCCGAGATGGATCGCCCGTCGGTCGTACAGGTGACATCGCTGTCGCCCGAAGAAATCAACGACAGAGCTCGCGAACAGTCGGAGCTCGCGCTTGAAGCGCTCGACGATGCGAACCCGCCGGAGACGGAGGCGATCGAGTACCTCCGGGATCTCGCCGAGTTCGTTGTCGTTCGGGAGCGGTAGCCAAGAACTCAGGGATCCGTACCGGTCGCTCCCGTTGTGCGGTCGGTCTCATCGTATGGTCGCTTCTGTTGTACGATCGATCCCGTTCCGGGGGTCACTCTTTTCCGACGACCGGATCGGCGTACGTCCGCGATCTCGCCGGAGTACGGCGATCCCCTACCAATAAATATATATAACTGACGGGTAAGGATGGTACCATGTCGCAAGGATCAGGATTCGACCTTCGTCGACGGGACGTGCTGAAAGCTACCGGCGTCGCCGGCGTTTCGATGGCCGGCCTCGCCGGGTGTCTCGGCGAGGAAGCGCCGGACGAACTCACGATCACGTTGTCACAGTTCCCCGACACGATCGACCCGCTCGATCACATCACCGGGGACTACTTCGACGTGTTGGACCACATTTACGAGCCGCTGTTCGACTTCGAGCCCGGTGACGGTATCTTCCCGCGGGTAGTCGAGGAGACGGAGATCCTCGGCGGCGGGGTGACCGAACTCCAACTTCGGGACGACGTGGTGTTCCACAACGGCGACGACATGACCGCGGAGGACGTCGCGTGGACGATCAACCGGACCGTCGACAACGACATCGGCGTCGCCAGCGACATCGGCGCGTTCGGGCTTGGCTCGATCACCGGTGCCGAGGCGATGGACGACACGACGGTAGAGATCTCTTATAGCGGCGCGCCCGGGCTCGCCGAGTTCGAATTCGGAAACTACGCCCGCGCGATGAACCGCGACTGGTCGATCGAGAACCACGACGCCGATCAGGAAGGTGAGTCCATCTCCGGTGCGGACCCCGAGGACTTCAACGGAACCGGCCCCTACGAGGTCGTCGAGTTCACCTCCGGCGAGGAGGTCGTGTTGGAGCGGTTCGACGACTACTGGGGCGAGGAGCCACCCTTCGAGCGCGTCGTTTTTAACTCGGACGGCGAGTCCAGCGGCCGGGTCAGTTCGCTCGAAACCGGCGAGACGGACGTGACGATCAACATCCTCCCCGAGGACGTCAACACGGTACAGAACGCCGACAACGTCGAGATCCGTCGCGTGACGAGCTTCCGGAACATCTTCCTGCCGATGAAAAACACCGTCGAGCCGTTCGACAGCCAGGAGTTCCGGCAGGCGATGAACTACGCCGTCGACAACGCAGGGATCGTCGACTCGGTGCTCAGCGGTTTCGGCGAGGCCCGCGGACAGCCGGTCGCGCCCGGCATCAACGGGTTCAACTCCGACATCGAACCCTACGAACAGGACATCGGAATGGCCGAGAGCCTCGTCGAGGACAGCGGCTACGGCGGGATCGAGATCGAGCTCACCGTTCCGCAGGGTCGGTACCTCAACGACGCCGCCGTCGGCGAAACGGCGGCCGACCAGATCGACCAGCTCGACAACGTCAACTGTGAGGCAAACATCGTCGACTTCGGCGTCGTCTCCGACGCGAACTCCGCCGGTGTCGACCCCGACGTGATCGAGATCCCGTTCTACATGATCGGCTGGGGAACGATCACGGGCGACACCGACTACGGCGTACAGGGCTTCTTCAGCCAGGACGCCGAGACGCGGTCGTTCGACGACGAGGAACTCAGCGACGCGATCGCGGAGAGCCAGTCGATCGAGGACCCGGACGAGCGTCGCGCGCAACTCGAAGAGGTCAATCGGATCGCCCACGAGAAGGCACCGTTCGTCTTCTTGCACACCCAAGAGAGCATCTACGGCGTTCGCGAGGACATCCAGTGGGACCCCCGCGAGGACGAAACGGTGTACGTCTGGGGGATGAACCAGTAACCTCCCGGCTGCCGTGTTCGTCGACGTCGATGATCGTGTCGAAAGGTAATTATCGTGGCGCGGGTTTCGAGCACATATCCAGATGTCGATCGCGAAGTTCCTCGTACGGCGGACGCTTCAGGCGGTGTTCGTCGTCTGGGGCGTAGTGACGATCATGTTCGGGCTTCGAGCGGTCTCGCCCGGGGACCCGGCAACGTTGATGCTCGGCGAGGGGGCGACCGCGGAGACGATCGCTCGGGTGCGAGCACAGGAAGGCCTCGACGAGCCGATCTACGTTCAGTACCTCGATTACGTACAGGGGCTGCTCATCGGCGACTTCGGCTACTCTTGGCGCTCGAACCGCGAGGTGGAGGCGATGGTGATAGAGCGGATCCCTGCCACCCTCGAGCTCGCCATCGCGGCAACGGTCGTCGCGCTTGTCATCGCGATCCCGCTCGGCGTGGTGTCGGCGACTCGCCGGAACGAACCCGCCGATTACGGGGCGACGCTGTTCTCCCTGCTCGGGATCAGTACGCCGAACTTCTGGCTCGGATTGATGTTGATCCTGCTTTTCGGCGTCTGGCTCGGGATCTTCCCGACCGGACGGCGTCCGGTCGGACTCGTCGAAGCGATATGGACGCTCGTCGCGTTCGGCTCGGCGGGCGATCTCCTCACGTGGCTCCAACATATCACGCTGCCGGCGCTCACGCTCGGAACGTACTTCACCGCACTCATCACGCGGCTGACTCGCAGCGGGATGGTCGACGAACTCGGTAAACCGTACGTGACGGCGACGAGAGCGAAGGGGCTTCCGGCGGTGCTCGTCCGGTACAAACACGTCCTCCGGAACACGATGATCCCGATCCTGACCGTCTTGGGACTCCAGATGGGTACCCTGATGGGTGGTGCCGTGATCACGGAAACCGTGTTCAACTGGCCGGGGCTCGGGCTTCGGCTCATCGACGCGCTTGACGCGCGTGACTGGCCACTGATGCAGGGCATAATCGTGTTCATCGCCGTCGCGTTCGTGACGATCAACGTCTTCGTTGACGCGCTGTACTCCTCCCTCGACCCACGGGTGAACGACGAATGATCTCCGATAGGATCACCTCCAATCTCCGACGGACGTTCCGTGAGAGCCTCCTCCCGAAGATCGGGATGGTGCTTCTCGTAAGTATCGTGCTGATGGCAGTGTTCGCGCCGCTGTTGGCGACACACGATCCGACCCGGACGGGATACTACGACGAGGGCGGAAACGCGTACCCGCCGATCGGGACCGAGTACACGACACAGATCGCGGTCGACGGCGAGATACAGGAGGTGGAAGTGACCGCGGACTCCGCACACGTCCTCGGAACGAACAACGTCGGACAGGACGTGTACTCCAGGTTCGTGTATGGCGCGCGGATATCGTTACTGGTCGGGTTCTCCGCCACGTTGATGGCGATGCTCGTCGGAGTGCCGATCGGGTTGATCGCGGGGTACTACGGGGGGCGGGTCGACGACGCGCTCATGCGGGTCGCGGACACGATGCTGGCGTTCCCGGCGCTCGTTCTCGCGCTCGCGTTGATCGGGGTGTTCGGGGAATCACCGGTGTACGTGCCCGATCCGATCGTCTCTCTCGGGCTCGCGGACGGGATGCCCGAATCGATACCGATACCGGGGACCGTCACGATCGTCGCCGCGCTCGTGATCTGGGTGTGGTTCGCCCGTGTCGCCCGCGGAGAGGCGTTGTCGCTGCGCAATGAGGAGTACGTCAAGGCGGCAAAGAGCTTCGGAACGACCGATCGCGACGTATTGATCGGTCACGTCCTCCCCAACAGCGTCACCCCGATCATCGTGCTCGCGACGATCCAAGTGGCAGTGATCATTCTTCTGGAGGCGTCGTTAGCGTATCTTGGGTTCTCGGGGACGACGCTCTCGTGGGGGTACGAGATCGAACGCGGACAGGACATTCTTCGGACCCGACCGTGGGTGTCGACGCTTCCCGGCATCGGTATCGTGTTGACGGTGATCGCCGTGAACCTGCTCGGCGATTGGTTCCGTGACGCGTTGGACCCGAACCTGGACGAAGGACAGCGGGGTGCCTGAGATGCGCGAGGACGTCCTCCGCGTTGAGGGACTCTCGACCCGGTTTTTCACCGGCGAGGGACAGGTCAACGCCGTCGAAAACGTCTCGTTCGACGTCCGCGAAGGGGAAGTGTTCGGGATCGTTGGGGAGTCAGGGTCGGGCAAGAGCGTCACCGGCCTCTCGCTCGTCGACCTCGTCGGGTCGCCGGGAGAGATCACGGACGGAGAGTTGTGGTACCGTGACGCCGAACTGGCGGACGAGGTGCGCGAGGAGTTCCCCGATGTCGTTGACGGCGAGTACGTCGACCTTCGAGGCGTTCCCGAGTCGGTGCGAACGTCGCTTCGGGGAACGAGCCTCAGCATGATCTTCCAAGACCCCGAGAGCAGCTTTAATCCGAGCCTGACCGTCGGCGAGCAGATCGCCGAGGCGGTCGAGGTACAGCAGCGCGCGAGCTCGCGGCCGCGGTCGACGCGCGCGCGGACCGACGGCGAGGAGTACTCGCTGGGGTCGCTCGTTCTCTCGTTTGCGCTACCCTCGCGGCGGTACGTCAGCGAGGAGAGTCGGGAACGGGCGATTGAGCTGTTGGAGCTGGTCGGAATTCCTGACCCGGTCGAGCGGGCCGACGAGTACCCACACGAGTACTCCGGCGGTATGCTTCAGCGGGCGATGATCGCGCAGGCGCTGGCGGGCGAGCCGGACGTGTTGGTCGCCGATGAGCCGACGACCGCGCTCGACGTCACCATTCAGGCGCAGGTGCTCGATCTGCTCTCGGAGCTTCAAGCGGAGACCGGAATGACGATCCTGCTCATCACACACAACCTCGGCGTGATCGCACGCATGTGTGACCGCGTCGGCGTCATGTACGGCGGCGAGATCGTCGAACGTGGGACACTGGAGGACGTCTTTCGGGACAACGTTCACCCGTACACGGAGGGGCTGTTGGGATCCGTGCCGGACCTCGAAAGCGTCGGCGGGTCACTCGATCCGGTTCCCGGGAACGTGCCGAGCCTCTTGGATCACGAGATGGAGGACCGCTGTTACTTCGCGGATCGGTGTCCGAAGGCCATGGAGGCGTGTCTGGAGCGTCCGCCGGACACCCGGGTCGAAGCGGACGGCGACCACGTCGTCAAATGCGTTCTGACGGATCTGGAGTACGGCGAGAGCCCGCCGCTTCCGGACGATCACTTCGAAACCGAGGGTGCCGACGCGAGCGACGGTGGCTCGAACGAGAGTGCCGACGCGAGCGACAAGTCGGCCTCGCCCGACGGGGGTGACTCGCGATGAGCGATCCGGTGCTCAGCGTCGAGGGGCTACAGAAGTACTTCTGGGAGCAGAACTCGCTTGTCGATCGCCTGTTGGGGAACGACCCGGTTGCGGTCCGGGCCGTCGACGGACTCACCTTCGATGTCCGACGCGGAGAGACCCTCGGGTTGGTTGGCGAGTCCGGCTGCGGGAAGTCCACGACCGGCGAGACTGTCCTCGGACTCCAAGAGCCGACGGGGGGACGCGTCGAGTTCGAGGGACGTGACGTTTACGACCTCTCGGGTGAGGCGCTCGACGAGTTCCACCGGGAAGCACAGATCGTCTTTCAGGACCCGTTCTCCAGTCTGGACCCGCGGAAAACGATCGGAAAGTCGGTCCAGCAGCCGCTCGACGTCCACGACGTGGGGACGAAAGCGGAACGCGAGGATCGGGTCCGGGACCTATTGGATCGCGTCGGACTATCGGGCAGCCAATACGATCGGTACCCGCATGAGTTCTCCGGGGGGCAGCGCCAGCGGGTCGCTATCGCGCGAGCGCTCGCGCTGGAGCCCGAGTTCGTCGTCCTCGACGAGCCCACGAGCGCGCTGGACGTGAGCGTTCAAGCGCAGATCCTCAACTTATTGAGCGATCTACAGGACGAGCTCGACCTGACGTACCTGCTCATCTCACATGACCTCTCCGTGATCCGCCATATCTGTGATCGGGTCGCGGTGATGTATCTCGGCGAGATAGTCGAGATCGGCGACACCGCCGAGCTGTTCGAGTCGCCGGGACACCCGTACACCGAGGCGCTATTGGAGAGCGTCCCGCGAGCCTCCCTCGCCGAGCAGGACCGGACGATCGACGTTCTGACCGGGGACGTACCCTCCCCGCGGGACCCACCGAGCGGCTGTCGGTTCCGGACTCGCTGTCCCGAGGTGATCCCGCCGGAAGGGCTGGATATCGATCAGAAGGCCTACCGGGAAGTGATGAACCTCCGTGGCCTCCTCGAGAACCGGAGTCTCAGCGTCACGAAGCTCTGGGAGCGTGCGGGGTACGACTCACCCCCGGAAGAGCCCGACGACGCGGCGGTCGATGCGTTCGTCGACGCCGCGATCGAACGACATCTCGAACGGTCGTTGCCGAGGGAGTATCGAGTACACGTTGAGGACGCGTTCGCGGCGGTCGCACGCGGTAACTGGGAGACTGCGACGCTACGTGACGACTTCGAGAGCGTTTGTGAACGGACGAATCCCGATCTCGACGGCACCGACCATCCGGTGGCGTGTCACCTCCCGGATCGGTGAACGGCGCGAGACACGGCCATATCACTCGATCGTCGACGAGAAACGTCCGGATATCCGGATACTAAACACTCGTATCACTTCGGTGTATTCATACTTGTGCGATCACGATCATTCGTATGAACCGCGCAGAGAAGGCGACCCTCCAGCTACGTGCCGTGGCCGTGTTGCGGAGTCTCAAGGAGACGCGAACGTACGACGAGCTCTCGGCGCTCACCGGGCTGCCCGCCGGCGATCTGAACCGCTACGTGAACGGGCACGTGTTACCCGGGGCCGAGCGCGCCCGTGAGGTGGTCGTCGACGTCGGCCACGAGGCGCTCGCGGACGAGCTCGTCTCCCGGGTGACGTTCGACGACGAGGGGTACGTCGACAACTCCGACGTCGTCTTCGACCAGTCGTTTCTGAACCTCGTCGCTCCCGTGGCCGCCGAGACGTTCGAGTTCGCGACCCCCGACGTCGTCCTCACCGCCGCAACCGACGGGATCTCCCTCGGTGCGGCGATGGCCTCCTTCTTCGACGCTCGACTCGGGTACGCGAAGAAGTCGAAGGAGACGGCGGTCGAGGAGTTCATCGAGTCGCGCCAGCGGCTCGCCTCGGGCATCGAACTCACCTACTACCTGCCGGCGAGCGCCATCGAGGCGGGCGACACCGTCCTCGTCGTCGACGACCTGATCCGGTCGGGCGAGACCCAGGAGCTCCTCCTCGACATCGCGCTCCAAGCCGACGCGGACGTCGGCGGCGTGTTCACCCTCATCGCCGTCGGTGACGAAGGAATGGATCGTGCGCGAGCGATCACCGATGCCCCGGTCGGCGCGCTCACGACCTTCGATCAGTAGCTCCCGCCCCGAAAGAGTATACACGAATGCGCATCACTTTCTCGATCCGATAGATCTGAAGGGTGTTTTGATCCATATGTACGGATCACTATTGATACGCATCAGCAAGGTTTATATTCCGTTCCCGAAGTACGAACACCCGTTCAATGGGGATCACAGACACGCTGTCCGAGCGGTTCGACGTGGCGGAGCACGGCTCCGACGTGCGGACGGAGCTGATCGCGGGCGTCACGACGTTCCTCGCGATGGCGTACATCATCGTGGTGAACCCGGCGATCCTGTCGGAAGCGATCGTCATCGAGGGGTACGAGCAGATACAGGTGTTCCAGATGATCGCCATCGCGACGATCCTCGCGTCCGTCGTCGCGACCGTGGTGATGGCGCTGTACGCGAACCGACCGTTCGGGCTCGCACCGGGAATGGGGCTCAACGCCTTCTTCGCGTTCACGGTCGTTCTCGGCCTCGGCATCCCGTGGCAGACCGCACTCGCGGCGGTGTTCGTCGAGGGGATCCTCTTCATCCTCCTCACCGCGGTCGGGGCGCGGGAGTACGTCATCAACCTGTTCCCGAAGCCGGTGAAGTACGCGGTCGGTGCCGGTATCGGCGCGTTCCTGCTTTTCATCGGCCTTCAGGAGATGCAGGTGATCGTCGCCTACGAGGGAACGCTCGTCGAACTCGGCGACGTCGTCGCGACGCCCGGCGCGCTGCTGGGCGTTCTCGGCGTGCTGTTCACCCTGATCCTCTGGGCGCGCGGCGTCACCGGATCCATCGTCATCGGGATCCTGACGACGGCAACCGCCGGCTGGGTGGCCGCGATCGCGGGGCTGACCACACCCGGCAACGTCGTCGACGGCGACCTCTACTCGACGTTCGGCGAGCAGGGACTGGTCGGCGGACTGACGACGCTCGTGACCGAGGTCCAGTTCGACTTCACGCCGATCGCCGGGGCGTTCATCGACGGACTCGCCGACGTCGACCCCGTGACGTTCACGTTCGTCGTGTTCACGTTCTTCTTCGTGGACTTCTTCGACACGGCCGGAACCCTCATCGGCGTCTCGCAGTTCGGCGACTTCCTCGACGAGGAGGGTGAACTGCCAGACATGGACGAGCCGCTGATGGCCGACGCGGTGGGTACCACCGTCGGCGCGATGCTCGGCACCTCGACGGTGACGACGTACATCGAGTCCTCGACCGGTATCGAGGAAGGCGGTCGCACCGGGCTCACGGCGCTCGTCGTCGCCGGCTGTTTCCTGCTCGCGATCCCGTTTGTCGCGCTCGTGCCACTTTTACCCGACTACGCCTCCTTCCTCGCGCTCGTCGTCGTCGGCGTGATGATGTTCCAGGGCGTCACCGACATCGACTGGAGCCATCCGGCGTGGACCGTCTCCGCCGCGCTCACTATTCTGGTGATGCCGCTGACGTACTCCATCGCCGACGGGCTCGCCGCCGGGATCATCACGTTCCCGATCATCAAAGCCGCCATGGGCGAGACAGACGACGTCCACCCCGGCCAGTGGGTGCTCGCCGCCCTGCTCGTCGCCTACTACGCGCTCCAGACGGGCGGGTTCATTCTCTAGGTCGGCGCATCGTCGCGCGCTTTTTGTTCGTCCCCCGTCACTCGTCGGTATGGAGGAGTGGGAGTCGGTTCGCGCGTGGAAGCTTCGCGAGCTACCCGACCCCCCACGGCTCACGATCACCCAGCTGTTCTCGAAGCTCTCGGAGAACGGCACCCGGTCGTATCGGTCGCCACAACCCTCTTGGGAACGGAAAGCGAGCGTTCGGCTCCGAGACAAATTTAAATGCGCGCTCTGTCCCGCCGGGCGGATCGAAACCGTCGACGGTGCGAGCGTCTGGCGCGCCCGCGACGGCCGGACGCGACGCCGCCCGCCCGGAAAGTCGACGCAGGGAACCGCCGCGCGCGTTCTGGAGATCCACCACGTTGTCCCCCGATCCAACGGCGGGGCAAACGACCTCTCGAACCTGATCACGCTGTGTCCGGACTGTCACGAGGACGTCCACGACCGACGGGCGGACCGGATTCCGCGCGAGGAGACGCGGCCCGCGCTCGGCACTCGACCGTGAGACGCCGCACTCGACCGTGAGACGCGGCACTCGATCATAAGACGCGGCACTCGATCATAAGACGCGGCACTCGATCATAAACGCGACACTCGGCCGATAGAGTATATAAATGACCGCCGGAACGGCGAGCGGGGTATATAAACCCAGTATCGCGGTCGGCGCGCGTGAGACGAGGGCGAAGCCCGAGGAACGCGCGCGAGGGAGGTGCGGCCGTCCCGGAGCGAAGCGACGGGCGGCCGCAACGAGGGTGGGGAAGTGTGAGGTGCGGTTGCTGTGCGGGTGGGGCTTTGGAGGTGTTCACCGCCGGTCCGTACTCACCCATATATATACGATCAGTCGGGACTCCGAAGGAGCCCTCTATCGATCAGTCATCGACTACTTATAAACGCTCGGCCGAAGCGTCCGAACCGTCCACCACGCCGGCAACGACATATAAACTCCACCGGCGACACCACGAATCACTTATAAACCTGACCTCGACGCCAGTGCGCGACGGATACACCGACGGCCGTACTTCTTTACGCGTCTACGCCCTACAGTTATCCGATGACGGATCTGACACTCTACGAACTGCCGGGCTGTCCGTACTGCGCGAAGGTCAAGGACAAACTCGCCGAGCTCGATCTGGAGTACGAGTCGATCGAGGTGCCCCGCTCACACAGCGAGCGTACCGAGGTCGAGGAGCTGAGCGGTCAGACCGGGGTCCCCGTCCTCGTCGACGAGCCGAACGGGATCGACGCCATGCCCGAGAGCGACGACATCGTCGCGTACCTCGAGAAGACGTACGGCAACGCGAGCTAACGCGACCCACGCCGCTTGCGACCCACGAGGCTATTTATCCGACGACGACGACGACGCGGACGTGCGACTCGTTCATCGCCCCGACGACGGCGAGTCTCGCGTCCTCGCGAGCGACGTCGACATCGCCCGAACCACGCTCGAACAGGCGCGCGGGCTCATGTTCCGCCGGTCGGTCCCGGACGACTACGCGCTCGTCTTTCCGTTCGACGAGCCGGAAACACAGTGGCTCCATATGCTGTTCGTCCCGTTCGCCATCGACGCGGTCTGGCTCGTCGACGGCGAGGTCACGGCCACGAAGCGGCTCGCGCCGTTCGTCGGACTGGGCCGCGGACACGCCGACAGGATAGTCGAACTCCCCGCGGGCGCGGCCGACGACGTCGCCGTCGGCGATGAGATGCTGCTCCGGGAGTGACGGGCGCGGGCTCGATCGAAGGGCGTTCAGCCGGCGTTCGGCGTCCGAAGACTGAGTTCGATACGGGTGCCGCCGCCCTTGCTCTCGGTGATGGCGAGTTCGCCGCCGGCAGCGGTAACCACCCAGTTGACGTACCAGAGTCCGAGCCCGCTGGCGTGGTCAAGCGGCGTCTCCTCGCCGGTGAGCACCGCACGCTCGGCCGGCGGGATTCCGGGGCCGTCGTCGGCGACGACCAGCGACACCCACGATTCACTGGGGAGTTCGGCGGCGGCGACGTGGACCCGCGGACGCTCCGCGTCGTTGTGGCGGATCGCGTTGTCGACCAACTCGGCGAGGGCGTCCGACAGCTGATCGACCGCGGACACGGTGATCCCCGGGGAGACGTCCGTCTCGATGTCGGCGCGATCGCGAAGCGTCGCCGGGATCGATCCGAGCGCGTCGGTGACGACCGAGGCCAACGGGATCGGACCGGGCGTCGGTTGGTCGCCGAGGAGGCGTTCGACCTTCCGTGAGGTCTCGCCGAGGTGTAACAGCCGTTCGGCAGTATCGATCACCCGGTCGAGCTGGGCGATTGTCTCTGGGTCGTCCACCTTGCGTTTGGCTTGCTGTGTGAATCCCGTGACCACGTTGAGTTCGTTCCGGAAGTTGTGTCGAAGCACTCGCGTCAGTACCGCGAGCCGCTCCTCGCGGAGCGACGCCTCCGTGCGGTCCTCGCCGACACCGACGAGCCCGACGGGCGATCCGTCCGTGTCGGTTACGGGACCGACCGTCAGCCGGTACGGGGTTCGCTCGCCGGATCGCGTCAGCAGGGTCGCCTCGCGCTCGATGTGCGTGCCCTCCCCGTACACCTCTGCGAGCGCGTCGGCGACGGTCGACCGACTCCGGTCGTCGAACAGGTCGGGGAGAGCCCGCCCGGAGAGGCCCTCGGCGGCGTACCCGGTGTCGGTCGCCAACCGGTCGTTCCAGCGGGTCAGCGTGCCGGCGGCATCACACTGGAACAGCGCCATCGGGACGGTCGAGGCGATCGCATCCAGCGTCCGGAGCTGCTCGCTCGTGCTCTGCTCGGAGCGGACACGAGCCGTAGCGTCCGTGAGAGTGACGACGAGCCATTCCCGATCGGCGACCGTCGTCATGTGCGCGTCGACCGCAAGGCGACGCCGCTCCCCGTCGTCGGTCCGGAGGTCCCACTCGAAGTGCTCCGGGCCCCCGGACGCGACGACCGACGCGAACGTCTCCTCGATGGAGTTGTCGCCGGTCGTCGGTCCCCCGATGTCCGTCAGTCCCATTAGCGCGAGCGTCGATCGGTCCCGACCGAACAACGACGCTGCGTGGCCGTTTGCCGCGTGGATCGCGGTCGTGTCCGGGTCGACTGCGAGCGTCGGCGTCGGGACCGATTCGACGAACGACCACGCGGCCTCGACACACTCCTCGTCGGCCATCCCGCCGAAGTCGACCGACCGACCGTTCGGACTCGACGCGTCGGCCCGGGAGTCGCTTGCGTGACTGTCGTCGTCAGTCGTCGGGGTGGCCTCGCCGCCCGCCCTCGTCGGATGCTCCGCGTCCGCGATGTCCGGCGGACGGTCCGACTCAGTGAACCCTTGGTCGGACTCCCCGGACGCCTCCCGATCGCTGCCGACCGCTTCCCGGTCGCTACCGGTCGCGTCCGGATCCTCGTTTTCCCCCTCGCTTCCGTCTCGGCCCATCAGTTGTCGTATTGAACTATCCCGAGACGTATATCTCGTGCGCCCGAGACTCAGTCCGCCTTCGCCTGCCAGTCGCGGACCGTATCCGGACTGACGCCGTCGACGTCCGTGGCCAGCTCGTCCGGATCCGCCGACTTGAGCGCCTCGACGCCGTCGACACCCGCTCCCTGAAGCTTCTCGGCGGTCTTCTCGCCGATCCCCTCGACCGTCTCCAGCTCCGATCCCTCCTGTCGAGCCTGAAACTCGCGGTAGTTACAGATCGGGCAGCCGAGCTCCCACGGCTCGTCGCCGGAGTGAACCCGGAGATGCGGGAGGTCGTGCTCCTCGCAGGTCTCGTCGGTCACCTCGATCTCACCGCGTCGCGGGAGCGGCAGCGAGTAGTCACAGTCGGGGTACCGGGTACAGCCGACCAGCCGCGATCCGGACCGGAGCTGTTTGATCGCGAGCTCGCCGCCGCCGTCGGTTTCACTGCCTCCGTTCCGCGGCGAAGCCGCGCCCTCCCCACACTCCGGACACGCCCCGATCACCTCGTCATCGGCCTCGTCGGCCTCGTCAGCCTTACACCGGGGACAGCCGTGGACGAACGTCTTCCGGCCCGCAAGCATCTTGACGTGGTGGAGCTCGTGGTCCTCGCAGGTCTCGTCGAGCAGCAGCGGCTTGCCCGTGGAGGGCAACGGGAGCGTGAACTCACAGCTCGGGTAGCCGTCACAGCCGACGAAGTAGGATCCGCCGCGAGCCTGTCGAACGAGCAGGTCGGAGCCACACTCCGGGCAGGGGCCGAGCGTCTTGTCCGCCTTCAACGACGTCTGGAGCTGGTCGCCGATCGCCTCACGTGACTCCGTGAGGTCGTCGAAGACGCGTTCGAGCAGCTCGCGGGAGGCTTCGGTCACCTCATCGTACTCCTTCTCGCCCGCGGCGATCGCCTGCATGTCGCGTTCGAGCTGGGCGGTCATCTCCTCGCTGACGACGTGGTCCGCGAACGTCTCCGCCGCCTCGACGACCGACTCGGCGAGTCGCGTCGGCCGGGGCGGGTCGCTCTCGACGTAGCCGCGGTCGTACAGCTTTTCGAGGGTCCGGTGACGGGTCGCCTTCGTGCCGACCCCCCGTTTCTCCATCTCCTCGATGAGCCGTGACTGGCCGTAGCGACGGGGAGGCTGGGTCTCCTTGGCGTCCGTTCGACGGCCGGAGAGCGCCAGCGTCTCGCCGACCTCGACGTCCGGCACGATCCGCTCGTCGCTGGAGCGGTACGGGTACACCTCGTGGTAGCCGGCCTCCAGCAGCCGCTTCCCGTTCGCCTTCAGACGGAGGCCGCCGTCGGCGACCAGCGACGGCGTGCCCTCGGCGTCGTCTGGATTACGGAGCGCGGGAAGCGGATCGGCCTCGGCGGCGATGCTCGTGGCCTCGCCGTTCGCCAAGGCGACCACGCGGAGCCGCTCCCACTCCGCGGGGGCCGCACACGTGGCAAGGAAGCGACGGACGATCAGCTCGTACACCTCCCACTCGTCCTCGGAGAGGTCGGCGGCGCTCGGGAGGTCGCCGGTCGGGTGGATCGGCGGGTGGTCGGTGGTCTCCTCGTCGCCCTCCGTCGGCTCGATCTCGTCGCGGTCGAGCAGCGCGGCCGCGTCCTCGCCGAACCGCGTGGACCCTTCCAGCTCCCCGAGCAGCTCCCGCGGGTCGAGATCCTCCGGGTACACCGTGTTGTCCGTCCGGGGATAGGTGACGTAGCCGGCGGTGTACAGCTCCTCAGCAATTGACATCGCGCGCTGTGCGGAGTAGCCGAGCGAACCGGCCGCGCGAATGTACTGTGTCGTGTTGAACGGCGCGGGCGGCTCGTCCGTCCGCGTTCGGCGACGGACATCGTCGACGACCGCCTCGTCGACCGCGGCGAGCGCCTCGGTGAGCGTCTCCGCGACCGACTCGTCCCAGACGCGCTCGGCCTCGTTGCCGACATCGTTCTCGAAGAAGTACTGCGCCTCGAACGGATCGCCGCCCGACTTCGTCAACTCGCCGAACAGCTCCCAGTACGCCTCGGGGTCGAACGCACGGATTTCGCGCTCGCGGTCGACGATCAGCTTGAGGGTCGGTCCTTGGACCCGGCCGACGGAGATGAAATCGTCGCCGAGCTGGCGGGCCGAAAGCGAGAGGAACCGGGTCAGCGCGGCCCCCCACGTCAGGTCGATCACCTGCCGGGCTTCGCCGGCCGCGGCCAGATCGAAATCGAGGTCGTCGGGGTCCGCGAAGGCCGTTTTGACCTCCGTCTCGGTGATGGAGGAGAACCGGACCCGGTCGATCGGCGCGTCCTCGTTGACCTCGCGGACGAGCTCGTAGGCCTCCTTGCCGATGAGTTCGCCCTCGCGGTCGTAGTCGGTCGCGATGACGACCCGGGAGGCGTCGCGGGCGAGCCGTCGGAGCGCGGCCACGATCCCCTCCTGAGTGGGGGCCTTGCGGACTGGGGCGTCTATCAGCTCAACCGGTTCGACGTCGCGCCAGTCGCTGTACTCCGGCGGGAAGTCGACGCCGACGACGTGACCCGAGAGCCCGATACACCGCTTGCCGCCCCACTCGTACACGTTGGTGTCGTTCATCCGCTCGGCCGTCGCCGTGCCGTCGCTGAGGATGTCCGCGATCCGCCGCGCGGCGTTGTCCTTCTCGGTGACGATGACTTCGGGGCCGCGACTCATTGCCGCCGGCTACGCCGCTGGCGCGCGTAAACCTTTCGTGACGCGGGGTCGGACCGTGAGATTGACCGGTCGCTCGCGGCGAGATCGGTCGCTCGAATCGGGATCACGCGGCTCGGTCGCCCTCCCCACGAGTCGAGGACCGCTCTGCGGCGAGGCTCAGGAACGCCCCGGCGAGGAACGCCAGCGCCAGACCGAACCCGTACAGCTCGAACCGGACCGAACGCTCGAACAGCAGCGGCGAGACGACCGCGACGCCGAGCGCTTCGAGGACGAACACGCCTTCGGCGACCGCGAACAGCCGGACTAGCCCGGCCGAGAGGACGGCGATGCCGGCCACCAGCGCGCCGAGGACCGCGACGGTGAACGTTCCACGCTGGACCCCCGCCAACACGCCGACTGAGACGGCGGCGAGGAGCAGAAGCGTGACCAACTCCGGCCGGTACCGCGCTATCGTGTCGGATCGCATGCCAGATCGTCGCACGGAGATACGGTCGCAACCGTGGTAAGTGCTATGCCGCCCTCGCTCTCGCCTCGCCGGACGCATCTCCCTAGCCGGCTCGTTCTCGTCGTGGGTTTGCGACTCCCGGTCGTCGACCTGTCGCTGAGCTGTGATCCGGGCGATTCTACTCCTATCAGCCGCCTTTTCGGTTCTTCTACCGTTTGATGAACCACGCATGCCGGAGAACGTATCCATCGACGCCGACTGGGGCGCACAGTACATCGACGGCGACTGGGTCGCCGGCGGCGACGGCGAGACCATCACCGTCGAGGACCCCTCGACGCGCGAGGCCGTCGCGGAGGTGCCCGCCGCAACCGAGGGTGACGTCGACGCCGCCTACGAGGCAGCGGCCGCCGCACAGGAGGAGTGGGCGGAGGCACCGCCGGCGCAGCGCTCGGCGGTGGTCCAAGAGTTCCTCCAAGCACTTCACGAACACGAGGAAGGCGTGGTCGACCTGCTGGCTCACGAGGTCGGCGGGTCGGCGATCATGGGAGAGACCTCGATCCATATCGCGTCCGACCACGCGAGCGAGGCGGCGACGCTGCCACGGCGGATGAAGGGCGAGCACGCCGAGTCAAACATCCCCGGCAAGGAGAACCTCGTCGAACGCGGGCCGAAAGGCGTGGTGACGGTAATCTCGCCGTGGAACTTTCCGCTGAACCTGAGCGCGCGGGCGGTCCTCCCTGCCATCGCCGCGGGCAACAGCGTCGTGCTCAAGCCCTCGACGAACTCGCCGATCACGGGCGGACTGCTGTTCGCGCGGCTCTTCGAGGAGACGGAGCTCCCTGAGGGCGTCCTCAACGTCGTCACCGGCCGCGGCTCCGAGATCGGCGATCGCGTCGCCAGCCATCCAGAGAGCGACGTGGTTTCTTTCACCGGCTCGACCGCGGTCGGCCAGCACGTCGCGGGGCTCGCGGGCGAGAACCTCGCGGTCGCGGCCATGGAGCTCGGCGGCAACAACGCCCATGTCGTCACGGGCGATGCCGATGTCGATAGGGCGGTTGACGCGGCGGCGTTCGGCTCCTTCGTTCATCAGGGGCAGGTGTGTATCTCGATCAATCGCCACGTGGTTCACGAGTCGATCTACGACGAGTACGTCGCGAAGCTCGCCGACCGCGCCGAGTCGCTCGCGGTCGGTACCGCCCACGAGCCCGACACGGTCGTCGGGCCGATCATTGACGACTCCCAGCGCGACGAAATGCTGGCGTACGTCGACGAGACGGTCGAGGCGGGCGCGACGCTGGAGACCGGCGGTCGCACGGTCCCGATCGATGGTGTCGACGACTCGCTCGTCGTTGCGCCGACGGTGCTCTCAGACGTGACGAACGACATGGCGGCGGCGTGTAACGAACACTTCGGCCCTATCGCGCCCGTGATCCCGTTCTCGGATGTCGACGAGGCGGTCGAGATCGCAAACGATACGGAGTACGGGCTGTCCGGGGCGGTCCACGCCGGCGACCTCTCGGTCGCGAAAGAGATCGCCGGGCGCATGGAGACTGGAAATGTCCACATCAACGACCAGCCGATCAACGACGAGGCCCACGTCCCGTTCAGCGGGATCGGTGCCTCGGGCGTCGGCGAGTACAACAGCGACGCGTTCCTGCGTGAGGTTACGGAGACGAAGTGGATCTCGATCCAGCACGAGCCGCGCGAGTACCCGTTCTGAGAGCGGAAGCGGACCGGTAGATCGCCGGAATCGCGTCCGATACCACTACTGCGACCCGTCGTCCGGCTCCGTCGGGGTTCCGCTCAGGTTCCCCGCGTCGTCGAACCGCTTCGCGCGCAGGAACCGGGTCCGGTATCGGTTCGCCGGGTCCTTCGTGTCGGCCTCGCGAATCTCGTCTACCCGGCCGTCGGCGACCGCGTCGATCACTGCCTCGACCTGCTCCTTCTCGCTCGGCGTCAACTCGAACTCGTAGGTGCGGGACTGCTCGCTTTCCAGACGGGTCCACTTCCGCGCCCCGCTGACGACCACCGAACACGGCTCGCGGCAGGGGAAGACGCCGTCGCCGCCGTCGACATCGAGGTCAGTCTCGTCGTCGTACTCCCACTCGCGCCGTTTGAGACACTGCGAGTCGTCACAGCAGGCCTCAGCGACCCAGTTCGCGTGCTCGTGGCCCTCGCCGCGGTCCCATGTCCTCACGACCCCGTAGATGCCGGACTGCCGCGCCATCGTCTCGCGCCAGTGAGTTACGTCGAGTTCACCCTGGCGCTCGCGGTGCCAGTTGACCACGGTCGCTGGGTACACCGTCTCGACGGTCTCGTAGGCGTCCCGTGGGGACAGGGCAGGGAACACCCACCCAGAGTCGAGCGTCGGCGCGGTTTTAAGTGGGCGGTAGCGCCCTTTTGCGTCGAGTTTCACGATATCGCGCGCGTCGAGCGGGTCCTCGTACGCGTCCAGCTCCGCCGCCGGAACGCCCGCGTCGTCGGCGTGACGAATGTCGTACCGGCGCTCGCCGCGGTCGGTGACCGTCGCCGTGATCCGCAGTTGGCCCCATGCCCGCTCGATACCCGCCGCGAGCGCGGCGTATCTGTCCGCGACCGTCCGGCCGTCTGCGTCCTCGATCCACCGGAGAAACGCCCGGCGTGGGCCGAACTCGCCGACGACGTGCTCGAACGTGTACCAGTCTGTCACCGCGGGAGCCCGCTCGTCGAGCGCCTCGTGGAATTCGCGCTCGCTCAATCCAGTTTGGCGGTCGCCGTACGCGATGACGTACTGATCGTCAGCGTCGCGGGCGACGCTGAACCCCTCGAATCGAAGGGGTTCACCCGGACCGAGATCCGAAACCGCGTCGAGGACCGCATCGAAGGCGTCGCTTGGGAGGTCAATCTCGGGGACCTCGGGGTCGTCCTCCGCGACGGAGGCAGTGTCGCTCACAGTTAGTCCCCCGTTGCGACGCGAGTGGTTTCACGCACGTCGTCGAGCGCAGTCCCGAGGTCCGCGCCCGCGTCGGCGGCGCGCTCCAGTAGCACGTCTGCCATCAGCGGCTCCGTGCCCACCGCGCCCGCGTACCAGATCCGGGTGCCGTCGACCTCGGTCGGCACGTCGTATCCGTGGGTGTAATCCTCACAGAGCCCGACATCTTCCGGGATGTCCTCCTGCGTGTGGTAGCCGTCGGCGATGAACAGCGGTACGAGGACGACATCGTCGCTCTCGAAAAAGTCGGGGAGGTCGTCGACCTCCGGATCCTCGTCCATGTAGAGCGCCCGCACCTCGTCGAAGCGGTCGCGCTCGCGGATCCGGTCGGCGTGGTACTCGATCGCCTTCGCGCTGTTCTCGTTGCGCTCGGTCCCGTGGCCAACGACCGCCAGCCCGAACCCCTCACCAACGTCGGGGTCTCCGGTAACCGACTCCGCGCGCCGCTCGATCACGTCGGTCATCGCCGAGTGGGTTCCGACGGGACCGCAGTAGTGGACCTCACGGTCGATGTCCTCGGCGACGAGCGTGGCCTGATCGGCGGAGAGCCCGTCGGAGTCCCACTCGGAGACGTCCCAGCCCTCCAGTCGAAGCTCGCGGGGGATCACCTGTTCGGTGAAGTAGCCCTCCGAGACGAACAGCGGGACGACGTATATCTCGTCGCCTTCGACGGTTCGAAGGACTTCCCGAAAGTGTGGTTCCTCCTTCCAAAAGCCGGTTCGTACCTCGTCGAACGCGCCGGACGCGCGTATCGTGTCTGCGTGCGCGTAGGTCGGCGCGCTCGATTCGGGATTGAGGTGTGAGCCGTGCGCGACGATGACGAGCGACTGCATACCCGATCTGGGGCCGCGCCGCTCTTAGGGACTTCGGAGCGTGCGGGGCCGCGGGAACGCGACCGAAATCGCCATCACCGCTCGCGACACAGGGTCGGGTATGTCGCTGGCAGCCGAGACGCGGGAGGCGGTCAAAGCGCGCCCGTTCCTCTTCGACGCGCTCCGCGCGGGAGTCGTGAACCACAGCGCCGCCGCCGCATGGCTCGTTGACGACGCGGATCTCGGCGGCGACCTCGACGCGATCGCAACCGCCCTGCGCCGGTTCCGCGAGGATCTTCCAACGTACGCGACCGCCGAACGCCCGGCGAGCGTGTCGATGCGGAGCGGCGTGGGTGTGGTCGAAGGGCCAGCGGAACACGGAGCGGACGCACTACTACGACTCTCCGGCACGGCAGTCGTCCCCGAAGGCGATGACACCGCGATCGTTGCGACCGGCGACGTGGACGCCGCGGCGCTCGCGGAGACGCTTGATCGGCTTCGGACCGTTGGTATCACCCCCGCCGCTGCGGGGGTCGCAGGGGACGCGCTCGTCGTCGTCGTAGGGAGACGGGAGGGGGCGACGGCGGTTCGGGTCGTCGAGAACGCGCTGACCGCGTCGCCGGAGACTCAGTAGGTCGGGTGAGTGAACGGATTCGGTGGGCACGGAAGCCACCGAGCCGGCCAACAATATCTGTGCGCGGCGCGTCCGTCTCGACTGTGAACCACGTTCCCGACCCAGCACTGGAGGCGATCGACGCGTTTGGTGAGGGGCACCTTCGTGGCGATCCCACACCGGTTCGTGAGCGTCTCCGTTCGGACCTGCGACTGCGGATCGAACCGAACAGCGGCGATCGGACGGCGCGCTGCCGGTTCGAGACCGAACACACGCGCACCCCGAGGACGCTCCGTGAGCGCGGGTCGTTTCTGACGACGTACGTCGACGGCGTCGACGAGCGGCTCGGTGAGTGGGGGATCGACCCCCCGGACGAGTACACGTACGTCGAAACTGTGGACGGAACGCACCGATATGAAGGGACGCTTCGGCTGCCGTGACGCTTCAGTCGTCCTCGGCCGTGACGGTTGCGCCGGACCGATCGGCAGCCGGACCAGTTTCAGGCTCGGTCGGGGGAACCGGCTCAGCGTCCGGTGCCGGCGTCGATTCTCGCACGAGCCAGCGGATGAAACCGCCCATCGCGACGAGACAGACGACAGCGAACGGCGCACCGGTAACGATCACTGACGACCGCAGCGCGGTCGCTCCACCGATCACGACGAGAACCGACGCGATCGCGCCCTGTAACACCCCCCAAAACACGCGATTTACGCTCGACGGTTCGCGTTTTCCGCCGGTGGTGAGCATCCCCACCGCGAGCGTCGAGGAGTCGGCAGAGGTGAGGAAAAACGTCGTCACGAGAATCAAAAACAGCAACTGCCACAGCTCACCGCCGGGGAACGAGCCGAACAGCACGTACCCTGAGACGCCATCGTCGAACGTTGCGACGGCACCGAGAACGTCGACCGCACCGCTGTCCTGAAGCTGGATCGACGTGCCGCCGATCACGGTGAACCACAGCGCCGAGACAACAGTCATCGTCCCAAACGCGGTGCCGACGACCGACCGGATCGTTCGCCCCTTCGAGATTCGCGCGAGAAATAGGCCGACGAACGGAGCCCACGCGATCCACCACGACCAGTAAAACACGGTCCATGCCGCGCTCCAGCCGGCCCCACCATCGGCACCGCTGCCAGTGAACAGACTCATCTCGAAAAAGGAGGTGACATATGTTCCGATCGACGCGACGGCGGTGTTCAGTACCGTTGTGGTCGGCCCGGCAATGAGCGCGACACCGAGCAGTACACCCATGATGCCAACGTTGAACACTGATATACGACGGATTCCGCGCCGCACGCCCGCGACGAGCGAAAGCGTGAACAACAGCGTGATGCCGACGATGACGGCGACCGTCTCGGCGTCGGTAAAGGTCACGCCGGTCCGGTACGTGACGCCGGTGAGTAGCTGTGACGCGATGAATCCGAGTCCCGTGGCGATTCCCCCGAGTGTGGCGATGACCGCAAGCGTGTCCACCGTTCTGCCGATTACTCCGTCGAGCCGGTCAGGACCCAACACCGGGTAGAGCGCCGTCGACACGCGAAACGGGGCGTCGTGGCGGTACGCGAAGTACGCGACCGGAAGCCCGATCGCCAAGTATCCGGCCCAAGCACTGATTCCGTAGTGGAACACGGTGTACGCGACCGCGGGGACCGCCGCGTCGCTCGACTCGGCCGCGACCGTATCGGCGAACAGCGGCGGTACGGTCTGGTAGTGTAACAGCGCCTCGACCGGCCCGAAAAACACGATCCCGGCCGACAACCCTGCTGAAAAGAACATAGCGACGTACGAGAGCGTGCCGTACTCCGGGCTGCCCTCACCCAGTCGGACGCGTCCGTAGCGGCCGACGAGGAGGTAGGCGGCGGCGATCACCAACACGAACACCGACCCAAGGTAAAGCCACGCGAGCCCCTCACCGAAGGTGACAAACGCGGTGTCGATGGCCGCGGCTACTCCCTCAGTGTCGACGACCGTGTAGCCGAGAAAGGCGAACGTGACGAGTGCCCCGACGACGAACGGGACCGGATCGACCTCCTCGCGAAACGAGCGTATCGACTCAACGACGGACGTGCGATTCATAAAGGACGTACATCGATCTGATGGGCCTCAATACGGTTAAACTCTGTTTTTGACGGGTTTAACGTCGATCAGATCTCGTTCGCTCGCAATCTAAGCACTTATAAAAATATCGATATCAGAGACCGCTGTCACGACGTGGATAGCGGAGGGAAGCAAACGTGGGAACCCCAGTTCGGAACCGGGTTCTTTTTCGCGGATCGCTCGGATCCCCGCCACATGTCCCGCGTCACGATCGACGACATCGAGGCCGCGCAAGCGCGGTTCGCAGACACTGATGTCGTCCAGTCGACGCCCGTCCAGCGAAGCCGGTCGCTCTCCGAGCAGTGCGGCGCGGAGGTGGTGTTGAAGATGGAACACCTCCAGCGCACCGGCTCGTTCAAACCTCGTGGCGCGTACAACGCGGTTTCGCGGCTCGTCGAGGCCGAGCCGTCGGTCGATCGCGTGGTCGCTGCGAGCGCAGGCAACCACGCGCAGGGGGTCGCGCTCGCGGCGACCGCCGCCGGGATCGACGCGACGATCGTGATGCCGGAGTCCGCGCCGGGCGCAAAAATCGAGGCCACCCGATCGTACGGGGCGGAGGTCGTCCTCCACGGAGCCGTCTTCGCCGAGGCGATGGCCCACGCCCGCACGCTCGTTGACGATCCCCACACGCGGTTTGTCCACGCGTTTGACGACCCCGACGTGGTCGCCGGGCAGGGGACAATCGGACTGGAGGTGCTCGATTCGGCCCCCGCGGTCGACACCGTCCTCGTCCCGGTCGGCGGCGGCGGACTCGCCGGCGGCGTCGCGGCCGCGATCAAGGCGCGTTCGCCGGCTGTCCGGGTGATCGGCGTCCAGACGGAAGGGGCCTCGACGCTCTCCGAGAGCCTCGCCGCCGGCGAGCTCGTGACACGCGAGGAGCCCGACACGATCGCCGACGGGATCGCCACCGGCGGGATGAGCGAACTCACCTTCGAACTGCTCGACGCGCATCTCGACGACGTGGTCGTCGTCAGCGACGACGACGTTGCGAGCGCAATCTTACTCCTGCTCGAACGCGCAAAACAGATGGTCGAAGGAGCGGGCGCGACCGCCGCAGCCGCGCTCCTCAACGACGCGATCGTCGACGACCTCGATCTGGCGGAAGAAACCGTCGTCCCGCTGCTCTGTGGCGGCAACATCGACGTCACGACATTAAAAGAGGTCGTGACACACGCGCTCGTCGATCGCCAACAGCTGATCGAACTGTCCGTCAGGATCGACGACACGCCCGGAACGATGGGCGAGATCGCGACGCTGATCGGCGCGGAGCGCGCGAACATCCGCACCGTTCGTCACGAGCGGAGCCACCCGGACCTGCCAGTAGGTGACGCCGACCTCGTGTTCGAGGTGGAGACGAACGGCCCGGCCCACGTCGACCGTGTCCTGAGTGCGGTACGCGAGGCGGGCTACGCGGTGGAGTGGACGACCGAAATGTAGTACGATGGTCCACGTTGATCTCGACACTACCGTTTTGTGTCGGGGGTCAAAACGGCACGTGATCAATCAAAAAAGAGGCGACGAATGAGTCCGTTTCCTTTGCCGCTACGCAAACCCGACTCCTCGGGGTCTGTGTATAGCGTACCTTCATCGTCGCTCTTCTGACGCTCCATATGCGTTCTAATCACTTGATAGCTAATCAACGTTGGGTTTACTCTCGTCAGCAACGGCGGTACCGAAAAAGAACAGAATGACTACGGTGAATACACTAATAAGTGATAACAACCCGATTATATGCCCGGTGTTCAATCCAGCGAGTGCTAGGATCCCCGTGCCGACGCCGATCGCAAAGAACACCTGACAGATACCGAGGAGATATCCGTTTAGTTCGACGACGCGTTGGTTCTTCGATATCCATCCGGGTAGCTGGTGGAGAAAATCGCTTCGCCAGCCGTGCTCGATGTCATCATTCGCGATCTTCGTTAGATAGGATGCTTTCGGACCGATCAGTTCGTCCGACTCATTGTATACGATGATCCCGAATACAGACGAGAACAGAAATGGGAGAATACTTATAAATAGCACGTTCGAGTTGGGATCTATCTCGCCTATCTCGATCGCCGTAACGCCCGCAACGAGGAGTATTGCGGTGATACGCACCGTTCGTAGCGCTTTGTCGTCGAGATCGTCGATGTCCTCTTTCTGTGCTTTTAAGACCCGAACCCCTTCTCGATAAACGATTTGCTCTCTCTGTGAAGGCCATTCAGGGCGAACATCGCTTTCAGCCGAGTCACTAGTCACGTCCAGAACATGCTTCGGTCTCCGATTTATATATTCGTCCGAGTAACTCTCGCGTACAGGATGCCTCTTCCCGTGACAGTAGTTCCCGTCGTATTATTCGGCCGACAAATAGTCGAACGACGATATCGATCCGATCCTCACCGGAACATCGACAGGATCCGACGATTTAAAACGCTCACCCCGGCAACCACCTCGTAATGAGTCTCGTCGTTACCGACACGTTAGGAGACGAGCGCGTCGAGTTCACGGCCGACGGCGACGTCACGCTGTACGTCTGTGGACTGACGGTGTCGGACGACCCCCACCTCGGACACGCCCGCCTCTGGTTCCACGCCGACGTGCTTCACCGGTGGCTCGCGTACCTCGGCTACGACGTGCGCCACGTCGAGAACGTCACCGACGTCAACGAGAAGATCACGGCCCGCGTCGGGGAGCGCGAGGACTGGACCGGCGAGCGCGACGTGGCCGAGACGTTCACCGCGAGCACCTTCGACGCGATGCGTGGCCTGAACCTGCTGCGCGCGGAGGTGTACCCCCGCGTCACCGAACACGTCCCGGAAATCATTGATCTCGTCGAGACGCTGATCGAGGGGGGGTACGCCTACGAGTCGAACGGCTCCGTCTACTTCGACGTGACCGAGTTCGAGGAGTACGGGAAGCTCTCGAACCAGGACGTCGACGAACTCGAGGCACAGGGCGAGCCGGACGAGCGGTCGGAGAAGCGCAACCCGTCGGACTTCGCGCTCTGGAAGGCCGACGGCGTGAGCGAAACCGCCGCGCGCGAACACGCGAAACACGATCACGGCGAGTCGACTCCGTCGGGCGAGACGTGGGACTCCCCGTGGAGCGAGGGCCGTCCGGGCTGGCACGTCGAGTGTTCGGCGATGTCGACGACGCATCTCGGCGACACCCTCGACATCCACATGGGCGGGCGCGACCTCGTCTTCCCGCACCACGAAAACGAGATCGCACAGTCCGAGGCCGCGACCGGGGGGACGTTCGCGCGCCACTGGCTTCACGTCGGCCTGCTTGCGATGGACGGCGAGAAGATGTCCTCCTCGATCGGCAACTTCTGGACCGTGCCGGACGCCTTAGACGAACTCGGCGTCAACGTGGTTCGGACCTTTTACGCCGGCGCGGCCTACCGCTCCGAGCAGGCGCTCACCGAGGAAACGATCGCGGAGGCGGAGGAGCGCTGGGAGCGGCTCTCGCGCACGTATGACCGCGCCGTCGACGCGCTCGACTCCACCGGAGCCCGCGCGAAGGCGGAGGACGGCCAGTTGCGTGGGGCCGTCGAAACCGCTCGCGACGAGTTCGCGGCCGCGATGAACAACGATCTCAATCTCCGGGAGGCAACCGCGGCGCTCCTCGATCTGACCGACGCGGTGAACTGGCACGTTGACGCGGTCGAAGACGGATCGCTGGAGGCGCACGACTACCGCGGCCTTCGCGAGGCAGTCGAGGCGTTCGAGAGACTCGGCGGCGACGTGCTCGGCCTCCAGTTCGAGTCGCCGAGCGACGGCGACGTTGACCTGGCCGGCGAGCTGGTCGAGCTCGTCTTGGACGTGCGCGAAGCCGAGCGCGAGGCGGGCAACTACGAGCGCGCCGACGAGCTCCGGGACGCGCTTCGTGACGTAGGCGTTGAGATCGAAGATGGTCCAGACGGCGCGACGTACCGATTCGAGTAATAAGGCCATTCGCGTTTCGGTGACGTGGTCGTTGTTGTCGCGGTGTCGATCGTCGAAGTTCTGGTCGCTCGCTTATCAGCGAATCACGATTGACTGGCAGAGACCACCGCCAAAGCCCCAGTCGCTCGGTTATAAACGGTTGTCACCGAATCAGCGGTGAACACTCCCAAAGCCCCAGTCGCGAGGACTCGATGGGCTCGCTGCGGTCCTCGTCTCTCACTCCGTCGCCGGCGGCTCCGCCGCCGGCTGCCAGAGGGACCTTCGGTCCCTCGCTGTTCGCTCCTGCGGTCCTTGCGTCGCCCGTCTTCGTCCTCGCGACTGCCCCTTTGAGTCCCACCCCGCACAGCAACCGCACAGCACCTCACGCCTCCCCAGCCTCGTCGGTCGCCCTCCGCGTTGCTCCGGGCGATCGACTCCCTCGCGGGCTCCGAGCGGCCGCCCGAGGCGGCCGCTCGGAGGCGCGCCACCGCAAATTTATTTATAAAGAAATCTTCTCCGGCCGGCGAGTTTTATACCACGTCGCCGTTGGCGGCCTGTCCAACCCTACTCCAACACGTGCTCCGTGTCGTACGACCCGAGCACCTTCACCCACCCCTTGTCGGCGATCGCCTCGATATCCCCGACGGCTTTCGCCATGTGCTCCTCGTAGAGCCCGGCGTCGACGTCGAAGTGGAAGAGGTAGTCGCCGAGGCGCTCGCCGCTCGGCCGGGACTCGATCCGCGAGAGGTTGAGGTTGCGGTCGGCGAAGGCCTCCAGCAGCTCCAAGAGGAGTCCGGGGTAGTTCGCGTTCGGGTAGACGATCAGCGTCGTTTTGCCGCCGGCATCCGAGCGCGCGGACGCGGGCGCGACGACGAGAAAGCGCGTCGCGTTCGAGGTCCGGTCTTGGATGTCCTCGGCGAGGATCGTCAGGTCGTCGCCGGCGTTGTCGGGGTGGCCGATCCCGGCGATACGGGCGTCCTCGCGGGCGCGCTCGACGCCCCGAGCCGTGGACGCGACGGCTTCGAGTCCCGCGGACGGATAGTTGGCCTCCAGCCAGTTTCGACACTGCGCGAGCGCCTGCGAGTGGCTGGCGACGACCTCGAACTCCGGTCCCTGCGCGAGCAGCGCGTGACGGATCGGGGTGACGACCTCTCGCGTCACGGCGACGTCGTGGTCAGCGAGCGCGTCGAGACTCTCCGTGACGGAGCCCTCGATGCTGTTCTCGATGGGGACGACCCCGCGCTCGAACTCGCCGGCCTCGACGGCGTCGACGATGGCGGTGACCGACTCGCGGAACGACACCTCGGCGGCGACGGCCCGCGCCGCACGGTGTGAGTACGTGCCGGCGGGACCGAGGGTGACGGCGTTCATCGACTCGGCGTACACGGGGGGACGCGAAAAGGGTGGCGGGGCTTTTGTAAGGGTGGCGTGGTTCTTGTAAGGGTGGCGTGGCTCTCGTGACCGTTTCAGGCGACCGGGGTCCGCTCGACGACGGTCCCGTTCACGGTCGGGTACTGTTCGACGATCTCACCGTCATCGAGGTCGCCGTCCTCCACCATCTCCTCTAGGAGCCACCACGCGACCTCGACGTGGTCCGATTTCACGGTGTAGAATTCCTCGGGAACGCCGAGCGCCTCGAACCGTTCCGGCGGCGCGAACGCCTTGCCGTAAACGAGGGTGCCGTCATCGGTCACCTCGTCGAACTCCCGGCGGATGTTCTTCGCCATCCGCTTCAGGCGGTTGCGGTGTTGGGCGGCGTCCTTAAACACCGACGTACAGAAGTACACCTTCTCGTGGGAAGCCATCTCCTCGACGATGGCGGCGTCCTTCGACCCCTCGACGGCGGACATGTGGCCCTCCTGAAGCTCGAAGCCCTCCTCCTGCATGCGGCGGTAGTTACCGTCGCTCATCTCGAACTCGTTGACGTTACAGAACTCGGCGGCCCCCTCGTCGAGGAACTCGAGGAACTCCGTCTCCGCGCGGATGCCGGGGATCTCGAAGGCGGGAGTGAGCCCTTCCTCGCGGGCGATGTACAGTATCTCCTCCCACTCGGTCCCGTGCATGTCTCCCCATAGCTCCAGCGGCGGGTGGAAGCGTATCTCGTCGAGGCCGGCCTCCGAGAGCCGGCGCATGTTCTCGCGGCCGCCGGGGATCCCGGTGTACAGGTGCGTGTGGTGGTCCTCCCCGAACTCGTCTTTGAGCAGTTCGAGGTATCGGCACGTCTTCGCCATCGCCTCCTGTGGCTCGCCGCCGGTGATCGAGGTACCGAGCGCGCTCATTCGCTTGGCCTCCGCGATCACGTCCTCGTCGGACTCCACTTTCCGCTCGTTGGCGTACACGTCGGTGACGTTCTTCCGGTTCTCCCCGAGAGGGCAGTAGAAGCAGTCCCGCTGGTCACAGTAGCCGTAGACGAACAGCACCATCTTGCCGCCCTTGGCGCACTGTTCACAGCCCTTGGAGATCATCTACGGTACGTTCGGCGTCCGGCCTCAAAAAGCGTCCGAACTCTCGTCCTCCGGGATACAGGTTATCACACCGAGCACAAAGTATGTAGCGCTCGCGACGCGACCGCCGGTATGACCCGACGATCGAACGCCAACACGAACCTCGATACGACGACGGCCGATCCGTCGACCAACGACACGAGCAGCGACGCGATTACTCGCCGTCGAGCGCTCGCAGTCGGCGGCGGAGTTGGTGCTGCCACCCTGGCTGGCTGTACCGCCCTCGACGTGTTCACCGGTGACGAGCCGACGGAGTTCGTTGCGGGTACGGCGACCGTCTCGGACGAGACGCTCTCGGAGACGGGGTACGAGCTCAACGAGGTCACGAGCGAGACGGTCTCCGAGGAGTTTGAGGTCGCCGGATCGACCCAGGAAGTCCGCGTGACGAACCGCGTGGCCGAGTACGACCGCGCGGTCGAGCTGTTCGGCGAGCGCTACCAAGCGGCGGTGTTCGCCGCGCTCGCGACCCCGCGGGTCGAGGTGTTGGGGCAGGCGTTCAACCCCATCGCGGACCTCGACAACGAGGAGCGCGCGGAGCTGGTCTTGACCCGTTATGACGAGGTCGACGACCTCGAACGCGGTTCCGAGTACACCACCTCGATGCTCGACGCCGAAGTTGACGTGGTCGTCTACACCGCGGAGGGGGAGATCGCGGGAACGAGCCTCGACGTCGACATCGAGTTACACGTCGGCGAGCCGGTGGAAGTGGGCGACGACTTCGTCGTCCCGCTGGCGGCCTACCCGGAGGAGTTCGGCGACGGGGAGACCGTCAGAACGATGATAAACGGGATCGAGTACACCGAAGAGTAGTCCTCCGGCGAACGTCCCTCGCCGGTCGACCCCGACGGGGAGCCGAAAACATATGCCGGCCCCTCGCATACGTCCGATCGATGCTGCTCGTCCTCTGTGTCGACCTCGACGACGACCTCGGCCGCAAGACGGGGATCCCGACCCCCGTGATCGGGGCCGACGATGTCACCGAGGCCGCGGTCGCGCTCGCGACCGCTGACCCGGAGGACTCCGACGTCAACGTGCTGTTTCAGGGCGTGACGGTTCACGACGAGTTGGCCGCGGCGGGCGAGGCGGTCGAGGTCGCCGCCGTGACCGGCGTCGAGGGATCGGATATCAAGGCGAACCGCGCGGTCGGTGCGGAGATCGACCGCGTCCTCGCCGAGCTCTCCACCGGCGAGGAGATATCCGCCATCGTGATCACCGACGGCGCACAGGACGAGTCCGTTCTCCCCGTGATCCGCTCGCGGATGCCGATCGACGGCGTGCGTCGCGTCGTCGTCAGGCAGGCACAGGACCTCGAATCGATGTACTACACGATCAAGCAGGTGCTCGCGGATCCCGAGACCCGCGGAACGATACTCGTTCCGCTGGGGATCCTGCTTCTCATCTATCCCCTCGTCGTCGTCGCGAACCTCTTCGACGTCGCCGGCGCGGCCGTCCTCGGGATCATCTCCGGGGCGGTCGGCCTCTACTCGCTGTTCCGCGGGCTCGGACTAGAGGAGACGGTCGATGGAGCCGCCGAAAGCGTCCGAAACGTCCTCTACGCCGGACGAGTGACGCTCATCACCTACGTCGTCGCGCTCGCGCTCCTCGTCGTCGGCGTGGTTCAGGGTACCGACACCATCGACGCGGTCCGCGGCGTCCATGACGGGGCGCTGCCGACCGGAGCGACGCTGGCCGCGTTCGTCCACGGGTTCGTCCAGTGGCTCGCGGTCGCCGGGGTCACCTCCAGTCTCGGTCAGATCACGGACGAGTACCTCGCCGGGCGGTTCCGGTGGCGGTACCTCAACGCGCCGTTTTACGTCGTCGCCATCGCGATCGTGTTGTACGCGGTGTCCGGGTTCTTCCTCCCGGCAGCACCGGGCGTCACGCCGCTGGAACTCGGGGATCTGGCGCTGGCGCTGGCGGCCGGAACGCTCATCGGCGTGTTGAGCACGCTCGCCTTCGCGATCGCTGAGTCCCAGATCCCGTCGGCGGATCCGGCGTGAGACGGACGCGGCGTGAGAGCGGTCGGACATGCGACGGGCTCGGCGTGAGACGGACCCGACAGAAGAGGGATCGAGTCGAGCGTGTGGTTTCAGTCTATCGCGGCGTCCACTCGTCGCAGGCGTCCATGTCGTCCATCAACTCGTCGTAGTGGCCACAGTACGGGCGCATTCCGTCATCGGTCCGGACGTAATCGAACTCCGCGCAGTTCCCGCAGTAGGTGTCGCCGGGACCGTCGCGGGCGGCCGCGGTCTCGTCCGTGCCCGGCGTGGACGGACCCGATCCGGCCGGTCCAGACCGGGACGGCCCGGAGGGGATCGTGTCGGGCCCCGAGGGCTCATCGGACCCGCGCTCGTCGATCGGGGAGGTGATCTCCGCCGTCGCCGTGTCGCCGCCGTCGCTGACGCCGGGCGGACCGGTCCCGACGCGGCTTCCTGTGTTCCGTCCGTCCGTGTTCCGTCCGGTCGCGGACGGCCCGCTCACGCTGGCCCCGTTGGCGGTCGGCGACGGCGCGTCCTCGCCCGAACGGTTCGTCTGCGTCTCGACATCCCCGTTCGGGGTACTGCCGAGGAGACCGACGCCGCCGCGGCTCCCGATCTGATCGCGCTCGACCTCGATGATCTTCGTCTCGCCCTTGTGAGTCACCTCCATCGTCACCGTGCCACCGGGGTCGTTGCGCGTCTTGAAGTTGGCGACGCCGACGAACACGCACCACATCGTCGTCGCGGCCCCCAGAAAGTAGATCCCGGCCGTCGGGAGCGTGAGGTCCACGAGCTCCGGGCTCGGACCGTTCACCCAGTGGTGTGGATACGCCTGTGAGAACACCGCCACGCCGAGTGCCATGATCGCCGCGCCGACGATCGCCGCTGCGCGCGTTCGGCGGTCGACCGGCAGGACGGTCATCACGCCGAGCAACAACAGCGGGACGCCGAGACCGCCGAGGATCCCGCCGAGTCGACGCGCGGCACCGGAGCTGTAGCCGCTCGGAACGAGTACCTCCGCGGCAGCGAGGATCCCCGCGACGAGAAACAGCGCCCCGCCGACGAACAGCCCCGCACCGATCGACAGCCGGCGTGGGTCGACCTCGGAGCGTCCCGTCCCCCCGTACGTCTCCGAGAGACTAGTCATGTCGTCTCCTTCGTGTCCCTCCCTGAAAACAGTACGTCAGACGTTCGCGCGCGACGGGGGTGATCGGGTCTCGTTCACGACCGCCGATCGCGACCCGTTCGTTTCAGATCAGCGCGTCGACGTCGGCGTGGGCGGTGAGCAGGTCAGCCATGTGGTCGACCGTCCGCCGATCTCGGGTTCGGCCGCCGCTTATGATCCCCTCGACGCGGTCGAGCGCGGTGACCGTGTCCGTGTTCACCGCGATAACGGCCTTCCCGGCCTCGGCGGCCTTGCCGAGCACCGCGCCCGACGGTCGGTGTCCGCCCGTCAGGACGAGACACTTCACGCCGGAGGCCTCGAGCGCGGCCGTCTGGACGTCGGCACGGTCTCCGCCAGTAATGACGACGGCGTCGCGGGCGCGACGGAAGTGACGGAGCGCCTCGTCGCCGCCCATCGCGCCGACGAGGAAGCGCTCGACGAACGCGTCGGTCGGCGCGTCCGTCAGCAGGTCCGCACCGAGTTCGTCGGCCAGATCGCCGACTGTGACGCCGGCGAGCTCCTTCTCGTGTGGGAGCGCCCCGAACACGGGGATCCCGGACGATTCGAGGAACGGGATCCCGTCCTGATCCAGCGAGTCGAACGCGGCGTCCGACACTTTGTTGAACACGACGCCGGCGAGACGGTCGCCGAACGCATCGGCGGCCGCGAGCACGTCGTCGAGGTCGCCCGCCGTCTCGTAGTCGGCCACGAGGACGACGCGAGCGTCGAGCAGTTCGGCCACATCCACGTCGGTCAGATCGACGACCCCGCCGGTGGTCCAGTCTCCGCCCCCTTCAACGAACATGTGGTCGCGGTCGGCGGCGAGCGCGTCGAACTCCTCGCGCACCCGGTCGTGGAGCGTCTCGACGTCCTCGGTGCCGCGGATCGCGCCCTCGATGAACGTCGGTGAGTAGACGACGGGCTCCATCTGGTGTATCTCGGCGTCGAGCCCGAGCGTCTCGCGGGCGAGCATCGGGTCCTGGTCGAGCGTCTTGCCGACGTTCGACTGGAGCCGGGTGCCCTTGGGTTTCATGTAGCCGACGCTCCCGCCGCGGTCGGCGGCGAGCCGCGCGAGCGCGATGGTGATCGCTGTCTTTCCGGCCCCTTCTCCGGTCGCGGTGACGAGTGTGGTGGTGTCTGTCATTGGTCGAGTTCCTCTGGGTCGACGGTGAGTCGGACGTCGACGGCGGCGGCGTTCGCCCCGTCGGCGTCGGGCAGTGCGACGAGCGGGTTGATGTCGAGTTCCATGATCGCGGGGAAGTCGGTGACGAGCTGTGAGAGCCGGCCGATCGTGCCGATGACCGCGTCGATATCGACCGGATCACGTCCACGGGCGCCCCGTAACAGCGGTGCCGACTGGATCTCCTCGGTCATCTCACGGGCCTCGGGCTCGGAGACGGGAGCGACGCGGAAGGTGGTGTCCTCCATCACCTCCACGAAGATCCCGCCGAGCCCGAACATCAGGAGCGGCCCGAACTGCGGGTCGCGATTCATGCCGACGATCGTCTCGACGCCGGCGTCGAGATCGACCATCTCCTGCACCTGTACGCCGAGGATCGTCGCGTCCGGCTGGTAGTTGCGTGCGCGCGTGATGAGATCCTCGTAGGTGTCGGCGACGTCCGAATCGTCGATGTCGACGGCGACGCCACCGATGTCGGATTTATGTAGGATGTCCGGCGAGACGATCTTCATCACGACGCCACCGTCGATGCCGGCTGCGACCTCGGCCGCACGTGCCGGGGAATCGACAATCTCGCCGGCAGGCGTCGGGATGCCGTACGCGTCGAGTAGCTCCATCGCCTCGACGCCGAGGCGATTGTCGTCGCGGTCGCGGACCGACGAGAGGATCTCGTGGGCGCGCTCGCGGTCGATGTCGAACGACATCGGTTCGGCGTACTCGCGCGCCTTGATGTCGCGATACTCCGCGAGCGTCGCGAGGCTCTCGATCCCGCGTGCGGGGTCGAAGTAACAGGGGATCCCTCTCGCCTGCAGCCGCTGTTTCGGCTCCCGAGTCCTGTCGCCGCCCATCAGACAGGCGGCGACGGGAGCGTCCATCTCCTCGCTCACGTCGAGGATCGCGTCGGCGAGTTCGTCGAAGTCGATCGTCGCGGTCGGCGCGGCAAGGACGAGCGCGGCTCCGACCCCGTCGTCCTCGACGGTGATCTCCAACGCCTCGCGGAACCGTTCGACATCGGCGTCGCCGATCACGTCGACGGGATTGTGGATGTTCGCCTCGTCGGGCATCGACTCGCGGAGCGCCGCCGTCGTGTCGTCGTCGAACGACGCCATGTCGAGACCCGTGTCGCCGACCGCGTCGGTCGCCATCACGCCCGGGCCGCCGGCGTTCGTGACGATGGCGACGCTGTCGGTGTCGGGTAGCGGCTGGCTGCCGAGGATGCCGGCGGCGTCGAACAGTTCGTCGACGGACTCCGCGCGGATGACGCCGGCCTGATCGAGCCCCGCCTCGTACGCCTTCTCGGAGCCGGCGAGCGTGCCGGTGTGTGAAGAGGCGGCCTGTGCGCCCGCGCTCGTGCGCCCGGACTTCACGGCCACGATCGGGGTGTCCTGCGCGGTTTCGCGGGCGGTCTCGATGAACTCACGGCCGTCCTCGATCCCTTCGAGGTAGCCGATGATCACGTCGGTCTCCTCGTCGTCGCCCCAGTGGTCGACGAAGTCGGTCTCGTCGAGGACCGCCTTGTTACCGAGCGACACGACGTCTTTGAACCCGACGCCGTTGTCGTTGGCCCAGTCGAGCACCGCCGTGACGAACGCCCCCGACTGACTCATAAAGGAGAGTCCGCCGGGGAGCGCGTTCTCGGGGCCGAAGGTGGCGTTCATGCCGGACGGCGTCGACATGATCCCGAGGCTGTTGGGGCCGACGAGGTTCAGCTCGTACTCGTCGGCTATCTCCGCAAGGCGATGCTCGCGGGTCGCGCCGTCCTCGCCCGTCTCGCCGAACCCCGCGGTGATCACGACGACGTTGCGGACGCCCGCCTCCCCGCACGCCTCGATCGCGTCCAACACGATCGAGGGGGGGACGACGATCACGGCGACGTCGGCGTCTGCGTCGTCGATCCCATCGACACACGGGAGACCGAGCACCTCGTCGTAGTTCGGGTTGACGGGCACCGTGTCGCCGTCGAAGTCCTCGAGGAGGTTCGACGTGACGGCACGGCCGACCGCGCCCTCGCGAGTCGTTGCGCCGACGACCGCGACCCGATCCGGGTCGAACAGCTCGTTGAGCGTACCCATCGTTCTCCACCTACGTCGACCAGCGGTTTAATAGCCCTGAAACGCCCGTGAGCGCACGATACGATCACGAACGATCGATCGGATGACGGACGGATCGGTGGCGTGGTTTCGTCGAGCGACGTGAATCCCGTCGTGAACGAACCAGATGAGAACTCCTCTTTGCGCGACTCCGGGAGTAGGTCTCCTACCGTATTGTGTTGGTTGCTTATAACTGATGGAGTGGTGTTGCTGGTCAGGTGAAATTACCGGACGAGGCGTTCGGTTTTGCTCATACGCACTCCGTCGTCGAGCGCTTCCCTCACTAACTCGGCTCGATCCCCGAACCTCACGAACTTTTAAGTCAGTCGGTCGGCTTAGTATATAAATGCGATGACACGGCCAACCCGGCAACGGGATCACGACCGGCAGCGCACGCGGGACGAGGACGAGGACGGGACCGGATCCGGGGGTGACGAGCTAGCGGAGTTGGATATCGACGATCTGGACGCCGAGGAGCTGGACGCCGAGGACCTCGATCCGGCGGAGCTCACCCGGACGGCCGACGGCGAACTGATACACGAGGAGACCGGGCTCATCATCGAGGAGGAACAGATCGATCCCGGTCCGGAGTGGCGCGCGTTCAACCACTCCGAGCGGCAGTCGAAGTCCCGCGTCGGCGCGCCGACGACGAAGACGATGCACGACAAGGGGCTGACGACGACGATCGACTGGAAGGACAAGGACGCCTACGGGCGCTCGATATCGTCGAAGAAGCGCTCGCAGATGCATCGATTGCGGAAATGGCAGGAGCGGATCCGGACGAAAGACGCGGGCGAGCGGAACCTCCAGTTCGCGCTCTCGGAGATTGACCGCATGGCGAGCGCGCTGGGCGTCCCCCGATCAGTGCGGGAGGTCGCCTCCGTCATTTATCGACGCGCACTCTCTGAAGACCTGATCCGGGGACGCTCGATCGAGGGCGTCTCCACCGCCGCCCTGTACGCCGCCTGTCGCAAAGAAGGGATCCCCCGGTCTTTAGAGGAGATATCCGACGTCTCGCGGGTCGAACGCAAGGAGATCGGCCGCACGTACCGCTACATCTCACAGGAGCTCGGCCTGGAGATGCGACCGGTGGACCCGAAGAAGTACGTCCCCCGGTTCTCCTCGGAACTCGACCTGAGCGAGGAGGTACAGGGGAAAGCCAACGAGATCATCGAGACCACTGCCGAGAAGGGGCTGCTCTCGGGAAAGTCCCCGACCGGCTACGCGGCGGCCGCGATCTACGCCGCCTCCCTGCTCTGTAACGAGAAGAAGACCCAACGCGAGGTCGCCGATGTCGCGCAGGTGACCGAAGTCACCATCCGCAACCGGTATCAGGAACAGATCGAGGCGATGGGCATTCACGCGTAGCTCGGCCCGCGCGCCGTTCCGGCCTCCTCGTTTTTTCTCACTCCGACCCCACGAGCAACGTTCAAGCCGCGCCGCCGCCAACGACCGATCGAATGCGGCTCGACGAGTACCTGGCGTTCGAGGCGAACGAGCGCGCCGAGCGACGGCGACTCGCCCGCGAGAAGGACTACGGGATCCTCGACCACCTCGACTCCTTCGAGCAGCGCTTCGAGGCGGAGGTGTCCGACGACGCGGTCGTCGGCAGCGTCTCGCCGTCGATCTTTGTCGGTCGCTCGAACTACCCGAGCGTCTCGACCGGGTTGCTCTCCCCGGTCGGGCGCGAGGACCGTGCTGCTGCCTTCCGAACATCGGCTGCGTGGTACGACGAGGGCGTCTCCATCGGCGACGTGTTTGAACGCCGAACGAGCCTGCTGAACGCGAACCGCGGAATCGACGTGAACGACGTCGGCGCGCGGGGCGGAGCCGGGGTCCACGACGCGTGGGACGGGTGGCTCGGCGTCCAACGCGAGGTCGCAATTGCGGACCGCCCGGTCGATGTCGAGATCGGCTTAGACGGGCGGCCGGACCTCGACTTCGAGGTCGGCGTCGAGGACGTAAAGACGCCCACTGGCCCTCGGGCATCGGCTCGGACCGCAGCGCTTGGTGAGAACCCGCACGTGCCGCGGCCGGTGAAGAAGACGCTGGAGGACGACGACTGGCGCGCGGAGGGGGCGATGACCTACCTCTACCGGCGCGGGTTCGACGTGTACGAGATCAACACGATCCTCTCCGCGGGCGCGCTCGGACGCGGGGCGAACCGCCGACTCGTTCCCACGCGGTGGTCGATTACCGCCGTCGACGACACGGTCGGACAGTTCCTCCGGGGGTCGATCCGGTCGAACCCGACGATAGACGCCATCGAAGTCCATCGTAACGAGTACCTCGGCAACGCCTTCTGGGTCGTCCTCGTCCCCGGAAACTGGGAGTACGAGCTGGTGGAGCTGAAAGCGCCGGGCTCGATCTGGAACCCGGATCCCGAAGCCGGCACCTACCTCGCGGCTGCGAGCGAGGGGCGGGAGGGGCGCACCGGCTACGTCGAAGAGACGGCGGGCGCGTACTACGCCGCGCGGCTGGGCGTGCTGGAACACCTCGATGACCGCGGGCGACAGGCGAAGGCGCTCGTCTGCCGACACGTCTCCGACGACTACTGGGGGCCCGTCGGCGTCTGGCAGGTACGCGAGGCCGTCCGAAACGCCTTTTCAGACGAGCACGGCACCGCCGAGACATTCGGCGAGGCGGTACGGGGCGTCGCCGATCACCTCCCGATATCGCTCGGTCGCCTCCGGCGGAAGTCGACGATGGCGGCCGGTCTACAGGCGAACCTCGCCGAGTTCTCGTAAGCGGGACCACTGTATTGTTTATATACGTTGCTTGAGGGGCGAAACGTTCGTTTATATACTCTCGCGTGAGCGATCTCGGGAGTGGGTATATCAGATCGCCGGCGACGAGATCGCATTTAATACAACTGCGAGCGGCTGGGACGATTACTTATAAAGAACGATGCGGCCGGCGCGCCCCGGTGAGCGCCGCGCTGCGGCGCTCACCGACGGTGCGAGGGAGTCGCGGGGGGGGGGCCCCCCCCCCCCCGCGGGGGGGGGGGGGGGGGGGCGGGCCCCCCCCCCCCCCCCCCCCCCAAAAAAAAAGAGAGGTGGGGGGTTATAGAAGATATAACCATCGACGGTGAATTAT
>NZ_JAGGKQ010000021.1 GCF_017873815.1 Halorubrum alkaliphilum | reverse complement strand
GGCATCGAGTCGAGCTACCGATTAGCCAAGCAGAGCCTCGCATTCACCAGTTCTCAGGACGCTGGGCTACGGCTGGTGATGTTTGTGGTGAGCCTGCTGCTCCAGAATAGCTGGCGGTATCTACACTGGCGGTACGTGGCGGCGCCCCGCCGCGGGGGGCGCCGCCTCTGGAGATGGCCGTTCACGGAGTTCTGTGAGATGGTGCTGCGGGCCGCTTGGACAGCGCTTGGTGTGCGCAGGGCTGTTCCAGCGAATCAACCATTAGACGACCGGTTCTTCCGGTAGCTGTCCACCGATCCGGACAGGGATCGTGAGTGGCGACGCTGTCGCGTCGGCGGCGGTCCGCCGCCGACAGCGACGGTCCATCCCGGAGACCGGGCTCACCAGCGCTTCGGAGACGCTCCACGACCAGTTCGATCTGGTTCACCGCCATCAGACAAGATCACGCGCCTGTCGATGTGATCGACTGTTCCTTGTGCTCGGCTAGCACTTCAGCGTACGTGGCCACCTCTCGAAGATGGTCTGGAGTCGACTCGTTGAGCGCGTTGACGACCTCCGTCGGGAGGTTCGCCGGTGGGATCGGGGGTTCGTAGGACATCGGCTGCTCTTACGTTAACCAACACAGACCGCCTATCTATAGTTTTGTTGGTTAATTAGATATTGGCTCTGTCTGATTCTGAAGAGCATGAATAGTGAACTATTCATAAATAGGATGGGTGATTACGCGTTATCGGGCCTGGTTGTCTCACCGTCATGTCTAACTTGAGTTAGGGCCAGAGGCCTCGTGCCTCGTGGGCCTCAGCAATACGTGTGAGTGCCACGATGTAGGCTGCATCTCGCCAGGTGACGTCTCGGTGTTCGAACTCTGTCTGGACGGCCTGCCAGGCGGCCTGCATCTCCGTTTCGAGTTCGTTGTTCACCCGTTCGAGCGACCAGGACCGCCGATTGATGTCCTGGAGCCATTCGAAATAGCTCACTGTAACGCCGCCCGCATTGGCGAGAATATCGGGAATCACCGCGATATCTCGCTCTGCGAGGATCGAATCGGCCGTCGAGGTCGTCGGGCCATTAGCGCCTTCGACGACGATGTCTGTAGCGATCGCCTCCGCATTCTCTTCGGTGATCACATTCCCCAGTGCCGCTGGAATGAGTACGTCGACGTCGAGTGTGAGCAATTCGTCGTTCGAGATTACGGTGTCCGCATACGTGGTGACGGCTTCCGGTTCCTCATCGTGTGACGGGACAGAAGCTGTATCGATCCCCTCAGGATCGTACATCGCCCCATTCACGTCGCTGATCGCGACGACGGTCGCGCCCCACTCGTCCAGCAATCGTGCGGCATTCGCCCCGACGCTCCCGTAGCCCTGGACTGCGACAGTTGTGTCTGTGAGTTCCCGGTCGTAGTACTCGCAGACTAACTGCGTGATGATCGCGACACTTCGACCAGGGGCTTCTTCACGCCCTTTACTGCCGCCAACGATCGGCGGTTTGCCGGTGACAACACCCGGTGTTGTCTCACCTTCTTGCATCGAGTACGCGTCCATCAACCACGCCATAGTTTGTGGATCCGTTCCCATATCAGGCGCGGGAATATCCTGATTGGGGCCGATGGCATCACGAAGTTCCTGCGCGAACCGACGAGTGAGCCGCTCCTTTTCGTCCGAACTCAGGTCCTTTGGATTGACAGCGACGCCGCCTTTGGCCCCGCCGAAGGGCAGGTCCATAACGGCACACTTCCAGGTCATCCACATACCGAGTCCGACACACTCGTCTCGGGTGACGTGCGGGTGGTACCGAAGCCCACCCTTGTACGGACCTCTGACGCTGTCATGTTGGGCTCGATAGCCCGTGAACACTTCGACAGTTCCGTCGTCCCGCTCGATGGGGATCGTCACCTCGTGAACCTTTTTAGGGTGTTTAAGACGCTCGACGACGTTCGGATCAATGTCGAGGTGATCGGCAGCTTGGTACAGCTGGCGACGGGCCGTTTCGAGCGCAGATTCCGACTCGATCGATGATTCCGCCTCGTCGCCTGACTCGTCGCGGGTAGTATCGGCTTTGGAGGCCATAGTCATTCGAGCGGCATTTGACGGTTTCGCATCGATCCACTACAGTCGGGACACTGGCTGGGGCTGGTCTCTGCGATGATGATTTTTCCACACTCGAAGCACTCGTATGTGGTTTCTTCGTCTGTTTCAGGGTCGATATCTTTCATAGTGAGTTCACGAGTGCCAGCACACGGACCAGGGCACTCTACATATAGATAATAAGTGTATAAGGGAATATTGGGCTGTTGATTAACAAACCATCTTAATGATCCATAGTTTGTTATTCAACCGTCTTAACAGAAGCAGCGATAGGGAGGTTGTTCTCTTCAAAAATCGTCGCAAAAAGTTTGCGCTGGACGGTCCGAGCGTGTGTATAGAATGCGGGCGGAGAAATTCCTAACGTCGCTGCAACGTCTTCCCCGGTGCTCTCGCGTGGCGATTCGAAATACCCACTGTAGTATGCGGTTTGGATCACCTCGAGTTGTCGCTCGGTTAGCTTGTCGAGGAATTTCGAATAGAGATCGTGTGCAGCGGTCTGGTCGTGTGTCTGTTTGGAACGGAGTTCGACAGTGGAAAACGTCTCGCGAACGAGTTGCGTGATCGTTCGGACGTCGATACTGTCCGGGATATCGATGACGAGTGTCGTCGTGATCGGATCAGCCGTCGCTTCACGAAACACGGCGCCATGATCGGCCAGTTCTAAGGCGAGAAACGGCTGTGTAAGCCGGAGTCGTAGAACGCCGCCTTCATCCTCGGTGCTGATCGTCTGGACATCACCGATAGCAACCAACTGCGAGGCAGCTTCTACGACGTCTTCCAGCGATGCGTCTTCAACGGTGACGAACACATAACTCCCCTCTCTGGATTGCTGGACTCCCCCCTGGTACGAGAGAGTACACCCAGCGTCCTTCGCAAGTCGTGAGAGGACGAAGACCGGATCATCGATGGTGAACTCGACACGCGTCATCGATGTCGTAAGTAGCGCATTTTTCCGCTCGATCGCACTGAGAGCAGACGCAATTGTTTCGCCGAGTTCGGCTAGGACGGTCTTCGTCGTGTCGTCGAACGCATCTTGGGTCGGCGCGTAGACCGTCAGGACGCCGTGCGTGAGGTCGTTGTATACGAGGGGAATGCTCAATACAGATAGGTAGTCACGAGCGAGCGCGTCTTTACGCCATAGTTCATCACGGAGCCCGGCAGCGACGTTCGACACCATAGTCACGTCGCCAGTGGCCGCGGTTTGTCCAGCTGGCTCTGTATTTTCTATGTCGACGGCAAATGACTGACTATCCAGATATCCCTGTTCGGAGCCAGCCCAGGCCCGTGGCTCGATAGTGTCGGTCGTCGGGTCAACCGTACCTATCCAGGCGAATCTGAACCGATCATCGGCAGTCAACAGTTCACAGACGGTATGATCGATCTCATCCCGCGTTTCGGCTTGTACGACTGCTTGATCGATCTCACGAATCGTCTCGTTGATGCGGTTCAGAGCGGTGAGCTGTTCGTTTTGCTGCTGGAGTGTGCGATCCTGTTCACGGAGTCGGGACTCTCGTGTAATGCGGTCGAGGGCTGCCTCAGCGGTTGCGGCGAGTAGATCGGCCAGTTCCCGGGTTACGTCGTCGAAGACGCCAACGTGGTCTGAACCAGCGATGAATACCCCGTGATCGCCAAGTGGAATGTAGGCTACACTGCGAAGGTCAGTCGCCCGGTTTTCGAGTCGGTCAGTCTCGTGTACATCGTCGAAAAACAATGCTTCGTCCTCGACAAAACTGTAACTTGGAAGTGTTTCTCCGTCGGCATGAACAGTGGGGAGCGGTCCGTTGAGTTTTTTTATTGTGGCCGAGTGCGCTGCGGGTCGGAGATTGTTGGTATCGGCATCAAAGAGATAGACCGCACTCGCATTCAGGTTTAGTACACTAGGACTATCGTCGACGATATGCTGGGCAATCTCTTGGTGAGTCTCGGCGTAGAGGAAATCCCGGGCCGTCTCATGGAGCGTTGCGAGTGCTTCCTCACGCTGCTTGCGTTTCGTGATATCCCGACAGCTGAAGAGGAGGCTTCCGTCCTGAATTGAGACTTCGCGAACGTTGACCAAGAGCGTGTGTTCGCGACCAGCCTTGTCCGTGGCCGTGGTTTCGATGTTCTTGAGAACACCGTCTTTCGCGAGTTCGGCACGGTCGAAGAGATCCTCACCCAGGAGGTCGTCGATCGTTCCTTGCTCGTGAATCTCATCGGCCGTGTAGCCGAAGATGAAGTGGACGTTGGGACAGACATAGGTGTACCCGCCGTCTTCGTTCGTGATGAGAACCGTGTCGGTCATGTTGTTCAGCGTAACACGGTGGAGTTCCTCTGACTGACGGAGGCTACGTTCGAGGTCGACACGCTCGGTGATGTCGACGCCTTCAACGACAATTGAAACGACCTCGCCACGTTCGTTTTCGACTGGGCGCACAGAGAGATCGATCACGCGCGGGTCCTCGATATGTAGCGGCTGTGTGACGACCGCGTTGCCAAATTTGTTACCTAGTGCGTCCTCCACGATCTGTTGGATATCTGTGTTCGTTGTATCGGTCTGTGACCACCACGGAAGTGTCTCGAAGGGTTCGCCAACGACCGATTCGACGTCTGTATCGATCATCTCCCGTGCGGTTTCGTTCACACGGGTGAGTGCACCATCCTGGTCAAGCACCCACGTTGCGGTCCGCAAATCGTTAAATATCGCGTCAAACTGTCTGGCTCGCTCCCGTTGTGTGGCCGACCGCTGAGCAGATCGGAGGACACACTCAGTTCGCTCGATGAGTTCGTCGGCCATCTCCTCAACTGGTTCCACGAGTGCGATGTAATCGCTGACACCGGCTCCGATCGCCTCGCTGGCAATGGCCTCGTTCCCGGCAGTAGTACCCAGTAGTACTGGTAGCGCAGTCGTTTCCTCGCGGATCTCTCTAAGGAGATCGAGTCCGGTCATCTCTTTGAGTGCGTACTCACTAATGAGACAGTCAGCGGTCCCCTTTTCCACGATGTCAAGCGCCTCCGTTTTGCCCTCGGCTGTATGCACAGTCGCGTTAGTCCGTGCCTCGAGCGTCGTGGCGAATCGCGTGAGCCAGTCGTCTGTTCCGACGAGCAACACCGTCGACGAATCGATGACTGGGGAAGAAGCGATCATTATTCGACCACAGAGATACAGCAATTGGTCCTGTCGGTGCCGATTCGAACTCGCCACCAGTTCTGCTGCTGGCCCAAGCCGGAATAACGGTACATAGCTTATTTACTATCAAACAGTCCTAGAACAAAGATATTTGGTACCTAACCCTCAGAAGTATGCGGAGCGGTATGTAAGGTTGAAGTACCGAGCGGCTGATTCATCAATAGGAACGTGAAATAATTGGGGAAAATACTGGGCTCACCCTCTGTATCTCGCACACCAATTCTATCAGCTCCTTAGGATATTAACAGAGTCAATGAAGTTGTAGCCAATTACTTGTTTCCCACCAATGATTTTCACTCAAGCATGACCGGAATCGTGATCCTCCCCGCTGGTCGCGACGACGCGTTTGAGGACTACAAACAGTTCATCCGAGATGGGCACCCAATTGCGGATATTGAGTCTTATCTCAATAACGAGGACCTCGAACTATTTCGGACGACATCTGACGACATCTCGTCCACGTCTGGGGTACCTCAGTAGACGGGACGTGGCGAAACGTCGAACGCAACGATATCGCGCTCGTCTACCACGATGGCGCGTTCGTCGCGAGGGCACAAGTCCTCCAACTCCGACACGACCCCGACCTTGCGGAGTATCTCTGGAGAGAGAACGTTGAACACGGTCGCTGGAACGAGGAAAGCCCCTGGGAGTACATGACTTTCCTCACCGATATTGAGGAGGTTGACGTCGACATTGAGGAATTCAACGAACTCGTTGGCTACGACGAGACCTACCGCCCGCAGGGATTCACCCGGGTCGCTGACAAGCGCCTCAACCAACTCTCTGGCGAGGAATCAGTCGAGACTGCCATTGCCGACCTGACCGATGCCGGCGAACGTGTTCACCCCGTCGACGATGAAGACGACGGACCAACTCCCGACCTCGCCGACCAGCTCCGGGCGGCCAGCACGGACGGGAACGCCCACGAGGAGTTCGAGAAACTCGTTGCGAAGGCTTTCTCTCGGCTGGGCTGTGCCGCCGACTGGATCGAAGGAGGGGGTGATACCGACGTGGAGATCCGATCCCCCGAACACGTCGTTGTCGAAGTGAAGGCCCGAGGGAACGGGCGAGTCAACTTTCTAGAGGTCACCAACGTGGACAAACACCGGCGCCAGCGTGGGGCTGATCACGCCATCGTGGTCGCCCCAGGCTTTGCTCCGAAGGTGATCGATAACGCCGAAACGACCGAGCTAACGACCATCGCCGTTGACGACATCGTCGAGCTGCTCGATCGCCGGGACGAGTATGCCGTCCCACACGAGGAGATATTGGCCCTCTTGACACGCTCAGGAGCCTTCCAGGACGACAGACTCGACCTCCTCAGTACATCCAGGACCGGATCGATGCTGGAGAAACCCTGCTTGCGGTCATCCGAGCTCTCGAGCGTGCCGACGGAGCCGTAGAGACAGCGGAGGACGTCCGGTGGATCGTCGTGGGCATGGAGGACTCGAACGATATCCCAACCACCGAAGAGATTCGATCCGCCCTCCAACTGCTCGCGCATCCCAGCGTAGGGGCCGTTGAGCAGGATGAAGAAGGGTATCGGGTGACGACTAACTACGAGAACGGGATAGAGTTGGTTCGATCTCTTGGAGATATCGTCCAACCACCGGGAAGGGAGGAGTAGATTGGGGCGATCCGGCCTCATCCTGATTACGTCGCCTCTTTCGTAGTCCCCTTGTTCTCTCGTGAATAGCTTCGGAAATGGTGGTGTGCGGATTCCCGCGATCACTCGTCAACAAAAGCTGCGGAAACGGTGGAGAGTTAGACGCGATCTATACCAGTTATTGAGCCCACACACCACTGCTTCAAGTGAAACAACAGACTCCATTAGCGATGGGTCTTTCCAGCAGTTTTCCATGAGAGTGAGCGATCTTAACCAACATACTTCGGGTTTTGCTATCTTTGTTGGTTAATCACAGCATCCTGCTGTCTAACTACCGAACGTCGGATATTACCTCGATCATACACTTGTCGGGTACACGTTTCTCTTGGGCGGCGATCTGGTTTCACACTACAGAGTCGGTGCTGCCAGTCGCTGTGATTGGCAAGAGGAGTGCGGGTCGTAGTGGGTGTGCTGGAAGAGGTTGATCGCCTACGTCCCCACACCGGCACTTCGAGTATTTCAAACTGTACACCAGTAGATCGACGCTGAGATCCAGCCGCTCTCTCACACTATCCGTTCGAGTGTAACCACCGACGCGGTCGCGAACAAAACTGCTCTCAGCGTTTGGTAAGAGTCTGAGCAACCGCTATCGGAGACACACCCACCACTGTTTCACGAATTTAGCGAGAGTATCGGAGAATGAGAGTCATAAACATATCTGGAGAGAGTAGATTCACGAATTCGGTTCCGGGGCAAGAGATACGCTAACTCATATAAATCCGCCTGACACCCACCAGTGTTTCAGGAATTAATTCAGCTGGACGAACACTATTCCCTAGAGTTCGAGTGAGTGCGTTACTCAAAACAGTAAAGTAGTTAACACTCGATTTTGGAGACCTGAGAAACACTACCTCGGAAGAATAGAGACCACACACGTCTCTTAAGAACTCGTCGGAGGAAGTAAACATGACATTCCCGGATGAACAGTTAAATCGAAGTAACGGATGCCGTTGGGACCCCCACCACTGTTTCATCAATTCACCCGAATTAGATATCGGGTCGAATACGAAGACGAGTCCCGCCAGAGTTATTTCTCTTATAAACCCTTCAAATGTAGGTTGTTATACTTGTTGTAACTGCTCTATCTACTCTCTTACTACTACACTTACTACTACTAAAGGAAAAGAATATATAATATAATAAGAGTCGCTGTGTCTTTAATCCGACTAAAATAGAGGTAACAGTGGTTGAGAACCGTGTCTTCGTAGTATAACGTGTGTTTCCGTCAGGATTGATCGTTCCTACTCTTTCGCACGAGAATTGCTGAAACGGTGGTGGGGGTGTGGTCTGTCTATTTCGTTTAGAGCCTCTAGTTGACGACATTCTAGACATTGCTGTAACCGGGGTTTTATTATCTCTTGCTCAGATGATTCCGCATATGACCCAGTTCTCGAATACCTCGCCTATTTTCCAACGAGAAGAGGTCCTTCGTGAGGAATACCATCCCGACAATCTCCCCGAACGAACTGACGAGATGGAAGATCTTCATATGTCACTAGCTCCCGCGGCTCGCGGAGTCGGTGCCAACAACGTGTTCCTCCACGGGAAGGCCGGTCAAGGAAAAACTGCCGCTGCGAAAGCCAAACTCTCCGAACTGCAGGCTCATGCCGAGGAAGAATCCGATCATCTGGACCTCACGACGGCATATGTCTCCTGTGAATCACATGATCTCTCAACGTCATACAAGGCCGCTTCCCGTATCTACCAGGAACTCACCGGCAACAGCCGGCCGACTGGTTACGCAACCGACGTCGTGATGGACATGATGTTCGAGGCGATGAACGAGATCGGTGGCACGATCATCATCGTCCTCGACGAAATCGATACGCTCGGAGACGACGACCGGATTCTCTACAGTCTCCCCCGAGCTCGAGCGCAGGATTACGTTGAGGACCACGTCTTCCCCAGCATCATCGGCATCAGTAACGACCTCCAGTGGCGGGATAATCTCAGTCCGAAAGTGAAGAGTTCGCTCTACGACGATTCCGTCCTATTCTCACCGTATGATGCGACGCAGCTCCAGCAGATCCTCCGCCGGCGCGCAGCGAAGGCGTTCCGCGATACCGAACTGACTCCGATCAACGAAGTCGACGCCGATGGAGTTTCGGAGGGAACTGTCGTCGAAATCGACCAATCCGGGCAGGAGTATCTGTTTCGGAGTGGTGTACTGACGGATGATGTGATCCCACTCGTCGCTGCACTTTCGGCACAAGATACGGGCGACGCTCGCCAAGCAATCAAATATCTCCGCAAAGCCGGCGAATTGGCGGATAAACACGGTGACAACCAAGTTAGTGCAGAGCACGCTCGTGAAGCTCAGGCGCTCGTTGAACGAGAAGCCGTCGTCGAGGCTATGCGTGAAATGACGACACAAGCTCATCTTGCCCTTGCCGCGCTCACTGCCCTGGAAATTTCCGGGGATGCTCCTGTCCGAGCTCAACCGATCTACGGCGTGTACAAGAGTGTCGCCTCACGAATTGATGCCGACAAACTCGGTCAGCGACGCTTCAAAGACCATCTCCGTGAACTCGACATGCAAGGTATCGCCGAAGGCGAAAAGGTGACCGCGGGTTCGATCGGTGGTCCTGCTTGGGAGTACCAGCTCCAGGTCGATACCGAGATCGCTGTCGAAGTTCTCAAGGATACGGCTCGGTTCGCAGATATCGATTTCGAACATATCAGTGCTGATCGACCGAACGCGTAGTCTTGTTGTTGGGGTGATTTTCGACTCCGTGTTCATCTCTCTACAACACCCCCCACCGTTTCAGCAATTTCAGGATACCCAGCGACCTCCTCTGCTCTTCTGAGGACACCCCACCATTTCGTGAATTCTTCCTGATAACACGTGTGGCGTGGGACTGTCTGCCTCGCGTGAAATCTCCGAAAGTGCTGAGCGTATTTCCATCTCAATCGTGCGGTGAGGAAGTCCTGCCCGGACTTGCATTCGACCGCGAACTGTGGCTGATGGGTGTTTACCATTATGTGTATAATCGGCCGGGATGGCGTAGTCTCCGGTCGAGAGTGTCACGTCCCGCGTCTCGACCGAGAGGGTATCGTCCACGGGCGCTGTTCGCGCGTATCCCGAAAGATCGTTGTTGGAATCCTGTCTCTCTGATTTTGACTATCGATCAGGGCTGGGCTCAGTATCACGGGTGAACGTTCAGCGAACAGCACGGAATTGCTCAAAACCCGGCCTTCTTCAGTTCGTCGAGAAACGCTGGCCGGTTCGAGTGCTTGTCTTTCAGGAAACCGACGAACTCCTCGAACCGCGCTTTGGGGACCAACCCCTGCATCTCCTCTAAGTGGTCGGCGATGTCTCGGTAGTGTCGTCGACCGGTGTCGCCGGCGGCAAACGGGACGAGCAGTTCCCGGTAGAGCTCGAAATACTCGGCCGGCGCAGTGGTCGCGACTGGATCACGGTACTGGCGAACTGACGAGAGGTCTGCGTTCTCTTTCAGTTCGACGAACGCCTTTTCGAGGTCGTCGTCGTGGACGTACAGTGCGACGAGGTCCTTCCTATCGTCCCGTTCGAAATGCCGTTCGAATTCCTCGTAGATCGACTGCCACTCCTGATCGTCACAGACCGAGTTCAGGTCATCGTACGCTGCCCACTCCATATGATCGAGAAACAACTGTTTCAGCGTGGTACGGTACTCGTCCATATCCCGGTCCTCGTAGAGGTCGGCAGCGAGCCAGCGAAGGTTACGAGGCGATCGGAACGTATGGATACCACCTTCGACGACTTCGATCGCACGGTCTTCGTTGCCCTCGTCGATCAGTCGTCGGGCGTACTCTTTGCAGAATCGTTTGCTCTCAAGGTGGATTTCCTCGTAGAGTTGCGAGAGGGCGTCTTCGTCGCCGAGTTCTTCGAGGATGTAAACGTAGGTCGAAAATATCCGACGCTTCTGGAGTGACGACGACATCTTCGTGTCGGTCGTTCCTGATTCGGTCGGTTCAACGCTAGCGGTGTGTCTCTCGACGGTCGTCGGTTCATCGATGCGTAACTTCTCGAACGCGTCACCGACGAAGTACTCGAGTTCCAGTGTCCCGACGGCCAAGTGTTCGACATCTATTGCTCCACCGGTGAACTCGTCGGTACTGAGCGGTCCGTCAGTAAAATCGGATACGTAGAGAACGTCGTCCGTCCGCTCGGGATTGTCTGTGAAATCGTCGTCTCTCGCTGATCCGTCGGATGTATCGACGCTGTCTTCAGTTTCATCTCGTCGGTCGTCCGCTTTCGAGAGTGACTTTCCCGACAGTACTGCGTCGAGCGTGACACCGGACACGTGTGCATCGAGTTGCTCCAGCCAGTATTCGAGATCGTCGTCCGTCGTGCAGAGCGTTCGGAGTGCGTCGTCGTAGTAGTCGCTGGCGAACCCGTGGTCTGCCCCGATGAACTCCGCACAGATATACTGGATATACGGCTGCTTTCGCTCGTGGTCGAACTCCTGTTCCGCGAGCGTCTCTGTATATGACTCGATAGCGCGTTCCAACTCGCGGCCGTAGTACCCGCTGCTGTCGTCGACCCGGTCCAGATTCTCCCGTATTGCCTCGGCAATCGCTCGGTAGACATCTGTCGCCGTATCGACGTGGCCTCGCTCTCTATGTGTCTCCGCGAGGTCGGTGTATTGCGAGAAGTCGATGTGCGTGTCGTGTTCGACCATTCCCCGGCGGCTGACAGCGTCGTCGAACAGACGATCGATCTCCTGTTTGTAGTCGTAGACAGTCTTGTCCGGGTCTTCGCCGACGAACGCGACGAATCGATCGCGGATATCTTGATCCTCCCCAACGATGTCACGCAGAAACGCTCGGAGGTCCTCGACGGTCGTCTGTTCGATCAGCGATTCGACATCGACCGTCTCGTCCCATTCGGGATCGCTCACCGTCTCGGTGTCTCGGTCGTCTACGGTGAGCAAGACCGCGACGACGTGTTTGCAGTCGCCCGCGTAGTTGTACGGACAACTGCAACGAGACCGGACCGCATCGTCCACGAGATCGATAGTGACATCGTAGTAGTTGGATCCCCGAACAGTTGCTCTGATCTCGTCGCCATCGATATCCAGCTCCTGCACCCGATCTTGGTGGTGATAATTGACACCGCGCTCGAAGGACTGTTCGGTACAGAGCGATCGTATTTCATCCCGAGTCGGGTAGTCCATGTTTTGTGTCTGTATACTATGGTACGTCCCCAAAACGTGACGCTGTGCTATCACTGACGTGAGTTGGTGCTTTGTCACTCAGCTAGCGCCCGACAGATTGAATCGTCCGACAGTCGTGCGTTCACGTACCAAATGCGGATCGAATTCGACGAGGGAACGCTCTTGCTCTACGACGCGCCTGAGGGGGTTCCACACGCAGAGTGGGACGATCGCGTCGATACGTATCGCGCCCAGGCGTATCGGTACCGGGCACTCCTCGAGTGGGCCGGACAGTGGAACGATGGCGGTGGACAGGCTACCATCAATAGTGGATTCAGTCACGATGTCGAAGACGCTGCCAGAGCGTACCCGGACCTCGCACTGACACCTGCACTCCAGATCGAACCGCGTGAGTATCAGCAGGCCGCACTCGACTCGTGGCGTACACACGACCGGAAGGGGACGGTCGTCCTCCCGACCGGCAGCGGGAAGACGTTCCTCGGATTGCAGGCCATCGCCGACGCCGGTGTCAGCGCACTCGTCGTTACCCCGACCATCGATCTGATGAACCAGTGGCACGCCACGCTCACCAACGCGTTCGGTGAGCAACTCACCGATGAGGTCGGCGTCCTCGGTGGAGGGAGTCACGATATCGGCGCGCTCACAGTCACTACCTACGACAGCGCCTATCGCTATATCGACGAGTACGGCGACCGGTTCGGCTTGCTCATCACCGACGAAACCCACCATTTGGCGGCCGAGACGTACCTCCAGATTCCCGAAATGACGCTTGCACCCTATCGCCTCGGGTTGACTGCGACCTACGAACGCGCCGACGGACGAGAGACGCTACTCGAAGACCGTATGGGGCCGGTCGTCCACGAGGAAGATGTCGACGCCCTCGCCGGTGAGTTCCTCAGCGAGTACGAAACCATCCAGATGTCTGTCGACCTCACACCTGAGGACCGGACTGAATACGACGATGAGTACCAGATCTACCGAGATTATGTCGACAGTCACGACTTCGATCTCTGGAAAGAACAGGGGTACGCCGAGTTTCTTAAACGCACGTCCTACGACCCACAGGGACGACGCGCGCTCGTCGCAAAGCAGCGGGCAGAGCGTATCGCGCGGACAGCGACAAAGAAACTCGATACACTCGATAATCTTCTCAAACGCCACCATGACGACCGCGTCATCATCTTCACTGCGAACAACGACTTCGCCTATGATATCTCCCAAGAGTTCATCCTCCCGTGTATCACACACCAGACCGGCACCGACGAACGCACCGAGATTCTCGAACGATTCCGGAGCGGCGAGTACTCGATGCTGGCCACCTCACAGGTGCTCGACGAGGGGATCGACGTGCCAGCGGCCAACGTGGGCATCATCCTTTCCGGGAGCGCATCGAAACGACAGTACGCCCAACGACTCGGCCGCATCCTCCGCCCGACCGACGACCGCCAGCCAGCACGGCTCTACGAGATTATCGCGACCAATACGATGGAGACGTACGTCTCACAGCGACGACGTGAGGGAGTGAGTAGTAGTGCTGACAGCTGACCTCGCCCGGTCGCGAACACGCGATGGCGAAGTCCGCCCGCTGTTTATCGATATCTCCGACGAGCGGTATCGAGAGACAGCAGCCACGTTGATCGCGCTGTTTGAGGACCATCTCGGTGAACCAAAAGGCGAACTCGACGATGCGATCGACGAACTGACCGTGGCCGATACCGACTACAAGATCGTCCAGGGGTTGGCGAAACTCCTCAGAGACGAGTGTGAGTTCGAGCAACAGGCGGCTGCCAATCCGCGTGAGATCCGGAAGCGACTGTTCGAGCGAGCCAACGATCGCTACCCGATCGTTCGCCAGCCAACGCTCGGCGAAGACACACAGAAGCTGGAGATCTACAGTACGGTCGCCGACGAGTTTGGAATCTCACTCGAGGAGTGTTACCGGGGTATGTACGCGGATCTGGAGGACAACAAGCGGCTGGTTCGGTTCGGCGACCAGTCGATAGTCGAAGACGCCGACGAGAGCGAGAGTACAGCGACCACGAAACTAACGGGGAATAGCAAGCAGACGTCGACCAGCACGAGCAGACAGTCGATTGGCTGCTAGCTCGCTACAATCTGGCACTGGCACAGGCCGTGCTCTACGACGCCCCAAAGATGTACATCCGGGTGTGGGACAACTTCGGAACGGTGTTCAGCTATCTTTCTACGAGGAGAGAATCCCGGCGTTTACGCCGGGAGTGAATCCGACAAGTCTTCCACAGACCACGTTCTGACGCTGATGGGGATATTTATTTAGCGTCACATCGTAACATAACATACACCGAGGCGGTTTCACCGCCCACCCAACTGCGCAATATCGGGACTCCGAGATCCAGAACGTTCGAGACACCCTCTCGAACCGCTGTGGTGTCTCGGTCAAGATAACTCTGAGTCCCCCTGTCGGGGGATAGGAGTAACGGCGGTGTGGCCCCGCCATCGGCTCGTCACGCCGACGAGTCGTCAACCAGCAAATATCCCAACCCAGCGGTGCGGTGCCGTGGGAAGCCTCGCCGTTTACGGCGAGGAGGAGGTCACATGAAGCTGTTCGGGTTGATGCACCGGATCTATCCCATCGACCAGGACGGGACCCGCGTCGCGAGCACTGATCTGGCAGCGGGCTACGAGGTGGAACTCGACGGGCCAGTCTCGCTGTTTCGCAAATCACAGAAGTACGGCATCCGGATGGCGAACTTCCTGCCCGCGCTCCCTCTGTGCGACCGCTGGGAGATGCGCGCAGAGATTCTCGACGAGGGGTCGGCCGGTGACACCAAACAGTTCACACTCGATCACACTGATGGTCTCGTCTCTCATTACAGCACCGGTCAGCGGTTCGACAGCGACGTCGAGCGAACGCTTACACGGAAGTGGGAACGGGCGACTACCGAATGGGACCTCCAGCGCGAAGACGATGTCTTCGACCTCGGTTCCGAAGTGATGATCCCCGATTTCGCCATCGAACATCCCGATGGGCGGCGAGCAATCATGGAGATCATCGGATTCTGGACGCCGGAGTATCTGACATCCAAACTGGCGAAGATTCGGCAGATTGAGGCCGATAACTTCGTGTTAGCCGTCTCGGAGCGACTAGACTGTTCCGACGAGGACTTCGGAGACTCCGCGGATCGCGTGCTATGGTTCAAAACCGGAATGCACGTCTACGACGTGGTCGAACTGGCCGAGGAGTACGCCTCGCCCGTCGAAACAGGGCGCGACTGATCGCACTCAGCCCAATCGGTCGCCGTCGCCGTTCCAGTAGTGCCAGTCGTCGACTGCGTCCCGAGTGTCCTGATCGACGTCGAGCACTTCGAGTTGTGATAACAGGACACCGAACTCTCTGTCCATCCACTCAACGAGGACGAACATCTCACGACTACTGACGACTTCGTCCGTCATCCCAACGACAGGCACTTTTTCGACCTCGCGTAGCGGTGAGATCCCTCTCTCTTCGACACACCGCGCCTGGAAGGGGAACGTCATCTCGCATTCGAGGTAGTAGCACCAGCTAATCGCCCGCTCACTCGCGGTGTAGGCGTCGGTCAGTATCTCCCTCCGAATGCGTTTGTTCCGCTCTTTGTTTGTCTCCTGTGTCACGGTCGCTTCTCCGTGACGATCGCAGCCGTACCGGTCGACGTGATCGCGTTGTCGCCGTCGAGCACCTCGTCAAGTCTGTCTGGTTCGTAGACCTCCTTGACGATGCAGTAGTAGTGCGAGGGCGTCCCGAAGTCATAGACCAGACTGAGTCTGTCGCCCTCACCGAGTCGGGCCCGTTCGGCGACGTCCGTAATCGTCATTTCGCTCGCTCTCGTATACGTCCGGTCACCCGCTTCCTCGTACTGGTGGTTGGGAAGCACTCTGAGGCTGGAGTCTAGGTACTCGCCTTCGAGCCCGTACATCCGGAGGTGGAAGTCATCGAGCGTGGTGAACCGACACACGAGTCTGTCCAGGTCTGCCATCGTCGTCTCGGGTCTGACGACGATATCGTACCACTCGTCTCGCGCTCGACCCTTCTGCTTCCACCGGAGCCGATACCCGACAGATCCGATCTTCTCGGAGACGTTGTTGTCAGCCCGCTCCTGTTTGTCCGCCAGTGCGCCGCGTGTATTCGACCAGCAATACGAGCAGATTTCGTCCGGTGCGTCGCCCTCGAAGTCCGTTTTATTGATATCGTGGTGGGAGGCAAACTCCGCAAATGTGACTCGTTTGTCTCCTGGATAGCGGTTCCCTCGACTACACATCTTCTCGCCGGGACCACTGACCCCGAGTGAGAAGCGAGAGTCCGTTCCGTCTTGGCCGGCGTCCATATCGATGATATGCGCGACCGTTCCGATTCCGATCTCGATGACGAATCGGTCTGCTGGCTCGCTCATTGTTGATCACCGGTACTGAATGTGGATGCCGTGGTCACGATACAAGTCGTGGAACGTGACGAACCGCTGCCGGGAAACCGATTTCGACGCGTCAGGATCTATCTTGCGGCCGTGCTCGTCCAGCAGTTGGCCCTTCTCCTCGCCGGGGAACGGAAACGAGACACCCGAGGTCGTTGTGAACTCGTCGTAGCGAACGGGTCTGAAAAACAGCACGACCCCCGGCTCTGCGGTTCGGCTGAGGTTGACGTCCAAAAGCGTGAGTTCTTCGCGGTCGTTCAACAAGTCGGTTACCGTCAAACGGGGCTCTGACTCCCTGATGGATTCGACCTCGAACAGGGAGAGGTCAGCGTCGACTGTGGCTTCGAGAATGTCCCGTTCGGTTTCACTCTCCCAGCGCTCCGCTTCGAGGTAGCGTTCCGCCGTGGTGGTCTTGTCCCGGCGGTATTCGTACAGTGCGAACTCGAAGTGAGCCACCATCTGGGACTCGAACTCGTAGGCCAGGTTCAGTCCGTCAAATCCGATGTCCAGTTCCGATGCGGATTCGACGATCAGCTCGCGGTCGGAGTACGCCTCCATGATGTCGCTGTTCAATTGCGTCCCGACTTCCCGATAGGTCTTGTACTGGTCGATGTCAGTCATTACGAGACGGTATATCAGGGCGATATCAATATTTTCCGATGCCGAGAGTTCGACGCCATCACTGTTCGTATCGTTCCTCCAGATCGTCGAGTGCACGCCAGAACTGCTCGTCGTTGATCGGTGGCTCTGTCGTCGCTCGCCTCTCCAGCACGCCAGCGTACGTGTCGAACTCTTCGGGAGTCGGATCGGTCGCGAGGACGCAGTCGGCGTATCCGTCGAGTGCGGTCTGGATGGTTTTCGCGTAGTGGTTGTAGGCCCCGTCGATCCAGTTCGATTTCTCATCGACTTCCTCGAATATGGCCTGATACACCGTCGCAGCGGCCAGATTCCGGTCCCGATCGCGGTACTGCTCGGCGATATCGAAAAACCGGGAGAAATCGATTGCCTCGAACACGACCGGGTCAGCATGTTGTTCGAACAGTTGTGCTATCTCCTCACGATACTTCTCAACTGACTTATGGTCGTCGCCGAACTGTGCGAGAAACCGCTCGCGCAACTCTGCGTGTTCGGCGAGTACGTCACGGACGAACCCACGTAAGTCGTCGGCCGACACATCGTCGAGAACTTCCTCGACGCCTTTGCTCTCGTCTTCCGGCGGACCAGCAGCGATATCCAGCAACACGGCGACAACGTGTTTGCAGTCGCCGCTCCCGTCGTACGGACAGGTGCACTTCGTATCGAGACTGCGCCCACCGAACTTTATCGTCACGTCGTACAGTTTCGACCCGCTGACAGCCGCGGTAACGAGGTTTTCGAACCGGTCAAGCTGTTGGATACGTCCCTCCTTGCGGTACGTTTCACCCCGATCGAACACGGCGTCCGTGCTCCGATTTCGGATGGTTTCCTCGTCGACCCTCATGTTCCATCGTTCGCAGACGAGTCTAATCTAATTTCGGCTAGGTAAACAGCACATCAGCCAAACGTGTATCTGACTCTCGGTGACCCTTTAGGGCCGACTTTGCTCAATAGAGGTGCGATATGACATAACCGAAAGCGAATATCGTTGAGAATGCGGCGCACAAGATCGTCTACCCCCAAGACTAGCGCCGGCGTCCTCCTTCGAGATACACGACGAATTCTGTGTTGCGATCTTGTACTATGTTCCTTGGCTTACCAAGCGATTAGCGCGAAAGTGTTCGAATCACTTGGTAAGGTCGGCCCTTTGATGGAGCCGACAGCTCAAGTTATCTGGTTGTTCGTCACGAATATCCTGTTGAGACCTGGTACTTTTTCCACCCGTATGTATAGCTCTCGATTAATGAGCGACTGTCACTACTGCGAACAAACCTTCGAGGAAGAGGCTGCGCTCCGTGAACATCTCTATGAGGCCCACGAACGTGACGAACTGAGCCGGATTGACCGGAAACGTGTCGAGCAATACGGTGAGGAACACGGCGTAGATGAGAGTGGCAACGACACAGACGCGGATGCCAGCCAACCCATCCAACGTGAGCAACAAACAGACGATACATCAAACGGTATCTATCCTGCTGATGCGTGGGAACTCAGCGACGTCAAAGCCCTCTCTACGGACGAGATCACCGTGAAACTCGCAGACCACGGTATCGAAACGAACGAGACTGCGTTTCAGAAGCGGGTGGAAAACCACAATTCGGCGACTGCGCTCTCTGAGCAGTGGGAAGCCGAATACGAGGTTGATGCCACAGGCTACGATCAAGACTTTATTTGGATGGCGGCACAGGTACTCTGGAAGCGCTGGATACCGGATATCCCAAACACAGAACGGATCTACGACTTCATAGAGGAGGGACGCGACCTCCGAGAGAAGGGAAACGATGTTGAGGCCTGTGACCGATGGCTTACTGCTTGGGAGTACACAGTCGCTGTAACGCCAGACGATCTCACAACTATCGAAGCAGCAGATCAACGCCTCCCGGCATTTCTCTCTCTTGAGGCCTTCATTCGCTCGCTTGATAGCGATCTTGCCAGCGTGGCTGAGGATAATTCGGCGTATCATGAGAAACGCCTCGAATTCTGTCAGGAGGTCTGCGAGCAGTTCCCGGACGCTGATGACGAGTTCCTGCTTGACTTTCACCACTTTGTCGCCGATTCATTCGTGGAACTGGATAGAATAGCCGACAGCAGGGCCGAGCTCGAAGCACTCATCGAAGCGTACCCGGAGGATCCCTATGCGTACAAGAAACTCGCAGATAGCTACTGGCTTGATGACACGGCACAGCTAACGACTGAAGAGCTAGAACTGACTGTAGAATTATACCGAACGGCGCTTGAAGTTGATACTCCTCTCGAAGGAGCGCCGATGGTGACTGAACGCCTCAAGGAAGTCGAGAGCCGACTCGCTGACTGGGGCGCAGTCGATAAGCAGGAGGACTGAAGCGTCATGAAACTCACATACTACGCCGATATTCCAAACTTCTACGATCATGAGCAGATCGTCGATCTCCTATACACCATTTCAGAAAAGTACGTTGTGAGAGATCATAGTGGCGGGCTGCCCACTCCGTACTTATCGTCGGCTGTGACACTAGGCTCGAAAGATCTTAACCAACAGACTGGCGCTTCTGTTGCTTTCTGTTGGTTAATCACGGTGAGCTCCATCACGTACGCCCGTATGCTTTTGTCTCGCAGTACTGAATCGCCAGTATGTCGTTTCGAGTGACGTGGGACAACCTCCTCGACAACGTGGAGGAACTTTCAGCAGACGCCACACTCCTCACCCCGGTCTCTCAGAAGCCGTTTCACATCACCGACGTCCAGCAACACCGAGTACTGATCGAGTATCAGGCCGACAGTGAGACCGTCCCGCTCCAGCGAGAGCAGTTTGAGACGCTGTTTGAGCGTGTCGCCGATGCGACTGGGTCGTTCGATCTCGATCGCCTCCCACCCGGAGCTGAACCGTATGCCACCGTCATGAGTCTCCATCCGCGATTCACTATCGATGACCGGGACGGCACCCTCTCTGAAAGCGAGACGCCAACAGCGTCGCCACTTGTCGATGCGCACACGGTCGAACACGACGATGGCCCACGAGAAGAGCCCGATATCCCGGTGTACGCAGACGCGCTCCTGTTGATCGATGCGCTCGAGCAGCACGACATGACGTCACTCACCGAATTAGACGTGCCGACGCTTGTGAACCTCTATACGCTGCTGTCAGATGTCCAGCGCAATGCCAACGACCTTCGGCAAGAGGTTCGTGGCGTCTTGCTTGACCGCCTCCATCACGATCAACCCGTGAGTGGTCAATACGGCTCCGTTCAGCGGACTGTCCGCCAAAATCGAACACTCAAAGATGACGACACGGTCGTTGAGCTACTGGAGGCGGAGGGGATCGACCCCGAGCGGGTGATGAGCGTCGATACGAGCAAACTCGACGATGCGTTGGAGGTAACGTCACTCTCTGAATCCGATGTGTACGATATCGAGGAAAGCGAGTATGTTCGGAAAGCAGACGTCGACGAAGAGATGAAAGAAACACGTCTCCAAGGGCTCAAAGACCAGTTGGCTGGTGCCGACGAAGACACAACCGAGCTCCAAGCTGAAATCGAAGAACTGGAGCAGCGTATTACCGAGCTCACTAGCTTTGACTCCGGGACATCCTTCCATACTCGTTCAACTGGTGGGTAGCCGGCGTCTGGGCGGATACTGTCACGGCCGAGACTGCGGGAGGACTGTTCTATCGTACTCGTTGGGAGACGACAGACCGGCCACGGCAACTGGCCAGATGGTGTATCCGGATCGTACTCAAGTTGGGTTTTATCAGTAGAATAGACCTAGGACCTGGTATGACCGACTCGCCGTCTCCAAGCGTCTCTGTCTCGTTATCTGAGCCTACTAATGTTTCAACAGTCCTGGACCGGGCCGGAATCGATTACGTCACCGTTCATGAGCAGCGACTGCTGGCGATCTATCATACCGGGATTTTCAATGTGACAACCGAACCGGAGTCGGTGTCGAATGCGCGCACGCTCGAGATCGAATGCTGGGAAGCTCCACTCCCGTCTCGTAGTGATGAGCGATCGCCACAGGAGCTCCTCGAAGACTTTGCGGCCGTGTTTGATGCTGGCGATGAGTCCTGAAGTGGTCTCTCGGGAACCTTGATCAGACCGACGGTATTCAGTTGAGAGCACTAGAAACGCTAGAAACAAGTCAGCTGGCACGAATCAACACAATACGCGATTTATGGACATTTCTGAGACGCTCCAAACACTGTATACTGCGACTGTTGAGGAGGACGATGGCACCTACCAGATACCTGTGCCAGACCGTGAGATAGCCACCGGGACACTCTCTGAGGATAAAACATACCGTGTTGCGCTCATATCGACATCGACGTCCGATACCGAAGCCACCGACACGACTGAGGTCACTCAGTCAGCTGACCACGCTGCTCAGCAACACGAATACGACGGCCCGCCTGTCGAGGAAGGTGAACAGCGAGACGTTGAAATCGAGAATCTCGGTGACCAAGGTGACGGGATCGCGAAAGTTGAGCACGGTTACGTCGTGATCGTTCCCGAAACGAGTGTCGGAGACCGCGTCACCGTCGAGATGCAACAGGTGCGTGAGAACGTTGCGTTCGCTGATGTCGTTGATGACACCCTTCGCGGGAAAGTCTAGGACCGCAGGTTGGCACGAACGGGTGGTTATGGCAAACTTCTCACACCACTACTCGCTTCCCGGCTTCCCGATGTACTCCGATTTCATCGTCCCGTTTTCACGATAGTAGCGATAGAGATACGGACCGTGCATATCCGCAGGATTCCCACTTGCGCATTTACAGCTGTCGTCGCCACAGGTGACTTTCTCTTTGACGACGGTCCCGCTTTCTGCGCTCTCGGACTCGTCGACGGGCTCGGCAGCCTCGGGAAGCTCGTCAGTGTCGACCGACTGGTCGCGATACTCAATGAGCACCTCGACGTAGTTCTGTATCTCATGGAGTGTCTCCGCATCCTGTTTCGGGAGCCCCTCTGCGAGATACTTCGGGAGCGAGGCGGGTGGTGACGGCTGCTTCATACCTTATGTAACAATCGGAGCCATATTAGCGTTCGGGTGATACATAAGGTATAGAACCTTCTCTACCAACCGTGAACACCTCAGCGATTACTCAAGATCGTAGGCCGCAATCTCGTGAGAGCCACACTGTGGACATTCATCGACTTCTTTCTCCACGCTGTACCCACACTGACGGCACTCGTGGTGCGTTGTCGATGACGGCTTGAGCCTAACAATCTGCTGGATGAACTGTTTACTGAGCATGGGTGGGGTCAACGATCTCACCACAGCTTGGACATTCGGCCCACACGCCAGGGCCACCGCCAGCGGTCTCATAGTGGATGATTGCGTGCCGACCGGTGACTGTCTCGCCACAGAACGAGCAGTCGCCACGGACCGTCTCTGGGTCATTAGGACTCATTCTCACGAGTTCACGGGCTACTTCGAGGGGAGAGGGAGCGTGTGACACTGTTTTAGAGCTGATCTGGTTGTTAAAACCGACTCAGCGGTGCTCCCTCTCCTCAAAATTTGAGACTCTGTGACTTATAGTTCGGGCGAGCGGAGTGAAAGTACTGTTCGAGGACAGCAGCGTGATTGTGAATCGTGAGTAACCATCACACGAGGACACTCCGAGAGTGGTGACTACGCGCTTGCGGGAGTCCCATCGGCGTCGCCGCTATCGATGAGCGGGTAGTCGATGTGGACCTCGATGCGGTCGAACGGGACGACGGGTTGAATTGCACCGCTGGGCCCGCCCTCCTCGAGCGTGAGGATGCCCAGTACTTCCAGCTGCTTCAGGTCCGAGTGGACGTCGGACACGTCACGCTCGACGAGACGCGCTGCCTCGCGCATGCTCTCAGGCGCCTCTTCTGCGATCGCCCGGATGAGCTCAAGGCGCAGCGGCGTGAGACTGTCGACGAAGTCGTCGTAGGTGCCGAACTGGAGCGTTGCCTTTCCATCCTGATCGTCGAGATCGTCGGCCTCGACGTCTTGGACGAACTGGAGCGCGTCCTCACGGAGCTGTTCTCGGTCGCCGACGGTGATGTGGAGTGTAGTCATGGTTGGGTATCGTGTGTCGGTATTCGATCAGTGCGGCCGGGGCGGGTCGCCGCCGACAGCGTCCCAGTACTCGTCCGCGCTCGCCCAGAACTCGACAAGCCGGTCCTCCATTCCAGGGAACTCGACGTCGTCAAGATCGCCGGCTGCGGTGTGGTGTTCGTGGCCTTTCGTGTCCTCGTGGGAGTTGTCGTATCGAACGAGCGTGAGGTCGTCGAGAGTGCCCAGATGGAGCGTGTACTTCCAGCCCGAGGGGTACGTCTCGGTGTCGTCGGTCGGCCGAAGCACGACGTTCTCGACGAGACCGGCCTCGACGTTTGTGTACTGGAACAGCGGTTCCTGGGCCATCTCTCACCTGTTGAGACATCGGCCAACAGTATAAGCGTTGGGTAGAAGTCCAACACTGAACACAAAACCGCCTGCCGTTCGCCAGCAGCGGTCCGATCGACGCTACGAGCCATCTCATTAATGAGCAGGGAGCGGCGAGCCTTCAACTGCTCCCGAAACCCAACCTTCTCAGAGGGGCTCCCATAGTGTCATTCGTTGCCAAGATATAGTAATGCTACTTCGACTGCGTGAAACCAGCTGTTCGGGCGTAAGCCAGACTCGGGCTTGCCTGCTTTGAGCTTCCGAATTCGGTGACTCGCTCATCTTTTTAAGTAGCTTGTAGCCCTAATTGTGCCGCTTAGCCGTTTGAGTTTCCGATTTTCTTAACAAAATCGGAAACTCAATTCAGCACGGGCAGATCTATCTTCTCCCTCAAAAGAAGAGAGTGCGAACTGTTCGGTGATAAAACTGCTAGCTAAGAATAATATCTGTACTGGCTTATTCAGCCGCGATGTCGGGTTAACGGTCGACCGGCGAGAACCGCGAACCGCTAGCTCGGATTCCTACCAACCCTATGTGGTGTTCTGCGTATCCTGTAATATGTAGTGCGTATCTCGTCTATCGGTCAGACCGGCCCGTCTGACTCAATCGAAACAGCGACGCGGTGAGAGTCACAGTGTTTTTCGCATACACACTGCCGTCGACGGACAGAGTTCACCGAACTCGGTCGTGTTTTGAACGGCGTCCGGAGCGATCGATCGCTCAACTGTCGTGTACCCCTCTGAAGCAAAGAAATCCGATGCAGTTGTCGTGAGGAGGTACAGTGTTTCGACGCCACGGTCTCGTGCGATGGTCTCTAACGACTCACAGAGCATCGATCCGTACCCCTGACCTCGTTTTGAGGGCTCAACGACGACCGATCGCAGCAGTCCGACATCGCCGTACTCCTCGAGGCCGCCGATCCCGATCCGTTCGGCTGCGGCCGTCGCGTAGTACATCTCCACGGGGGACGCCGTGATGTCCTCGACAGGCAAATCACTCCGACTGAGGAGCCTCTCGGCGTAGTCGAGGTCTCCTTCAGCGAGGTGTAGCGTCACCGATCCCATACTACCCGTACATTAGTTACGGTATTTAGTGTGTGGATTTTCAGTTTTACCGAGACGTTAGACCATCATTGAAAATTCACAGGGTGAAATGCACTGCGAGGGGACGATCTCCCCCGTTGTGTCGAGTGTTCCGTAGCGGAACCGAACGGTGTCACGTCGAACGCCGGCTCCCAAACGCTCATGTTCCCGTCGTTTATTTGTGGTGACATGACATCGCTCCATCCGACGGTGATCGGTGACGCGTACACGGACGCGACGGCATGGAACCTCCTCGCTGATCTCTCAGATCTCGGTGACCGAATGCCCGGCCACGAGGGGGAAGCCATCGGTGCGGGGCTGGTCGCCGACGCCTTCGAAAAAATCGGTCTTGACAACATCACGGAGGAGCCGTTCCCGATCCCCGGATGGTGGCGCGGAGACGCGTCGTTGACGGTTCATCACGGGGAGCGAGATGTCGTTTTCGACGGCTCACACGAGCTCGTCGAGCTTCCGGGGACGCCGTCCGGGACGGTCAGCGGCGAGGTCGTCGACATGGGGTACGGCCTTCCAGCGGACTTCGAGGGGGTCGATCTCTCTGGATCGATCGCGATGGCGTCGAGTCTCACGCCGGACGACTACGGCCGATGGGTACATCGGAGCGAAAAGTACGGCTACGCGGCCGAGTCCGGTGCAGAAGGGTTTCTTTTTTATAATCATATCGAGGGTGCGCTACCGCCGACAGGCGACGTTGGACACACGAATGAACCGGGACCGATCCCGGCGGTAGGGCTCAGCAAGGAGGTCGGCGCACGCCTCGCCCGCCACTGTAAAGACGCCGGAAGCGACGACGGGATTGCGGCGACACTGTCCGTAGAAGCCCGAAACGAACCGGCGACATCCGCGAACGTCGAGGCGGTCGTCGGCCCCGACACCGACGAAGAGGTGCTGTTCACCGCTCACGTCGACGCACATGACGTCGGGACCGGAGCGAACGACAACGGGTTCGGCTCCGCGCTCGTCGTCGGCGTGGCCCGGATCCTCGCCGCGATGGAAGCGGAGCTCGAGACCCGTGTCCGATTCGTCGTCTTCGGCGCGGAGGAGACCGGACTGTACGGGTCCTACTACTGGACGCATTCTCACGATCTCGATCGCGTCAAGTGCGTGGTCAACGCCGATGGCGCGGGATACTCGCGGGACCTCGAAATCCACACGCACGGGATCGAGGCGATCGGAGAGGCGTTCGAGGAGGTGAGCGAAGCGTTCGACGCGCCGATCGAAATTGAAGACGGGCTCCGGCCTCACAGCGATCACTGGCCGTTCGTGCAGCGCGGTGTCGCCGCCTCTCAGGCCCGTTCGAGTTCTCACGGGAGCGGTCGGGGGTGGGGCCACACGCACGGTGACACGCTCGACAAGCTCGACTCCCGTGACCTGCGTGACCTATCGGTGTTGTGTGCCGCAGGGGTCGCGAAGCTCGCGGAAGCGGATCGGTCGATCGACGGGCGGGCGGCCGAGGATATTAAATCCGAGGCGATAACCGAAGGGTTCGATGTCGGAATGAAAGCAACGGGTACGTGGCCGTGGGGTGAGCCGCGTCCGTGGCCGTGGAGCGATCGGTCCGCGTGAGTCCGCCACGACCGGGATAACAGCCCCACTGGAGCTGCGAGGGTGTCGAAGTCCGTGTGGATTTATTGAGGCTCGTTCAGTACGGGCAATCAATGGAGCGGACCAGAATCGCATCGGATCGGCGGTCAAGGGATACCGGGAACCGTCTGAAAAAAGGCGAATCGGGGAGGGAAGAAGCGAAGACTGAGTCAGGGAGAGGCGCACCGAAAGGATGGTAGACGTTGCACGGAGCAGAGGGCGTGCACGGATCGCGCTCGGTCTCTCGGCGTTGGCCGCGGCGGTCGGAATCGCTTGGTTCTGGTATCGTGGCGATCCCGTTACCGGCATTGGACTGGGAGCGCTGCTGGTCGGGAGCGGCTACTGGGAGTACCGCCGGCGGCTCGCGGACGCGAGACGCGCAGCACGGGCGGAAAGCGACGTTGAGAACAGTCACGATCGCAAGTAATCAACTATCGGTCTGGAGAGTATCGGCAACATATGCTGTTACGCATGAAAGCGACATTCACCAATAAAACAAACTAAATCAGACCTTTTTCGATTTGCGTTGTCCAGATCCAGTCGATCGTGTTCGAACTATCTATAATACCAATAGATTTATCACTTTCATTTTGTTACTCAGTGGTATGTCATCCGAACACACAGCAAATCGGAGAGCGTTTCTGAACAAAGCGGGTTCGACAGCGGGTCTTGTTGGACTCACCGCAATGGCGGGTTGCGCCGATGACGAGGATGATCCCGGAGGCGACGATGACGGTGGTGCTGACGTCGACGCAACCGACCCGGACGACCTCGGCGAGCAGCTACCGACCTACACATACCTCAATAACGCACAGAGCTACAACCCGCCGCGCCACGACGCGGTCAACCTCATTTCGGATCGATTAGAGAATATCGGGCTCGACATGGAGGTCGAGGTGCTGGAGTGGGGGACGCTGTTCAACCGCGTCGACGTGGAGTACGACTACGACTTCTCGACGTGGCACACGTTCTTTACGATCGACCCGGTGCTGGAGTTCAGTTCCACGATGTACTCCGAGAACACGTCGCCCGGCGACGGGAACTTCGCGGGCTACGAGAACCCCGACGCCGACGACCTGATGGATCAGTACCTCGTCGAACCCGACGCGGATAGGCGGATCGAGCTGGTCCACGACCTGCAGCAGACCCTGATGGAGGATCTGCCGCAGATGCCGATCGTCGACATGCCGTTCCTGGCCGTCTTCAACAACGAGAAGGTCACCAACTGGGAGCCAGACCTGCCGCTCGGGTTCAACTCCTACTGGACGATGATCAACCTGGAGATGCTGGACGGCGAGGAGACGTTGGTCGGATACTGGCCGGAGGCGCTCGACACGATGAACCCCCTCGGCCACAACGACGAGAACAAGCACACGTACAACTTCGACATCATGTACGACAGCGTCGTCCGGCTCGACAACGAGGGCGAGATCAACACCGACGTCAGCCTCGCCACCGACTTCGAACGGGTCGACGAGGACACGATGGAGTACACGATCCGCGACCACACCTTCCACGACGGCGAGCCCCTCACCGTCGATGACGTCGTCTTCTCGTACAACTACATCGCCGATAACGAGGTCCCGCTGTACTCGGTGCAGGCGAACTTCATCGACGAGGCAGAGGCCGTCGACGATGAAACGGTCCGGATCCACATGGAAGAGCCGCTCGGACCGTTCAACCTGCTGGTCGGCACGCAGATCCCGATCCTGCCGGAGCATCGCTGGGCGGACCGCGACGAGCCGAGCCAGGTCAACATCGAGGAACCGGTCGGCTCCGGGCCGCTCCAGTTCAACTACTGGGACCGGGGCGCCGAGTTCGGCCTCGAACGATTCGACGACCACTTCGCGCCGGTCGACTTCGAGGAGCGGATCTGGCGGATCATTCCCGAGGCGTCGACCGTGTGGGAGGGCCTGCGCGAGGGCGACATCACCTACGAGACGTTCGGCCGGATCGACCGGCAGCTCGACGAGAACCGAGACCTGGACCAGATCACCGTCCTGACGGAGCCCGCCACGTCGTACTGGCACTGCACGCCCAACGCGCGAACCGAGGGGCTCGACGATCCCGAGGTCCGGAAGGCGGCGTTCAACGCCGTCCCGCGGACCCCGATCGTCGAACAGATCCTCTTCGACGTGCCAGAGCCCGGCTTCAACGTCGTCAGCGCGGCGTTCGGCCCGCTCCACACCGACGATGTCACCAGGTACGACGAGGACATCGATGCCGGCATCCAGCGGCTCCGGGACGCCGGATACGTCTTCGACGAGGACGGCATGGTCCACTTCCCGGCCGAGTAACGGCCATTCAACCCATCCCCGCCGCGACCGCGGCTCCAGAATGATACCCACTTCAACCGAACATGAGTAAAGCGAGTTTCGTCGTCAGACGGGTGCTGCAACTCGGCGTGACCTTTTGGGCAGTCGGTACCGTACTGTTCTTCCTGTTTCGTCTGATGCCCGGCGATCCGACATCGTTCGTCGTTTCCGCACAGATGACGCCGGAGGCGAGACAGCGGATAATCGAGAGCTTCGGCCTCAACGATCCGCTCCACGTCCAGTACATCGCGTTCCTCCGGAACGCGCTCACCCTCGACTTCGGACAGTCGTTCCACACGAACGAACCGGTGCGGGACGTGATCTGGACGTTCCTGCCGAACACGCTGGTGTTGATGTTGACCGCGTTCGTGATCGCGTACATCCTCGGGATCACGCTCGGCGTGTTCACCGGCTGGTACCGAGGGACCAACTTCGAGAAGGGAACCGTGGTGACCGCGCTCACCGCACGGAGCGTGCCCACGTTCTACGTCGGCCTCATCGTGTTGTGGATCTTCGGCGCGGGACTCGGTGTGATCCCGATGAGCGGGATGGGTACCTCCGGGATGGATGGGGGGTGGTGGAGCCGCATCTTCACGACGACCTTCCTGCATCACCTGCTTGCACCCGCCGCGGTGCTCGCGTTCTACTACATGGGCTATCCGCTCCTCATCATGCGATCAAGCATGATGGAGGTGCTCTCACAGGACTTCATCGACGTCTGCCGGGCGAAGGGGCTGAGAGAGCGGACGATCATGTTCAAACACGCCGCACGCAACGCGATGTTGCCGATCCTCACCGCGGCTGCGATCGCGCTCGGCTACGCAGTCGGCGGCAGCGTGCTCATCGAGACTGTGTTCGGGTGGCCGGGTATCGGACGGGAGATGGTTCGAGCGGTGTTGCGGCGGGACTTCCCAGTCGCACAGGGCACGTTCATGGTGCTCGCCGCGACGATCATCATCCTGAACTTCGTCGCGGACCTGCTGTACGGCTACCTGGACCCGCGGGTGACGTACGACTAACCAACCATGGCAACACAAGACGAACCCTCGATATTCGCGGACCTCGACGACAGCACAGTCGACGAGAGCGAAGAGCAGGTGAACCGATGGAAGCGTAACCTGCGGCTCTGGCGTGAGACGCTCGGGGAACAGTGGCGGATGCTCACGAACGACCTGCTGGTGAAGCTCGCGATGGTCACGATGGCGTTCTTCATGGCCGTGGCGATCTTCGCGCCGTTCATTGCGCCACACCAGCCGCTGAACCGCCAGTACGAGACGGACGCGGAGCTCATCATCGCCGACTGGGTCGATCCGATGTTCATCGACTCGGAGTCGGTGTACGTCCTCGGAACGACGGCGGAGGGGTTCGACATCTTCAGTCAGCTGATCTACGGCTCGCGGGCTGCGCTGCTCGTCGGGCTGCTCGCAGCGGTGTTCACCGCGGGGATCGGAACGCTGGTCGGGCTGACCGCCGGCTACTACGGCGGGAAGATCGACGACACGCTGATGCGAATCGTCGACTTCCTCTACGGGATGCCGCTTCTGCCGACGGTGATAATCCTCGTCGCCCTGCTCGGCCCGAGCCTGTGGAACATCATCTTCGCGATCATCGTGCTCCAGTGGCGCTCGACGGCGCGTGTCATCCGCTCACAGGCGCTCTCGTTGCGGGAGCGACCGTTCGTGAAGGCGGCACAGGTCGCGGGCGCCAGCGACTGGCACATCATCTCCAGACATCTCGCGCCGAACGTGCTTCCCATGTCGTTCCTCTACGGCGCGTTCGCGATCGCGTGGGCGATCCTCGCGGAGGCCGGCGTCTCGTTCATCGGCCTCGGTGACCCCAACCGCGTCTCCTGGGGAACCATGCTGCAGTCCTCGCGTGCGTACGCGGCGCTTGACTTCGGTGTCTGGTGGTGGTTCGTGCCGCCTGGCATCTGTATCGGCCTCGTGGTGATCAGCGGGTTCCTGATCGGCCGTGGCTACGAGGAAATCACGAATCCCGAACTCAGATAAATGACAGTACTCAACGTCTCAGACCTCGAAGTCTACTACGAAACGGAGACCGGCCCGGCACAGGCGGTCGACGGGGTCTCCTTCTCCATTGAGGAGGGGGAGAACCTCGGGATCGTCGGCGAGTCGGGCTGTGGGAAAACCACCCTCGCGAAGGCGATCATCGGCATCCTTCCCGACGCGGGGTACATAAACAACGGCTCGATCGAGTTCAAAGGCGAGGACCTCACTGAACTCTCGGAGAAGCAGCGTCGCCGATATAAATGGGAGGAGATCTCGATGATCGCTCAGTCGGCGATGAACGCGCTCGACCCCGTCTACACGATCCGCGAACAGATCGTGGAGGCGATCGAGACGCATCGACCCGGCACCGGACGCGTCGAGGCGAACGAGATCGTCCAAGAAATGTTCGAGCTCGTCGGGCTCGATCAGAAACGGGCCGACGAATATCCCCACCAGTTCTCCGGTGGCATGCGGCAGCGGGCGATGATCGCGATGGCGCTCGCGTTGGAGCCGTCGCTCGTGCTGGCCGACGAGCCGACGACGGCGCTCGACGTGATCATGCAGGACCAGATCTTAAAACGGATCGGCCAGATCCAGAAGGAGATCAACTCCTCGATGATGGTGATCACCCACGACGTCAGCGTCGTGGCGGAGACCTGTGACAGGGTGGTCGTGATGTACGCGGGACAGATCGCCGAGGAGGGGCCCGTCGAAGAGATATTTGGGAAGCCGTATCACCCGTACACGATGGGATTGAAGCGGGCGTTCCCGAACATCCGCGAGTCCGACCAAAACCTGCTGTCGATCTCCGGCTATCCACCGGAGCTGATCGACCCGCCCTCGGGCTGTCGGTTCGCCGAGCGCTGCCCGCTTGCGACCGAGAAATGTCGCGAGATCGAACCGGAGGCACACTACAACAACGGTCTCCGATCGTACTGTCACTACGCGGACGCGATCGACGACGGCTTTCGAGCGCGCGCGGACGACCCGGCGACCTGGGCCGACACTGAGGCGGCGCGAGCGATCAGGACGATGAAGGAAGGAACGATGATGGAGGGGAACGACTGAGATGAGCCTGAACGACCCTGTCGACGACGAGACGCTGTTGGAGGTCCGTGATCTTCAGAAACATTTCAAGGTGGACGAGGGGCTCATCTCCAGTCTGCTGCGGGCCATGACCGGAAGCGAATCCGACTACGTCCACGCCGTCGACGGCGTGACCTTCGACCTAAAGCGCGGCGAGACGCTTGGGCTCGCGGGCGAGTCCGGCTGCGGGAAGACGACGACGGGCATGTCGCTCGTGAAGCTCCACGAAGCGACCGACGGTTCCATCCGATTCAGAGGGACTGACCTCACGGACGCAAACGAGGAGGAGATGGTGCAGTTCAGACAGAACGCCCAGATGATCTTCCAGGACCCCTTCGAGTCGCTGAACCCGCGGATGACGGTCTACGACACCATTGCGGAGCCGCTGCGGATCCACGACATCCGCAACGAGACGGCCCGGGTTCGCCGCGCGCTGGAGTTCGCGGAGCTGCAGCCGCCGGACCAGTACTTCGATCAGTATCCACACGAGCTCTCCGGCGGCCAGCGCCAGCGCGTCGCCATCGCCCGGGCGCTCGTGTTGGACCCAGACTTCATCGTCGCCGACGAGCCGGTGAGCATGCTCGACGTCTCGCTACGGGCGGGCGTGCTCTCGCTGATGGAGCGGATGACCGAGGAGTTCGACCTCTCGGTCGTCTACATCAGCCACGACCTATCGCTTCTCAGACACATGTGCGACCGACTCGCGATCATGTACATGGGAAAGATCGTCGAGAAGGGACCGACCGAGGATGTGATCGAGCACCCTCAGCACCCGTACACGAGATCGCTCATCAACGCGGTCCCGGTCCCCGATCCGGGCGTCGGTCGGGAGCGGGTCGAACTCGCCGGCGAGGTGGGCGACGCCATCGACGTGCCCTCGGGCTGTCGGTTCCACGGTCGCTGTTCGGAGTACATCGGCGACATCTGCGAGACGGAGGACCCCCCCTTGGAGGCGAAAGCCGACTTCGATGGCAGCCAGAAGGTCGCCTGTCACCTCTACGAGCCCGCGGAGGGCGTCGACTCGACGCGCGTCGACGACGTCACGGACACGACCGCGCCAGACGACTCCGCGGCGTCCGCGAACGACTGACGCCGCTCACCGCTTCGCGCTCGGACTTCACGCTCAGCTCGACTCCTCGAGCGGGAGCGTCAGCCGCATCGCCGGCGCCGTGACCGCGTACGGAATCCGTGACTTGTGTTTCGAGTCGACCCCTGTGACCGTCTCCCGCTCCCGTCCGATCCCATTGATCGTCTCCAGGGTTGCGGGCGTCCAGACGGCCGTCCCCGAGACGGTCGCGCCGAGCTTCTCTCCCTCGATCCGGAAGCCTTCGGCGATCGACAGCTCGACCGTACCGCGGTCGGCGGATCCCTCCAGCCGCTCGGCGACATCGTGTGCGTAGGGGGCGCTCGGCGGCATCTCGCCGCTCCGCTGGGTGCGCTCGAAGGGATCGGAGTAGTGGCCCGGAGCGAACCGGCGGACGTAGACGTCGGCGTCGGCGAGAAGCGACTCCCGGCTCGCGTCGCCGGCCGCGACGTCGAGGTGTCGATGGTGGATCCGGGGCGCCTGCTCGTAGCCGAGCGCGGGAACGGCGTTGCCGGCGGGGACGGCGTTCGCCTCCACGGCGGTCTGTGTGTCATGAAGGAACGACTCGACGCGACCGTCCTCGACGAGCCGAACGGGCGTCGTCGGCCGGCCCTCGGCATCGTATGCGCGGGCGGCCCAGGAGCCGGCGGCGACGCCGTCGTCAATCGTGAGGGGCGCCTCGGTGAGCCGGTCGCCGCGGTCGAAGGGAGTGAACCCGAACGCCTTCAGATCGGCGGCAAGGTAGCCCGCAAGCTCGTGACACAGCTGGGCGGCCGCCTCGGGACCGAGCACGACGGTCGTGTCCCCGGTCGTCGCCGTCGTCGTCCCGGCTGCCGCGAGGTCGGCCGCGTCGCGGGCGGCGGAGTCGAGGACGTCGGACACGCGCTCGAGAAACGCGCCGCCGCGGGTGCTGCCCGCGTGGCGGCGAACCTTCGAATCGGCGTCGGTCGGAACGAGCGTGGCGTCCAGACTCGCGCGGTCGAGGGTGGTTCGGACGACGCTGCCGGCGGTCGTCGCGACCACCGAGGCGACCCGTCGGTCCTCGTAGGTGACTCGTGCTCGGTCGAGCGACAGGTCCAGGTCCGTGACCGCGTCGGCGATCCGCTCGCGTTTCGTGTCGAGATCGATCGCCGTGGTCGGCTCCCGTGCCCAGCCGTCATGGACCCCGCGGTGGAGCGAGGCGAGGTCGACTCGGGCGGGCGTCGACTGGCCCAGTTGTTTGCCGGCTGTCGCCGCCCGGTCCGCGAGTTCCTCGAGCCCGTCGGCCGAAAGATCCGTCGAGAAGCGGTAGGCGGCCGAGCCATCGGCGAAGACGCGACACCAGACGCCGGCGGTTGCGTGTTCGATATCGCTCCGCACCTCGCGTTCGGTGACGACAACCTCGGAGGTTTCCCTGTGGACGCCACCGGCCTCCGCGAACGCGATCCGGTCGTCCGCCTCCAGCGTCGAGAGCAACTTGTCCACCGCGGTCGCAGCCCGTTCGTGATCCGTCATCGACGTTGGTTGCCGCTCGGGGGAGTTGAAACCACCCAAGTTCGTTCGATCACTCCGCGTTCGGCCCGCCGAGTCGAACGAGGCGGTCAAACGCCGGTCCGGCTCGCCGGCGTGTCAACCCTTTTTATATCCCGTCCCGTCAGCCCGGTATGGACACACTCACCGCGTTTTCGGACGCGTCTTTACACGAGATCCGTCGCGACCTCCACGCCCATGCGGAGGCCGGCTGGAAGGAGTTCCGGACGACCGCGCTACTCGCGGCCGAACTCGAGGAGCTGGGCTACGGGGTGCACCTCGGTGCGGACAGCGTGAATCCGGACGAACGGATGGGCGTACCGCCCGAAAACGAGGTCGCCGCCGCCCGGGAACGGGCCCTCGAAGCGGGCGCTCCGACGGAGTACATCGACCGGATGAGCGACATCACGGGACTCGTCGCTGTCCGGAAGTTCGGTGACGGGCCGACGATCGGAGTCCGAACAGATATCGACGCCTTGGAGCGACAGGAGGCGATGGACGACGACCACCGGCCGGCTCGCGAGGGATTCGCGAGCGTTCATCCCGGCGAGATGCACGCCTGCGGCCACGACGCACACGCCGCGATCGGACTCGGCGTGGCCCGCGAGTTCGCCGACGGCGAGTTCGACGGCACGCTGAAGCTCTTTTTCCAAGCTGCCGAGGAGGGGGGTCGCGGTGGGAAGCCGATGGCCGAGTCCGGTTACCTCGATGACGTCGACCATCTGCTCGCGGTTCACGTTGGACTCGACGAGCCCGTCGGAACCGTCGTTTCCAGCTACGACGCGCCGCTCGCGAACGCCAAGCTCGATGTCACGTTCGAAGGAGAGCCCGCACACGCAGGCGGTGAGCCGAACGCTGGACGGAACGCGCTTCAGGCCGCAACGGCGGCGATCGGAAACCTGTACGGAATTGCTCGGCACGGAGGCGGCCAGACCCGAGTTAACGTCGGACGGGTCAACGCCGACAACGCACAGAACGTTATCTGTGAGGAGGCCACGATGCGCGTCGAGGTTCGCGGTGGAACCCACGATCTCAACGAGTACATGCTCGGCCGGACACGCGAGGTGATAGACGGTGCGGCGACGATGCACGATGTCGACTACGAGACGGGACTCTACGGAAAGACGACCACCTTCGAGAACGACGAGTCCGTGATCGAGACGGTCGAGGTGGCGGCGGACGCAACCAGTGCAGTCGACCGCATAATACGAAAGGAATTCGGCGGGAGTGAGGACGCTTCGTATCTCATCCGGCGCGTTCAACGACGGGGCGGCACGGCGGCGTATCTCGGTATCGGTGCGAACAATCCCGCAGGACATCACACGGCGTACTTCGACATCGACGAGACAGCCATTGACATCGGTGTTGACGTGATCGGTACTGCGGTCAGACAACTAAGCTGATCCGGAGAGGGAGCGATCAGTCCCAGCAAAACGCAGTCAAGCGGTTACGATCGCCTACGTTAGTACTTCTGACAAGCTGTATCGATCACTTTCACGGACAGTTTATAACCGTCAGCCAGATGCTCCGTGTGTGGTGGCCATGACGACGTGTTACCCAGAACGAGGAGTGGGTCACAATTCTCGATCGTATTCGGGAACTACGGGAAGCTCGGTCGACGTTGGAGGTGGAAAAAGATGAACTGGCTGCTGAGGTTGCGAATCTCTTTGCTGAACGTGTCTCAGAGAAACTTGCGTCACCAGCAGAATCGCAGGCAAAGGAGATGATCGACCGGCTCATCCAAGACATTGAAAGCGAGATCGATGACGGTGGTAGTACCGATTCACTCACACCTGATGTCTCGGAGTCTGTAACCGCTCAAGAACGTGGCGACGACAACTTGTATCGGATTCAACTCTCTGACGGCGAGACGGTCCTTACTGAGTTTGAGGAGACACAACAGGCCAGCGCGTTCATTGGGGTGGTAGATTATCTCGTACGAAACTACGACCTCATCTCAAAGCTGGAACCTCTTCCGTATATCCCGGGCCGAACGCGACCGATCATCCACAAGCAAACGAGTTCTGGTGAGAAAGAAATGAAGCAACCCCGAGAGTTGACTGGCGGACACTATGTTGAGGTGAATCTGAGTTCAGGGCAGAAGCAGCGAGAACTCGCCCGTCTCGTGGAACGATGTGGCCTTCTTGTGGAATTTGATGGCCCTTGGTGAATTGCCTCGGGTGAATCGTCTCTCTTGTCTTCCTTACTCCTCAATTCCAAGTCTGTCCGCTAGCTCGTCTTCATGATCAACCGCAAGCTCCACGAGAGCCTCCATAAAATCGGCGTGCTTTTCGATCCCACCCTCACCCGCTATCTTGGATTGTCCATCGAGACGATCGTAGAGATTGTTAAGCTGTTCCGCCTTCGATTCTGGAAGGTACATCGCCAGTTGCCGGCGATTCCGCGTTGAGTCTGGGTCTGGATTCGGTCCCGGCTTACTTGCATTACCTGCACTACTCGTGTTACCCGTATTATACGAGTTATCTGTAGTATCTGTATTATTCGGGTTATCCGTCGTATCCGAGTGGCTCATATTATCACCTGCCTCGTCATCGCCGCTCTCGTCTGATTCGTTATCACCTGAATCGGCCCGACGGTCATCGAATCGTGCGCCGAGTTCGTCTTTTGGATCAGTCATTGTTGAGAGATTCAACTTGTGCCGCGATGGCGTTGTACTTGGTCCGTAGCTGGTCTGTCTTGTCTGCGTCCCACGGGTAACCCGCATCATCCGGGTTATACGCGAAGACCGACGTCCGGTATTCGATTGCGTGCTCGACAGCTGCCCAGTCCGGGATTTCGAATACGTACTCTTCGCCAAACGTCTCGACAAACCATGTCCGCATCTCGTTGCTGACACCATCTTGCCCCACCTCGTTCAGCACGGCGGCTACTGTCGAAATCTGCACGTCGTCGAACTTGTCCTCGAGCGTGTCGATCTCATCGAAGAGTATCTCAAGCGAATCCTTCGCGATCGTGTTTGCATTGCTCGGGAACAACACGTTCTCAGCAGCCAGCAGAGCCCCATCAGCGAGCGGCCCAAGGTTTGGTGGTGAGTCAATCACCACGTAATCGTACTCTGCTGTAAGCCGGTCGAGAGCGATCTTCAGCGCTTCTACCCCACGGGCTTCTGAATACAGATGCTTCTCTAATCGGAAATTCCGTATATGCGATGGCACTATATCGAACTCGTCACCGGAGACGATCAGGTCGTCAAGATCATCCAGTGAGAGACGACCCATCTCGGACAGCACGTCATAGAGTGCATACTCTCCCTCGCGGTACTGCTCTCGGTATCCAAGTTTGAGCGTGAGCCCACCTTGTGGATCCGCGTCGACAGCCAGTACATCATGACCTCTGTCAGCGAGCGCGCCAGCTAAGTTGATACTCGTTGTTGTCTTGCCGACGCCGCCTTTCTGCATCCCGACATCGATTCGCATTACTGTCTCACCTGTATATTTCGCATAATACGGGTTCTACACATCATACATGTTATTGATGATACCTCTATCACATAAATCTACGTCAGACAGGCGATCGACGAGCGCCTACTTACATCGATAGCGTGTCTGTCCTTCTAATGATTGATATTGAATTCCGATAGTCATGCCTGATCGACTGTAGTACCACGTTTCAGGGTAACTCACGCTATCCCAAAATATACACCCACACAACGATATCCGAGCTAGTGGCAATTGTAAATTGAATAACCGATCAGCACTGCTGGTCGATCCACTGACACCACTTCTCGAAGTCTTCTGCTCCGGACTGGTCTGCGATGTTACGTAGTGTTCCAGTTCGGATCCGAGCGTGTTGCGGGACGGAGACAACACGGATATCGTCGTCGTTCGTCGGGTGCTCGTATCGAAGCTTGACGTGGCTGCCGGTCCGATCAACGATGACAAAGCGATTTTTCGAGAGTGCTTTGACGACATCGCGTCCGGAAAAATCAGGCGCACCCATCCGACTTACTGCATGAACTCGGGGAGGCCATCGTGCTCGTCGCGAGCCTGCTGTACTTCATCAGGATCGATACCGAGTTCATCAAGGACTTCTTTTTCCTCCTCCCAATTGTCGACCGAATCACCGGTTTCTCCCTTGTGAAGTGCGACTGCCTCGTCAAGATTGTCGAGGGCATCTTGCCGCGTCTCACCCTGGCTTGCGACACTGGTCGACTCGTCACGGGCGACCCACCAGCCGTCGTCCGCCTGAGTGAGCGTAATCGTTCGCCCACTCCGGACATCGTCGTTCGTACTCGTTTCGGTGCTCATTATCACCATGTTACCAGAGCGGCATCATAAGCATTCGGCCGCTAATCGAACATACCGTACAAAATCGACTCAACAACCGAGATACATGCGTACCCTGTAGTTGATGGCAATCAGTCGATCGCGTTCGCAGAGGCCATCTGAAACAGATTAGCCTGGCTATCTAGAACACTGACCCACCACCCTCACCGTCCTGCGGTTTCAGTCTTAACCAACAGACGGCAGTTCTACCACCGACCGTTGGTTAAGACTGAGCAGAGCGGCTTTCCCGGACCACATGGATCGGTGTGTATGGGCGATATCTTCCGCGTCAACTGTCCGGGCTGTGGAGAGGAGAAGGGCCCGATCACGACGCACCCCGGCACCGTCGGCATCCATTGTTCGTGCGGGATCACCGCAACCGTCGACATCGGCGCGCAAGAAATCGATGAATGGTGGGAGCGGGAGAACTGACCTATTACAACTCTAGCGAGGCCCGGATGGTGCCCCGACCTCGAGGGCAAAAGTGAAAGCAACACCGTACCGGGTGATGATGGCTCGAACGAATGAGTGCCCCGTCACTCCCGACCGGCTACGACGTCTCCAAGCACGTCCCAGCTGGCCGTCGTGACTGCCTGCTCACGGTCGGGTTCGACCAGCACCAGCAACACATCTCACGCTTTCTCGTTCAGCTTCACTATCGCGTCGCTCCCGACCCAATCGAATGAACGGCGATCGCCCGGGTGGACCACAACGAGACGTCGGCACTTGGGCATGACGTGTACCGCGAGGGACTCCATGTCGACATCGCCCGCCGTTCGCAGCCGACTGTTCACCTCCAACTCGCGCATGCGCCGCTGCCGATAAGTCGAGGAGCAGTTATCCGTGGCTGTGCCAATTACCTCAAACGCGAGGCTGAGTACTTCGTCGATGTCTTCGAAGAGCGTCGGTCGCCGGGCCGCCCGCCGTCGTGGTCAGATGGTGGTGAACCGACACCCACGTTTATCCCTTCGCGCCGGGTAGAAGGGGGTATGAGTCGTGAAGCCCCGGCCGACGCCGATATGGTCTCGGACGAGGAGCTCACCGAGCTGCTCGCTGACGCTGAGGGGATGACGCCCGAGGAAATCGAGCGCAGCGCTGCCGAACTCGATATCGCACCGCCTGAAGAGGCGACCGTCGTTGACGACGAGTAGACTACGGTTTTGACGTGGTTTCAGTGCCGCCGAGCAGCAGCTACGAGTGATCTACTGACTGACAGTCTTGTTCTCGTACAATTACAAAATGGTATAGAGGGTAGTGTCAGCAAACGAAAACTGATCGACAGCATATTCCAACAGCAGGGACTTATCAAACCTATTCCCTCGCTACCATATCGCACTTGGTCGCTAGACGTGATTCGTCAGTGGCCTGCTGCGGGATGCGTATCGTCGTCTCGATCGGTATCAATCGGTTCATAGTCGTAGTCCATCCCCACGGGAGTGAATCCAGGAACGTAGCTGAACCGTTTGCCAGGCTCTCCGTAGAACATGACGGGGAGAGTGCCCCGATCGTCACGAGCGTTGTACTGTGGAGGCCACTCGTTGAGTTCAGCAGACGGCTTGTACACTTGGGGTGCAGGAAGCGCACCTCGTTCAAGATCCCGCAGATCGAGGATCCGAACTTCGAACTGACGGGCGAGTTCCTCAGCCCGAGGTGTGATCTCGGTTGTGTGGCAGAGGACCGGCATTGCCCGGCAGGCAAACGCGATCGTACACAGCCGGAAGATCGTCGACGGCGTGATCGTGTCGCTCGTCCAGTCTTTACACTGAGCGACAATCCAATCAGTCGGCTGCCGTTGTTTTGGCTTCCGGTTGGCGACGACGTCGACCTCGAGACCGAACAGGTGCTGGCGCGTCTCTGCTCGATACCCCCACCGCATCAACGCGCGTTGGAGTTGATACTCAAGCCATCGCCCATCGCCAACCCCACGCCCAGCCACGTCTGCATAGACAGATCGGTGACTGGAGAGTTTCTCAAGCTGCGTGGAGTTGTCCGTCGACCCCTCAGAAAGTGCGTCCTGAAGAATGACGATGTGGTCTTGAATCGTTTCGAGTGTTTGCTCGATCGAATACTCTTGTGAGGAGTGGTCGTACCCCTGAATGGAGAGATCCTCAAGCAGCCGATCGAGACGTAGTTCGATATGATACAGTGCCTGAGCAGGGCCATCCCACGTCATCACCTCATGATCGCCTTGGGATGGGGAATGCTCTGTATCCGCAAGCTGTTGGCGGATCGTCTTAAGCGGGTAGAGCGCGAGGAACAACCGCCGCCGTGTGGTGACAGCTTGGACGGTCGTAAGTGTCTCCTCGTCTGAGAGAGCGTCCCGGAGCGTCTCGATCGCGTCGATAAGCTGGGTGAGTCCACGATCGAATCCCGGTGGAAGCGAGAGTGGTTCGTCCGTCATTGAGAGAGCGGGCTGGGAGTGAAGTCATGGCGAGTCAGTGCGGTTTCTGAGAGCGGTAGGAGCGTTGGCTGTCCGTGAGTGCGAAGGTGGTGGTAGAACTCGTCTGTCGTCGCAGGATACCACTGTGGGCTATCGCGCTCCCGGTAGCGGAGCTCGCCGTCGACGGAAACGACCACGCCCTGTTCGGTTGTGGCCGTCTTCGCGAACACGAGCGCAGGCGGGTCTGGACGCGCCCAGCCGTCACGGATCCACTCAACCATCGTTTCGAGCGGTGGCGGGTCGACAGGATCAGGATACCGGGCGGCTGCTGGGGCGCGGATCGCGACGTCCTCGACACGGTCGCTACCACAGGAGCGCCACTCTGCGCCAGTCCACTCGAATTCACGGCGTGTCCAGGACTCGCCAGTGTTATCGGGTTCAAACCGGAGGCGACGCGGTGGCGCACTCGGTGGGTCCCACTGGAGTAGACAGGTCCCGTCATCAGCGAGCGTGGCGTCCTCAGTTCGGCGACGGTACGCGAACAGTGCGGTGTCGATCTTTGCCCGTGCCCGCCGCAGAGTTGCGAGTGGATCGCCACCCGGTATCGAAACGACGTCGTCACCATCGTTGACTTCTTCGAACAGTCGGTGGAAGTTGGAGTCGATCTTTCTGAGCGTCTCCAATTCACGCTGGTACTCAGTCATTAGGCGCCCTCCGAGTCCGGCTTGTAGCACGCGGTTTGAAGCCGGCGGATGTGTTCGGCGAGGGGTTCGGTCGCGTCTGTCGGAGAGACGGACTTCGATCGGTCATCAAACGCGATTGCGCCGCACTCATCGAGCGTCTCGAGATGCGATTGGGTCAGCGAGATGTAGACTGAGGTGCGTTCGTTGCTCCTGATTTTACTGGGGTCAATCGCATTCTCGATGGCGGCGATTTCGACGGCCAGATCACCTGCGGTAGTTGCTCCATGCGACTGTGAGAGTGAGAGCAAGACGCGCCGGCGACGACTGTTTGCGATTGCGTTGAACGCACGGTCTGGATCCATCGGGATGGCAAACGAGGTCGGATCGTCGGTGGCTTCGGTCACTTAGACCGACCCCACGATGATTGTTCGACCGGCGTTTCGCTGGCGATGGTTCGGCGGGATTTTAGAACTGGACTGTGCGACGCGGTGTGTCTGTAGGTCAGTGTCGAGTGAGGTACTCTGGAGACCAGAGTTATCACTCCTGACCCTGTTTGGGTTGATTGCTGTCATTGGGTGGCAGCACGACTCCTCCGGCGCTAGGACGCCGGAGGGTTCCGTCAGGAATCGTGCGTGAGTCGAAGAGAGTCGGTTGTGACTTTTATATGAGTGTCACAAACCGTGGGTTGGTTATTTTGGCTTTTAAGCGCCTCTACAGCTGGAATTAGCTTCTGTTCTTAATTACATCTTAAATCACGCCTCACCACAACCGGTGGGTAAAAATAACTCCTTATGACGGCGAACGTCTCCAAAATAACATTGGCATCAAAGTTGGATCTGCGGACAGTTTTCACGTGGAAGAAGGACGGTCCCGTAGTTGTGGGGGCAGTGGCTTATCCCAGTGCTTCGACCGCATCATCGGGGTCGGGCAACTGCCGGTCAAACAGCCAGACTGCGTAGATGACTGCGAAGACCAGAGGAACCCACGCTGTCAACTCTCCCGAGGCCAATTTCTCGAACGTACCGTTCACGTGCCACGAACCGAGGAATGCCGTGAGAAGAGTTCCGAGAACCAGTCCGAGCCCTGTCTGGCGCTGGACACTCATGTTGGGGTAGTGCTCTAACTCCGGATGCATCGACATCCCACGGTGTTTGACCCACACCCACGTTGACGCTGTGTGGCCAGCAGCGATGCCCACGTAGCTCGTGAGGTAGATGGCGGCCCCGGCTGGGAACAACGCCTTCGCATCTTCCCAGCCCTCCAGTGTGGCCTGTCTGACTGTCTCAACGAGGTCGAACGCCGCGTCACCATCGATATCGCCGATGTCGATGCTGCCGATCTCGTCGGCAGGCTCGAGGTCAGCGACCGGGATAGATAGCTTAGAGTGGGCAAACTGTTCGAACGTGTCGAACCAACTGCCATAGCGGGGATCGTTGTACGACGTACTCGGGATTCGGGCAGACTGCGACCCCTGTGCCGAGGCTGCGAAGTCGTTGTCTCGACGGAACTCTGCGTAGGCCGTCGTGTACTCAGTGTACCAGAAATTGCGGAAGTGCCTCGGGGTGGGCTTCTCACCGTTACGAAGCGTCTCGTCGACGCGCTCTCCGATCGCTGTGACGGTATCTCGAACCCACTGCTTCGACCGTGCTCCGTCGTCGGAAGCGTCAGATGGGAACAGCGCTGTGTCGTTGCCCGGTACCGTCTCGACGAGTCGCACCCACTGCTCAATGAAGTCCTGACACAGGATGATGGGGACGAGACTGGGGCCATTCTTCCGGTCATCCGTGAACTCGACGTACGGGCGCTCTCCATCGAAGTGGATGTCCCGAATCGCTGCTGGGTCACAGAAGTCAGCTGGCCGCCATCCCATCACGGCCAGACAGATCATCACCATCTGCTCGGTCCGTGTCTCGCAGGCGTCGAAGTACGCCTTCACGAGCGATGTGGAGGGCGCAATCGTGACAGGTGTCGAATCTCCAGCCCAGTCAGAATCTCTGACCAGGGGTGTTAGGGGGTCATGGTCGACGACATTTTTGTCCTCCATCCGCGCGAGGAGGTCCCGCAGGGTCGTCACGTAGTTGTACCGGCTCTGACCACTTTCGAACTCACTTTTGAATCCTTCCATCAACTGTTCCGCGCGATTGAAGCAGACCTCACGCTCGCCGCGGCCGAGCTCAAAGATGTCGCTTGTCCCGGTCGTCTCCTTCGAGATCTCCATCGAGCGCCGGAGGTGGGTCCGCGCTGACGAGAGGCTTGTCCCGTTGAGCCGTTCGCCGACGTTGTCCTCGTACTCAAGCCAGCCTTCGACACGCCGGACCGTTTCGGGGTTGCTACACGGGTAGTCTTTTCTCGGCTGCTCGAACCCACATTCCTCGAAGAGCCATTCATCAGGACGGATGCCAAGTTCCCGGACACGTTGGAGGAAGTATCCGAATCCATTCTCCCGCAACCACTTGTGGGTCGGCTTCTCGTTCGTGTTACATCCCTGCTCTGCTCGCTGTTGCTTCACCTCGTCGACGAACCCGTTCCGGAGATACTCCAGAGTCCATTTTTGCGACATGATTAGTACTGCCCACCCGAGGGTGATATTCGTTACTGGGGTATCTCTTGTTAGCCGGTCCAAACTGACTACAAATCTTGATCGTCGTTGTTTGAGACTCCAAAGCTCAAAACCGCAGGACGTGAGTCAGAGCTTGTGTGGACAGAAACATCTCATAGAGTGTTTGGAAGCGGAACAAATCGCACGACTCAGCAGCCACCTAGTGGTGGAATAAACTATTGTGCGTTGGCTGTCGGAAGTTGAACAACCAACACACAAGTTAACCACACAACGGGAGCAGTCATCACAAAACCGATTGTGTACTTTATTTGGCCGATACTGAGGTCGGATATCCGCCGTATGCCGTCGACGGTCTACCGCGTCCTCCGTCAGCTCGAGGCTGACGATTGGATTGAGCAGCGAGGCAACAGCTGGCACCCCGATATGAAACCAAGAATGCTCGGGAACGTCGGCGGCGGCGAAAGCAGCGGTCGGAACATCGAACTGGATTGGTAGGACGTCGCTCAGAACAAGTCATCGGTTGTGTTACTCCCGCTGAAACCCGTTCGATCCCATTTGTTCAGTAATATCCTGTAGTGTCGTGGTGCGGTAATGCTTATCAGCACAAGTTTTATATCTTCACTATATCATGGTTATAGTGAGGACGCAGACTGAGCCCTTGCCTTTGGGGCGGGGCTTAGTCTGGCTAGCATGTGCGGTCACAGCGCACGTGTGTTGACGTCCGGCGGTTCTTTCCACTCTATAATTCGGTCAGTAGATAGTTGCGCACGACATCAGAACTCAAACGATCGACAATCGCCTCTAGTGGCCGATCTCCCCACGCATCAGTCGTTGGCGGGCGGCGTCCTTCGATCCAAGCTGCCGCCCGATCTTGACGTTTTGGCTCTCTTTGGTGGTTTCGAGCTCGAATTTCGTATTGAGGTTCTGGAGAAGCGTCTTTTGGCGTTGACCAAGAGTTAGAGATACGGTCAATCATTGGAATATCAACTGCCTCAATGCTCCCTTCATTATGTATTTCTGACCTGATTAACCCAGCAATATAGTCGGCTGCGGTTATCTCTGGATAAATTCTATCACCAGATTCTAGCATTGAAATGAATACAGGAGTTTCCCGGTCACCAAATCCCTCAAACTGTGTTCGCCCAGCTCGGCGAAGCTTGATATATCCATTACCGAAGTTGTCGCCCTTACCATCGTGTAGCAGAGCTGCATTTCCTTCATACCCGCCTTGGGAGTCGCGATGCCTAGTGAGAGATTTAGTTGAAATTATACACGCTGTCATCGCCTGCTTATCAACCGGGCAATTCCCCCAGCATGCAGCGGCGTGCCAAGTGATCGGCTCATCGCGAATTTGTCGAATCAACTCTATTACGGTGTCTGTGAGCCCACTGTCTGTGAGAGTAGATGGGGCAGAAGAAGACTTACTCACCCATGGATCAAGGTCTAACTCGATGAGCAACTCGGCTAGTCGCTCACCAGAACTACGCGGGCACTGAACAGCAGCGAGAACAAAGGCTCCGTCAGCAGAGTTTCCAGATTCGTCAATACCAACAACATGAGCCGCACGCTTGCTATCGCCCGAAGAAGATTCTTGAAGTGCTAATGGACGCAGACCAGATGACATCAGTTCGATTATAAGGTTGTTTACAGGCCTATATAAATGTCAAACTTGGCTAGTCGCTGCGCGTGTATTTCTTGACTTTTGGCTTTGTTGAAATCCTCTTCTTCATATACAGTATCGACTGAAACAGCCGGTCGGTAAGAGTTGCTTCCTGGCCGGTTAATTCAATCGACCACCGGTGAAATATCGTGAGGCGTTGCTGTGACACGCTCTCAGAACTGGGTTTATGTACAAGCCCGGGAGTATCCACGTAGCAACCAATACTCATGTTCAACGACGCTATCACGGCCGAATCCGTGCTTCTCGACAATGACACGGACGGTGAGAGTGGTGTTGTTGACCTGTCGCTGACCGAGTCCGGTGACATTACTGGTGACGTGACCGGTGATGTGGAGCCGTTAGAGACAGTGGAAGAATCCATCGGGCAGGTAACCGGTTCTCAACCCCCCCAATTCGATGAATTCCATGGAGAGACTCGTGACGGCGTCCCGGTAACGTTGGAAAAAGTAATTACATCGACGGAATTCGATGGGAGGGACGGGACTGCCCGAGTAACAGGGATCACGCCGTCTGTTGTTGTGTTCGATTCAGCTCCGGACAACGCGTTTGTCGGTGAAGATGCCACGATCGAGTTTGATGTGCTGAATTTCCGTGTTCCAAATACGTGGTTCCCGCAACCGGACGACACACCGCTTTTGGAACGTGATGAGTTCGCGATTCAATCACATCAAGTGGACGGGTTCGAAGAGCGAATACAGCAAATCAAAGAATACAGGCGGTCACTTCGCACCGCGACGGTTACGCTAACACACTCGGTAAACGGTCCGGTAGACATTCAATTCGATCACGCATCGTGTACTCTTCAACCCGCGATATGGTTGATAGCGTTCGTTCAAGGAGTATTCCCCGCGCCGGTTCGAGCTCGAATCACTGCGGTTGACGGTGACACAGTGTCGTGGACATACGAGCGGTGGATGACAACGTGGCGTGATGATATCGGTCATGCTTTCTCTGGTGGTCGGATTGACGGTGCGAACGACGTGCGAGTGTTTCTCGATCACGGATATGACCGATTTGTTGAGAGAGCGGAACAGTACCGGTACCAACGGTGTATTTCGTGGTATCTCGATGCGATGCTGAGTGATCGGACTGTGAATGCTCGGATTGCGTCGATTGCGGCCGGGATGGAAGTTCTGGCTGAACGGTACGCAGCGCACGACGAGACTGTGGGGAGCGCCACGGCTGACAAGATCCGGAATTTAGTCACGTCGCTTAATGTTGATGTGGATGATCTTGCTGCGTTCTCTGAAACGTTCGAGGATACGTCAGATGGGACGAAAGAGTACTTCTACTCTAACTCACGGAATTTCGTGTTACACAACGAACGAGACGACATGCCGTTTGATAATGTCTTCACGGATTACGAGGCAGCGATTACACTATTCAGGCGGGTGCTTGCCAACGAATTCGTTCTCGACGAGGAACGCGATCGGTACACGTCGTTACTCAACCTCTCCCCGACAGATGCCTTGTTGAACGCAAGACTGCGTCGGGGTGGGGTCGATAATTCACGGTTTTACCGCGTCAGAGACCGGTTCTTGGAGTCAGAAGATGCGATAG
>NZ_JAGGKQ010000020.1 GCF_017873815.1 Halorubrum alkaliphilum | reverse complement strand
CCTGAACAGCTCCAGTCAATTCTGGGTGGGAGAGAACTTCGGTAAGGACGAGAGGCATCACTGTGCGGTGTATCTTTGTCTTGCTATCCAACTACCTCCCGAGATCACTCGACACGGCGGTAGTACCACCGCTGGTGGACCGGACGTGCGGCTCACCCCTCGTGTCGAAGGGTGACGGTCAATCCACCGTTCTGCAGCCACGTTCTTGCGATCCCGATCGGAACCACGTACGCGATCAACACGAGGGTCAGTGACTCAATGTCACCCACCGCGAACGCGGCGGCAACGAGGATGAACGTGACGGGGACGACCACGAACAACAGGACAATAATGAGTTCATACACCGGGCGGAGGCCGATCCTAATCGCGTCTGCCGGCGACTGTGACCGATACGACTGTCCGACGAAGATCCGCCGCCGGGCCCGTGCCAACTGCGCGAGACAGACGGCGAGTATCGCGAGCAGAACCGTCGGCGAGAGCAGCGATCGGAGGCCGCCCTCCGCGAACTGCGCGACCGCATAGAACAGCGGGAGCAGATACATACCACCGAGAATGAGATAATGGCGGACCGGCTGAACGTTTCGGCGGTACACCGGTGGGAGCAGCGACCCGATCCGAATGGTCTCCGGTTCGCGCTGCCGCTCGTCCAGGTTATCGCTGTCCATCGGCTGTGCCGCAAACAGCGCGACGGTCACGAAAACTAGGTGAACGACCGCGACCTCGACCAAGTAGAGAAACAGCAACTCCGCGACGCTCCACCCGAAAAACACGACCCCGACGAGGAGGAGGGTGTGGGTTGCGATCGGTGGGAGATACTCCTGAACGGCGTCTCCTTGTTCGGACCGTCTCCCCCCAATTTCGGCTGGCATATATCCATACCGCTCACTCGTCGCCTGTCACATCTGCCGGGGATTCGTCGTCGCGCTCCCCGGACCCGTCGCCGCTCTCTCCGGACCCGTCGCCGCGCTCCCCGGACCCGTCGCCGCTCTCTCCGGACCCGTCGCCGCGCTCCCCGGACCCGTCGCCGCTCTCTCCGGACCCGTCGGTCTTCCCGTCCGCTCGGTCCGCCCGGATCCGGTCCGGATCCCTGTCGGCCGGGTCGCCGTAGCCGCCCCCGCCCGGCGTCCGAACCGTCACGCGCGTTCCAGCCGATACATCTACTGTCGTTTTCGCCGGCACCGGCTCGCCGTCGATCAGATTTTCGCCGGTTGCCCCGGGTTCACCGCCTGCCAGCCCGTTCGGCGCGTATCGCCGGCGCTCCGTCAGGAGCGAGACGGTCGCGTCGATATCGGTTCGAATCACCCGTTCGAGTCCGAGCCCACCCCGGTAACGGCCGTCACCGCCGCTCCCCGGTCGGAACGCGTATCGCTCGACTTCGAGCGGGTACGCCGCCTCCAGCGTTTCGACCGGCGTGTTGAGCGTGTTTGTCATCCCGACCTGTACCCCGTCCATTCCGTCGGCGTCCGGGCGACCGCCGAACCCGCCGCCGATCGTCTCGTAGTAGGTGAACGGCTCCGTGCCCCCGCGGCTCCCGATCGTGAGGTTGTTCATCGTGCCCTGACTTCCGGCGGGGACGCGGTCCGGAGCTGCCGTCGCAAATGCGGCGAGCACAACGTCTGTGACGCGCTGGCTCGTCTCGACGTTCCCCCCGACGACCGCGGCGGGCGGGTTGGGGTTCAACAGCGACCCCTCGGGAGCCCGGATCGACACCGGTTCGTAACACCCGTGATTCGGCGGTATCTCGGGATCGGTCACGCAGCGAACGACGAAGTACACCGCGCTCTTCGCCACCGCCAACGGCGCGTTGAGGTTGCCGTCGACGTGGTCCGCCGTCCCGGAAAAGTCGACGTCGATCGATCCGCCGTTGACGGTCACGCTCGCACGGATCGGCACGTCCTCGTCGGTCACGCCGTCCCCTTCGAGCGCGTCCTCTGCCTCGTAGGTCCCGTCGGGGAGGTCGTCGATGGCCACGGCCATCCGCTCGCGGGAGTAGTCGATCACCGCCTCGAATCCCCGCTCGATGTGGTCGCGACCGTGATCGTCGATCAGTTCGGCAATGCGGCGCTCCGCGCACTCGGTGGCGGCGAGCTGGGCCGCGAGATCCGCGCGGCGCTCGGCGGGGTTACGCACGTTCGCGAACAGCAGCTCAAAGACGTCCGTCTGCCGCTCGCCGCCCGCGACGAGCCGCATCGGCGGGATCCGGAGTCCTTCCTGATATATCTCGCGTGCCCCGGCGGGCATGCTGCCCGGCGTCATCCCGCCGATGTCGGCGTGGTGCGCGCGGGAGACCGCGTAGCCGATGGTGTTCCCGTCCGGCGCGATCGGCGAGACCAGCGTGACGTCCGGGAGGTGGGTGCCGCCGGTGAACGGGTCGTTGAGGACGAACACGTCGCCCGGGTCCGGATCGCGCTCGCGGACCGCCGCCACCGCCGCGGGCATCGCCCCGAGGTGGACCGGGATGTGCTCCGCCTGCGCGACCATCCGCCCGTCGGCGTCGAAGATCGCGGTCGAGCAGTCCTGCCGCTCCGTGACGTTCGGCGAGTACGCGCCGCGGATCAGGACGCTACCCATCTCCTCGGCGACGCCCTCGAAGGCGTGGCGCAACACCTCCAACGTGACCGGATCGAGGGCGTCGGTCACGATCCACTCACCTCCGTCGTGAGCACGACCGTCCCGTCTGCCCGCACGCGACCCGCCCACTCCGGCGGAACGACCGTCGTGCTCTCCGCGCCCGCGAGCACCGCCGGCCCGGCCAGTTCCCGCCCGACGGCCAGCGCGTCGCGGTCGAGGACTCCCGCCTCCACGGTTCCCGTCTCCGGGAACGTCACCGCTCTCGTCTCTCGGTCCGTCGCTCCCGCGTCCGTCGCTCCCGCGTGAGCGATCGGCGGCGGGTCGTTCCCGACCGTCGCCGAGACGCGAAGCGTCACGGCCTCCACGTCGGCGTTGAGCCGGTAGCCGTAGGCCCGCTCGTGTGCGTCCACGAACCGCTCCGTGACCGCCTCGGGGTCGAACTCGGGGTCCGTCCCCTCGCCGGCCGGAACCGTCAGCTCGAAGCGTTGTCCGGCGTACCGACAGTCTACGCTCCGCTCGACGGTCGCGGCGGCGGGATCGGAGACGTCCGCGAGAACCCGCTCCGTCAGGTCCCTAAAGCTCTCCTCGGCCGTGCTCACCGCATCCACCGCGTCGCCGTTCGAGCCGTCCACGCCGTCGTCGGTGAGTGGGACTCGGACGGTTCGGACCGCGTCGTGGGTCTCGTCGGCCGCGAGCAGCCCGTACGCCGAGAGCACGCCCGCGGGACCGGGGACGAGCACCCGCGAGATCCCGAGTCGGTCCGCGAGCGCGGCCGCGTGCATCGGTCCCGCACCGCCGAAGGCGACGAGCGCGAACCCGCGCGGGTCGTGGCCGCGCTCGACCGTTACCGACCGGATCGCCCGCGCCATCGTCGCGTTGGCGACGCGGTACACTCCCTTCGCGGCAGCCGTCGCGTCCGCGAGTCCGGCCGCGTCGGAGAGCGCCGCGAGCGACTCCCTCGCGGCCTCGACGTCGAGTGAGAGGTCTCCCCCGAGCGCCGCGTCGGGCCCGATGTAGCCGAGCACGACCGCCGCGTCGGTGACCGTCGGCTCCGTTCCGCCGCGGCCGTAACAGGCCGGTCCCGGATCCGCCCCGGCCGACTCGGGCCCGACGCGGAGCGCGCCCCCGGCGTCGGTCCACGCGATCGATCCCCCGCCCGCGCCGACCGTCTCGATGTCGACCGCGGGCGTCCGGACCGGAACGCCGCCGATCTCGAGGCTGTCGGTTCGCTCGGCGGTCCCGTCCCGAACGAGGCTCACGTCACTCGACGTGCCGCCCATGTCGAACGTGACGACGCCATCGGCGGCCCCCGCCTCGCGTTCGTCCGATCCGGGCGGGCAGTTTCCGGGCCCGCCCAGCGTCCCGCCGCTCGCGACCGCCGCCGCGCCGACGACGCCCGCGGCCGGCCCGGAGAGGACCGTTGTGACCGCGCTCGATCGAACGGTCTCCACGTCGGCAACTCCGCCGTTCGACCGCATCACGCGGGGGTCGGGAAGTCCGGCCTCGCGAGCCTCCGCGAGCAGACGGCTGAGATACCCGTCGATCCCCGGCGTCACGTACGCGTCGGCGACGGTCGTGGCGGTGCGCTCGAACTCCCGGAACTCTTGGCGCACCTCGTGGGAGGCGGAGACGGGAACGTCGAGCGCATCGCGGAGCCCCTCGGCGACCCGCGCCTCGTTTCCGGGATGGGCGTAGGCGTGGAGCAGCGAGACGGCGACGCTCTCGACGTCGTCTCCCGCATCGATCCGCTCCGCGAGCTCGCGGATCTCTTCCTCGTCGACCGGATCGCGGATCCCGTCGACGGTCGCCCGCTCGTCGACCTCGAAGCGCCGTCGACGCGGAACCAGCGGCTCCGGCTTCTCCGCACCGAGATCGTACAGCGACGGCCGGTCCTGTCGTCCGATCTCGAGTACGTCACGGAAACCGGCCGTCGTCACGAGCGCGGTCCGCGCGCCGTCGCGTTCGAGCAGCGCGTTCACGGAGACGGTCATCGCGTGTGCGAAGGCGTCGACGTCGGCGGGCGCGATCCCGGCGTCCGCACACGCCTCCCGGATCCCCTCGATAACGCCGTCGCTCTGCGGCTCCGTGGTGGGAACCTTCGCCGTGGTGAGCGCGTCGTCGACGAGCAGCGCCACGTCGGTGAACGTCCCCCCGACGTCGACGCCGAGGCGGACCGCGGGTGTCGTCGCGTCTCCGTTCATCGTTGCCTATCGCTCCGCGCAGTACTCGACGAAGTTCCGGAGGATCCGGAGTCCCGTCTCCCCGCTCTTCTCGGGGTGGAACTGCGTGCCGAACACGTTGCCCGCGTCGTTGGCGACGACCGCCGGGAAGTCGACGCCGTAGTCCGCGGTGGCGACGACCGCGTCCGAGTCGTTTGGCTCGGCGTAGTACGAGTGGACGAAATACGCGTACTCCCCTTCCACCCCGTCGACGAGCGGGTGGTCGCGTGCGACTTCCAACTCGTTCCAGCCCATGTGTGGGACCTTACGGTCGACCTCGAACCGGACGTTGGTCCCCGGGATCAGGTCGAGTCCCGTCACCTCGCCTTCCCCCTCGTGGTCCGCCTCCTCGCTCGTGGTGAGAAGCATCTGCATGCCGAGACAGATCCCGAAGAGGGGGCGGCCGGCGTCGGCGTGGTCGGTCAACGCCTCGCGAAGCGGGCCGGCGTTCTCCATCCCCTCCCGGAACGCGCCGACGCCCGGAAGGACGACGCCGTCCGCGGCGGCGAACGCCTCGGGATCGTCGGTGATCTCGACTGCCGCGCCCGCTCGTTCGAGGCCGCGAGTCGCGGATCTGAGATTTCCGAGCCCGTAGTCGACGAGAACGACGTCCGCCAGCGTCTCCGCGGGCGGTTTGAAGGTGCTCATACTATCATTCGGTGGCCGACCGAAAAGTCGGTTTCCCTTGTGGCAGGTCGATCGAGGACCGTCCAGTGAGCGAGTAGTGAAAAAGCGGCGACGCCAGGCGACCCGTTACTTCAGCGCGGAGTCAGCCATCCGCCGCGGGAAACCGGTGATCAGCTCCCAGATCCCCATCTCGACGTCGTCGGAGCGTAGTCGCGCCCGAAGGCGCTGACTGAACAGCTCGACGGAGATGATGAGGAGGAAGATGGAGATGAGCGTCGCCATCATGTTCGTGAACTGGAGCAGGTTCTGCTGAGAGGTCACGACGAATCCGAGTCCGCCCGCGCCGATGACTCCGACCGTGACGGCGATCCGGACGTTGATCTCGAGCACGTACAACGTCCACGCGATGAACGCGGTCCGAACCTGACTCAACATCCCGAAGAACACGATCTGCGGCTTGTTGGCTCCAGTCGTCCGCATCGCCTCGACCGGCCCCTCCTCGATCTCCTCGAGTTCGTCGACGAACAGCCGACCGAGGTTTCCGATCGTATCGAACGCGATCGCCAGCGCCGCGGAGGCGGGACCGAGTCCGAGGAACGGGATGAAGATGAGCGTCCAGACGATCGCCGGAACCGCCCGGATAAACGACATCGTCCCGCGGAAGATGAAGTTGAACGGGAACGGCGTGACGCGTCCGGAACCGAGCGTCCCGAACATCAGCGCGAAGGGGAACCCGACGACCGTCCCGACGAACCCCATCGCGAGCGTGATCCCGGCCTCACCGAAGATCTGGAAGATCCCGAGCTCTTGGAAGAAGAAGACGTACGCGTCGGTCGCGCTGGGCGGCCACTGGAACAGCAGTCCACCGATCTCGGGGTCGTACAGCAGGTTCGCGTCGCGGATGAACGAGACGTACTGTCCGAAATCGAGGAACGGGATCACGTCGAAGTAGTAGGTGATCGGGAAGAACTCGTTCAGCGAGTCGACGAACGTCCCGAGCCGGGCGTCGGGATTGAGAAGTTCGGTTGCGGCGAACGCCTGAATGGTTGCGAACACGATGAACGCGAGGAGGCCGAACCAGCCGATAGCCCGCCGTCGCCGCGTTCGCTTGATGCTCTCGAACTGTTCGATGATCCGATCCGGGGCGTCCGTCTCCGCTGCGGCCGACTCGGGACCGTGTGTTTCGTCGGAGTCAGTCGTATCAGTTGTCACGTGTAGATCAGCTCTGTTCGTATCACGTCGTCGCCACGTCGTCCGCCACGTTCTCGGCGTCGTTCTCACGGCTCACGAACATCCCTTCGGTGTCGATGTCGCCGTAGAGGTCGTCGATCACGTCGATCGTCAGATCGTCCCGGTAGCCGTCGAACACCTTCTTTCCGTCTCTGAGGCCGATGAACCGGTGGCCGAACTTCCGTGCGATGTTCACCTGATGGAGGCTACAGAACGTCGTCAGATCCCGCTCTTCGGAGGCGCTTCGAAGATATCCCATCACGTCTTGGGCGCTTCCCGGGTCCAGGCTCGCGACGGGCTCGTCGGCGAGAAGCACGTTCGGACGCTGGACCAGCGCTCGGGCGATCCCCACGCGCTGTTGTTGGCCGCCGCTCATCCGCCGAGCCTTCTGTTCGGACTCGCCGAGGAGGCCGACCGTGTCCAGCGCGTCGAGCGCGCGGTGTTTCTCCGACTCGTCCTGTAGCTGGAGGACGCTGGAAAAGAACCCGAACTGGTTGATACCGCCGGAGAGCGCGTTCGCGTAGGCGGACATGTCACCGATGATGTTGTGCTGCTGGAAGATCATCGCGACTTCGGGTCGAGGTGCCAGCATCGGCTCTCCGTCGATGCGGATCTCTCCGTCCGTCGGCGAGAGCAGCCCGCTCATCGTCCGAAGGAGGGTCGATTTTCCGGAGCCAGACACGCCGAGGACGATGACGAACTCGCCGGCAGGGACCTCGAACGACACGTCGTCGAGCGCCACGACGTCGCCGAATCGTTTCGTAACTCCGTCTACTTCGATATAGGTCATAAAGGGAAAGGAGGTGATCCGGACCGCTTAGAGTTCGCCCCAGTCGAGCCCGAGCGACTGGCCGAGCTCGACGACGGGGTCGTAGTCCTCGTGGGTCGCCTCGACGATGCCGCTGAACCAGAGTTCGTGGTCCTCGACGAGGTTGACGTCGTCCTGCTCGCTCTCGGAGAGCTCGTCTTCGTCCATGTCGAGCAGTTCGGGGTCGATGTTGAGCGCCTCCGCGATGTCCGCGTCGGACTCGTGTGCGAACGCGTCGTCCGGCGCGTTGAGCATTGCTTCCCGAATGTCGGTTTTGAGCGACTCGTCCCACGCCGCGTTGCTCACGATCGGGGCGCGCGGGATCGGGTCGGAAACGGCGAGCAGCTGGAGCTCGGGGTCGCGTGAGCCGGCTCCGTCGTATTCGGCGGAGATGTCGACGTACTCCTGTGACATCTCATCGAACTGTTCGGCCGGAACGTGCGGTCCGGTCGAGAACGCGCCGGTCGCCGCCGCGGCGATCGAGTCGTCCGCGATCATCTGTTCGCGCGCAGTCGTGTGATCCGACGTCCGGAGTTCGAAGTCCTCCGGGCTGGTGCCGGGCGCGCCGCCGATGTCGAGTCCCGCGTTGCTGAGCATCAGGAGCGGGAACAGCGTCCCCGAGACGGAGGTCGGCGCGCCGGACGCGACGATCTCGTCCTCGAGGTCCGCAAGCTCGTCTATCTCGCTATCTGTCGTCGTCGTGATGAGCGAAAAGTACTGTTCGGCACCGAACGCGACCCGCATCCCCGTGACATCGATCTCGTCACCGATCTGTGCGACCGCACCGGGCGAGGTGTCCGCGAAGACACGATCGCCCTCCTCGGCGCGTTGGAGCTCCGCGACGGTCGCGGAGTAGTCCGCCGTCGGCTGTCCGTCGATCTCCACGTCGACCTCGGACTCGATGTACTCGAAGAGGGGCCCGTACTGTACCTGAATGTCGATCTCCTCTTCGGCCGGGTTCATCACCCAGGTGACGGACCCGTCGTCCTCGCCCGCACACCCTGCGAGCCCAACCGCTGCCGCGCTCGCACCCGCTGTTTTTAGAAACGTTCTCCGGTTCGCCGACCACCTGTTGTCGGACATACACAGGGTAACTTTGCTCGGGTGACTAATGGTTTTCTATGTTTTCTATAGAGATCTCCCCTGATGGCGACTCACACGTGCCAATGTGTCCAAAACGTCGGCTGGGCGTCAGAAATCGCCGAGTCGAGACTGTCCGTCACCACCCTCCGCGGCCCCGGCGAGGTCGGCGCTTCGGGCGATCGTCTCGAAAAACCCCTCGCGCTGGCTCCGGTCGTACAGCGTCGCCGCCGGGTGGACCGACAGCAACACGCGCCGCCCCGAGCCGGCGATCCGAGCGTCGACGACGTCGCCCGACTCGGACGTGATCGCGACCGACCGGTCGAGCAGGTGTTCGCTCGGCACCTTCCCGAGCGTGACGATCAGTTTCGGGTCGAGCCGGTCGATCTCCGTTTCGAGGTGGCCGCGGCAGTTCGCCAACTCCTCGCTTCGCGGGTCGCGGTTGTCCGGCGGGCGACACCGGACACAGTTGGTGATTCGCACGTCCGCGCGGGCGAGCCCCGCGTCCCGTAACGCCTCGTCGAGCACGTCGCCGGACCGTCCGACGAACGGCTCCCCCTGCTCGTCCTCGTTCGCGCCCGGGCCCTCGCCCACGAACAGCAGGTCGGCGTCGGTCGGGCCGACGCCGTCGACGATCCGGCTCCGCGACTCCACTAGCGCCGGGCACCGCTCGCACGACGAGAGCCGAAGGTCGTCGTCGAGGGTCGCCGCGTCCTCGCTCATGCGATCGGATCCGGGCGGGGGAACCATAAGCCCGTCCGGTCTCGTCGCCTCCCGCCGTCTCATTCCCGTTCGGCTCGCTCCCCGTCGACGACCAGCACCCGAAGGTCGTTCACGTTCGTGCCGGTCGAGCCAGTCCGCAGGAGCGCGTCGGCCTCGTCGAGGAGCGGAGCGATGTCGTGGCGGTCGAGCGCGTCGCGGGCGGCGTCGGTGTCGAGCGTCGCCGAGCCGTTCGGCGTCGTCGCGCCGTCGAACGTCGTCGCGTCGACGATCCCGCCGGCGGCACCGCTCGCCCCGTCGACGCCGTCCGTGTCGACGCTCGCGACGACGACGCGCGCGGACGGGTCGGCGTCTCCTTCCGCGAGCGCGACCCCGGCGCTCGCCGCGAACTCGGTGTTCGGACCGCCTCGACCCGGGTCGTCACCGAGCGTCACCGTCGTCTCACCGCCCGAGAGCAGGACGCAGGGGGGTGACGCTGGCGACCCCGACTCTCCGCACTCCTCGGCGATAGCGACGTGCGTCAGCGCGGCCTCCCGGGCCTCTCCGCGGACGCCCGCGGCGAGAACGGTCGGGTCGTACCCGCGGTCGGCCGCCGCCGATGCCGCCGCGTCGAGGGCGGTCCGGCCGTTGCCGACGACGAGCGTTCGGGTCCGGTCGAAGGCGGGCTCCGACGCGGTCGGGGTCTCCGGACGGTCGCCGGCGACGCCCGCACGGAGATGCTCGCGAACCGCCGTCGGGAGGTCGAGATCGTAGCGCTCACACACGCCGAGCGCGTCGGCGTACGTCGACGGGTCGGGCGCGGTCGGGCCGCTGGCGATCACGCCGAGGTCGTCGCCGACCACGTCGCTGACGGCGAGAGTGACCACCGTCGCCGGGGCGGCGATCCGGGCGAGCCGGCCGCCCTTGACCGCGGAGCAGTGTTTCCTGACCGCGTTGATCTCGTCGATCGACGCGCCGGAGGCAAGCAGCTCGTCGGTGAGCGTGCGGAGATTCTCGACCGAGAGCGGGTCGGCCGGCGCGGCGAGGAGGGCGCTCCCGCCGCCCGTGATGACGGCGACGACGAGGTCGTCTGTGCTCGCGCTCTCGGCGACCTCGATGACCCGTCGCGTCGAGGCGACCCTGCGGTCGCTCGGGAGCGGGTGGTCGCCGGGCAGCGTTTCGAACGGACGCGACGCGTCGGTCCGTGCCGCGCCGTCACCGCCGTCGGGATCGGTCGTGACGACCGTCCCGCCGTCCAACCGGTCCCCGAGGGCGTCCGCGACGGCACGACCGGCACCGCCCGCCGCCTTCCCCGCGCCGACGAGGCGTACCGTGTCGTACGCGCCGAGGTCGTGTTCGGTCTCTCCCCCGTCGACGGCAGTAACCCGAACGGTTCCGTCGTCGACCGACAGCCGTTCCTCGACTATCCGTTCGGGGAGCGCGGCGGCGACGCCCGCGGCGAGACAGTCGAGCGCGACGTCGTGTGTGGTGGTGCGAGCGATCCGTTCCCTCCGCTCGACGGTGATCTCGGCCATACACGGATGTCGGCGTGGACGGGTATATATCCGGCTTCAGTCGGCGTCCGGGAGCGCCTCGCGATGGGCGTTCGCCGCGATCGAGGCGATCCGGAGCGGCTCCGGACGGCGGAACCCGTCGCGGACGAGCGCGCTCGTGGCGGCCGCAGCCTCGGCGACGTCGAGACCGACCGCACGGACGAACAAGGGGGTACCGTCGCCGGCATCGGACGACTCCTCGGCGGCCCTCTCGACGGTCTCTCCAGCTACCTCCGTGACTCGATGACGCCGCGGGAGCGACTGATACGTCGCCAGCCGTTCCTCGAGCGGGTCGCCGTCGAACGCCTCGCGGAGCGCGGGCTCCAGTCCGGGACTCGCCTCGTAGCTCACCGAGTACACCGGTCGCTCGACGGCGGCGTGGAGTCGATCGAGATCGAGAAGATTGAACCAGGCGGGGGCGATGCCGGCCAGACAGACGTGTCGGACGTCCTCCCGGTCGAGGTCGGCGACGAGGTCGCCGACTGCGGCAGTCGCATCGGTTCCGCCGACCGAACACGACCCGAAGCGTAGGCCGTCGAGAGCCGAGTCGCGGCGGACGACCGCGCCAGCGACGCGGCTCACGCGGTCGCCGTCGGAAAAGGCGACGCCGAGCGTCCGACCCGGCGGCTCCACTTACGTCTCCTCTGATTTGATCTCCTTGAGGCGGTCGAGCAGCTCGTCGTTCGACGCGCCGGGCTCGTACTCGACGGACCCGTCGTGGGTCTCCTGGGCGGCTTGGACGCCGTCGTCGTCGTCGAAGTCCGCATCCAGGTCCTGGTTCTCCTGTTCGGATTCGTCGTAGCTTCCGAAGCCCATATGTATCTAAGCATAGTAGATCGCGAGGTATAAACCCCGGGGCGAATAACATGTGTGGCCGCATGATCGGACTACCAACGCCGCGGCAGTCTGACCCGCGTACGTTTTGTTCGTGCCGGGGCATGTCTCGGACATGGACCCGATCAACGTCACTGCCGACGCGACGGAGTTCACCTGTAACGCGTACTTCGTGCCGGGGGACACGCCCACGCTCGTCGATGCCGGGACGATGCCGGGCGTCGACGACGCCATCGCCGACGCGATCGCGGAGGCCGGGGTCGACGGGCTCGACCGGCTCGTCCTTACACATCAACACGGCGACCACGTGGGCGAACTCGACGCCGTGCTCGACCGGTTCGACGCGGACCTGTTCGCGTACGGCGACCACCCGCGACGGGACGTCGCGCTCGCCGATGGCGACGAGATCCTGGTCGGCGACGAGGCCTGCGAGGTCGTCTACACGCCCGGCCATGCCGACGATCACGTCTCGCTCGTCGGCGAGACACGGCTGTACTCCGGCGACGTCGTCGTGTACAACGACGGCGCGTTCGACGACGGCTCGTTCGGTCGCACGGACATGACGGGCCAGTCGCGGGAGACACTGATCGAGAGCCTCCACACCCTCTTAGATCGGATTCCGGAGACGACGGCGTCGATGTACCCGGGCCACGGGAACGTTTATAAGGAGGGAGCCGGGTCCGATACGGTCCGCGACGTTATCGAGCGCGCCACCGAACGCGCGGAGCGTCGCGAGCCGAAGTACCCCGAGACGTAGGGCTCCGTCGCGCCACCCGTCGGTGGACTCGGGGTTCTTAAGTTCCGCACGACGAATGGGGGGTATGGACCTGTCAACCGCCGTCACCGCCACGGTTTCGACCCTCCGGCGGCGACCCGCGGACCTGCTGCCGTTCTACCTGCTCGGAACGGCGGTCCCCGTCATCGCACGGCTCGGCCTCCTCGTCGCGCTTGGCGGGGTGTACCTCCACTTCGAGCTGTCCGGTCGCCTCGGCGAGGTTCGCGACACGCTCGCGGGCGTCGACCTGACGCCGCCCGACGCCGAGAATCCCGAGGCGATCGAGCAGTGGGCTGAGGGACTGCTCCCGGCCTTCGAACCGCTCTTCTCGCTCACTGCCGGACTCCTGCTCGTCACCGGCGTGATCGCGACCGTGTTGTTGGCGATACTCGCGTACGCGGCCATCTCCGCCGGACAAATGAGTGCCGTGGTCGCCCGACTCCGTGACGAGCGCGGGCTGACGGCGGGCATCGCCGGAACCCGCGACCGCTGGCTCACGTTCCTCGGGTTGTATCTCGCCGAGTTCCTGTTGTGGGTCGGCGTGCTGCTGCTCGCGAGTCTCGTCGTCGGCGTCGCGTTCGTGGTCAACCCGTTCCTCGGCGCGATCGTCGCGCTCGGCGCGTTCCTCCTCGGCGCGGTCGTTCTGGTAGCGGTCCGGATCGTCTTCGCGTTCGCGCCGGCCGCGATCGTCGTCGACGATGCCGGCGTGCTCGGCGCGGTGGACGGCGCGGGCGGCTTCATCAGGTCGAACCCGGCCGACGCCGCCGCGTACCTCGTCGTCGCCGTCGGCGTCGTCGTCGCGATCGCCTCGGCGGCCTCCGCCCTCGCGTTCCTCGGCGGCGGCGCGGTCGTCGCGCTCGTCAGTGCGGTCGTCGTCGCGCCCGCGCTCGACCTCCTAAAGACCGTCCTCTACGGCGACTACCGCGGGACGGTCGACCCGGTCGGCCCGCCCGAGGCCTCCCTCCGAGGCCAGTTCACCGGTGGGATCCGTCGCGGATGGCGGGCGATGGTCGGCTTCGTGTTCCGGACGCCGGGCACGCACCTGTTCGTCGTCGCGCTCGGTGTCGGTTCGGGTGCCCTCGGCTGGATGCTCGCGGAACCGTTCGTCGGCGCGGTGCCGACGTCGATCGAGGCGCGTCTGGCGGACCACATCGCTCCCGTTGCGACGCTGGAGTTCTTCGGCAACAACTGGAGCGTCGCCATCTCCACCGCGTTCGGCGGCGTCGCGCTCGTGATCCCGGCGCTGTCCGCGATCGTGTTCAACGGGGTCGTGCTCGGCGGGGTCGCTGCCCTCGAGGTGAACCTCCCCGCGCTCGTCGCGTTCGTGGTACCCCACGGTATCTTCGAGATCCCTGCGATCTTCATCGCCGGCGCGCTCGGCGTCCACCTCGGGCGCGTCTCGTGGCGAACGTTCCGGGGACGACTGAGTCGCGAGGGGTTCGCCGACGTCCTCGAGAACGCGTTCTGGGTGGCGATGGGTCTCGGAATCCTGCTCGCGATCGCCGCGGTCATCGAGGGGTTCATCAGCCCGTACTACTGGCAACCGTTCCTCTGAGGCTCTCCGGACCCGTTCGGTGCTCTCGGTGGCCGATACCGGCAGTAGATCGCTCGGATCGAGAACGACGAGACAGTACGTAAAAAGACCGTGAGCGACGGTAACGACCTCTTATAAACTGCCGGCAGCGACACTACTCGTTCACTGATAAACTTCCACGCCAGCCTACTGCGGGACGTACTCTCGACGTCACTCATCGAACACCCGCCGTCGTCGACCCGTCACTCCACGTCATGCTTGCGATCTGATGGTTCAACAGAGCCAAGTCGCTCCGGAACGAATCCTGACCCGTATGACCCGACGCGATCCCTTCAGCGAGATAGAGGACCTGTTTGAGCGGATGGACCGCGAACTCGAGAAGATCGGCCCGGCGTTCGACGGCTCCCGATCCCCCGGCGTCGCCGTCGACGTCGTCGAGACCGACGACGAGGTGGTCGTCACCGCGGACCTCCCCGGGTTCGATGCCGACAGCATCGATGTCGAACTCCACGAGGACGCCCTGACCATCGCGGCGACTCGGGAGAACGAGCACGACGGAGCGGCGGACACCGACACGGAGGCGAGCCCGGACGCGGACGACGGACCCGGGGCCACGGAACCCGCCGAGCCGCGATACCACCGTCACGAGCGTCGACACGGCTCCGCGTCCCGCCGGATCCCGATCCCCGTCGCCGTTGACCCCGACGGGACGAGCGCCACGTACGACGACGGCGTGTTGACCGTCACCCTCCCGAAGCGATCGTCGGACTCGGACGGCCACCGGATCGACGTCCAGTAGCCCGACGACGGTCTCACACACCGCGAGACAGCACGTGTCAAGCGGTGTTTAATACCTCGGCGGCCTTTTATAAGGACGATACCCATGAACCGATCGAACCCCTTCGACGAGATAGAGCAGTTCTTCGGGCGAACCCCCTTCGCCGGTGCCGGACGCGACCTCCGAAGCGCGGATGTCGACGTCGCGGAGTACGACGACGAGGTCGTCGTGATGGCCGACCTCCCCGGCTTCGACCGCGAGGACATCGACGTCCGAGCCGACGACGGCCGGATCACGATCCGCGCCGAGCGCGACGCCGAGCGTGCCGACGACTCCACTCCGGATACGGTCGAGAACGGGCGATACCTCCGGCGCGAACGCCGGCACGAGTCCGTCACCCGGTCCGTCGACCTCCGACACGACCTCGTGGAGGCGGACGCGACGGCGACCTACCACAACGGCGTCCTCACGGTCACGCTCCCGAAGCGAACCCCGGAGGACGGCGACGACTCCCACCGTATCGACGTCGAATGACATCCTCCCCGCCGTGAACGGCGGGGTTTCCTCGCGCTGGGGGTATCGACTACCGGCCCACGGAGGCAACTTGCGGGTTCGTATGCTCCTCGTTGGGACGGGGAGAGCGTGATGACTCCAACCATTCGTGGTTGTCCCACTTGAGGCATACAGGCCGTGCCATCGACCGTGTTACCGTTGTCTGCCGCCGAAGGAACGTCTCTGACGCCACGAGGTCGGCGTGCCCCTCGAAGCCACACGGACACGTCAGGGTGTCTCTGTGACGTGTCGTGTCCTCTGTCGAACCGCAGTTCGGACACCCCTGACTCGTCCACGCCTCAGACCGTACTTCCACCGAGATACCGTATTCTTCAGCGGTACACGCCAGTCGCTTGACGAACGCTCTAAACGCCCAGAAGTTGTGCGTCTTGGCGTTCGTCTCAACTGACCAGTGTGTGTCGAGTACGTCAGTTAACGCCCCGACGTACACTGTTGAAACACCTTCGTCGTACAGACGTTTGATGAGGTCACGCGCGAGTGCGTCTTGAGCGTGGTCACGTCGCTTGGTGCGCCGGTCGTACAGGCGTCGGATTCGGTGACTGCTGTATCGACCGTCCTCCAAGAGTGATTGGAGGCGGGCGATTTCTCGCGTCGTCTCGCGGAATCGTTTGAACAGGTCACGTCCTTCGTACAGGTATTGCTGGCCGGTTGTGGTTGTGCAGGCGACGAGGTTGTTCGCACCAATATCCAGAGCGGCTTCTTCCGAAGCCAGTGGTTGTGCCAGTCGAGAATCGTCGACAGTGACTGGCTGAAAGGCCCTGAATGTCTGTGCTTGCTCGTCGTAGAACAACTCCAACCGACCTTGCTTCTCGTACTCCTTCCAATTGGGGTCGCCTCGAACTTCAAGGCGGAGACGTTCGCGGTGTCCCAACCCGTATTCGTCTTTCAGGTCTTGACCGACGAGAATTTCGAGGCGGGAGTATTCGCCCCACTCGACGGAGTACGACGTGTTCCGGATGTACGTGCGGAGTTCTCGACCTTCGTCTGCGTTACCCCAGAATCCGGGTTTGCCGTTGGCTTCGCCTTTCTTCTTGAGGCTGAAGAACGACTTCCACGCTTCGCGGTTCTTGCGTTCGATTTGCTGAACCGTGGACGCGCCGAGAACACCGCCATAGCGACCGCGATACTCGGTGATGTCCCACACGTCTCCGTCTGGGTCAGCATAGTTCTCGCGGCGCTCATAGTTGATTTCGTTCCAGAGGGCGGCAGAAGCGTCCAACAAGCGTCGAAGCAACTCCTCGTCCTCGTCGGACTGCGGAATCACCTCGAACGTGTTGGCTCGCTTCATCGACTACTGTTTGTACCGGAACGCACATAAAGATGTGGTTTGTGTGCTACTGTATGGTCGAAGTCCGTATCGAGTTCGATGACGATGAACAGTATGAGCGGTTGAAGGAACTGAAGAAGCACCGTGGGTTAACGTGGAAGGGATTGCTCCTTGAGGGTGAAAAGAAAGTCCGAGAGGATACCCCGGAGTAATCGTCGAGCGTGGATTGTAAAGTGGAGTGTCGGATTCACGCCCGCCCTAAAGGGCGGGACTCTCTCCTTGAGTCAGGTAGCTCCGTTCTCCCTTTTAAAGCCCGCTTCCCCGTTTGAATCCCGCGTCCTCCTTTTGATGCCCGCTTTACCCTTCGAACCACTATTCCGTCCGCACGATCGGCCGCCAGTTTCTCAATCGTGGTCGTGGTATCATATCACACGATGAATGACGACGGCACCGCCGCCGACACCGACGACTACGCGGCCGCACGACGCGACCTCGTCGACCGGCTTCGGGAGCGCCTCGACCTCACGGAGCGAACGCTGTCGGCGCTCGAAGCCGTTCCGCGCCACGAGTTCGTTCCGGACCGCCTTCGGCCGCGGGCCTACGACGATCGGCCCCTCCCGATCGGCCACGATCAGACCATCAGCGCGCCGCACATGGTCGCGGTAATGGTCGATCTGCTCGACCTCCACGAGGGTGATCGGGTGTTCGAGGTCGGCACGGGCTGTGGCTACCACGCCGCCGTCGTCGCCGAGATCGTCGGCTCGGGAACCGTCTACAGCGTCGAGTACGTTCCGGCGCTTGCCGAGTCCGCCCGTGAGCGGCTGGACCGGCTCGGCTACCCGGTGACGGTCCGGTCCGGGGACGGCCGGGACGCCTTCGCGGACGAGGCTCCGTTCGACGCCGCGTATCTCACCTGTGCGGCTCCGGACGGCGTTCCGGACGCGATCGTCGATCGGGTCGCCGCCGGCGGGTACGTGATCGCCCCCGTCGCCGACGGCGGCAGTCAACGACTCGTTCGTCTGATCGTTCGGGACGACACCGTCGACCGCGAGGACCACGGCGCGGTCCGGTTCGTGCCGATGCAGTGACCCGGCCGACCCCGGGATCGCCGAAACGGTTATTCCGAACGCGTCGAGTTGAGTGAGCGATGCCCTCCGCCGACAGCTCCGCCGGCAGTGCCACCGAGCCCGCCGAACCCGCCGACACGACCGATCCCGGTCCGCCGGCTACCGATCGGGGACGGCTCCGCGCCGTCCTCCGAACCAGTCTCGTTCCCTTCTTCGCCGTGCTCTTCACGGCCGTCCACTATCTCGGTCGGAACCTTTCGAGCGGGACGCTGTACCCGCCCGTGGACCCGACGCCGACCGCGTACGCGCTCGGAGGGCTTGCGGCGCTCGGCGTCTCGCTGGCCGTCGGGCTCGCGTGCGGACTGCTCCTCCATCGCGTCGTCGTCGAGCCGTTGGACGAGGATCGGGGGGTGACCGCCCATCCGGACGACTCGCTGCTCTGGCGTGTGTTGCTGTCGGACGCCCGGACGGTTCGCGTCTACCTCGCGTTCATCGGCGTCATCGGCGCTTGGGCGGTCGTGAGCGTTGCCGGCCTCGGTCCCGAGTCGCTTGCCACGGTCCTCTCCGTTGCCGTCGTTCCCTTCGCCCTGCCGCTCCTCCTTCTCGCGCCCGTGGCGATCGTCTCCCACGTCGGCGTCGTCGTCGGATACGGCGCATGTGCGCTCTGGACCGCGCTGTTGGCGCGGCTGTTCGTCGAACGGGTGGCCGACCGTGACGGGACGGGAACCGCTTCCGGTCGAGCGACTGACGGTGCTTGAGACGGGGAGAACGGCGGACCGACGCGGTCGCTGGCGACGGTAGCGTTCGAAAAATCGAGATCGTCGGACCGGCTACCGGACCCGTGGGGTGGACCCCTCGGTCACCGAACTACGCGAGCGTTTCCTGGGTGACGAGGGTGTCGTCCTCCAGGTAGTGCTCGAGGTGGTGGCCGTGTTCCTCGACATCTTCGAGGATATCCCGGAGTAGCTCCTCGGTAGCGTAGTCACCGAGGTTGTTGGCGAGCTGGATGTGCTCACGAAGCATCTCCGTGATGTCGCCGAACATCTCGAGGTCGTGTTCCAGGGAGGTCCGGATGTCGTAGGCGTCGGCGTCTTCCGGGCTCACGGGAGCGTGCTCCTCGTAGTTCGCGCCGCCCGACAGGGGGACGCCGCCGAGTGCTTGCGCGCGCTCCGCCAGCTTGTCGGCACCCTCTTCGAGGTCGCCGGCGACCTCGCCGAGATACTCGTGAATGCCGAGGAACTCCGCGCCCTCGACGAGCCAGTGGTGCTTTTTCACCTGGTGATACAGCACGTACGTCGCCGCGAGGTCGGTGTTGAGGGCGTCGACGAGCTGTTCGGCTTTGTCCTCGGGGATCCGGAGCGCCTCGCTCTCGTGGACGTCGCCGTACCGCTGACGGGCCTGCTTTTGCGTGCTCATAACGATCCAATATAGACTCGCCACCCACTTAACTGCTTCCACTAACAAAACGAGAGTTTCAATATCGGAAAGATATATTTCAGAATTTCGTATCCGTGGACACCGATCCGACGAGTTCACGCTGGCGTTCGAGCAGCGATCGATCGAGCGTGGCGACCAGATCACGCTCCTCGTGGCCGAGCGCGGCGGCGACCCGGCCGTCGGGACGGACGACGAGGGAGGTACCGGCGTACTCGGTCTCCCCGCCGTCGCGGCCCGGATCAGCTTCGTCTCCCGAACGTCCCGTCCGCCCCGCACCGACCACCCACCGCACCCCGTCGAGCGCTCGCGCCCGGAGAAGGAGCCGCCAGTTCGCCGCGTGTGCCGCGGGCCACGCGCCGGGGACGAACAGTGCGTCAACCGCGCGCTCCGTGAACCACGCGCTCTCCGCGACGAAGTTCAGGTCGTAGCAGGTCAACAGTCCGGCCGGTCCCGCGGGCGTCTCGACCACGACCCGCTCGTTTCCCGGCGTCAACCGCTCCCGCTCACCGCCCCAGAGGTGCTGCTTGCGGTAGACGGCGGTATCGTCCGCGTTCGACGGTACGTACGCGGTCGCGTTGTACAGGCCCCCGTCGCCGCCGTCCTCGACGTACCCGGCGACGAGGTCGGCGTTCGCCTCGCTCGCGATCGCCGCCAGCCGGTCGAGCGCGTCGGATCGCGGGAGCGCGATGTCCCCGAGACGGTCGTCGTCGAGGAATCCCGTCAACGCGTGTTCCGGACACACCGCGACGTCGACACGGTCCGGGAGGCCGACCACGCGCTCCCGAAGCCGGTCGACGTTGCGCTCGACCGCGAGGTCGTCGATCGCCATCTGGACGGCAGCGACGGTCGGGTGGGAGTCGGCCATACGTCCCGGTCGTCGCGGCGACCCGAAAACGCACCGGCGGATTCAACCGGATCGCTCCCCTTCACCGACGTATGTCCAAGGTGACGCCGTGACCGTCGATCCGCCGTCCACGGACGGCCTGTTCTCCGACCCGGCGAGCGCCGACGACCTCGACGTCGATCCGGCCGAGATCGACCGAGAGTGGCTCGTCGGGGAGGCCGCCGCCGTCTTCGGGCTCACCCGCGAGGAGGCGGACGAGTGGGTCGTCGAGGACGGGATACTTGCCGTGTACGCCCGGATACAGGAGCACTGGGGCACGATCTGAGTCGACCGACCGGAACGATGCCGTCGAACCGGTGGATGGCGACTGCTAGCGCCAACGAAGGGAAACGTCTTAATGGACTACGCGCCCAGTCTCGGGTGTATGAGCAACGGCGACGACCCGGCGGACGCCTCCGAGGGGGCCGACGCCGACGACCCGGAGGCCGACGGCGAGTCCGCGGCGACCGCCCCGACCCTCCCGGACGAGGCGACCGAGGAATCCCTGACCGAGTATCTCGACGAGATCGAAGCGGCGCTCGAAGACGCCGAGACCGAGGCCGATCTCGACGACGTCGAGGCGCTACTGGACGACGCCGAGGACGGCCTCGCGGACGCGGATCTCCCCGAACCGGACGAGGACGACGAGGACGCCGACGACCCACGTGACGACCTCGAAGCCCGGATCGAGACGCTCCGTGAGGATGTCGCGGACGCCCGCGGTCCCTACGCGTCCGACGTCGTCGACGCGATCGAGTCGGCCGCCGGCACCCTGACCGACACCGAGTGGACCGCCGCGGGACGCGAGGATGCGGCCGACGCGGTCGAGGTCTTCGTCGACGACGCGACCGTCGCGGTCGATGCCGACGTTGCGGTCGAGATCGACGATGAGGGTGACGGCGACGAGATCGAGCCGCTGACGGACGCGCTCGACGCCGTCGCCGACGCGGTGGCTGACGCCGGTCTCGACGCCGACGACGACGCGGAGGTGATCGCCGAGTTGATCGACGCCACTGACGCGCTCGCGGACGCGCTGGAGGCCGCCGAGGAGTGGGACGACCTGGAGACGCACGAACAGCTCCGCGCACAGGGCTACTACGACGTGCTCGGTCACTACAAGGACTTCCCCGTCGAGTGGGCGGCGCTGAAGGAACACGAGTCGCGCGGCAACGTCGACATGGTGCTTCTCGCCCTCGACTCGCTCCAGTCGGATTTCATGGAGCGGCACTGCTTGGAGGCGCTCGAACGCATGGGCAAACGCGGGAAGACCGAGGAGTCGGTCGAGGAGATGCTCGGCCGAGCGGGCAAGCGGGATCGGTTTGCGATCCGGATACTCGGCAAGATGGCGGCCGAGGAGGCCGTCGAAACGCTCGTCGAGTACGTCGACGAGGACTCCAATCCGCAGCTCCAGAAGACGACGTTCAAGGCGCTCGGCGAGATCGGAGCCGGCGAGGCGGTCGGCCCGCTCGCGGAGAAGCTGGCGATGGAGAACGACCACGTCCGCGTTCACGCCGCTCGCGCGCTCGGGCTGATCGGGGACGCTCGCGCGGTCGATCCCCTCGCCGATACTCTCGCCGAGGACGACTCCGACGACGTCCGCGCCGCCGCCGGCTGGGCACTCCGCCAGATCGGGACGCGCGAGGCGCTGGAGACGGTCGCCGAGTACGCCGACGAGCGCTCGTTCGTCGTCGGCACCGAAGGCGAAAAGGCCCGCGAGGCGCTCGACGCGGCGGCGACGCCGGCCTGAGGTCGGGCGAGGACGCCCCGGCCGCCGTGCCGTACTCGGGAGATCGAACGCGCCGTCACTCCTCTTCGGCTTTGAACTCCACGAGCGTCAGGTCGCGGTCGAGCGCACAGTGGTCGTGCGGGGGCTCACCGAGGACCTGATCGATCCGGCGTTCCTCGTCGAAGGACGCGCCGTCGGGAACGCAGTAGCCGTGGCTCGGACACTCGGTGTGCGGACACGGGCCGGCGAGCGACGCCATGCTCCCCGCGTACGCGCCCTTCGAGGGGACGTTCGCGGGGACCGGTGCGGGCTCGACCTCGACCGCCCGGACCCCGGAGTCGTGGACCGCACAGTCGAGCGTCTGGGCGTTCTCCCGTATCCCGGTGACGCGGTACCGGGTTCCAACCGAGAGGTTGAGACACTGGCTCCGATACGGGCAGCCCTCACAGTCCGGCGATTCCCCCTGATAGACGAACTCCCGTCCCGCGTCCGCGAGTCGGGAACCGATGAGCGTGACCGTGGGCATATCGGCGACGACGGGCCCCGGCGTCGTAAGACTCCCGGCTCGGAGGACAAGACACATCCGGCGTGCCACGGAAGTGCGACCGATGATACGGGCGCTGGCGGCCGATCTGAAACGCGAGGCCGAGCGGACGAACGAGCGTCGGCTCCTCGTGCTCGCCGGCGACCGCGACCGCGGCGTCAACGCTGCCCACGACGTGATCGAAGCGGTGGACGCCGCCGACGAGTCGGTCTCGATCGTCTCCACGGGTGAGGGGTTCCGGTTCGATCGCGTCGGGCCGCGCGGCTCCGGAGACGTTCTGGGAAGCACGCGGGAGGTCGTCGTTCTCGACTGTCATGACCGATTCGTCCCCAACGCGCTCGGCCGGACGGTCGGCGCGGTCGACGGCGGCGGGCTCCTCGTGTTGCTGACGCCGTCGCTCGACGAGTGGCCCGACCGACGCGACCGGTTCGACGAGTCGCTCGCGGTCCCTCCGTTCACGCTGGGAGACGTGACGGGTCGGTTTCGCCGTCGACTCGTCGACACCCTCCGGACGCATCCCGGAGTCGCGATTGCGTCGCTGGCCGCCGAGGGGGTCTCCGAGCACGGGGCCAGCGGGACAGGAAGCGAGACGAACGGTGAACCGTCGACGGCGACGATCGAACGCGACGGTCACGTGGAGCCGATATCGCGGAACGCTCGTCCGACGACGACCCCGTCCCGCCCCGCGACGGCAACGTTTCCGCCGGCCGTCTACAGCGCGTGTCTCACTGCGGACCAGGTCCGGGCGGTCCACGCCCTCGAATCGCTCGCGACCCCGGGGTCGGCCGTGGTCCTCGAATCGGATCGTGGACGGGGGAAGTCCAGCGCCGCCGGACTCGCGGCGGCCGCGCTCGCCGCTGACGGTGCCGACGTGCTCGTCACGGCTCCAACGTACCGGAACGCGGCCGAGGTGTTTGCCCGCGCCCGCGAGTGCCTCGGTACGGTCGATGCTGTCGACGCCGGAGACGAGGACCACGATCACGCCGCCAGCGACGACGCGGACGCCGCCAGCGACGACGCCGCCAGCGACGACTCCCACCTCCTCCACGTGCCCGGCAGCGGACGCGTCAGGTTCGCGCCGCCGGCCGTCGCGACCGACCTCCCCGACGATCCCGACGCGGTCATCGTCGACGAGGCCGCGGCGCTCCCGGTCCGACTGCTCGACGGCTTCCTCGCTGCGCCGGCGGTCGCGTTCTGTACGACGGTCCACGGCTACGAGGGGGCCGGCCGGGGGTTTTCCGTCCGGTTCCGCGACCACCTCCTGAACGGCGAGTTCTCGGTCCGGGACGTTCGGCTCGACGAGCCGATCCGGTACGCGCCGGACGATCCGGTTGAGTCGTGGGCGGCGCGCACGCTCGCGCTCGACGCCCGGCCGGCCGTTCCGGAGGCGGTGGCAGGAACGACGGTCGATGACGTTCGATATCGGACGCTCGATCCCGACGAGCTGCTCGCCGACGAGACGCTGCTCGGGGAGGCCTTCGGGCTGCTCGTCGCGGCCCACTACCGGACGGAGCCGAACGACCTCGCGCGACTGCTCGACGCGCCGAATCTCTCCGCGAGGGCGCTCGTCACTGGCGACCGCGTCGTCGCCGTCGCGCTGCTCGCTCGTGAGGGCGGGCTTCCGGCGGAGACCCGGTCGGCGATGTACGAGGGCCAGCGCGTGCGCGGAAACATGGTGCCGGACCTGCTCACGAGCCAGCTCCGGGACGAGCACGCCGCGGAGCCGCGGGGGATCCGAACCGTCCGGATCGCGACCCATCACGCGCTTCGGGGTCGCGGACTTGGCTCACGCCTGCTGGCGGAAGTCCACGACGAGTTTGCCGACGTGGTCGAGTACTTCTCGGTCGGGTTCGGCGCGACCCCGCGGCTCCTCCGTTTCTGGCGGCGCGCGGGCTACCGTACGGTCCACCTCTCGACGACGCGCAACGACGCCTCCGGCGAGCACTCCGCGGTCATGCTTCGACCGGAGGAGCCCGCCGGAGTCGACCTGCTCGACCGGCACGCGGCCGCGTTCCGTGACCGCGAGCGCGACGCGCTCTCCGACGCCCACCGCGACGTCGACGCCGACGTCGTTCGCGGCGCGCTGGCGGCGTGTCCGGCGTCCGTTTCGACCGACCTCACGGCCGCGGCGTGGCGGTCGGTCGTCGCGGCGTCGTTCGGACCGGGCACGTACGAGGTGGCTCCCGGCGGGTTCCGCGACCTCGCGCTGGCGACGATGGTCGGCGACACGGGGCCAAACGACGAGGAAGGGGTATCCGTCGATCGGGCGACTCCCGACCTCGCCCCGCAAGCGGAGCGCTTGCTCGTCCGGAAGGTGTTACAGGGACGCCCGTGGGAGTCGGTCGCCGAGGAGCTGGGATACGTCTCGACGACGGCCTGTAAGCGCGCGCTCGGCGACGCGTTCCGGCCGATAGTCGACTGTTACGGGACTGACGCCGCGCTCGCGGAGCGTGACCGGTTCGCCGAGCAGTAGCGGAGACGGGGGATCAGTCGTCGGCGGACTCGGGCTCGGCGTCCGGTAGCGGGAGGTCCGCCACGTGGTCGGCCGCCTCGGCGAAGTTCGGACCGGGGGTTATCTCGCCGGTTTCGGGGCCCCACTCGATGTATCCCGCCTCGGCGAGCGCGGGGAGGTGCGTCTCCCGAAGCGCGGCCTCGATCTCGTCGGCGCGACCCCGGGGACGGAGGTCGCCGAAAGTCGAGACGGCGTCGTCGACGAGCCCGGCGACGATCCGACGGCGTTCCTCGCTCGCGAGCGTCGGCGCGTGGGGAGACGTGCTTTTGGACATGGTCGATTTCGGTGTATCTATGGTCAGGTACTGGTAGAAAATAAAGGTACGGACGGATCGACGCCGAACGTTTTTTGGTGCGAGGCGCTGGATCCCGAACGACGCCCTCCATGTCCCTCCGCGTGCGTATCGCTGCGGTGCTCGTAGCGCTCGTCGGCCTGAACGCGCTCCTCGTCGTGACCCTCGTGTGGGCGTACGGCGTGTTAGTCCCGGGCGTCGTCGCCGGGACCGTCGTCTTCCTCGGGCAGGGGACCGTCGGGTTCGACTTCCTCCGGCTTCCGGTGTCGCTTCCGGCGGTCGCGGTCGTCGTCCTCGGCGTCCTCGCCGCTCAGGCACACTACGGCTACCGACGCGTACTGTCGGGTCCCGGCGGCGACGACCACGATGACGGTCCGGTAGCGGCGACGGTTCGACGGCTGGCGATGGGTGCCGACGTGCCGCCGCCGAGCGTCCGCGTGATCGACGACTCGACGCCAAGCTGTTACACCGTCGGGCGGTTCACCGACGCGACGATCGTCGTCACGGTCGGGCTCGTCGAGACGCTCGACGACGAGGAACTGGAGGCGGTGCTCGCCCACGAGGTGGCTCACGTCGCGAACCGTGACGTGACGCTGATGACGCTCACGACGCTGTTTCTGGAGTTCGCTGACCGTGGGTATCACGCCGCACGACTCGTCAGGCGGGCGGTCCACGACCCCGAGGCCCGCTCCGGGCAGGGGAGGATCGTTCTCCAGTGGCTGCTCCCGCTCGCGCTGTTGACGTACGTCTTCGTCTCGCCGCTCCTGTGGCTGTTCGCGACGGGGGCCGACCGGGCGACCCGGACGCTCTCACACGCCCGGGAGCTGGCCGCCGACGCCGCCGGCGCCCGGCTCTCCGGCGACCCGCTCGCGCTGGCGACCGCGCTCGTGACGCTCTCGGAGGCGACCCCGGCACCGGAGCGGGACCTCCGGACGACCCGGACGCGGGCGCTGTGCGTGGTGCCGGGACCGATCGTGACCGAGCCGAGCGGACCGGAAACCGAGGACGGCTCGGGCGGGAGCGCCGGTCGCCCCGCGAGCGACGACACGAACCGAAACGGCCGCACGAACCGGAGCGAGTGGATCCGTGCGTGGCGGGACCGGACGCCGGGATCGGTCGTCTCGACGGGTGGGACTGGCTCGACGGGTGGGACTGGCTCGACGGGTGGGACTGGCTCGACGGGAGGGGCTGGCTCGACGGGAGTGGCCGACTCGACCGGAACCCATCCCGCGGTCGACGACCGCGTTCGGCGGCTCCAGCGGCTCGCGGCCGAGACGGAGGTGAGATCGTGAACCGGCGGCGTCGGCTGGTGGTCGTGCTCGCCTGTGTTGGCTGTCTGCTCGCGGTCGCGAGCGCACTTCCGGCCGCGGACCCTCGACTCGACGCCCCGGGCGGGGAGTCGGCGGGCGAGTGGGACGCGGTCGTCGGGGAGCCGACTCCCGCCGAGGAGGTCACGGCGGACGACGGGGCGTCCGGCGACGGGATGACCGACGGGGACGGCGGAGCCGATGGCGACGACGCCCGGGACGGGACCAACCGGATCGAGGTGGTCGGTGCGCTCGAACCGGGTCGCGAGGTGACCGTCGAGATCGAGTCGTCGTCAGGGATCTCCCACTTCGATCCGCCGACGATCGAAGTGAACGGGGCGGCCGCCGGCGAACCCACCCCCTTCGGTCGGCTCGACGGCGTCACCGTCCCTCATGCCGGGACGATGACCGTCGAGGTTCCGGACCGGGATCTCTCCGAGACGTTCCACGTCGAGACCGACGCGACGGTCCGGGTCCACGGTCCCGCCGCGCCCGGTACCGAGCGGGAACTCTCCGCTGCGGTGGGGTCGACGCCGCTCCGGGACGCGACCGTGTCCGTCGACGGCGAGGCCGTCGCGACGACCGGCTCCGACGGCAGGGCGACGGTGGTGCTCCCGCGGGAAGCGGGCGAGACCGAGGTGACCGTCGAGCGCGACCCGGTCAGAGGGGTCGAGACGGTCGACGTCGCGGCCCCGGAGGTGTCGTTCGCCTCGCCGCTGCTCGTCCCGGGATCACTCGCGCCGGTCCGGGTCACCGCCGACGGCGGCGGCGTCCCGAACGCGACCGTCGCGGTGGTCGGCGGCGACGAGGCGGCCGCGCTGGAGGCGATGGACGGGAACGACGCCGCCACGATCGACGAGGGGAGCGCCGCGACCACCGACGACGCCGGCACCGCACGACTGTGGCTCCCCGTCGACGACGAGGCGACGCTGGTCGCCACCGCCGGCGGCGAGACGACGACCGCGACCGTCGGGGACCTCTATTTCCGGCTGACCGCGGTTCTCGTGATCGTCCCCGGGCTCGTGATCGGCGGGGTCGTCGGATACCTCCGGCTCGCCCGCCGATACGACCACGAACCGGGCAACGAGTTCGCCGCGCTCTTCGTCGCGCTCGCGACGCTGTTCGACTCCCTCGCCGACCGCGTTCGAGTTCCGTCCATCTCCGTCCCCGAGTTCTCGTGGCCGACGGTCCGGATCCCATCGTTCGCCCGATCGATCGGGGCGGCGCTCGGCGGTCTCCTCGCCGGACTCGCCTCGATCCCCTCGCTCGGGTCGGCGACGCGCTCGACGGGCGGGAGCGTCGGCTCGATCGTTCGCTCCGGGATCGATACCCTCCGCCGTGACCCCGGCGAATCGGACGATGAGGACGACGACGTCGACGGGTCGGCCGGAGTCGACATCGCCGACGAGCCACTGGGTCCGGCATCCCCGCGGCGAACCGTCCGGGAGGCTTGGCACGCGTTCTGTGACCGGGTCGGGATCCGGCGACGGGAGACGCACACGCCGGGCGAGGTCGCCCGACGCGCGGTCGATATCGGATACCCCTCGGCTGCCGTCGACGACCTCCTGTCGACGCTCCGTGACGCCGAGTACGGCGGTCGAGATCCGACGCCCGATCGGGCCGCGCAGGCACGGGACACCGCGGCCGGCCTTCTCGATCACGATCCGGACTCCGATCACGACCCGGACTCCGATCACGGGACCACCATGGGGCATACCGACGGCGACGACGGAACCGACGGGAAGCAAACCGACGCCGCCGACGACACCGGAGGAAGCCTATGAGCCTCCGACTCCGTCTCCTCGAACTGATCGGCGGCCGGCTGTTGGATCTCGGTCGGTGGGCGGTCGAGTGGCTCGGAGTGCTCTGGTCCCGGCTACGAGCGCTCGATGTTCGACGCCTCTCGCTCGGCGTCGTCGCCGTCGGCTCCGCATTAGCGGTCCTCTCCGTCCTCTTCGGCGGGTTTCTCCGGACCTCGGGCGGCGCGCTCACGTCCCTGTTGTACGGGTTCGCGGTCTTCCTGCCGCTGGTCGGCGTCGTCCTGGCGCTGTACGCGGCCTGGATGGCGGCCCGTTTTCGGTCGCAGGGTTCCGAGTCGCCGCTGGAGGCGGCCGTCGACGACGGACCGGCGACCGGTAACCCGGTCGGACCGGGCACGGAACGCCGGCTCTCCACCGCGATCGACGCCCGGTATCAGTGTCGGCCGACGAGCGCGGCTCGCACGATCCGGACGGAACTCACCGAGGGAGCGGTTCGCGCCGTCCGAACCCGGCACGGGCGCTCTCCGTCGGCCGCGCGCGAGGCAGTCAGAACCGGAACGTGGACGGACGATCCGGTCGCCGCGGCGTTCCTCGCCGAGGAGTCGAGGCTCCCCCTCACCGAGCGCGTCCGGACCGCGATCGACCCCGGAAGCGCGTATCGTCGGCGCGTCCGCCGTACGGTCGCGGCGATCGAGTCGCTCGATCCCGCGACCTCGACCGAGGAGGTGACGCCGTGACGAGCGCCGATCCGGCGGCGATCGGTCGGGAGGACGGCGCCGGTCGCGACGAGGTCGAGCGGTTCGGAGCGCGCGAGCTGTACGGCGCGCTCGCGCTCGCATTGGTCGGTGCCGGAGTGGTGGTCGGGAGCCCGACGCTCGTCGTGGCCGCGCTGGTGCCGCTCGCGTTCGTCGCGGCCGGCGGCAGCGACGTGACTCCTGACCGATCCGTCCGGTTCACCCGCCGTGTCGGCGGCGAGAACGACGACGTGTCCGCCGACGGATCGACCGTCTCGGGCGACCCCGGCGACGCAGTGACGGTCCGCACGACGGTCCACAACGTCGGGGACGGTCCGCTCGTCGACCTCCGCGTCGCCGACGGCGTCCCGGCTGACCTCCCGGTGGTCGCCGGCACCCCCCGGACGGCGACCCGTCTCGATCCCGGCGAGTCGGCGACCGTCGAGTACGAACTGGAACTGCGTCGCGGGACCCACGGGTTCGCCGACCCCGTCCTTCGGGTCCGGAGCCTCGACGGGAGCGCGCGCCGGACGTGGACGCCGGCGGTCGACGACGACGTGACGATCCGGTGTGCGCCGGCGGTCGACGACGTCCCGCTCGGCGACGGTACGAACGATCGTGCGGGCGACGTCCCGGCGGACGAGGACGGAAGCGGGGTCGAGTTCCACTCCGTACGGGAGTACGAATCCGGCGACCCGGTACGGTCCATCGACTGGCGTCGCTACGCGCGGACCCGCGAGCTCTCGACGGTCGAGTACCGTGCGGAGCGGTCGACCACCGTCGTCTGTGTCGTCGACGTTCGGGAGAGCGAGCGACGGACGCCAGCCGGGTCCTCGCTCCCGGCCGCCGCCCTGTCAGTCGACGCCGCCGAGCGGACCGCGCTGACGCTCATGGATGCGGGTCACCCGTCCGGGGTCGTCTGTCTGTACGAGCGTGGGGCGTTGTCGGTCGACCCCGGAACGGACGCGACGACCCGGGAGCGGACTCGAACCCTCCTGTCGGCCGCCGGGGAAGGGGACCGGCCCGAGGGGTCGATCGCTCGGTCGCGTCACGGCTCCCCCGCGGAGGTCCTCGCCGCCGCGCTGCCGGGCGAGGCGCACGTCTACCTGTTCTCGTCGTTCGTCGACGACGGACTCGATACCCTCCCGGAGCGACTGCGGGCGGGGAACCACGCCGTCCGCGTCGTCTCCCCCGACGTGCTCTCGGGAGGGACTGACGACGCCGCGCGGATCGGGTCGATCGCCCGGGACAACCGGCTCGCTCGTGCCCGGGAGTCGGGCGCACGCGTCGTCGACTGGGATCCCGATCGGTCCCTCGAACTGGTGGTACGCGAGGCGGTCGGGGAGGGTCGAACGCGATGAGCGGACCCGATCGGTCCCGACTACCGAGCGCAACCGTGTGGGCGATCGTGACGGCCGGACTCGCCGGTACTGCCGCCCTCTCGACGGCCGAACCAGCGATCGGGATGGCCGCCCTTGCGGGCGTCATCGCCGGGGTCGCGTGTCGGTTCTTCGCCGGCGGTCACGGTCGCGTTGCGGTCGGCGCGGCGTTGCTTCCGATCGCGTTCGCCGGGATCGTTGTCGGCGTGGGAGTCACGGCCGACGTGGGCGGGTGGGCCGCGGCGTTAGCGCCTGCGGCGGCCCTCGTCGGCGTCGGGCTGGCGAGCGCGTTCACCGGCGGTCTATCCCCGACCGCCTTTCGACGGACGGGCAACGCGGGGATCGTCTCCGGGGTCGCGCTCGGCATCGTCGCCGTGCTCTTTCCCGTCGTTTCGGCCGCTGGCGGCGTCCGCGTCGCGGTTCCGGCGGCGCTCGATCCGGCGTGGTCCGTCGAGACGACCGGACTTACCGGTCCAGTCGTCGGGATCGTCGTCGCCGCCTCGGCGGTCGCGCTCGCGCTCCGCGCGGTTCCGATCGCGGCGTTCACGCTCCCGCACCGTCGGGAGGGGGCAGTCGCACTGCGAACGGGACTGGTCCGCCTGATCGCGGTGGTCGCCGCCGCCGCCGTCGCCGGCCTCGTGGTCGCCACACTCGTTGGGTCGCTGGTCCCGCGGATCGGGTGGATCGTCGACGCAGTCTCGACGAGCGGACTCCTTCGGGGCACCCTCGCGACGACGACCGCCCTCGCAACGGTCGCGCTCGCCTGTTGGCTCTTCGTTCGGCTCGTCTGGCTCGGGTCACGGGGCGGCGGCCCGAACGGGTCCGACGGAAACGTCGCGGTGCCGACGCTCGTCGGCGTCGGCGTCGGCACGACGGTCCTCGCGGTCGTCGGTTCGCGGCTCGTCCCCGGAACGGTGGCGGCCGACCTCGTTACTGCGGGGCTGCTCGTGACCGCCCTCCTCTCCGTTACGGTCGGCCTCGTGGCCCGCCCGTACGCGGGCGTCATCGGCGAGGAGGCCGGTCGGACCGCCGGAACCGCCGTCGGCCTCGGGTCCGGTCTCGGCGGCGTCGTCCTCGGGGCCACCGTCGATCTCGGGGGCGAGACCGGAGCGGTCGTCTCCGGCGGTGCGCTCGCGGCCTTCTGTGCGATCGGTGCCGGGCTGTTCGCGTATCGAGCCGGCGTCTATGGGAGCGACGTCGCCGGCGACGTGGGTCGCGAGGCGGTCGCCCGCGACGTCCAACTCGTCCGGTTCACGTGGACGGCGGCGGTCGCGGGCGTCGGCGTCGTCCTCGCGACGGTCGGACTCGCGCTCGCCACCGCCCTCTCGCCGACGCTGTCCGTCCCCTCGACGGTCGGCGTCGTCGGCGGACTCGTCGCGACCGGAGCCGCGGCGTGGCTGCTGTTCGAGTGACCTGCGGCTCTGTGTCGCCGCGAGCGCTACCCCGCCGGCGGCTCCATCGCGGGCACCTCGACGGCATCGAGGGTATCGCGGATCACGTCGCGGCGGGAGACGCCGCGCACGCCCGCTTCCGGGGTGAGCACGAGCCGATGAGCGAGCGCGGGGACGGCGATCCGCTTTACGTCGTCGGGAACGACGTACTCGCGACCGTCGAGCACCGCCTCCGCGCGGGCGACCTCGAACAGCCGCTGGACGCCCCGTGGGGAGACGCCGACGTCGACGCGGCCGTCCTCGCGGGTCGTGCGGCAGACGGCCCCGATATACTCGCGAACCGGTCCCTCCACGGTCACCGACTCGGGGACGCGCTGAAGCTCGCGGACGGCCCCCCGGTCCACGACCGGTTCGACGGTCGGAGCGGGCGTGTCGCGGTCGGCGCGCCGGTCGATGAGCTCTCGGGTGCCCGCCTCGTCGGGGTAGCCGAGCGAGGTCTTGACCATGAACCGGTCGCGTTGGGCCTCCGGTAGCTCGAAGGTGCCCTCCTGTTCGACCGGGTTCTGCGTGGCTATCACGCAGAACGGCTCCGGCAGCTCGTGGGTCTCGCCGTCGACGGTGACCTGTCCCTCCTCCATCGCTTCGAGGAGGGCAGACTGGGTCTTCGGCGGGGCACGGTTGATCTCGTCGGCGAGCACGACGTTCGCGAAGATCGGCCCGGGCGTGAACCGGAAGTCGCCGGCGTCCTCGTCGAAGACGTACGAGCCGGTGACGTCGGCGGGCATGAGATCCGGGGTGAACTGGACCCGCGAGAACTCCAAGCCGAGCGCGACCGCGAACGACCGCGCGGTCAGCGTCTTCCCGGTTCCGGGGACGTCCTCCAACAGGACGTGACCACGGGAGAGCAGCCCGGCGGTGACCTCTTCGAGCACGCGGCGATCGGCGACGACGGCGGAGAGCACCTCGTCGACGACGGAACCCGCCGTCGCCGATGCGTCGGGGATCGACATACCCGATCTGACGGGCGCGGAGGCTTATAAACGCACGTGACTGTCCTGCGCGTTTTCGTTTCCGACCCGCTGACTGCTCCGTGCGACACGAACCGCCTCCCGATCGACCTCGGGAGTGGGTCTCGCAATACGTTAGAGTGAGTGTTTATAAGTGGACAAGTGAGGTTGCTGGCGGCGGTTTATAAGTAGGTAGTGCTGTGGTGACCGCTTCCACATCTCCAGCTGCTCGTTTATAAACGGTTGGCGACGAATCGACGGTCGAGGCCTCTAAAGCCCCGGCCTGCTCCGGTCGAGGGGCTCGCTGCGCGCTCAAAAGGGCTCACTATGCTCGCCGTTTTGAGTGCTTGCGTCGTCATCAGAACGCGCCGCGTTCTGATCGGCTCACGAGAGCGCCGCTCTCGTGAACGCCCGTCGTCCCGGAGCAGGCTGCCCTTTGAGTCCCACCCCGTACCGCAACCGCACCTCACGCCTCCCCAGCCTCGCCGGAACGGCACTTAAAGCGCCGTTCCGGGCTTCCAGAGGGACCTTCGGTCCCTCGCGGTTCGCGGCTCTCCGAGCCGCTCACCGGGGCGCGCCACCGCATTGTCCATTTATATATGGTCGTCGCAGCTGCTCACAGTCCATTTAAATACGATCACGTCGCTGCCGATGTGAGCGACTTACTCTCGATATCGCTCACTCTCGACGGAGCGTGTACGCCGCGTAGCCGACCGCGACGAGGAGTCCGCCGAACACGAGGGTCCCGGCAGCCGCCGGGGTCGACGTCACGTACCCGCCGAGCGGATCGGTAAGCGCGATCACGGCGACCGAAAGCAGAACGGCGATGAGGATCGCGACCGCGCCGAACGCCTTGAACGTCGCGTCGAGACGCTTCCGTGAGGGGTCGGACTGATGGCTCATACGCGTCCGATAGGGGTGGCACCTACTAATGAATACACCACGATTCTCACACACGTGGAACGATACCGGACGGATAGTGTGGCGGTTTCACTGGTTTGCTGATCCGTGTTCGACACCGAGATCGCCCGACCTACCGATCGGTATCGTCCCCTATCACGGCGCGCTCGCGGTGTATCGGGCCCGCGGTGTCCCGGCGTAAGGGGAGCGGCACCGTCTCTCGGTACCATCCGAGCTGCGAGTTAGTATTGTGTAGAATATCCAAAACCGTTATCACGGTCGGGGGCGTACGTACGGGTGATGACGCAGACAACCGAACCCGTTCCGACCGACCCGATCGCCCTCGACGACGCCGCGGCGTTCGACGACCACGTCGCCGACTACGACGTTGTGCTCGTCGACTTCTATGCGGACTGGTGTGGACCGTGTCAGATGATGGAGCCCGCGATTGCGGCCGTCGCGGACGAGACCGGTGCGGCCGTCCTGAAAGTCGACGTCGACCGCTTCCAGGCGCTGGCCTCGGAGTACGGCGTTCAGGGGATCCCGACCTTGCTCGTGTTCGCGGGTGGCGAGCTCGCGAACCGCATGGTCGGCGCACAGACCGAGGAGACGCTCCGGACCGCCGTCGAGGAACACGTCAACTGAATGGTGTCGATCGTTCGACGCCAGGGGCGCGGGGAACGCGAATGACGCCGCGCGAGTTGCGCGCGGACGTCCCCGCACTCGACGGAGAGACGGCGTACCTGAACTACGGCGCGCACGGGCCGAGCCCCGAGTACGTCGTCGACGCCGCGGGCGGGTTCATCGCCGACCACGAGTACGGCGCGGCCGAGACCGACCCCTACGAGCACGCCTTCGACACCTACGATGCGGTCCGCGAGCGGATCGCGGCGTTTCTCGGAGGGGAGCCCGAGGAGATCGCGCTCACCGAGAGCACGACCGACGGGATCGGTCGGATAGCGGCCGCGATCGACTGGGAGCCCGGCGACGTCGTCGTCCGAACGGACCTCGAACACCCTGCGGGCGTGTTGCCGTGGAAGCAGCTCGAATCCGCGGGTGTTGCGGTCCGTGTCGTGGAGACCGGGGACGGGCGGGTCGATGTGGACGCGTTCACGGACGCGGTCGCGGACGCCCGGCTCGTCTGTTTCAGCGCGATCACGTGGACGCACGGGACGCGGCTCCCGGTCGAGGAGCTCGTCGGGATCGCCAACGACGCGGGCGCGTTCACCCTCGTCGACGCGGTCCAGTCGCCCGGACAGGTCGACCTCGACGTGACTCGCTGGGGCGCGGACGCGGTCGCGGCCGCCGGCCACAAGTGGCTGCTCGGCCCGTGGGGAGCCGGCTTCCTCCACGTCGACCGCGCGGTCGCGGACGGGTTGACTCCCGGAACCGCCGGCTATCGTGGGGTACGGACCCCGACCGCCGAGGAGATCGAGTACGAGCCCGGCGCGAAGCGGTTCGAGGTCGGGACGGCGACCGCGGCCGCCCACGTCGGCCTGCTCGAAGGGATCGACGCGATCGAGTCGGTTGGCATCGAACGGATCGAGGATCGGATCGAGCGTCTCACCGACCGGTTCAAGAGTGGAATCGACGACGATCGACTCCTGAGCCCCCACACGTTCGAGTCCGGGCTCGTCACGGTCGCCGACGACGACCCGGAGGCGACGGTGGACCGGCTGGCCGACCGCGGGATCGTCGTGCGGGCGATCCCCGACCCGCACGCGGTTCGCGTCTCGATCCACGCCGTCTCGACGGAACGCGAGGTCGACGCCGCCGTCGACGCCCTGAACGACTCGTGATCACGCCGTCGACCGATTCGTTTTTGTGGATTAAGTACAATACTATCGCATGGGATTCCACACGTTCGACGTCGACCGCGCGGAGCGGCTGGAGGACCCCGACCGCTACCGCTGGGTGTCCGCCGAGGAGCTGATCGGCGCGGTCGACCCCGCCGCCGCCGACGTCGTTGCCGACCTCGGGAGCGGCACCGGGTTTTATACTGACGATGTCGCACCACACGTCGGGTCCGTGTACGCGGTCGACCTCCAGGCGGAGATGCACGAGTTCTACCGGGAGAAGGGTGTACCCGCGAACGTCGAACTCGTCGAGAGCGACGTGGGGGACCTGCCGCTTGCGGACGACGCGCTCGACGCCGCGTTCTCGACGATGACCTACCACGAGTTCGCGAGCGACGACGCGGTCGCCGAGTTGGCGCGCGTTCTCCGCTCGGGCGGACGACTCGTGGTCTTCGACTGGTCGGCCGACGGCGACGGCGAGGCCGGGCCGCCGACCGACGAACGGTTCGGCGCCGACGACGCGGCCGTGGTGCTGGAGACTGCCGGATTCGATATCGTTCGTGCGGACACGCGCACGGAGACGTTCGCACTCGTCGCACTCGCGCCCTGAGCGGAACCGGTCGTTAGCTCGCCGACCGGTCACGGACCCGGTCGGAGAGTCAGGGGATGAGAACGCCGTCGAGGAGTTATGTACGCGCCACACTCATCTTCGACCATGCGATACCTCGTTGCCACGGACGGCTCGACGCTGGGGGACGAAGCGGTCCGGCATGCCGCGAGAGGGGCCGTCGCGTTCGACGCGACGCTCGTGATCGTCCACGTGTTGACGCCGGATTCAGAACTGATCGACGGAACGTTGATCCTCCCGGGCGAGGAGGCAGCAGTCGAGGAGGGCGAGCGCGTACTGGAGGGAGCGCGGGCGGTCGCCGAGGAGGTCGCCGAGGCGGAGGACGCCGGGATCGCGATCGAGACGGAGCTACTCACCGGCCGTCCGGCGGACGCGATCACGTCCTTTGCGGACGAGACGGGGGTCGACGCGATCCACGTGGGTCACCGCGGACTGAGCGAGGAGCGCGAGCAGGTCGTCGGGAGCGTCGCCAAGAGCGTCGTCGACAAGGCGACGGTTCCGGTGACTGTGATCCGATAGCGAACCGGACGCGGCAGAGGGGCCCCAGACGCGACACGGAACGGCTCAGAGACGATACGGAGCTCCTCTGACCGCTGCCGCGGACTCGACTGCCGACACGCCCTTGGTTCGACACCTCGAACGGGTATACGAATGCAGCAGCCGCCGCTCCCGACCCGACCGACTCGCGACGCTGTCCCGTCGATCGACGAGGGGTCAGCGGGTGCCGTCGTGTGGCACCGGACGGACCTGCGGATCGCCGACAACCCGGTTCTCGCGGCTGCCGCGGGAGGAAGGGGGGACGCCGACCGCCGCCTCCTCCCGCTTTTCGTCTTCGATCCGGCGTTCTACGGGGACGGCGGGACCGCCTGCGACGCGCGGATCGAGTTCCTTCACGACTGTCTCCGGGACCTCGACCGACAGTACCGCGACGTCGGCGGCGTGGGGCTGACCTACGCCCACGGGGACCCGATCGCGGTTCTGGAGCGTCTCGTCGACGCCGGCTGGGACGTGTACGCGCAGGGGGCTCCGAGTGGCCGATACGGCACCAACCGCGACGGGCGCGCCCGGGAGTCACTCGACGTGAACTTCGTCGGCGGCGACGGGCTCGTCCGAGACGAGCCGTATCCGAGACGCGAGTGGAGCGACCGCGTCGAGGCGTGGCTCACGGATGACCCGGTCGACTGGGATCCTCGGCAGGTTCGTCTCGACCGGATCGACACGGGGGTCGACCCCGGTCGGATCGCGGACGCGTACGCCGTGGCTTCGGAGAAGACGGACGTGCCGGCCGGCGGCCGGTCGGTCGCCCGGGACCGACTGGAATCGTTCGTCTCGCGGCTCGGCGCGTACCCCGGAAACATCTCCTCTCCGGTCGACGCTCGGGAGGGGACGAGCGGGCTGTCGCCGTATCTCCGGTTCGGCTGTCTGTCGGTCCGGGAAGTGTACCAACGCGTCGAGGAAGGCGCGCCGGACGGCCGCGGGAAGTCGATGTTCATCTCCCGGCTCTACTGGAACCGGCACTACCGGCAGAAGCTGCTCGACTGGCCGGGGTGGGTCGACCGCGCGGTCAACCCCGTGATGCGGGGGTTCAACCGAGACCGCCACGATCCGGAGTTGGTCGCGGCTTGGAAGGCGGGCGAGACGGGGTTCCCGATGGTCGACGCGAGCATGCGGTGTCTTCGCGAGACCGGGTGGCTCAACTTCCGAACCCGGGCGATGTGTGCGAGTCTGTACTTCCACGTCCTCCAGCAGCCGTGGCGGATCGGGGCGGACCACTTTTATGAACACCTGATCGACGGTGATGCCGCGATCAACTACACGCAGTGGCAGTCACAGTGTGGACTCGTCGGTCGACCGGGCCTCCGTCTCTACAACCCCGCGAAAGGGGTCCGCGACCTCGACCCCGACGGGGAGTTCGTCACTCGCTGGGTTCCGGAACTCGCCGACCTCCCCGCGCGGCATCTCCCCCGACCGGAGAAGACGCCGCTCGCGGTGCAGGACGACTGCGGGGTCCGGATCGGCGAGGAGTACCCCTATCCCGTCGTTGACTACGAGGGGGCCCGTCAGGAGTTCCGCGACCGGTACGGCGAGGTGGGAGGGGACGCGGCCGACCGCCTCGCCGACGAAACGGTCGCGAGGCGTGCGTCCCTGTCCGGGGGCGTCTCCGGCGCGAAGGCCATCGCGGCCGAACACGGGAACGAACCGGACCGCACGACGACGAGCGAGTCGGGCGGGAGCCAGACCGGCCTCGACGAGTTCTAGACGGATGCGATACCGGGCCCGGTCTGTCGGTACCACGACACCCGCCGACAGCTTTAGTTGTCGCGAGCGATAGTGTATGGTATGGACAAGAACGTAGGATCCACGGACGGGCGAGTTCGGACGGCAGTCGGCGCGGTCGCGGGAGCGCTCTCGATCGCGACGCTCGCGGGAGTCGTCCCGCTTCCGGAGCTGGCCGCGCCCCTGCTCGGCGTCGTCGCGCTCGCCGCGCTCGGAACCGCCGCGACCGGGGTCTGTGGCCTGTACTCCGTGCTCGGCGTCAACACCTGTCGCGTCTCACCCGACGAGTCACGATAACCCCCATCAGGACCGGAGGTACCGATCGACGCGTCCCGCGAGTGTGGACCGAACCTCGTTCTCCGACGGTCCGCCGAGGTCGCTCGCGAGCGCGGGGGTCTCGCGTGCTACCCGTTCGAGCGCGCGGTCGACGACCGCTTCGACCGTGGTGGCGTCGGGATCGATGCCGGCGTCGACGCTGGACCCCTCCACCAGTCGGTCGAGCCACGCGTCGGTGACGCGGTCGTCGAGGTCGATCTCCTTCGTTTCGGATGTCTCGTGCGTCTCGGACGTCTCACCCGTCCCCGATCCGTTGTTCCCGACCGGGAGGCTTCGTCGGACGGCACGCCTCCCACCCTTGTTGTGGAAGACGACGCCGGCCGCGGGTCCGTCGTACCACTGAGACTCGGGAACCGGATACTCTCGGGGGTCGACGTGTGCGGCTCGAAGCTCCTTGTCGATCGGGTCAATCGTGGGGAGTCCCACGCGCTCGAACGCGCTCCGGACCGTATCCGGCGGCAGATATCGCTCGCCGTCGACGTCGTGGAGAGCGGTGCCGAGAAACGGCGGGATCCGGTCGAGGTCGTACGGGAGCCGGCGGGCGTGCGTCGCCACGCCGAAGAAGGTGACCGAGCCGGGATCCTCGACGGCGGTCACGAACGCGTCGCGGGCGAACTCCTCACGGACGGCTCGGACCGCGGCCCGGTACCGGAGCGGCACCGCGTCGTGGTCGAAGACGCGCTCGTCGTCGCCGAACTCCAGGAACCCCGCGTCCGTCACCCGGAACCGGAGCGGGTCGCCGTCGACCAGTTCCTCGGTCCAGAGGTGACCCTCGCGGAACGCGTCCGCGGCCGCGGCGTGTCCGACGGCGTCGGAACCGTTCTCCTCTGCGGGGGCCTCGACGGACGGAAGCGGCGGGAACTCCTTCATGATGGGCGTTCGTCCGACCGTGGGCGAGCCGCGGTGAAAAGCTGTCGTCGCGATCGGAGGTCCGGCGGCGGACGGGTCCACGAGACCAAACTACTTGTTGGTCCGTCGCGGTGCGTCGACATGGACGACTCGCTCTCGCTCCTCGTGATCGGCCCGCATCCGGACGACTGCTCGATAAAGGCCGGCGGCATCGCGGCCCGCTACGTCGAGGCCGGACACGACGTGACGTTCCTCTCGGTCACCGACGGCAGTGCGGGCCACCACGAGATGGACCGCCCCTCGCTCGCCGCCCGACGGAAACGCGAGACGGAGGCGGTCGCGGAGACGCTCGGCGTCGACTACGAGTGGTTCGGCGTCCGCGACGGCGAGTTGGAGCCGACGCTGGCGCTGCGCGAGCGACTGATCCGCTTTATTCGACGGCTCGACCCCGACCTAGTGTTGGGGCCGCGACCGAACGACTACCATCCCGACCACCGGTACTGCGCGCAGGTCGTCCGCGACGCCGCGTACATGCTCATCGTCCCGAACGTCTGCCCGGACGTTCCCCCGATCGATTCGATGCCCGTGATCGGCTACGTGGCCGACGGGTTCACGAAGCCGACCCCGTTCGATCCGGATGTCGTCGTCGACGTCTCGTCGGTCGAGGCGGCCAAGCTCGACGCGCTCCACTGCCACGAGTCACAGATGTACGAGTGGCTGCCGTACACGTACGGCGCGCTCGATGCCGTTCCCGAAGGCGACGCGGAACGGCGGGCGTGGCTGGCCGACGACGGCGTCGAACACCTCGTCAGCGTCACGGAGATGAACGTGGCCGATCGGTTCCGGGACCTGCTCCGCGAGCGATACGGCGACGACGCGGACGGGATAACCCACGCGGAGGCGGTCGAGATATCCGAGTACGGCGCGCCGCTCGACGCGGCCACACGGGAGCGACTGTTTTTCATGTCAGTGACCCACGACTGACGTCGTGGACGTTCACCTCGTACTACTGTGACTCTCTCACAGGAAATCCGTTCGAACGGGTTGTGAGCGACGGCGACAGCCGCGTATCACTGAACGACGCGAGAGAGCCGCCGGCGACCCGGTCCGCTCACCACACCGGTGCGAGCAACAGCGCGACGGTTATCGAGATGAACACGAGCTTCAGCGCCGTGTTGACGAGTATCACCTTCGTCCCGAACTCCGCGCCCCAGATCCCGTACTGGAAGGGGATCGACCGGCGGAACGTGGAGACGGCAAACGAGAGGATCCCGCCGATGAGCAAGGTCGCGACCGCGGTCCGTGGCGTGAACGTGCCGTCCAGCAGCGGCGCGATCGTCACCGCGCCCGCGGTCGTATCGAGCGTGTACACCGCGATCACGGGGACGGCCGCTCCGGGCAGCCCGAGCAGCGTGGTGACCGGCTCCGCGACTCCCGTCAGCGACTCCACGTCGTAGTAGGTGATCAGCCCGATCACGAGCGTGTAGACGACGGCGAGCCGGGGGACGATCCGCCGGAGCGTCTTCCACGACTTCCCGGCCGCGTCACGGACCCGTTTTCGACCGCCCCGGTCGTCCGCGTCGGGGCCCGAGGCCTCGACGTCGGCGAGCGCCTCCCGGTTCACGTTGCGCTCGGAGAGGAGCAGGCCGCCGAGCGCGACCCCGCAAAGCGTGATAGCCAGCGCGATCCCGGCGCGCGCGGAGACGTAGAGGGTGCCGGTCGTCGTGCCGAGGATCGGGATCAACACCGGGACGTAGTAGGTGAACACGTGCTGGACGAACCCGAAGAACGTGTTGATGACGACGGCGACGAGCGTCGCGCGGTCGTCAAGCAGCCCCGACTCGCGGTACTCGGCGAGCGTGGCGTAGCCCGCGGTCGTCGACGCCGCCGTGGTGAGGATGGCGGTCCCGACCTCGTCGGGGAGGTTCGCGGGCCGGGTGAGCCAGCCCGACAGTCCCGCGACGTACCGGATCAGGCCGAACGCGACGGCGACGTTGGCGGCGAAGACGCCGATCGAGATGAACGCCGTGATCCGGGCGAGCCGGGGGGCCACGTCGGCGAGCAGGGCGACGAGTTCGACGGCGACCGATTGCACTACCGGCTGTACGTGAGGGGCGCTCAAATGGCCGTCGGAACGCTCGCGCGGGGCTTATGTCTCGCGGCGGTGAACGGTCGCCCGATGGCTCCCGCCGAGGACGACATCTCGATCGACGAAAAGCGCGTGTACGCGGGTAGCGCCGGCCGCACCGACGCGTACGTCGCCACCGAGAGCGGCGTCGTCCGCGTCTCGATGTCGGCCGACAAGGTCGGCGCGTTCGACATGGTCGACACGAGTTCCGCCCGCGACGCAGCGGTTCTCGCGCGCGACGGCGATCCGGACCTCGTCGGGATCGCGACCGCGGAGGGACTGCGCGTCGCGCCCGTCGGCGACGACCCCGAGTTCGACTCTGTGACGGAGAGCCCCTTGGTCGCCGTCGGCGTCCACGACGACGCGTTCCTCGTTGCCGGCGAGGACGGCGAGATCGCCCGCGTCGAGATCGGTACTGGAAGTGGCGTGGACTCCGATCCGGCCGCGGCCTCGATCGGGACGGTCTCGGAGCCGCGCGCGATCGACGGCCCCCTCGTCGCGGCCGCGGGCGGGGTTCACCGAGTCGTCGGGGGTGACGGCCCGGACGCGTCCCACGCGCTCGCCGCGGTCGGGCTCGACGACGCCCGCGATGTCGCGGGCTCCGGAACTCCCCTCGCAGCGACCGGTGCGGGCGTCTACCGGCTGGGCAACGGCTGGATGACGGCGCTGGAGGGCTCGGCGACTACGGTCGCCGCCGACGGCGACGGCCACGCGATGGCGGTCGTCGACGGCGATCTGTTCGTCCACGGCAGCGGGGAGTGGGACGCCGAGACGTGGACGGTCGCGGAACTCCCGGTCGACGAGGAGCCGGTCGCGCTCGGCTACGGTCCCGGCGTGTCGGTGGTCGTGACCGATGCGGGGACGCTCTGCGTCGACGCCGGCGACGGCTGGCGGCATCAAGTCGTCGGGGTTCGGGAGGTCGCGGGCGTCGCGCTCGCGGTCGTGGAGTGACGACACGAATCACATCTCGACTTGTACTTATAAATCGCCGATACTGGATCGGCAGTGAACTCCTCCAAAGCCCCAGCCGCGAGGCGCTACGCGCCTCTGGCAGCCGGACGTGGTCCGGCGACTGCCCCTTTGCGTCCCACCCGAACCGCAACCGCACAGCACCTCACACCTCCCCAGCCTCGGCGGGCGGGCGCTTATAAGCGCCCGCCCGGCCTCCCTCGCGCGGTGCTCTTCGCGCCCGATGGGCGCTCAGAGGTGCGCGCCACCGCAACGTTCACTTATAAATACTCGGCCCGTCTCCGAGCCGCGCACCCTCGCTACGCGCTTGGGAGTTCGATCTCCTCGCCGTCGGCGTAGACGGTCGGATTCCGGAGGATCCCGTCGAGATGGACGGGCGCGTCAGTCTCGCCGCCGATCCCGGCGTCGTCGCCGATCGCGATGTGGACCGTGCCGCCCGCCTTCTCGTCGAGGAGGACGGAGCCGACGAGTTCGTTGACGCCGACGTTGGTACCGATGCCGAGTTCCGCGAGGTTGTAGGCGGCGTCGCCGACCGACTCCGCGGCGGTCTCCAGCTCTCCGCGGACCGCGTCGTCGCTGACGGACGTGACGAGTCCGTCCTCGACCTCGAAGGTCAGCTCTTGTCCCTCCGCGAGCAGCCCGTGGGGCATCATCGTCCCGTCGACGACGTAGGTGCCGGTCGCGGTCTCGGGCGCGACGAACACCTCGCCGGCCGGCAGGTTCGAGAACTCGCCGGGCGCGTGGACGGACCCGGTGTCGGCGAGCCACTCGCGGTCGCCGATCCCGAACGTGACGTCGGTGCCCGCGGGCGAGGTCACTCGGATCTCGTCGGCATCGCCGACCGCGTCGAGCACGGCCGAACACGCCTCGTCGATCGCGGCGTAGTCGGCGTCGAGACCGGTGACGAACACGTCCTCCGTGATTCCCGGAAGCGTCGCGCCCCGTGCGCCGGCGTCGCAGGCGGCACCCCGTGCGCGAGTGTGGCTCAGGCTTTTGGTCGTCGGAGCGAGGAAGACATCGCTCTCGGCCATCGCGGCGGCGACGGGCGCGGGTGGCTCCGTCCCGTGCTGCTCGCTCGGGGGGTACCGGAGGAGCGTGGCGTCGTCGGTGACGGCGGCGGCGGCCGCGTACAGCGCCTCGCCGACCGGTTCGCGCTCGTCATCGGTAACGACGACGACTGACTCGTCGGACCGAACGCGGAGACACTGGTCGACTGCGGTTCGAGCCGCCTCCGTGAGGTGATCGCTCATGTCCGTGTCTCGGTTTCGGCGGGCGTTAGTCCTTGTCATCGACCGGTCGCACTCGTTTCAGTCGTCGATAATAGGTGTGCCCAACCGTTTACGATACTTTATGTAATAACCCGCTTACACGCTTTTATCTCCCGAATTAACCGATGCGTTACTCACACCGTAGTTAATTCCCATCTAATTTCACCGAAAACATTATCGGTGGCGACGGTGGGCGTAAAGATATGATCCAAGTGGGCGTGAACGGCTACGGGACGATCGGGAAACGGGTCGCGGACGCGGTCGCGGCCCAACCCGACATGGTGCTCCGTGGCGTCGCAAAGCGGAGTCCGAACCACGAGGCGGAGTCGGCAGTCAAACGGGAGTACGACCTCTACGCGGCCGACCCCGACCGAACGGACGAGTTCGAGGCCGTCGGACTCCCGCCGGCCGGCACCCTCTCGGATCTTCTCGCTGATGTCGATGTCGTCGTCGACTGCTGCCCCGCCGGCGTGGGTGCCCAAAACCGCGATATCTACGACGCTCACGACGTCCGCGTCGTGTTCCAGGGCGGCGAGGACGCCACCGTTGCCGACGCCTCGTTCACCGCTCGCACCGCCTTCGAGACCGCCCGCGACGCCGACGCCGTTCGAGTCGTCTCCTGTAACTCCACGGGACTCGCCAGACTCCTCGCACCCGTCGCGGAGTCCTTCGGCGTCGAAACGGCGCGAGTCACGCTCATACGACGGGGCGGGGACCCCGCCCAGACCGACCGGGGGCCGATCAACGACATCGTCCCGGACCCCGTGGGTCTCCCCTCCCACCACGGTCCGGACGTGAACACGGTGCTCCCCGGCGTCGACGTCGACACCGCCGCGCTGAAAGCGCCCGTCACTGCGATGCACACCCACAGCGTCAACGTCACGCTCGAAACGACGCCGACGGCCGACGAGGTTCGCCGGCTGCTCGCGGACGAGTCCCGGCTGTTCCTCATCCCCGAAGGCGCGGGCATCGACGGCGCTGGCGCGCTCAAGGAGTACGCGATGGATCTCGGCCGTCCCCGTGGCGACCTCTGGGAGAACTGTCTGTGGGGGGAGTCCGTCCACGTCTCCGGCCGCGACCTCTACCTGTTCCAGAACGTCCATCAGGAGGCGGACGTGGTCCCCGAGAACGTCGACGCGATCCGCGCGATGGCGACCGACACGGCGGCGGCCGAGTCGATGGCGACGACGGACCAAGCGCTCGGCGTCGGACTAGAGAGCCGTCTTGATACGGATACGGAACTGCCGGACTCGATCACGGCAGACGACTGACCGCCAGCGACGCGCGAGACGACGACGCTCCGACTCAGCGCTCGGACGGGGCGGTCACGAGGAACGTCCGGCCACCCCGACGTTCGAGATACACTTCGCTGTTGTCAACCCGGTTCGATCGAGCACGGTCCGTGATCCGGTCGGTTCGGCACTTGGTGACGTCCACGCGCGTCGGCACACCGTATCGCGGCTGGTCGCTCGTTGACACGCTCATGACTACCGATCGAGCCGCTACCAACGTATAAGCGAGCCATGCCCGGAGTGAAACTGAAAGTGAACGGCTCGGTACGCCTGCCAGTGGATCCGGCGGGCCGGATCCGGGTCACGCTCCGCCCGGTGTGACTCCCATCCCCGACTATCTTGATACAGCGAGAGAATCCCGCCGTTCACGGCGCGGAGGATGTCATCGGCGGAGCCCGGCTTCCTCGTCGTCCTCGACGAACCGAACCGTGAAGTAGTCGTAGCCGCCGTAGGCCGCCTCCAACGCACCCATCCACCAGTTCCATCGGTCGACGAGCGAGGAGCCGTCGGGAGCGTCGGAGAGGTGTCGGACCACCGCCGGAACGGTCAGGCCGTGGCCACGGTCGCGTGACGGTTTCCCCGAGTCAGACAGGTCGCGTGCCGCCCTCGCCACTGCACGCCGTTGTGCGGCGGTCCCACCGAACTCGTCGGCAAGTGCCCGCTCCAGGCGTTTTCGGTCCATACTCGAAAGGAGGGCACATGCGTATTTGAGTCGTCCGGTGGCGGCGGTCGCGAGCCGGGGGTCACATCAGGGGCGGGGCCGAATCAGAGCCGGAGTCGTATCAGAGCCGGGCGGCGAGCGCGAGGAAGATCAGGGTGAACGGTGCGGACAACAGCCCGAGCGCGAGTCCCGCACCACCTTCGCCGGCGGCCGACAGCGCGAGCCCGAACACGAGCGTCGTGCTCCCCACCAGCGCGAGGAGGGCGCGCTCCGGGACGCTCGCGCGGTCCGGACCGTCGGAACCGGTGAGAACGTCGTCGAGGGCGTCCTCGACCGCGTCGGCCCGGTCCCGCGGGACCGTCAGCCACGGCGTCGAGCGGTACCACTCGTTGCCGCGGTACGCAAGCAGGAACACCGTGTCCGCGCGGGGAAGGTCGATCCGGCGGGTGCGGACGACCGCGTTCAGGTCGTCGGTCCGGCTCCGACCCCGTACGGGATACGTCCGCTTGACCGTGTGTGCCCGCGGATCCAACGTGACCTCGGCTCCCTCCCACAGCAGCACCAGCGGAACGAGCAGGAGTATCGCGAACGGCAGTCGCAGGCCGAATGCCGTCCACTCAACGCCGGTCGCCCACAGCGAGAGCGGGACCGCCGCGCCGAGGAGGAGCCAGCCGGGACGGAGCGAGGAGAGGCCGGGGAGTCGCTCGCGGATCGAACCGTCCTCTCGACCCCACTCGCCGTAGGAGAGGTAGAGGTAGGGGACGGTCAGGATGGCGATGACGAGGACGAAGACGAGGGTGACGAACGCCTCTCCGGGGCTCGCTCCCGTCAGAAACGAGGGCGCTGCGCTTGGCGAGAGGTCGGTGAGCGCCGAGACGACCGTCGACGCGAGCGCGGCACCGACCACCGCCACGCCGAGGACGATTGCCAGCCCGAACCCGACGACCATCGACCGGAGTCGGTCGTGGCGAACTGGTCCCCACGCGATCGCGTCGATGGCGGCGGTGTCGCGATCGCTCGTCTCGGGCCGGGCGTCACCGTCGGCGTCCGTGGCCGTAACGTGATCGGTCACCGAGGTGTCCCCGGCGGTCGACGCGTCGGACACGGTCGCCGTACCGCGGCTCCCGCGTTCGGAGGGCATACATCCCCGGTTACGGTGGTTCGATATAAAAAACGTCGTCCGAGACCACGTCGCCGACGGCGGACTTATGACCGTTCCCGGTGAAAGTCCCGGTATGACCGATCTCCGTGCGGTCGGCTACGGATTCGTGGTGATGTTCATCGCCGGACTGATCGCGTCGGCCGCGCCCGTGATCGGCCACATCGGCGCGGGGCTGATCGGCGGGTTCGTCGCCGGATACGTTGCCGGCGGCGGGCTGCTCTCGGGCGGCTGGCACGGACTCCTCGCAGGGTCGGTGACGGGTATCGCGATCACGCTCGTCCTCGCCGCGTTCGGCAGCCTCGTCGGGCTCGTCGGCGGACCGGTCGGAAGCCTGCTCGGCGGGGCCGGCGTCCTCGTAATCGGGCTGTTCCTGACGTTCCTGTTCGCGATCGACTCCGCGCTCGCGGGGATGATCGGCGGCGTACTCGGAGACTGAAACGAGCGTGAACGAACGCGAGAGCTCGGCTCTCAGACGGACTGCGCGGCGTCGAGCACGGCCTCGTACGCCGGCTCGTTCGTCGGGTCGTCGGCGATCCAACTGTAGACGACCTCGCCCTTGTCGTCGAGCACGAAGACCGCACGGTTGGCGATGCCGTGGAGTCCGAGGTCGGGGATGTCCATCTCCAGCCCGTACGCCCGGATCGCGTCGCCGTCCATGTCGCTCACGAGGTCGAACTCGATCCCGTGCTCCTCGCGGAACGCGCCCTGCGAGAACGGCGAGTCGGCACTGACGCCGAACAGGGTCGCGCCCGCGTCGTCGAAGGCGTCGGCGTGCTCCTGAAACGCGATCATCTCGTTGGTACACGGCGGCGTGAACGCTCCGGGGAAGAAGGCGAGCACGACCGGCCCGTCACCGAGGTAGTCGTCGAGATCGAACGGCTCATGATCGCTCGTTCCGATCGTCGCAGTGAACGTGGGCGCGATGTCACCTGTTGTAACCATCGATCGACCGTACGGTCGGTTCGATGAAAAAGGCTCGTTTCACCCCTCCTCGCACGGATCGGTGCGCACCGACGACCGCGATCAACGGAGTCGTCGAGCCGGTCACTCCCGGTCGAGGTACTCCTGTTGGATCGCGACGATCTCGGCGGAGTCCTCGCAGTCGGCGTAGCGCCGAAGGGGCTCCTCGTTGAGTTCGAGGAACGTCTCACCCCAGGTGAACTTCGCCATGATCCGCTCGGCGTGGTCCGACTCGCCGAGGATGGCCAGTGCGGCCGCGAACGCCTCGACCGTCGTGAGCTGCATGGGCCGACCGAAGTTCACCGGGTTGCCGGCGACGAGATAGGGGAGGGCACGATGCTCGCCGGGGAGGGTAAACTGCTTCTCGCCGGCTGACTCCCACGAACAGTCGAGTGCGACCAGCGTGTTCTCGCGGGCGAGGTCGGCGTCGGCGGGCGAGAGGGCACGCTCGGCGTGCGGATTGAGGACGACCCCGTACGGGGTGGCACGGTCGGAGCGGTGGAGCGTTGTGAGGTCGAACCGCGCGAGCTTCCGTGCCGTACACTTATCAGGGTCGTCGTCGCCCTCGTACCGAACGTGGAGGTCCACGAGTGAGGATCGACGGTAGCGAATAAAAGGGATGCGGAGCGACCCATGGTGTCTACAGCGACTCATTCGTTGTCCTCGAAATCGAACTCGGCCAGATGACACACCTGTTTACCTACTTTCCCTATATCAATCGCCATTAGGACGAACGTTATCACTTGGCTATCTTCTAGTAATAGAACAATGGATCGAGGGACCAACGACGAATTGCTGGCGGAGTTCGGCGTATCGCGTGATCTGGTCCTACAGTGGACGGTCGTGAGCACGGTCGGAATGCTCGTCTCGCTCGTCGGCTTTCTCTTCGTGTACTATCTTGTGACGGGTGACGCTACAGTCACCGAGTTCGGATTCGACGAGACCGCCGGCTGGTGGAATCTCGGCCTTACGTTCCTGTTCGTGATGGGATCGATGGCGTTGGTGATCGTTGTCCACGAGCTCTGTCACGGGGCGGCGATCCGTGCGTTCGGCGGGACGCCGCGGTACGGCCTCGGCGTCGTCTACGCCGTCTTCCCGTACGCGTTCGCGACGACGGACACGCGATTCACCCGCAACCAGTTTCTCGTCGTCGCGCTCGCGCCGTTGGTTCTGTTGACTGGTATTGGCGTTCCAGTGATGATCGCTTTCGAGTGGCCGTGGCTCGCCGTCCCGCTGGCGTTGAACGCCGGCGGCGCGGTCGGCGACGTCTGGATGGCGCTCACGTTACTGAGCTATCCGGCCGACGTCTCCGTTGTCGACAGCGAAACTGGCCTCGAAGTGTACGGACTGCCCGGGATCGAACGTTGGGAGACCGCTCCGGCGACCGTCGTCTGGGACCTCGTCGTCGGAACCGCAGGCGGCGTGTTGATGCTCGCAGTCGTGATCGGTGTCCTGACCCCGATCGCGTTGGCTGCCCTCGGTGTCGACTCGCTGACAATCGGCGTCCCCGACACGCTATTGTTCGTGTTCGGCTTTCTCAGGACGCCGGACGGTGGCGTCGAGTTCTCGATGGGGTCCGGCGTGTTTCTCGTTGGGGGCGCAGTCGGCATCGTCTACGCGTACGTCCGCGCCCGGCGACGGACCGCGTAGACTATCGGTAGGTGGCCGTCAGAATCACTGTAGTACGAGATCTCATACAGCAGTGTTGATCTCGAATCCGCAAGAATGCTCTCCATCAACAATGTGCTACACACCTATGAAAGCCTGCTAGCTCAACAAACCACGTCTGCGATACTATATTTTTCGCCGGGATCGATCCGATCTTGATCACGAGAGAGAAACTGCAAGCAGGCACCGTGATGGTTCAGGAACCAACCGGCAGGCGGTCAGAACGTGAAGGCGACAGCTGTAGCTCACGACCGCTGCGACCGGCCGATGAGGGCCGCCGGCCCGGCGGCCCTCAGGCACTCACCTCTGGTGGATCATACACCTCCTCACGCTCCAGCATGTGGAAGATCGACACGAGCAGTTTTCGCGCCGTTGCGACGATCGCTATCTGATGATTCTTCCGCTGTTTCAATCGAGCGTAAAACCGTCCAAGATACGGATCGTTACACCGGTGAACCGCTGTTTGAACACACTGAACGAGGATCCAGCGTAATTCTCCACTTCCGCG
>NZ_JAGGKQ010000019.1 GCF_017873815.1 Halorubrum alkaliphilum | reverse complement strand
AGAAGGCATTCCCGATTCCTGCTGACGGACCATGTGTCCCCCGCGTGTCTCTATCTACGAGACAGTGACGAAATCAGCTCGGGCTAAACACGTACGATTTGAGTAACAAACAAGCAGGCTTTCATTAGCGCCTTCAGTGAGGGTTTATCGGCTGTCACAACGCCTCATAGCGGTTAGAAGCGGATGTTAAAAACTGGTATCGAGCTTCCGGGAGTGTGTCGGGTCGTGTTCGGGGCGTACCCTGAAGATCGTAGTACGATACGGGGAGATCACAGTGCTGGCTTGATACTGGGCGTGTCCTAAGAGCGGTATATCGCGTATTAACGGTGATTATCGTGCGATAAAAAGAAACAACAGTGTCGGCGATCCTACGATGGACTATTCTGAGTCGGCGAAGGCAGCTCCATCGCTGCCATCGACCTCCGTGATGTCATCGATCGTCTGGTCGGCAATGATCGACTGCGAAGGCGTGTGGATCAGGCGCACGCCGTCAATAATAGTCTGATCATCAGCAGTATCAGTATCTGCTAATTCAACCGAAACCGAGTCGCCAACGCTGATCCGAGCGTCGTCGTTCTCGTCAATGACTTCGCTAAGCTGGTCCCGGTCGGTCGTGTCACTTCCGCTACGAATCACGATATCGATGTTCTCGGCGTCGATCGTATCACCGCCAGTGTGTTCGATGGTTATCGTTCCCGCCACGTCCTCATCGGTGCTTTCCTCACCCGAGATCGATAGTTGTGCGGTCGGCTGGTTATCCCCGAGACTGTCGCCCAGTCCGAGGACGAACGTCCCGATGACGGCCGCGAGGATCACCGTGATCGCGACCATTAGTATGACCCCTATGACTGGACTGACGGCCCTCTCGTCCGTGTTGAACAGGTTTCCTGTTTCCATGATTACACCCAGCTGCGTCCGACGAGCATCACCTTGACATCAGCGTTCAAGACGAGCCCGCCGGAATACTGGCTATCTGAACGGAGGCGGATCCTCCTTATGTACTTGCTGGTCCGATTTTCAGTTATAAGAATACTAACTCGTCGTCTCCGAGCTCTGCGTGACGCGACGCGCAGTTCATCGGTCTGTTTCCGTTTTCTGCGAGGAGTCGTATGCCTACGGACGTTCTCGACGTTCTCATCGACCGACCGTACGCAACCCGTTCGAGGAGCGAACTCGCGGATGACCGGCGGGTACTCCGAAGAGAGGTATTTAGCCACTGACGCCGGTGAAGTCGGCCGTGGAGATCAAGCCAGGGCAGGGATTTGAACCCCGGAAGTCTCGATTACAAGTCGAGTGCATGAACCGCCCATGCTCCCCTGGCGCAGGCGGGCGTACTCGGTCCTCGTATGAGTGCGTGTCGCTTTCGGCGAGCCCTCCGGGTCACCCGCCCCGGTTCTCGGTCCCGTCTCGCTTCGTCTCGTCTTTCTCCGTCCCGTTTTTTTCCGGTCCACCTTCTTCCGTCCCGTCACCGAGGGGTTTCCCGAACTCGATGCGGGTAGGCTCGTATCCGTGGTCGGTGTAGAACGCTCGCGCGCGCTCGTTGTCGACGAGTGCCTCCAAGGCGACCGCCTCGGCCCCGGCGTCCGCGAGCGCCGCCTCGGCCGCCGCCAGCAATGCGGCTCCGATCCCCTCGCCGCGTCGCTCCGGTCGGACGTAGAGGTTGCTGACGGTGCCGCGCGTGTGGTCGCGCTCGTACCCGCCACGTTCGAGCGAGAAGCCGACGAACCCGAGGAGTTCGAGGTCGTCGCCGTCAGGATCGGCATCGCGGTCCGGACGAGCGACCAACAGTTCGCCGGTGACGATACCGCGGGCGACCCACTCGCGAGCCGCCTCCCGGTTCGCCCCCGCGAGCAACGTGGACCCGTGCCGCTGCTGTCCGCGGGCGAGGTCGACCCACAGCTCCGCGACCGCGTCGAGGTCGTCCATCGTGGCGGCGTCGACCCGCGGGTCCTCGACTCGTGACACGGACGCCGGTTCGCCCCCGACGGTGTTGAGGATGTCGGCGTCGGCGTCGCCCCCGCGTTTCGGGCCACCGGGCTGCGGATCGCCCGCCGGACGCGAGCGACTCAGACCTCGCGACAGTTCGGACAGACCGCCTGCCCGTTCGCGTTCGCGAGCTCGGGAGCGAGCGCGCCACAGACTTCACAGACCCCTTGCGTCGACGCTCCGGACGCGTCGGTCGACGACGCGGTTCGGGCCCGGTCCGACCCGCGGGCGGCGTCCTGAGCCCCGGTCGGCGATGCGTCTCCCGGCGTCCGCTCCGCGCCGTCGCCGGCAACGCCCGGTTCTCCGGCAGACGACCCCGCTCCCGCGGGACGCGTCGTGCCCGCCGCCAGCGAGTCCTGGGCGGTGACGACGCCGACGGCCTCACCGTCGTCGGCGACGACCACCCGACTCACGCCCTCGGCGACGAGCAGTTCGTCGACACCCACCAGCGCGTCGTCCGGCGCGACCGTCGGGAGCGGGGGCCGCATCACGTCCCCGACGGTGGTCACGCCGCCGTTCGTCTCGCCCGCGTCATCGGTTCCCGCGTCGGTTCCCGCCACGCCGTCGAGCACGCCCCCGAGCGCGTCCCGGGCGGCCAGCCGGCCGACCGCCTCGCCGCCCCGGAGGACGACGGAACAGTCCGTCCCCTCTTCGACCAACAGCGCGGCCGCGTCCGCCAAGGGATCAGACTCGCTGACGCCGAGGAACTCGCGATGCATCACGTCACGAACCGTGGTATCTGTGCGCATGATCGGTTGATCCACGGCGAGCGGCTAAAAGGTGCCCCCGGTACCGTTATGACGTGTGCGGCCATATCTCGGGGTTCGGACCCGCAGACGTTCGGAGCCGCCAGTCGTCTCCTCGCCACCGAAGGGGAGGGTTGAAGCGGTCCGGCGTCGGAACGCGGACATGACCATTCCCTCGTTCGTGATCGGGATCGCAGGGGGGACCGGGGCGGGGAAGACGACCGTCTCCCGGCTCGTCACCCGGAACCTCGGCGACGACGTGACCCGGATCCCGCTCGACAACTACTACGAGGACCGTTCGGAGCTCTCCATCGAGGAGCGCCGCGAGATCAACTACGACCATCCCTCGGCGTTCGAGTGGGACCTCCTCCGGGAGCACCTCGAAGCGCTGTTGGAGGGCCAGTCGATCGAGATGCCGACGTACGACTTCGAGGTCCACAACCGAAGCGAGGAGCGCGTCACGGTCGAGCCCACGGACGTGATCGTGCTGGAAGGGATCCTCGCGCTCCACGACGAGGGGATCAACTCGATGATGGACCTCCGGCTCTACGTCGAGACGGATGCCGATGTCCGGATCCTCCGGCGTATCCGGCGGGACGTGCTCGACCGCGGCCGCGACCTGGAGGGGGTCATCGATCAGTACCTCTCGACGGTAAAGCCGATGCACGAGCGGTTCATCGAGCCGTCGAAGAGCCACGCCGACCTGATAATCCCCGAGGGAGCGAACAGCGTCGCGATCGATCTCATCGAGGAGAAGCTCCACGCGGAGGTCGAGGGGGACGCGCTCCGCAACTGGGAGCGTGGGAGCCTCGAACGCGAGTTGGCCGAGAAACGCTCGCTCGACGTCGACGTCGATTCCGACCCGGCAGCGGGAGGCGACCCGGCAGCGGGAGGCGACCCGGCAACAGGAGGCGACGCGGGGACCGGCGAGTAACCGGGTAGCGCTCGCGAGCCGGCGAGTGACCGGGTAGCGACTCGGGAGACGACATCCGGATCAGCCGAGTCGCTCGTCTAGGATCAGTCGAGTTTTCGTGGACTTGACCTCGTCGAGCTCCCGCGCCTGTGTGATGAGTTCGTTCACCGCGCGGGTGTCGACCGCGTCGACGACCAGCACGATGTCGTCCTCGCCGGAGACCTGCCAGACGAAATCGACCTCCTCCCACTCCACCATTCGCTCGCCGACGGCGGCGGTGTTGACGTTCATCTCCACTGAGATCTCGATCATCGCCTTCACGTTCCCGGTCCGGGTAGTTACTGTGAACCGCTCGATGACGCCCTCCTCGGTCATCCGGTCGACGCGGTTGCGAACCGTCCCCTCCGAGGTACCGACGCGGTCCGCGATCTCGGTGTAGGGGGTTCGCGCGTCCCGTCGCAGGATCGAGAGGATCCGCCGGTCGAGGTCGTCCATATCACGAGATCCGCTCGCGGCGACTTACCGTTTACGAAGATCGTAACACGACTTCGAACTCCACAACGACCCCCGTCTAATACTGCGATCTTCGCAGACAGTGGTACGCTTGCCGTTCGTCCGTGCCCCGGCCACGAGTCGGCGTGTGCCCGCTCCGCTGGATCCGCTCCGCTGGATCCGCTCCGCTGGATCCGCTCCGCTCGAATCACTCGGCCGGGGGCGACGACGATCGGGCGGGGGAGAGGACCGATCACGTGCTCGGTCCCCACCCCGGTGGGCCACGTGTAGCGGTGGGTGACCGTGATCGAGCCACACTCGCCACGCGAGTTACGAATTTCGTAACGAACCTACGAACGACGCACTTATTACGGTCCATCCATACGTATCTCGTAATGTCGGACGCCTACATCGCGCTGGCCGACGGACGCGTGCTCGAAGCGCGCGCCCGTGCGCCGGGGCGTACACGTGGTGAACTGGTGTTCACGACCGCGTACACCGGCTACGAGGAGTCGCTCACCGACCCCTCCTACGCCGAGCAAGTGCTCACGTTCTCGTACCCCTTGATCGGGAACTACGGCGTCCGAGCGGAACGATTCGAGTCCGACGACGTCCAGCCGCGCGCCGCGATCGCCCGCGAGCTGACCGACGACGTGGCGGAGTGGCTCGAAAGCGAGGACGTTCCGGCGGTTGACCACGTCGACACCCGCGAGATCGTCACGACCGTCCGCGAGGAGGGCGCGATGGCCTGCGGGATCGCCGCCGGGCCGGACGCGACGCCCGAGGACGCGATCGCGGAGATGGAGGCGTGTGAGCCGATGAGCGCACACACCGACATCGGCGCTGGCGTCTCGGTGACGGAACCGACCGTCCACGAGGGCGGCGGGGAGGCGACGGTCGCGATGATCGACTGCGGCGCGAAGGGATCGATCATTTCCTCGCTAACCGAGCGGGGCGCGGACGTTCACGTCCTCCCGTACGACGCGACGCCCGAGCAGGTGGCCGGGATCGACCCCGACGTGTTGTTCGTCTCGAACGGCCCCGGCGACCCGGAGAACTTCGTCGCGGCTCAGGAGGTCGTCGACGCGTTCGCGGGAGAGACGCCAATGGCCGGCATCTGTCTGGGCCAGCAGGTCATCACCAGTGCGCTCGGCGGTTCGACCGAGAAGATGGCGTTCGGCCACCGCGGCGTCAACCAGCCGGTCCGGGACCTCCGGACCGAGAAGGTTGTGATGACGACCCAGAACCACGGCTACACTGTCGACGACACCGGCCCGCTGGAGGTGACGCAGGTGAACGTCAACGACGACACCGTCGAGGGGCTCGACAGCGAGGACCTCGACGTCATCACCCGACAGTACCATCCCGAGGCGAACCCCGGTCCGCACGACTCGCTCGGCTTCTTCGACGAAGTGCTGGCGATGGCCGACACCACCCGCCGCGTCGCGGCCGACTGACCGCCCGACACCATCCCGTCGCCGTACCCCTCGGCGCCCGTCGGTCCCCATCCCGACCGCTGACCGTTGGAGTACCAGTCCTCCACCGACGCCCGAACGCTTCCCCCCGCCAACACCGAGCGATTCGCGACGTTTTTCGGCGACGTTTTCACCCGTGACGACACAGGTAGCCGCATGAGTCCCGACCTCCTCCTCACCAACGACGACGGGATCGATGCCGCGGGGATCCGCGCGCTGTACGACGCGCTCTCCCGGAGCTACGACGTGACCGTCGTCGCGCCGGCGACGAATCAGTCGGGCGTCGGCGGCGCGCGCTCGTGGTGGGACACCACCGTCGAGTACGCGGAGGCCGACCTCGGCTACGCCGTCGAGGGGACCCCGGCCGACTGCGTCGCCGTCGCGGACGTCGCGCTCGACCTCGATCCCGACCTCGTCGTCTCCGGCTGTAACCACGGGCCGAACATCGGCGCACACATACTGGGACAGTCCGGGACGGTCGGCGCGGCGATGGAGGCCGCGTTCCTCGGGACGCCCGCAATCGCGGTGTCGATGTACGACCGCGGAAACCTCCCGATTCCGCCGACCGTGAGCCACGACGACTTCGCGGTCGCGGAGCGGGCAACGCTCGCGCTGCTCGACCTCGTCGAGGACGGTCAGCTCCCCCTCGGTGCGGACGTGTTGAACGTGAACGTCCCCGCCGCGGACGACGAGAACGCGGCCGACCCCACCTATCGGCTGACGGAACCGGCTCGCGGGTTCGACGTGATCGAGTTCCATCCCGGCTCCGTGGACCGGTCACACGCGGACGAGGAGGAGTCGGCCGCCGCGTCCTTCGACGAACGGCGCGGCGAGATGGGGATGGAACTCCGCGACCGGTTCTGGCGGGAGTTCCTCCGGGGCGACATCGACGACGATTCTGGATCCGACCGCCTCGCGACGGTCGAGGGCGAGATCAGCGTCTCGCCGCTGTCGTCGTCGCGAGCTATCGGCGGCGACCGCGTCGGCTCCGTCGTCGACGTCGGCGTCGGCGTCGGAGAGCGGATCAACCCGGAAGAGCCGCGATAGCCTCCCGATCGTCGCCGCTACGGCCGCCGGGACCCGCCCGTGAACTCCGAGGCGAGTCGGCCGAGATACCACACGAACGCCAAGCCGAGGAGGAATCCACCGCCCGCGGCCGCCGCGACCTGCGGGAGGGTCGGGTCGCCGAGAAGCGCCATCATCGGGGGCGAGACCGTCACGATCAGGAGGAAGCCGACCTTGATCTTGCGGTTCCCGGAGTCGCGCTCCTCCCGCGTCATCGGCTCTACCATCCGACACCCCTCCACCAGTGGGCAGTCGCGCTTCTCCACCGGCGGCCGACCGCATTCGAGCATCGTGTCCACATACTCGATCGACGAGTCGGCGGGCTATCAACCCCGTGGACCGAGCCGAAGGAGCGGCGTGTAGCCGAATCAACTTGTGGTTAGGTAATATAACCCTTACGACCGTTCACGCCGGTAGTGACCGATTATCGCCGTGAACGGTCTCGGTAGTTTACGTCCGTCCCCGACGAATCGTACGATGCCCCTACCCGCGGACCCCGACACGGCTACCACGGAGCCGATCGGGGCCGACGGCGGCGCGTCCGCGCGGGATCGCCTCCGTTCCGCGCCGGAGGCGTCGTCCGGTTTCTCGTCGGCGTCCGGAGTCCGAGGCGACACGACCCCGGTTCTCGGGGACGCTACCGTCGGATGCTGCCGGACCGGCCGTTTCGCGGCGTTTTTTACTCGACCCCGACAAGTCCACGGTATGGACGACGAACTCCGCGAGCAGGTCGAGAACGCGGGTGAGACGGCCGCGCTGTTCAACGCGCTCAAACACGGCAGCGATCCGGACGTGGGTGCCATCATGGGACCGTTGATGGGTGAGAACCCCGAGTTCCGCCCCCACGGCGACGAGATCCCGGGCGTTCTCGCCCCGGTCGTGAACCGGGTCGCCGGGATGGACGAGACGAAGCGTCGCGACCGACTGGAGACGCTCGCGCCGGAGCTGCTCGCCGAGCTCGACGCCGACGACGAGGGCGACGACCACGTCCTCCCGGACCTCCCGAACGCCGAGCCCGGCGAGGTCGTGATGCGTGCCGCCCCGAACCCGAACGGCCCGTGGCACATGGGTCACGCCCGCATGCCCGCGGTCATCGGGACGTACAAGGAGCGCTACGACGGCGAGTTCGTCTGCCGGTTCGACGACACGGACCCGGAGACGAAACGTCCCGACCTCGACGCGTACGACGCGATCCTCGGTGACATCGAGTATCTTGGGTTCGAAGCCGACCGCGTGCTAAAGGCGTCCGACCGGCTCGAAACCTACTACGAACACGCCCGCGAACTCATCGATCTGGGCGGCGCGTACACCTGTGACCTTCCGGCCGAGGAGTTCTCCGAGCTGAAGAACGCCGGCGAGCCCTCGCCGAACCGCGACAAGGACCCGGGGACGGTTCACGACGAGTTCGGCGACATGATCGCGGGCGAGTACGACGCGGGAGAAATGGTGCTGCGCGTCCGGACCGACATCGAACACAAGAACCCCGCGCTCCGCGACTGGGTCGCCTTCCGGATGATCGACACGCCCCATCCCCGGGAGGAAGCCGCGGAGTACCGCTGCTGGCCCATGCTGGATTTCCAGTCGGGTATCGACGACCACCTCACGGGCGTCACACACATCATCCGTGGAATCGACCTCCAGGACTCCGCGAAGCGCCAGCGGTTCGTCTACGACTACTTCGACTGGGAGTATCCCGAGGTGCTCCACTGGGGCCACGTCCAGCTCGACGAGTACGACATCGACCTCTCGACGTCGACGATCAAGGCCCTGATCGAGGACGGCGAACTCACCGGCTGGGACGACCCGCGCGCGCCGACCATCGCGTCGGTCCGTCGTCGCGGGATCCGCGGTGAAGCCCTCGTCGAATCGATGACGAGTCTCGGGATGTCGACCTCCGACGTCGACCTCGCGATGTCGTCGGTGTACGCCAACAACCGCGACCTCGTCGACGACGAAGCTGACCGCTACTTCCTCGTCCGCGACCGCGCGGACGACCCGGCCGTCGAGTTGCCGATCACGGACGCCGACGGCGCACCCGCACCGAAAGCGGGTCATCCGGCGGTACACCCCGACTTCCCCGATCGGGGCGACCGAACGGTGCCGGCGGGCCGAGTGCTCGTCGAATCGTCGGACCTCCCGCCGGCGGGCGAGCGCGTCTGGCTGAAGGGGTACGGCTGCGTCCGGTACGAGCCCGAGGGAGACGCGGATGACGGGAGCGACACGACCGGCGATTCGACCGACGCGGGGACGTTAGCCTACGTCGACGCCGACATCGACGTGGTCCGCGAGGGCGACGTCGACGTGGTCCACTGGGTATCGGCCGCGGAGTCGCTCGAAACGCTGCTCAGAACCGTCGCCGGCGACGTCCGTGGACACGCCGAGCCCGCGATCGTCGACGCCGGGACGGACACGGTCGTCCAGTTCGAGCGGGTCGGCTTCGCCAGACTCGACGCGTTCGATCCGACATCGACCGACGAGCCTGACGGGCCGACGGGTGAGGAGGAGTTGGTCGCGTACTACGCACATCCCTAGCCGGGCGGGAGGGAATCACCTCCACGTCGTCTCCCCGTCGCGGTGTTTAAATATCGACGGGCGAAACGACGTGTAAGATGGGCATCGATCCGAACTTCGAGCGGAACCGCGAGCAGGTCGGCGAGGAGGACGACGTCGCCGTGTGGGGGCCGGTCGATCCGCCCGAAACGCTCGGGATCCGCGGCACCCACGTTGCCGTCGACTTCGACATCTGTCTGGCCGACGGCGCGTGTCTGGAGGACTGTCCGGTCGACGTGTTCGAGTGGGTCGACACGCCGGGTCACGGCGAGTCCGAGATCAAGGCGAACCCGACCGACGAAGAGCAGTGTATCGACTGTATGCTCTGTGTCGACGTCTGTCCGGTCGACGCCATCGACGTCGACCCCGGCAGGGAGAATCGGATCTGAGACTGACCCTCCTTCGAAAGAGCCCTTCGGCCTACTCGCTCTCGGCGGGCTGTTCTTGGAACTGTTCGAACTGTGCCGCGGACACGAGCGCTCCGATGTCGTCGTTGTCGAGGGCCTCGATCATCGCGGCGGGATCGCCGTCGACGAGCAGCGCGCCGGCTTGGGTGCTGGTTTCGGTCACGCTGAGCCCGTCGATATCGGCCGCGTACGACTCGACCGCCTCGACCGCGTCCTCCAGTGCCTCGATTTGGGCGGCCTGAAACTCGGCTTGCGCCTCCTCCTGACTGATCTCTTCGTCCTGTAACTGCTGTTGGATCTCCGCTTCGCGCTCGGCCATGCGCTCGTCGATGTCGACCGCGACCGTCGCAGTCCCCCCGGCTCCGTCGGTGTCGAGGGGAGCGTCGTCATCGAGAGCGCTACATCCGGCCAGTGAGAGCGCGGTTCCGGTCGCCGCAGCACCGAGAACTCGTCGTCGAGAGGGATCGTTCATACTCATGCTTCGTCTCGACGCGTATTTGCCTTCCGTTGGAACGACGTGGAGGAGTTCCGTAGTTGAAGGGGCCGGTCGGCGGCGACGCTCGACGTGTCGAAACGAGGTATGGCCGGGGTGGGCTCCGAACCCACGATCTCCGCATGTCCCAGGTCCGAGGCTCGGCGGAGCCACGGGAAGGACGCGGACGCTTCCAAGGCGTCACCGCACCGAATCTCCGAACCCTATGAGTGCGGCGCTATGTCCAGCTAAGCCACCCGGCCTCACCTCTCCGTACCGCGATGACGCCCTTTAACCTTCCCATCCGAGGTCCGAATGGGATGGACTCGCATACTCGGATCCAATGGCGAGAACGGGACCCCGCGGATTTATGCCGAACGACTCGGACGTTCGACGTATGAGCCTTCCCGAACTCCTGTCGGGAACCGTCGGCGACGAGGATGTCGTCGCACGGGTCCCGCTCGGGGGAGACGACCTCCTCGCGGTCACGCCGACGCGAACGCTCGTGTATCGGGCCGATGGCCTGCTCTCCGACGAGTCGGTCGAGGAGTACGGCCACGACGCGGAGCGAATCGACGTCTCGACGGGCCGACGCAAGTCGAAGATCGTCCTCCGCTACGGTCTCGACGGCGACGAGACGCTCTCGCTGCCGACCAAACGCGTCGACGACGTACTCCACCCGATCCTCGCGGGCGTGCTGTCCGCCACGGGCGTCACGGAGCCGGGTGAGTCCGTCAGACGAACGTTCCGCTTCTCCGAACTCACCCTCGTCGTCACCGACCGCCGGCTCGTGAAACACGTCGGATCGGCAGTGTGGGACGAGGAATTCGAGGAGTTCCCGTACGCGAACCTGACCGATCTCGACTTCGAGGAGGGGACCGTCGCGACCGCGGTCGTACTCACACATGACGGCCGCTCCGAGCGGTTCAAGGCCCCGAACGAGTCCGCCCGCGCGGTCCGTGAGACCCTCGTCGACGCGGTATGCGCGTTCCACGATGTCGACAGTCTGGAGGAGTTCCGCGTGACCGCGGCCGCAGATGAGGACGCCGGAAGCGAGACCACCGAGGAAGGCGGAACGACTGATTTCGGAGCGGGGCCGGATCCGCTATCGGCCTCGCCGGCCGCGGACGCAGAAGCAGACGCGGAACCGGACTCCGAACTCGGAGCGGAGCCGACGCTTGACGGTGCGGACGGAACTGAGACGGTCGAGAGCGGTCGAGTTGTCGATGACACCGGGGTAACCGATTCTACCGCGTCGGACGAGCCTGTAGCCTCCGCGGCAACGGAAAACGGGGCAGCACGCGGGAACTCGACTGATTCGGACCCGCTCGCAGACGACTTCGGAGTCGATGAGACTACCGAAGCCGAGACGGCCGCCGAAGCGGAGCCAACGTCTGAGCCGGAATCACAACCCGGAGAAGCGGCCGGATCCGGGGCGGAACCGCCGGTTGGTTCAACTCCCGGGACAACCGGAACTGACCACGCCGATACGAGGGCGGAAGCCGAAGTCGACGCGCCCGCGGAGTCCGCCGAGCCGGACGCGTTCGAGGAGTCCCCCTTCGAGAGCGCTGGCGTCGAGGACGACGACCTCGCCGCCGAGGTTGCGTCGCTTCGAGCCGCCGTTGAAGCACAGTCCGAACGCCTCGAGAGGCAGTCGGAACTCATCGAGCGACTGATCGAAGAACTCCGGCGCGGTCGTTGAGAAGTCGGCCAGCCGGCATCAGTCGCTCTCGCGTCCCGTGACTTTCCTGACACACGAGGAGCCGAACGGACCGAGTTCGCCCGCGTCGAGGCGGACGAAATGGCCGGTTGTGACCGACGCGCCGCACCGTTTACACTCGAACTCTCCGTCGCGAGTCACCACTTGGCTGTCGTAGTTCACGTAGGTGCCGCTGCGTTGTACTCGTAAGCGGGCGTTCTCGCGCTCGATGACGCCGCGTTTCTCGGCGGTATCGAGGATCTCACGCGTGAGCGAGGGGCTCGTCGTGACCGTCTCGATCCGGTCGATCGCGGCCGCAAGCGACAACTCCTCGTGTTCGAGGTTCGCCAACAGCTCGACCCCGAGCTCCCGCTTCTCCGCTCTGCTTGCCGGCCCACTCACGCACGGATGGACGGACGCGCCGGACATAAGTCGGACGGGTGGTCAGCGACATCTCGCCTGACAGTCACGGCTCGCCGCGCGAGAGGGGAAGACAATTACCGTCCGGTCGAGTTGAACTGATATGGACGTACTGGAGGTCGCCGACCGCGCGACCGCGACCGGACCGGTGTGTGACGCGTGTCTCGGCCGTCTCGTCGCCGATCGGAGCTTCGGACTGTCGAACGCCGAACGTGGCTCATCCCTACGAGTGTCGCTCTCGCTTCGGGACGACGCGGACCACGAGCCCGTCGAGACGGCCGACTGCTGGGTGTGTGACGGCTACTGTGACGCGTTCGACGAGTGGGCCGAGCGCGCGGCCGAGACGGTTACTGACGTGGAGTTCGCGACGTACAACGTCGGGACGCGCCCTCCGCCGCTCGTCGAGGAGAACGAGTCGCTGCTGCGTGAGGAGGCCGGTCTGGAGTCCGACGCGGGCGAGCCGTTCAAATCCGAGTTCAACCGGGAAGTCGGCAAGCGGTTCGGTCGGCTGACCGGCGCGGAGGTCTCCTTCGACCGCCCCGACGTACAGTTCACGATCGACCTCGCGGACGACGATTTGGACGTGAAGGTGAACTCCACGTTCGTGTACGGTCGCTACCGCAAACTCGAACGCGACATCCCACAGACCGAGTGGCCCTGCCGGGAGTGTCACGGCTCGGGAAAGGCAGGACACGAGCCGTGTGACCACTGTGGTGGGTCGGGCTATCTCTACGACGACAGTGTCGAGGAGTTCACCGCACCCGTTATCGAGGACGTGCTCGACGGCACGGAGGCGACGTTCCACGGTGCGGGTCGTGAGGACGTCGACGCCCGAATGCTTGGAACCGGCCGACCGTTCGTGGTTGAGGTCGCGGAACCGCGTCGTCGCCGGGCCGACGTCGAGCGACTACAGGCCGACATCAACGCGTTCGCCGACGGCGCGGTCGAAGTCGAGGGGCTCCGGCTAGCGACGTACGATATGGTCGCACGAGTGAAGGAGCTTGAAGCGTCGAAACGGTATCGCGCGGAGGTCACGTTCGACGCCGACGTGACGGCCGAGGCGCTCGCGGAGGCGATCGCCGAACTCGAGGGTGCGACCGTGGAGCAGTACACCCCGAACCGCGTGGACCATCGCCGAGCGAGCCTGACTCGCGAGCGCGACGTGTACGAGGCGTCGGCAGAACTCGTCGACGCACGCCACGCGACCGTCGAGATCCACGGCGCGGGCGGACTGTATATAAAAGAGCTCGTCTCCAGCGACGAGGGCCGGACCGAGCCGAGCCTCGCCGGACTCCTCGGCGTCGGCGCGGAAGTAACCGCGCTCGACGTACTCGCCGTAGAAGGCGAAGCGGAACCGTTCGAGCGAGAGGAGTTCTTCCGGGACTGACGGGGCGCGCTCACGCGGGTATTTATAAACAGATCGGCGAGACAGGCGGGCGACTACCGGAAACCAACAGGATTTATCATGCGTCTGTCTGACGCATAGGTATGTACGGGAGCGACGCCGACGACGGGGGCGGCGGCGAACCGACCGTTGAAGAGGCGGGCACGGGGGGAACCACCGGCCACCCCTCGGTCGTGGACACGGCGTCGCTGGACACGGTCGTTCACGGAGCGGCCGCGGAAACGCCGACCGTGCGTCGAGCGACACTTAAAAACGAAGACCGCGTCGAACGTCCGAATCGGGTCGCCTCGATCCTCGTCGCGGTGGGGGCCGGTCCACATTCCGGAGCCACCGTCGATGTCGCGAAGCGGCTCGCGGAGGCGACCGACGCGTGGCTCGAACTGTTCCACGTGACGCCCGGCGAGTCGGCGACGGATGCGACGAACCCGCCTCCCGACGGCCAAGCCCTTTTAACGGCGGCACGGGAGCGAGTCGCCGAGTTCGAGCGCGCCGATCGGTTTCTCGTCGAGGGTGAGTCGGCGGCGGCGGCGATCGCCGAGCAGTCGGCGTACTACGACCTCGTCGTCGTCGGCGCGACGACGACCGGAACCGTCGGGCGGTTCGTGTTCGGCTGTACGACCGACGCCGTCGTCGACGACGCGGCGGTGCCCGTCGTCGTCGTCGAGTCCGACGAGCCGACTCCGCTCTTATAACCGGGCCGCGTCAGCGTCGTGTCTCCGCCGTTGTGTCCCGACTTTCGATCGGGTCGTCTCGGCGCGTATCGACTTCGCCCCGACAACGTTAAATTAGTGTACATACTTGTACATCACAAGACGGACTCATACATTGGTGGACACTATGGATATCCAGAACACGGTCGAACGCGTCACGAACGGGGAGGAGCTGACGGTCGAGGAGGCTCGTGAGACGGCACGGCTCGTCTTTGAGGAGATGACCGAGGCGCAGATCGGCGCGCTGCTCGCCGCGCTGCGCGCGAAAGGCGAGACCGAAGCCGAGATCGCCGGGTTCGCGCAGGGGATGCGCGACGCCGCCCGAACCATCGACCCGGATCGGGAGCCACTCGTCGACACTTGCGGCACCGGCGGCGACGACTACGACACGATCAACGTCTCGACGACCGCCGCGATCGTCGCCGCAGGTGCCGGAGTCCCGATCGCCAAGCACGGCAACTACTCGGTCTCCTCCTCGTCGGGCAGCGCCGATGTGTTGGAGGTCGCGGGCGTCGACGTCGAGGCCGAGCCCGAGGCGGTCGAGGCCGCCATCGAGGCCGACGGGATCGGCTTCATGCTCGCGCCCGTGTTCCATCCCGCGATGAAGGCAGTCATCGGCCCGCGCAAAGAGCTCGGGATGCGGACGGTGTTCAACGTGCTCGGCCCCCTGACGAACCCCGCCGGAGCCGACGCACAGCTGCTCGGGGTGTACCACCCCGACCTCGTCGCGCCGATCGCCCGGGCGGTCGCGCACATGCCGGTCGAGCGGGCGCTCGTCGTCCACGGCAGCGGGATGGACGAGATCGCGCTCCACGACGAGACCGTCGCCGCCGAGGTCGACGGCGACGAAGTCAGGGAGTTCACGATCGCCCCCGACGATCTCGGGCTCGACGCCGCACCGATCGAGGCGGTCGCAGGTGGTACTCCTGAGGAAAACGCCGCCGACCTCCGCGGGATCGTCGACGGCTCGGTGACGGGCCCGAAACGCGACCTGATCCTCGCGAACGCAGGCGCGGCTATCTACGTTGCCGGCGAGGCCGAGTCGCTGTCGGCGGGCGTCGAGCGCGCGGCCGAAGCGATAGACTCGGGGGACGCCGCAACCAAGCTCGCCGCGCTCCGTGGTGACGACTGATGGCCCGAACGAAGATCTGTGGGCTGACGCGCGGGGTCGACCTTGAGGCGGCTATCGACGCCGGCGCGGACGCGGTCGGCGTGATCTCGGAGGTTCCCGTCGACACGCACCGCGAGGTCGATCCGGCGACCGCGGCGGAGTTGCTCGCCGAGGTGCCCCCGTTCGTGACCGCGACGCTCGTGACCATGCCCGACTCGGCCGAGCGCGCCGTCGAGCTCGTCCGGACCGTCGGCCCCGACGCGATCCAGCTCCACGGTGAGTGGACCCCCGACGAGCTCGGATACATCCGCGCGGAGACCGAGCGAAAGGTGTTGCTCGCGGTCGACGCGGACGACCCGGCCCGGGCCGAGGAGTTCGACGGAGTCGCCGACGCCCTCGTGATCGACTCGACGGACGAGTCGGGCGCCGGCGGCACGGGCGAGACGCACGAATGGGAAGCGACCGGTGCGCTGGCGGCCCGGCTGACGACGCCGGTCGTCCTCGCGGGTGGACTCACCGCCGAGAACGTCGCGGAGGCGGTCCGCGTCGCCGAACCGTTCGCGGTCGACGTCGCCTCCGGCGTCGAACTCGCCGACGGCCGGAAGGACCACAACGCGGTCGCCCGGTTCGTCGCCAACGCGGACCGCGAGGTGGAGTTCGCATGACGGCCACGGGGCTCGACCGGTCGAGATCCGAGTTCGTCGACCTCGCCGCGGACGCCGACCGGCCGGTCGTGGTTCGAGCCGCGGCGTCGATCGATCCGGATACGACGCCGCTGACCGCGTACGCGACGCTCGTCGGCGAGAGTCCGTACGGGTTCCTGCTCGAATCCGGCCGGAAGGTCGCCTCCAGCGACCCGGACGGCGCGTTCACGGCGGGCGGGACGGCCGACAAACACGCCCGCTACTCGTTCGTCGGATACGACCCCGAAGCGGTCGTCTCGGTCGGCCCGGACGAGACGGAACTAACGCGGCTCGGACCCGGTGGGGCGTACATCGATGATCCGGCGGAAGTCGACGCCGCAGGCGACACCGTCGACCGGATCCGCGCGGCGTTCCCCGACGTGGCCCGGCGCGGCTTCCCGGAGACGGACCGGCAGATCCTCTCGGGCGGTTTCGTCGGCTTCCTCGCGTACGAGGCGGTGTACGACCTCTGGCTGGAGGAGGTCGGCGTCGAGCGTCCCGAGACCGAGTTCCCCGACGCGGAGTTCCTGTTGACGACGCGAACGGTCGTCTTCGACGAGAAGAAAGAGAGCGTCGAACTCGTCTTCACGCCCGTCATCGGCGACGACGACGACCCCGCGGAGACGTACGACGCGCTCGCGGCGGAGGCCGAGCGCGTCGCGGAGGCCCTTGCGAACGCCAGCCCGCCGGATCCGGACGGCGTCCGCGTCCGGGAGGAGGAAGCCGGTGCGCGGGAGGAGTACGAGGACGCGGTCCGGAAGGCGAAACGACACGTCCTCGACGGCGACATCTATCAGGGCGTGATCTCCCGGAGTCGACGGCTCCGCGGGGATGTCGACCCCTTAGGGCTGTACGCCGCCCTACGCGACGTCAACCCCTCGCCGTACATGTACGTCCTGAAACACGACGACCGCAGCATCGTCGGTGCGAGCCCGGAGACGCTGGTCTCGGTGAAGGGCGACCGGATCGTCTCGAACCCCATCGCGGGGACCTGTCCGCGCGGGACGAGCCCGGTCGAGGACCGCCGACTGGCCGGGGAGATGCTCGCGGACGGGAAGGAGCGCGCCGAACACACGATGCTGGTCGATCTCGCGCGCAACGATGTCCGGCGAGTGTCGGAGCCCGGGTCGGTCCGGGTCGAAGAGTTCATGAACGTCCTGAAGTACAGCCACGTACAACACATCGAGTCGACCGTGACTGGGACGCTGGCGGGCGACGCGGATCCGTTCGACGCGACGCGGGCGGCGTTCCCCGCGGGAACGCTCACAGGCGCGCCGAAGGTGCGCGCGATGGAGATCATCAACGACCTCGAAGTGACTCCGCGGGAGGCGTACGGCGGGGGTGTGGGCTACTACTCGTGGACCGGTGACGCCGACTTCGCGATCGTCATCCGAACTGCGACGCTTCAGGAGGGGGTCGGAAGCCGGAACGAGGACGAACTCACCGTCCGGGCGGGTGCGGGGCTCGTCGCCGACTCGGACCCGACCGCGGAGTACGAGGAGACCGAACACAAGATGGAGGGTGTCCTCGCCGCCATCGACCGGATCCGCGAGGGCGAACTCGACGAAGCCGAGATCCGGGGTGTCGAGCGATGAGAGTCGTCGTCGTCGACAACTTCGACTCGTTCACCTACAACCTCGTCGAGTACGTCTCCGAGCTGTCGCTCGAGGAACCGATCGACATCGCGGTCCACAAGAACACCGCGTCGCTGGCGACAATCCGGGACGAGGAGCCGGACGCCGTGATGATCAGCCCCGGTCCGGGTCACCCGAAGAACGAGCGCGACGTCGGGGTGACCGCGCCGGTCCTTCGCGACCTCTCACCGGACGTGCCGACGCTGGGCGTCTGTCTCGGGTTGGAGGCAGCGGTCCACGAGTACGGCGGGACCGTCGGTCACGCGCCGGAGCCGATCCACGGCAAGGCGTTCCCCGTCGACCACGACGGTGAGGGCGTCTTCGCGGGGCTCGAACAGGGGTTCCGTGCCGGCCGGTACCACTCGCTCGTCGCTCGCGAGGTCCCCGACGTCCTCGATGTCACCGCGACGACCGACCACGAAGGAGAGTCGATCGTGATGGGCGTTCGCCACCGCGAGCACCCGATCGAAGCCGTCCAGTTCCATCCGGAGAGCGTGCTCACGGCGGTCGGTCACGACGTCATCCGGAACTTCCTCGCGTCCGTGTGAATGTCGGCTCGGCGGCGTCGCGACCTCACTCCGTCGGCTCGTCCCGAGAGGCCAACCCCGCCAAATGGCCGATCTCAGGGAGTATCACGTCCTCGACGCCGAGCCGGACCGCGTTCTCCGACCCCGGCAGACAGAAGACGGCGGTTCCGTCCGCGATGCCGGCGGTCGCTCGCGATCCCACCGTTCGCGTGCCGACCTCCTCGTAGGAGAGCCGGCGGAACAGTTCGCCAAACCCGGGAAGCGTCTTGTCGAGGAGCGGTCGGACTGCTTCGGGCGTGACGTCGTCGGGAGTGACGCCGGTTCCGCCGGTGGTCACGACCGCGTCCGTATCGTCGCGGCGGACGAGCCTGTCGACGGTCCCCTGAACCCCATCGAACTCGTCGTCGACGAGTTCGCGGACGACGACCTCGTGGCCGGCCGTCTCGAAGGCGTCGACGATCCGGTCGCCCGAGGCGTCCGCCTCCAGCGATCGCGACGAGGAGACCGTGACGACGGCGACCGCGACGGTATCGGCGTCGTGATCGTGATGGTCGCCATGCTCGTGGTCGGCGTGACCTCGTTTAGCAGCGTGATCGTGGTCGCCGGCAGGGTCGCTCTCGGCATGCTTGGAACTATCGCTCATGCGTCGTCGTTGGGGCGGGCTCACAAAAGCGACGGCGATCGGAGTCAGGGCCAGTCGTCGCGGGACGGCTCCTCGGCGACCTCGCCCTCGTCGGGCGAGGTCAGGGTCCACCCCGCGGCCTCCGCAGCGTCCTCGACGTGGAGGAACTCCCAGTCGGTCGCCTCCGCGACGGCCACGTCGTCGTCGTCGATCCCGACGAAGACGTGCCGGTCGGTGTCGAACTGCCCCTTGATGTTCTCTAGACTCTCCTCGACGCCACGCGGTCCGGAGAAGAAGTCCTGACGCACGCGGTGTTTTCGGGTGAAGTTCGTGACGACGTACGTCGGCTTCTCGCTGACGACGCCGACGTATTCGGTCCACTGCCGAGCCCCGTTGAACACGCTGTTGGGATCGGCGAGCGCCTTCAGCGCCTCCAGCTCGAACGCCAACGTCATGTCGCTTGATCCACCGCTATCCATGAGCGTGAATTCCACACGGCGGGCGAAAACAACTTCGTTTCGAGCGTCGGTCGCGGTCGTCCCCGGTCGGCGGTCAGTGTGGGGACCTGGCAGTCGGCAGGAGAGTGATGATCAGCGGGCGCGGACGACGTAGTAGTCGGTGAACTTCACCACGTCGCCGTCTTCGAGATCGCTCGCCTCCGCGGCCGTCCGCGGTCGCCCGGCGAGTTCGGCGACGGTCGCCTGCGCGTCATCGCCGAGCTCGTCGTAGTGCCGGATCCGCGCCTCGGGCAGGATGGTGCCGGTACGCCGCAGCCGCATTCGCCGTCCCTGTTCTCTGATTGGCATATGACACCATATATCATGGTAAATGATAAACGTTGTGTCGGACTTCGACACGAGAATGGTACCCCAAAGCGAGCGGCGTACCGGCCAAACCAGTCGACGACACTACGGCTCGTGACGTGGAAGGGAGACCGTCACGACGGTTCCGCGCGGCTCCGCGTCACGGACCGTCGCCGACCCGCCCGACTGCCGGAGCACCCAGTACACCATCCACAGCCCGAGCCCGCTACCGTGGTACAGCGCGTCCACCGCGCGTCCGGTCTCCAACACGTCGCGGTTCATCTCGGTCAGCCCGGGCCCGTCGTCAGTGATCCGGACCTCGACGTAGTCCTCCGTCACGTCCACGCTAACATCGACGACCGGACGATCACGGTCGTGATGGATCACGGCGTTACGGACCAGTTCTTCGAGGGCGCGAGCGAGCCACTCCGTCGCCGACGCGACCGCGACGCCGTCGCCCGGCGTCGATGTCGATATCGTTGCCTCCGAGAACTCGGCAGCCAGCGACGGGACGAACTGCTCCACCGTCCTGGAGACGTCGGTCGGCTCCGGGTCTGCCGGGTCGCCCAGCACTTCGGTGATGTGATGTGCCTTCTCGCTCGTCGTCAGGAGCTCCTCCGCCCGTGACAGGATGTACGACGCCGCCTCGGCGGCCTCCGGAGTGCTGTCAATGTCGGCCGCGTCGGCGTTTGGGTCATCGACATCGCCGGAGTCGTCGACGGTCGCGCTGCCGGCGATCTGTTTCGCCCGCCCCTGTATGACCGTCAGCGCGTTCCGAAGGTTGTGCTGGAGCACACGGTCGACGACCCGGAGCTGTGTGGCGCGATTCTCGCTGTCAGTCACGTCCCGAAGCACGCCAACGACACCCCCCACTTCGTCGTCATCGGCGGCCGTGTTCAGCGGGTAGTACCGCACGTCGAACGTCCGCGTTCCGCGGTCCGGATGCGTCCGTGTCGTCCGGTACTCGATCGAGTGGCCGCGGAGCGCTCGGTTCACGTTGCGTTTCACGTCGGGATACTGCTCCCCGTCGATGACGTCCGTGAGCGAGAGGCCGGTCACGTCGTCCGCGTCGATCCCGTGGTAGGCCCGATATCGCCGGTTCGCGAACAGGAACTCTCCGTTCCGATCGACGGCCGCGATGAGGTCCGTCGCCCCATCGACGGCACGTTCGAACCGTTCGAGCTCCGTCGCCCGTTCCTTCAGGTTGGTAACGTCTCGACAGACCGCGAGCGTCCCGGCGAGCTCCCCGTCGGCGTCGTAGTAGGGATATCGGCGCGTGCTGAACGTCGCCTCGCGCCCGCTCCGCTCGAACGTCGGTGACGTTTCGTACTCCACCGGCTCCTCGGTTTCGAGGACCTCGCGGCGGCGGTCCTCGATGAGGGCCGCGGTTTCGGGATCCATGAACGCGGACTCGTCGGTCCCGTACAGCTCCTCGCGCGGGAGGCCGGCGAACTCGCTTACCGCTTCGTTGAGCAGCTCGAACTCCCCGTCGAGGTTCTGGAGAAGGATCGGATCGTCGAGCCGTTCGACGACGTCTCGATACTGCTTCAGCCGCCGTTCCGCAGCCTTCCGGTGGGTCACGTCAGTCTGGATCGCGATGAATCGCGAGACCCTCCCGTCATCATCGAGGACGGGGGCGATCGTCTGGTGGGCGTGGTACAAGCTCCCGTCGCGACGTTGGTCGATCACTTCCTCTTCGTACACCTCACCGGCACGGATCGTGTCCCAGAGCGACTCGAAGTACGCCTCGGGCATCTCGCCCGAGTTGAGAACCGCCGGCGTACGACCGATCACTTCCTCGGGCTCGTATCCTGTGTGTTCGGTGAACGCCGGGTTGACGTACTCTATCGTACCGTCGCGGTCCGTGACGTAGATCGCGTGTCCCGCGTGCTCGACAAGGTTACGGAACGCCCTGAGTTCGTGGCCGTCATCCTCGTCGATCCCGTCGCGAAACACGCCCGTGTGGACGGACAGATCGTCGACCTCGTGGGCGTGAAACCGGACCGAGAACACGACCTGTGCTCCCTCGGCGGTTCCGATCGGGACGATCAGCTCGCCCGCATCGGCCAGCCCCTCGACGTCCCCGAGGCGACCGAGAACCGACCGAACCCGCCCGTCATCAGGATCGTCGGGGATCAGCGTTTCGAGCCGGCGACCGACGAGGTCATCGGCATCGTACCCGAGCGCATCCTCGGTCGCCGGGCTGACGTAGACGATCGTCCCGCCATCGTCGATCGATATCACCGGGTCGGAACAGCCCTCGACGAAGGACGCGAAGAAGCCGTCTCCGGAGGTATGGATCCGATCATCGGGAGCGCCACGGGCCATCGTGTGATCGGAGCCGTTGTGGCTGTGAAAAAGTATTGACTGCGTCGCGGCCCTTCGACGCGGCTACTGTTCGGTCGGTGCAGCCAAGTCGTCGACGGAGAAGCCGGGCTCCATCAGGAGATCGGTCTGCCCGCGCACGTCGCGTCCCTCGCGCATCAGCTTCTTGAACGCCGACTGCGGCGAGAGGTCGCCGATCAGCACGCCGCCGACGACCTTTCCGTCCTTCAGCGCCACGCGCCGCCATTCGCCCTCGGCCGTGGTCGCCTCGACGGAGTCGTCCCCGAGCGTCGGGTGGCCGAAGGAGAGGAACGGGAAGTCGAAGTGGGTGATCGAGTACGACGACACCCACTCGAACCGCTCGCTCTCGTAGTCGATCATGTTGCGTGCAGCGATCGTCCCCTGCTCCTTCGCCGACCCCCACGCGCCGTTCTGGGCCTGTTCACCGAGGAGCACGTCGTAAAAGCGCGTGATATCGCCGGCCGCGAACACGTTGTCGACGTTCGTCCGCATATACTCGTCGACGACGATCCCGTCGTCGACCTCGATCGGAGTCCCCTCGACGAGCTCGGTGTTCAGATCGAGGCCGATGGCGACGCCCGCGAAGTCACACTCGTAGCGCTCGCCGTTCGGGTCGACCGCGGCCTCGACGTGGCCGTCGTCGTCGACCTCGAACCGGTCGACGCCGGAGTCGAAGACGGGCTCGACGCCGCGCTCACGCATCGCCTCGTGCATGATCTCCGCACCCTCGTTCGAGAGCGCGTAGCGCCACCAGGAGTCACCGCGCATCAAGTACTTCGCTTCGACGTCCTGTGCGCCGCAGATCGCCGCGAAATCGATGCCCAACAGTCCCGCACCGACGATGGCTCCCCGGTCGGCGTCCTCGACGCTCTCCTTGATCTTCCGGGCGTCTTGGAACGTCCAGAAGTGGTGGATTCCCTTCGCGTCAGCGTTCTCGACGGGGAGCTGCTGTGGCGTCCCGCCGATCCCCAAGAGGAGCTTGTCGTAGCCGATCGTCTCGCCCTCGTGGGTCCGGATCTCGTCGCTCTCGACGTCGACGTCGACGACGACCGTGTCGAGCCGGAGGTCGACATCGTGGTCGTCGTACCACGACTCGTCGTGGATCGAGATCGGCGCCTCCGGGAGCTTCCCTTTCGCGTACTCCTTGATCAGGATTCGGTTGTAGAGGGACTCTCCCTCGTCCGTGATGACCGTGATATCGGCGTCCGGCGCTTCTTGGCGGAGGGTCTCGGCCGCGGAGGCCCCCGCGATTCCGTCCCCGATGATCACGTACGAATCGCTCATGATCAGCCGTTCGGATTCGGGGGTAAAATCGGTTGTCATCCGGACTGAGGGACCGGGAAACGGCTTGATACCGCCGTGGAAAAGCGGTTTCTGACTTCTTTGCCCTCCTTCATATATAAAATAAATTTGGTGGTGTGACACGTTCGACGAGGGAACCGACGACGGCCCGTTCGTCACCACGCGGCGTCGAGCACCGAACGTATCTCCGTCTCGGTCGGTACTACGGGCGATTCGTCGAGGAGCCCGTCGGCCGCGATCGTCTCCGCGATCGTCGGGAGTCGATCCCGGGAGAGCCCCGCTATCTCCCGAAGTCGTGACGGGAGTCCGAGGTCGTCGCTCACGCCGGCGACGGCCTCGACGACCGCGTCGTCCGCCGCGTCCCCATCGTCGCCCGCGACGGCAGGAGTCCCGACCCCCAGCCCCTCCGCTATGGCCTTCCGTCGTCCGTCGACCGCCCCAAACACGAACTCCAGAACGTGCGGGGCAACGATTCCGTGGACGGTTCCCTGGTGGACGTCGTAGTCGTGTGAGAACCCGTGGGCGAACGCGTGGATGATCGACGCGCGGTACGTCCCCGGGGTAGAGATCCCGTACTGTGCGAGGACGACGCCCGTCACCGCCCCGTACAGCTTCCGCTCGTCCATCTCCGGCTCGGGGAGCGTTTCGAATCCCGACCGCATCAGCGAGAGCGCGCGCATCGCGGTCCCGTCGGTGATCGGCGTCGCGTGCGGCGAGTAGAGGCACTCGACCGCCTTGTCGAAGCCGTTCATCGCGGAGGCACACAGCACCGACTTCGGCGTGGTCTCGAACAGCGCGAGGTCGTACACCAGCGCCGTCGGCATGAGTCGGCGGTCGCTCGCCGAGCCGTTCGGGATCTCGTGGTCGGGGACGCCAGCGGGGTCGAGCGAAAGCCCCACGCCGGCGATGACGGACAGATCCGCACCCGCGAGCGTCGTCGGGACGGCGACGACCGGCGTCGGGTCGCCGTCGTCCGCGACCGCCACCGCCCCCGTCTCGATCGCCCGCTCGGCCGCCGCCTCCGGGTCAGCGTGGCTTCCGAGCGCGCTCGCGACCTTCGCCACGTCGAGGGAACTCCCGCCCCCGACGGCGACGAGAGCGTCGAACGGGCCGCGTCGCACGCGCTCCGCCGCAGTCAGCCCCGTCGACAGGTACTTTTCCGGCGTCGTCTCGGCGAACACCTCGACGGGTCGATCGCCGAGGCCGGCCTCGACCGGGTCCATCACGTCGCGGTTGGCACCCACGTTCGAGCCGGTGACGACGAGCGCGCCGTCACAGTCGCGGGCGTCGAGCACCGCGTCGAGATCGGAGACACGGCCGCGGCCGCACCTGAGTTCCCCGGGATCGTACTCGAACACGAACCGCGATCCGGCCGGATCGGTAGAGCGGGACATGGCTACCCGTGGGCGAGCGTTCACTTAAATACGGCTCACGTACCTGAGAGCCAAGCCGTTATACTCGTCGCCCGCACACGGGCAGTTATGAGCCTCTCCCTCGACGCTACCCAGCTCGACCGGTACTCCAGACACGTCATCATGGACGAGGTCGGCCCGGAGGGGCAGCAACGGCTTCTGGAGGGCCGTGTCCTCGTGATCGGTGCCGGCGGGCTCGGATCGCCCGTGATCCAGTATCTCGCGGCCGCGGGCGTCGGAACGCTCGGGCTCGTCGACGACGACGTCGTCGAGCGCTCCAACCTCCAGCGACAGGTGATCCACGGGGACGACGACGTCGGCGATGCGAAGGTCGCGTCGGCTGCGCGGTACGTTGAGCGACTCAACCCCGACGTCAACGTCGAGACCCACGAGGCACGGCTCGACGTCGACAACGCCCACGAACTGATCGGTGCCTACGACGTCGTCGTCGACTGTGCGGACAACTTCCGGACGCGATACGTCGTCAACGACGTGGCCCGGATCGAGGGGATTCCGGTCGTTCACGGCGCGATCTACAAGTTCGAGGGACAGGCGACCACGCTGGTCCCCACCGGTCCCTGTTATCGATGTCTCTTCCCGGAAGCACCGGAGCCCGGGACGGTCCCCGACTGTGCGACGACCGGGGTGCTCGGCGTGCTACCCGGGACGCTGGGCTGTATTCAGGCGACGGAGGCGGTCAAACTCCTGCTCGATACGGGAGAGCCGCTCGTCGGCCGGCTGCTGTTTTACGACGCGATGGACCTGACCTTCGAGACGGTGCCGTACGAGCGAAACCCGGACTGCCCGGTCTGTGGGAAGAACGGGATCGACGCGATCGACGGGATCGACTACACGGGCGGCTGTCGGATCGACGCGGACTGACCGATCACCACGCGTCCACCGATCACCACGCGACCGTCGATCGCTACACGACCGTCGACCGGTACGGATCGACCACGCTTATGAACCGGGGCGGAGAGGGTGATCGTATGACGAACACGGTCCATACCGAGTCGGCACCCGAAGCAGTCGGAGCGTACAGCCAGGCGAAGACGGACGGGAATCTCGTGTTCACCGCGGGACAGATCCCCCTGACCCCGGACGGCGACCTCCTCGATGACGCGTCGATAGCCGACCAGACCGAGCAGGCGCTCGACAACCTGCTGGCAGTACTGGAGGAGGCGGGTGCGGGTCCGGACGACGTGCTCAAAACGACGGTGTTTCTGGCTGACATCGACGATTTCGAAGAGATGAACGAGGTGTACGCGGGCTACTTCGAAGAGTCGCCGCCGGCTCGGTCGGCCGTTCAAGCAGGCGCGCTACCGAAGGGCGCGGGCGTCGAGATCGAAGCGGTTGCCAGTCTCACGTAGGATGTCCGGCGGCTCGGCCGATGACGGGGACACCGCCGGCGACGACCCGGGCGACGAACGGACCGGACCGACGGCGCAGTCGACTCCGGGCGTTCCGGCGACGAAGCGCAACCGCGTGAAGTCGGCGGTGTTGTGGGGTGCGGTCGGCGGGTTCGCGTTTCTCGTGCTCGCACAGGGATACCTGTTGCTCGGCGGCGAACTCCCCTTCCGGTACGCATGGCTGTTCGGCCTCGCCATGGCGGTCGGGATCGGAGCGACCGGGATCACGTACCTCGCCGAACACCGGATCCGAGCCGAACGGTCGAAGAGAAGGACTTAACAGTCCCAGTTGACTACCGTCGAGTGAGCCAGGATGGCCGAGTGGTAAGGCGCACGCCTGGAAAGCGTGTTCCCTTCCGGGATCGGGGGTTCAAATCCCTCTCCTGGCGTTTTCGAGTGAATCGACCGGAGAGCGACTGCGACAGCCGCCAGCCGATCCGGCACAAGATTCATAAGTATGTGGGATGTTAACACACATGATCATGCCGGACACGAAATCGGGACGCGAACGGAAAGGACGGGACAAGCGCCGCCAGCTGGAGAGCCATCTCAACCGACGCGAGCTCGAAGCACCCGAGGAGCCGCCGGAACCGTCCCTCGACGCCATCGATAGCGAGTTCCTCACGGAGCCGACCGACGCCGACGACTGATCGGGTCGACCGACGACCGTCCCTCTCGCTACGGGCGATAGCTTTTGACCGCCCCGTTCGAACCCCGCCCATGACACGCGTTGCTGAACTGGTTGCGTATCCGCTGAAGTCGTGTGACGGGGTCGACGTCGACCGCGCCGTGATCGGTCCGGAGGGCGCACTCCGTGGCGACCGCTCGTACGCGCTCGTTGAGGCCGGCGTCGATCCACACGAGGCGTCCGTCGGCGGGGGTGGCGGCTACGTCAACGGCAAGAGCGAGCCGGCAATCCACCGCCTCCGTGCCGATCACGAGCCATCGGGGCCGACGGACGCGACGCCCACGGCGGTGACGCTCTCGCGGCCGAAAACGGAGGCTACCCCGGCCGATGAGCGGACTTTTGAGCTTCCGGAGGAGGGAGACGCGTTGGCCGCGTGGGTCGGCGAGTATCTCGGCTACGACGTGGACCTCGTCCGCGATCCCGCGGGCGGGTTTCCGGACGATCGCACGGCGCACGGCCCGACGATCGTCTCGAGAGCGACGCTGGAGACGGTCGCCTCGTGGTTCGACGGGATCACGAACGCACGAGAGATGCGCCGTCGACTCCGGCCGAACGTCGTACTGGACGAGTGTCCCGCGTTCTGGGAGGACCGGCTGTTCGCGGATCACGGCGAGGGCGTCCGGTTCACGGTCGACGACGTCGATCTGATCGGAGTGAACCCGTGTCAGCGCTGTGTCGTTCCCTCTCGGGACCCGGACACGGGAGAGGAGATCGACGGGTTCCGCGAGACGTTCGTCACGAAGCGGCGGGAGACCCTCCCAAAGTGGACGGAAAGCGACCGGTTCGACCACGACTTCCGACTGATGGTGAACACGGTCGTCCCCGAGGGATCGTGGGGGTCGGTCGTGGGCGTCGGGGACGCGATCGAGATCCGTGAGACGACCCGGGTCGGCGAGGACGGAACCAACCCACCCGCGGGGTGACGGCCGCCTCTAAGCAGCGTTTTATATCCGATACCGCATCCAGTTCGCGTCGAGATGACCGATCAGCCACGCAGCGGGAACGCCCCGGCGACGAACGAACCACCGGAGACGACGGAGACGAACGAACCACCGGAGACGACGGAGACCGATCGACGGTCTCTGGTCGGCGGGCTCGCGGCGGTCGTCGGTGCCGGACTGGCCGGCGGTGCCGTGCTCGCGACGACGCCCGAGCCGACTGCCGCCGTGGCCGGCGACCCCGCAGCGTTCGAGGCCGGCGACGATCCCACGGTGACGAGCAACGACGGTCAGATCGAGTCTGTCTACCTCTCCCCGCGGGTCGAGGTCACGTGGGTCGACTTCGGTGACGGCGTCGACACCGTGTCGATCACTCTCGCCGTCGGAACCGAGGCGGGCGTCGACGAGGTGTACGCCGAGACCCTGAGCGCGGACGACCCTGACGCGACCCCCGGGGACGTGGCGACCGTCGAACGGTTCGACGACGGGACGGTCAAGGGGAGCCTCGAGGTCGCTCTCGACCGCGTCGACGCGACCGAACGGGGAGAGACCCTGACGAGCGCCGCGCTGAGCGACGAGGGGCTGGCCGGCGGCGAGACCGCGACGACGACGTTGGATCTACTCCTCCGCGCGGAGGTCGTCGGTGGCCGCGACGAGACGACGGTCGTTCGAACGACGACCGTCGATCTCACGGTGGAAAACCCCGAATCCGACGCCGCCGCGGGCGGAGACGTCGGTATCGACGCGGCGTAGGTGGGGCGGAGGGGATGGGAGAGGCGGAAGGGATGAGAGAGGCAGAGAGGTCGGGTCCCACCCGGTCGCTTCAGCGCTCGCTTCTCGCCTCGTGGCCGAGGTGTTCCTCGACGGCCGCGACTTTCTCGTCGGCCGTCGTCTCGACGGTCCGTTTGTCGTCTATCTTCAGGACCGTGGAGACACGGTCGCCGTCGACCGCCTCGTGGGCGGCTTTCGCCGCCGCGAACAGGGTGTCGACGTCGTCGGCCTCGATCACGGTTCCCATCGGATTGGTCTCGTAGCGCACGTCGTACGCGTCGAGCGCGTCCACGGCCTTCGCGACCTCGCCGGACATACTTCCCTCACGAACCGGGGCGACGCTCAACAGGGCGACTACGGTCATGTTTGGCGGTTCGGTCCGTCCCAACATAAAATCGCGTCTCCGATCAGCCCGTCTCGATCCACTCGGTACCGAACTACTCCTCGACCGCGTCACGCAAGAATGAGAGCTGATGGCCGACCGCGGGCTCGAAGTCCGCGCCGAGAACGGAGAAGTGGTCCGCGGGCATCGAGACGACCGTCCCGCGATCGAGGCTCCTGCCGGCGGTAGTGACGTCGTCCACCGGGACGATCGCGTCGTCGGTTCCCGCGAGCAGCAGGGTCGGGGCACGGATCTCGTCGAGCCGGTCGCCGGGTCGGTAGTTGACCAGCCGGAGCAGCGATCGGGCGGGCGTCTCGTTTCGCCAGCGCGACTCCCGGTCGACGAGGTCGAGGTAGCCGCGCGTGGAGCCGGGTTCGGTGATCGCCGCGAGTTCCTCGCGGTCGCCGACGATCGGGACCGTTCGCCCGCGACCGAACCGATGACCGAGCAGGTCCCGGAGCCCCGTCACGCTCGCTCGGAGGACGTACTTTCCGCCGCGCGACCGAACCGTCGAGCGCGCGTCGAGCAGGGGAACGACCGCGATCACGGCGTCGATATCGCGACGCTCCGCCGCGAGCGTCAGGACGTGACCGGCCGACAGCGACGCGCCCCAGAGAACGCGTTCTCTACCGACTTCGTCCACCTCGTCGAGCCGATCGATGGCGGCGGCGTAGTCGGCACGCTGGCGTGCGGGGTTGATCGCTTGCGAGTCACCGTCGGACCCACCGAACCCACGGTAGTCGAACAGCAACGCGGCGTAGCCGGCATCGGCGAAGCGCTCGGCGACGGCAGGATAGCCGAAGGACCGCTCCGCACCTAGTCCGGGTGCCATCACGACGACGGGCGGATCGTCGTCGTTTCCGCCGGGGAGATAGAGGGTTCCGCGACAGGTCGATCCGTCGACATCGAAGGAAAGCGTGCGGGTCGCAAAGCGCTCGCGTGGCGGACGGCCGAGCCGCCGTTGGGCCCGGTTGACAGGGTTGCGCCGGGTCACCGTGTGGCCTCCCCGTCGACGTGTGTCAGGGTTTCGATGACGCGAGTCGAGAACTCCGTCTCGCTCAGTTCGTACCCGATCAGCGCCTCGAACCATTCCGCCTCGGCCCGCCACGTTCCGAGCGGGTCACCCGGGGATCGGATCACGGTCGCCTCGACGCGGACCGGATCCCATTCGTCCGCCTCGGCGCGGTCGATGAGGGCGTTGAGGGCGCGTCCCATCTCGTTGTGATGGACCTCACGGCCCGGAAAGGCGGTCATATAGGTCAGTTCAAGGGGATCACCGTCGTCGATCGACTCGACGCTGATGCCGTAGCTTCGGAGGGTCGGTTCGATCCCGCCCGCCGCGTCGTCGTCGCTCATACCGGACGGTCGGCGGGATGGGATAAATCGGTACCGACGCATCCTAACCGGCCCGTGTCTCGGTGTCGAAGCAGTGCTATCGGTGGAACCGTTCGGTCGAAAGCCGCTGGCGGGGGCGGCCGTCACGAACGACGGCCGGAATCGGCTCTGTCAGAGGCACACGATTGTCCCGCGCGGCCAGATCAGATCTTCTCGTCATAGCTGATAAATCATGGGTGAACGGTGTTTCAGTCATTGCGCCGACAGGCCCCCACTCGTGGACGAGCCGTGTCGGCGTCGTTCGACCGTCGTGTTAACTTAAGCATGATTCCACCAGACGGCGTGGGCTTGCAACCACGTTTCCGCGGTCGGCGGATCGACGTGGCTGAAACAGTTTGAAAATGAAGAGGTTCGTCGTTCTACTTCTCTAAAGACACGTTCGACAGAATTTCTATAGCCGTGTTGTTCGACGCGGTAGCTGTAGTTTTCGCGGCGCAGACCACCGACCAGATCGTCTGCGTCATCGACGAGAAACAGCGCGTCTTCGACATCGTGTTTCTCAGCTAATTCAGTGAGAAATTCTCGTGCGATCGGAATCGTATACGTCGGAAACAGCCGCGAATGAAGGATTCTGTTCGTTTCAGGATCGACGGCAGCGTACAGCCAGTATTGCTCGTCGTTGATCCGGATCGCCTTCTGATCGACCGCAACGCGATCCGGGCTCTTCCCATCAGCTGGCTGTAAATTGGCTTTCTGTACCCAATTGTGAACAGCAACACGACTTCGTTGGACACCCAATTCCTCAAGAAGAATAACTGTATTCGAGAGTGATAACCCAGCGAGATGGTGGCGAATACCCTTTTCAATGATCTCGCGGGGTGTCCGCTCTCGCTCCACAAACTCCAAGTCGATCCACTCGGTACACTCGGTGAGGCGGGCGGTTTTCGGCATAGAGCACTGAATCCTCGTCCCGCCTCATCCTTAACTTAACACCGCGCGTTCGACCGCCCGGAACAATTTATACTGTCCCGGAACACGCATGTGTATGCTCCGGGGAGCGCTGGCGACGCCGACACGATCCGCCGATGCCGCCGGAACGCTCGTCGTCGGGGCCGTCCTGACGTTCCTCGCATGGGTCGTCACCCCGGTCTGGCTGGTCGCCGTCGTTTTGACGCCGCCCGTCGCGCTCGCTGCTCCGATCGCGCTCGCGCCGGCGCTCGTCGCACGCGGGTACTACCTACGAGTGGTCTTCGGGGAGATCGGGTCGAAACGTGTCGACGGCGCGCCGCCGTTCGTCCGCTGGGGCGGGCTGTACCGTGACGGGATCAGATCGGCACTGCTCACCGTAGGGTATCTCCTGCCGCTTGCCCTCGTTCTCGGGGCCGTGGCGCTCGCGGGCGTTCTCGTCGAATCGGGCCGGGTAGAGCCGACTCCTGTGACGGATCCGGTACTCGGAGGTGGCTCTGCGGATCCCGGCGTTGCCGTCCCGGTACTCGGTGCTCTCGGTGGACTCATCGTATTGCTCACCGTTGCGTACCTTCTCGTGTTTACGTACGTCAGACCCGCCGCGCTGGCGACGTTCGCCGCCACGGGTCGGCTCCGCGACGCGTTTCGCCCTACCCTCGTCGTCCCCGTCGCACGCTCCGGCGAGTACGTCGTCGGATGGTCGCTGGCCGCGGTGGTGTTGCTCACGGGATACACGTTCGCGATACCGCTTGTTCCCCTCTTCGTCGGGATCGGTCTGGTGTTCGCCACTCGGATCGTCGCCCATGCGCTGTACGGACGGGGGGCAGCGGACGTGTTGAACGGACATCCGTCGACTCTCGCCGACTCCCCGGACGTGACGGGCATGGAGGGCGAAGCGAGAGGCGCTGCGGACGAGGGCGTTCGTTCCGCCTTTCCGCGACGGGGGGCCCGAGACGGCCCCGTACTGGCGGAGGTGCCGGTCGACGTACAGACGGGTCGGTCGGTGCCGCTTGGACGCTCGACGGCGGGGTCGAGCGAGGGCGGGAGCGACGACCGCGTCCCCGTTCGCGGTGACGTGTTCCTCCCAGCCGACCCCCAAGAAGCGGACGAGAGTCCGGTGTTCAGCGACGACACCGGTGATCGCACCGACGTCGACCCGGACGATGACACTGACCGTGACCCCGGTGCCGACGAGGGACGTGACTCCGGTGCCGACGAGGGACGTGACTCCGGTGCCGACGGGGGGCGTGATGCCGACCGCGATCACGACGATGACGGCGGCTTCGATTGGGGGCCGCGGACCGACGGTTGACGGCTCGTTCGTCCGACCGGAGCGGATGACAAGGGTTGATACCCACCCGACCGAACGCCCCCTCATGCGCATCGCCGAGCGAGGATACGGCGAGGAGGGTCGCGAACGACTCACGCTCGTCCCCGAGAACGTCGACGACCTCTGGCACCTCGCACACGTCCTCGAACCGGGAGATTTCGTCGAGGGCGACACGACTCGCCGGATCCAACGGAACGACGACCAGATGCGGGACACCGGCGGCCAGCGCGAACACCTGTTCGTCACGCTCGAAGTGGACGACGTGGAGTTCGCACGGTTCGCCAATCGACTCCGCGTTTCGGGGGTGATCGTCGACTGTTCGCGGGAGGACCAGCTCAACGCTCACCACACGATCAACGTCGAGGAGCACGACGAGATCACGGTCGAGAAACAGTTCAAGCCGGACCAGACCGAGCGTCTGGAGGAGGCGACGGAGGCCGCCGAAAACCCCGACGTCGCCATCGCGACCGTCGAGGAGGGGGCCGCGTACGTCCACACCGTCCAGCAGTACGGCACCGAGGAGTACGCCTCGTTCACGAAACCGACCGGAAAAGGTGAGTTCTCCCGTCCGCGCGAGGAGCTGTTCGCCGAACTCGGCGAGGCGCTGGCTCATCTCGACGCCGACGCCGTGATCCTCGCGGGGCCCGGTTTCACCAAGCAGGACGCTCGCGACTACATCGAGGCGGAGTTCCGCGATCTCGCCGAGGACATCACCACCGTCGACACCTCAGGTGTCGGCGACCGCGGCGTCCACGAGGTGCTCAAACGCGGCGCGGTCGATGATGTACAAAAGGAGACACGGATCTCGAAGGAGGCGAACCTCATCGACGAGCTGACCGAGAACATCGCCACCGGCGCGAAAGCGACCTACGGTCCCGAGGACGTCGCCGAGGCCGCGGAGTTCGGCGCGATCGAGACCCTGCTCGTCGTCGACGACCGGCTCCGTACCGAGCGACAGGGCGAGGGCGATTGGCACATCGACGTCAACGAGGTCATTCAGTCGGTCGAGCGACAGGGCGGCGACGTGGTCGTCTTCTCCTCGGAGTTCGCGCCCGGAGAACAGCTCTCGAACCTCGGCGGGATCGCAGCGATCCTACGATACCGGCTTCAGTGACGGCGACCTCCGCCCGAGCCGTCCCTTTTAAGCCCGGCCGGAGCGACGGGCCGCGCATGGAAACCGAGCGGATCGTCGTCCTCGCCCACGGAAAGTTCCCCGACCGCGCGAAGACGGCGCTCGGCGTGATGCGGTACGGCGATCAGACCGTCGAGGCCGTCCTCGACCGCGACCGCGGCGGCGACCGGGTCTCGGACCACGTCCCCGACGTCGCGGACGCGCCGATCGTCGACTCCTTCGCGGACGCGCTCGCGGCCGCCGACGGCGACGTCGACGCCTTATATATCGGGATCGCGCCGATCGGCGGTGGCTTCGACGAGTCGTGGCGTGAGGACGTACGCGCGGCGATCACAGCGGGCTGTGACGTCGTCGCCGGACTCCACTACTTCCTAACCGACGACGAGGAGTTCGCCGCGCTGGCGGCCGACCACGGGGTCGAGCTCCGGGACGTACGCCGGCCGCCCGAGGGCCTCTCGGTCGCGAGCGGCGAGGCGGGCGATGTCGACGCCGACGTGGTACTCACGGTCGGTACCGACTGTTCGGTCGGGAAAATGACGACCTCGTTGGAGATCGTCGCTGCCGCCCGCGAGCGCGGGATCGACGCCGCGTTCGTCCCGACCGGCCAGACCGGGATCATGATCGCGGGGTGGGGGACGCCGATCGACCGGGTGATATCCGACTTCACCGCGGGTGCTGTCGAGGACCTCGTCGTCGAGGCGGCCACGGACCACGACCTGCTCGTCGTCGAGGGGCAGGGGGCCATTACACACCCCGCCTACTCGGCGGTCACCTGTGGAATCCTCCACGGCGCGATGCCCGACGCCTTGGTGCTCTGTCATGCGGCCGGTCGCGAGGCGATCCACGGCTACGAGTCCTTCCCGCTTCCGCCGCTCGCGGAGTACGTCGACCTCTACGAGAGCCTCGCCGCGCCCGTTGCGAACGCGAACGTCGTCGCCGGCGCGGTGAACACGAAGGGGTTCGACGACGCGGCCGCCACGGAGGCCGTCGAGTCGGTCGCGGCGGAGACCGGCGTTCCCGCCGCGGACCCGATCCGGGACGGGGCCGATCGGATCGTGGCTGGAGTACTGGACGGGCTCGACCACGAGGACGTCGACGGAGGGGTGGACGAATGACCCTCGAAACCTCGATCGAGCGGGTGTCGATGGAGCTGGCGGAGCCGTTCACCATCTCTCGGGGGACCCGGACCCACGTCGAGAACCTGATCGTCCGGGTGACCGACGAGGGCGGCATGACGGGGGTCGGTGGGGCGGCCCCGTCGAGACACTACGGGGAGACGGCCGACACGGTCGCCGCCGTGCTTCCCGAACTCCTCGGAGTCGTCGAGTCCGTCGGCGACCCCCACGCGCTCCACGAGATCGAGTCCCGGATGGAGGCGACCGTCCACGACAATCCGGCCGCGCGCTGTGCGGTGTCGATCGCGGTCCACGACCTCGCGGCCAAGCGGCTCGGCGTCCCCCTCTACCGGCTGTGGGGACTCGATCCGGACGACGCGCCCGAGACATCGTTCACCGTCGGACTCGACACGACCGAGCGGATCCGCGAGAAGGCGGCGGACGCGGGCGACGCGGGGTACGAGGTTCTGAAGGTCAAACTCGGAACCGACCGCGACCGCGAGATCGTCGAGGCGGTCCGGGAGGCCGCGCCGGAGGCGACGATCCGGGTCGACGCCAACGAGGCGTGGACGCCCCGCGAGACGGTCACGAAGAGCGAGTGGCTCGCGGACCTCGGCGTCGAGTTCATCGAACAGCCGGTTCCGGCCGAGAATTCCGAGGGGCTTCGGTTCGCCTACGAGCGGTCCGTGCTGCCGATCGCCGCCGACGAGTCGTGTGTGACCGCCGCCGACATCCCCGCCATCGCCGATCGCTGTGACATCGCGAACCTCAAACTGATGAAGACGGGCGGACTCCTAGAGGCTCGGCGGGCGATCGCGACCGCGAGATCCCACGGGTTGGAGGTAATGCTCGGCTGTATGGTCGAGTCGAACGCCTCCATCGCGGCCGCAACGCACCTCGCGCCGCTGCTCGATTACGCTGACTTCGACGGCTCGCTGCTGCTCGCCGCGGACCCCTACGAGGGCGTCAACGTGGCCGGCGGGCCGATCCGGCTCGACGAGACGGACCGAGCGGGAACGGGAGCCGTTCGCGACTCGAACGGGGAGTGATCGGTCGGAAACGGCGTTCTACCGCGAGAACTCGATCGCCGCCCCCTGCCCGAAGCCGACACAGAGCGTCGCCAGCCCTCGGTCCGCGTCACGCTTCGCCATCTCGTGGATCAGCGTCACGGGGAGGCGTGCGCCGGAGGCTCCGAGGGGGTGGCCGATGGCGATCGCGCCGCCGTTGACGTTGTACTTGTCCTCGTCGATCCCCAACTCTCGCCGGGAGTACTCACACTGTGAGGCGAACGCCTCGTTGAGTTCGACGAGGTCGTAGTCGTCGATGGTCGTACCCGCGCGGTCGAGCAGCCCGCGAGTGGCGGGCACCGGACCGATCCCCATCACGGTCGGGTCGACGCCGGCGACGTTGTTCGTTCCTACTTCCGCGAGCACGTCGAGCCCGTGGTCCTCCGCGAACGCCTTGCTCGTGACGAGCGTCAGCGACGCGCCGTCGGAGATCTGTGAGGCGTTCCCCGCGGTGACGGTTCCGTCGCCGGTGAAGGCGGGCGAGAGCCCGGCGAGCTTCTCGGCCGTCGTGTCCGGGCGGATCCCCTCGTCCGCCTCGACGAGGCCGTCGTCGGTCTCGACCGGAACGATCTCGTCGTCGAACCGACCGGACTCCGTCGCCTTCGCGGCTCGTTGGTGGCTCCGTGCGGCGTACTCGTCTTGAGCCTCCCGGCTCACGTCGTGCTCCTCGGCGACCTTCTCGGCGGTCATCCCCATCTGTAGCTGGAAGACGTTGTACGCTTCCGAGAGCTCGGGATGGAGGTGCTGATAGGAGTCACCGTCCATCGGCACGCGACTCATGTTCTCGACGCCGCCGGCGACGATACAGTCGCGGTTGCCCGCGGCGATCGCGTCGGCGGCGGAGATGACGGCCTGCATCGAGGAGGCGCACCATCGGTTGATCGACGTCGCCGGCACCGACTCGCCGAGATCGGAGAGGAGCGCGATCACGCGTGCGACGTTGTTGTCCTGTTCGGCCCGCTGCTGTGCGACGCCCCACATCAGGTCGTCGACGTGGTCGCTCGTCAGCCCCGTCTCCGCGAGCGTGTGGTCGATCAGCCGCGTCGAGAGGTCCTCGCTGCGCACGTCCTCGTACACCCCTCCGTCTCGTCCCTGTGGCGTTCGATACGCGGCCGCGATCACCGGCGTCGTAGTATCCGTCATGGATCCGCACAGATCCCTGACCGGCTTAAAAGGGCGTGGAACCGGGAGAAATCAACCCGAAGTTTATCGTTGTAAGAGACTCTCGCCGGTCATCTCGACGGGTCGATCGAGCTCCAGCAGGTCGAGCAGCGTCGGGGCGACGTCACACAGCGAGCCGCCGGACCGGACGGTTCGGTCCCCGTCGTCGCCGTCGGGTGTCAGGTAAACGAACGGGACCGGGTTGAACGTGTGTGCGGTGTGGGGGTCCGCTTCCGTGCCCATGTCGTCGGCGTTGCCGTGGTCGGCGGTGACCACGGCGTGCCCGCCCGCGTCCGCGACCGCGTCGAGGAGTCGCGAGAGCTCGGCGTCGACCGCCTCGACCGCCTCGACCGCCGCGTCGAAGTCGCCGGTGTGGCCGACCATGTCCGGGTTCGCGTAGTTCAACACGACCAGATCCGGGTCGTCGTCCTCGATGACGCGGATCGCCTCGTCGGTGAGTTCCGGCGCGGACATCTCCGGCTGGAGGTCGTAGGTGGGTACGTCCGGGCTCTTCACGATGGATCGCTGCTCGCCGGGGAACTCCACCTCGCGGCCGCCGTTGAGGAAGTACGTGACGTGCGGATACTTCTCGGACTCGGCGATCCGGAGCTGGGTCCCCTCGTCCTCGGAGACGACCTCTCCCAGCGTGTTCTCCGGGATCTCCGGCGGGAACGCCACGGGGAACGTGAACGTCTCGTCGTACTCCGTCATCGTCACCAGCTCGATGTCGGGCTGATCGACCCCGAACTCCCACTCCGGGCGCGTGTCCGTGAGCAGTCGCACCAGCTGTCGAGCGCGGTCGGCCCGGAAGTTGAAGAAGATCACCGCGTCGCCGTCCGCGACGCCGTGAGTGTCGTCTCCGGTGGGCACCAGGGTCGGTTCGATGAACTCGTCGGTCTCGCCGCGGGCGTGCGCGTCGCGTGCGGCTTCGACGGCGGAGTCGACCTCGCGGTCGGCTTCCCGGTTCACGATCGCGTCGTACGCGCGTCGCGTTCGGTCCCAGTTCTCGTCGCGGTCCATCGCCAGATACCGGCCGACCACGGTCGCGACCTCGCCGGTCCCGCGCTCGGCGGCGTGGTCGGCGACCCTCGCGAGGAACTCGTCGGCGATCTCGGGTGCCGTGTCCCGCCCGTCGGTGAACGCGTGGGTCGTCGCCGGGACGCCCGCCGCGGCCGCGGCGTCGATCAGCGCCTCCAGATGCGAGACGTGCGAGTGGACGCCCCCGTCGGAGACGAGCCCCATGAAGTGAACGCGTCCGCCCGTCTCCGCGACACGGTCGAACGCCGACGCGAGGGCGTCGTTGTCGGCGAATGTCCCCGCCGCGAGCGAGTCGGTGATCCGGGTGTACGCCTGCTTGACGACCCGGCCCGCACCGATGTTCAGGTGACCGACCTCGGAGTTCCCCATCTGTCCGTCCGGGAGACCGACGCGCCGGCCGTGGACGACGAGCGAGCCGTACGCGCCGCGGTCGACCGCGCCGTCGAACGTCGGCGTGTCCGCCGCCGAGACCGCGTCGCGTCCGCCCTCGGTCGGGACGCCCGACTCGTCCGCGAGGTCGTCCGTCCGGTACGGCGAGTCGGGACCGAGCCCCCAGCCGTCGAGGACAACAAGTGCAGTTCGCATACCGGTATCACCCCGCCGCGGCGTAATTAGCCTTCGTTCCCGCGCGAACCCTCTACGGGATCGATCGGGAACGGGAAGTCAACGTTTTATTCTTCGGACGCTAACCACACGTTAATGGACTCCGCGGTACTGCTCGATCTCCTCGGCAACGAGAACCGGCGACGCATCCTCCGGCTTCTCGCACGGAAACCCTGCTACGTCACGGAGATCTCGGAGTATCTCGGGGTGAGTCCGAAGGCGGTCATCGACCACCTCCGGAAGCTGGAGGACGCGGGCCTCATCGAGTCGACGACGGACGACCAGCGACGCAAGTACTTCCGGATCACCCGAAGTCTCCGGCTGGAAGTGAGCGTCTCGCCGTACGGATTCGGCGCGAAGAGCGCGTATCCGGCCCGGAGCAGCCTCGACATGTCCGGACGGTGTCCCCATCTCTCGCTCGATGTCGGGGCTCCGGATGAGGACAAGACGAGGGCGAACGCGGACGGCGCGACGACGGACGGAGCGGGCACCGATGCTCAAAACGACCACCGGAACGGTGCTGACGGTGGCGACGAGCCGAGCGAGATCGCCGAGATCGCGGCCGAGTACGGACGGCTTCAGGAGATCGACCGGGAGCTGTCGTTGGCGCAGCGATGGGTCCACGGTCGCGTCGAGGACGCGCTCGCCGAGATCGACGAACGACTCGGAACCGAGGCCGACAGCCGTTTTTACGCTGCGATCCTCGCCGCGCTCACTGAGACGGACGGCACTCCCGAGTCGGTCGCCGAGGAGGTCGGGAGCCACGAGGACGCCGTCACCGACGCGCTCCGTCGGCTCTCCGACGTCGGCGTCGTCTCCCGCGACGGTGACGCCTTCCGGATCCGCTGAGGCGGTTCCCGCCGCTTCCGGAACCTTTTGTCCCGCAGGCAGTTCAGGTGTGACGTGAGCAGGTATCGAACCGTCGGGGCGTTTCTCGCGCTCGCCGCGATCTGGGGATCCGCGTTCATGGCGATAAACGCCGGGCTGGCGTACTTCCCACCCGTCCTGTTCGCGGCGCTCCGCTTCGACGTCGCCGGCGTCGTGATGCTGGCGTACGCGTTCTACGCCGCCGACGATCCGATCCCCCGCGGACGGGACGAGTGGTCGGTCGTGGTCGTCGGCGCGGTGCTGATAATCGCCGCGTACCACGCATTCTTATTCCTCGGAGAGAGCGACCCGGCGGTGACGAGCGCGGTCGCCGCGGTCATCGTCAGCCTCTCGCCGGTGTTGACGACGGTGTTCGCGCGGGCGTTTCTCCCCTCCGAACGACTGACCGTCGTCGGCGTGATCGGGCTCCTGATCGGCCTTCTCGGGGCGGTCGTGTTGGCCGCGCCCGATCCCTCGAACCTGACCGGCGGGGGGACCGGAGCGAAGTTCCTCGTGTTCCTCGCGGCCGCGGCGTTCGCGCTCGGCTCCGTGCTCACGCGCGCGCTCGACTCGGGGATGGAGATCGAGACGATGGAGGCGTGGTCGATGCTGTTTGGGGCCGGTCTCACCCACCTCGCCGCCGTCGCGCTCGGCGAGTCCGCCGCCGACATCGTCTGGACGACGGAGGCGGTCCTCGCGTTGGCCTACCTCGCGATCGTCGCCAGCGGGATCGGATTTCTGATCTACTTCGAGCTGCTCGATCGGCTCGGGCCGATCGAGATCAACCTCGTCTCGTACGTCGCCCCCGTGTTCGCGGCGTTGTCCGGCTGGATCGTCCTGAACGAGGGGATCACTGAGACGACCGTCGTCGGGTTCCTCCTGATCTGTGCCGGCTTCGCCGTCGTCAAGCGGTCGGCGATCCGCGAGGAGCTCCGGCGGAAGGGCGTCGTGTCGTGACGCCGTGGTTGATGTCTCCTCGTTCGGCGGGATCAGCTCGACCCAGCAGGCCTTTGTCGTCGGGCCGCAAGTCCTCGAACATGGATCGCGATCAGGTCGCCGCACGCATCGACCACACCGTTCTCGGCCCGACGACGACGTGGAGCGACGTGGAAACCGTCCTCGAAGAGGCGGCTGATCACGGAATGAACGCCTGTATCCCGCCGTGTTACGTCTCGGAAGCGGCCGCGTTCGACGACGCCCCCGACACGGTCGCAACGGTCGTCGGGTTCCCGCACGGCCAGTCCTCGATGGCGACGAAACGCGAGGAGGCGGTCGACGCGTGGGACGCCGGGGCCGACGAGCTCGACCTCGTGATCAACGTCGGCCGGCTGAAGGCGGGCGAGGACGACGCGGTCGCAGCCGAGATCAGCGAGGTCGTCGCCGCGGTCCCGATCCCGGTGAAAGTCATCATCGAGACCGCGCTGTTGACTGACGCCGAGAAACACCGTGCCTGTGAGGCTGCGGTCGACGCCGACGCCGACATGGTGAAGACTTCAACGGGGTTCGCGGACGGCGGGGCGACGATCCCCGACGTCGAACTGATGAGTGAGTACTTGCCCGTCAAGGCGTCCGGCGGAGTCGGATCCTACGAGGAGGCACTCGCCATGTTCGAGGCGGGCGCGGAGCGGATCGGCGCGTCGTCCGGGGTCGCCATCGTCGACGGCGCGCCGGAGTGACAGTCCGACGACTCACAGGACGCGTCGACGCACCGATGACTAGTGAGCCGACAGCGGCGTTCCGCCCGCTGTACGGTAGAATTGGACACTCGATCGATTATAATTCGATTATATATCGTATCGATCAGGAAGGTACGCAGAACACGACAGGCAGGTCGGTGACGTTAAATAAGACCCGTAGAGACACACGCCCATGTCAACCGAGACCGATCGCAACACCGGCAGGGGTGGCTACCCGTGAGCGACGACGAGGAGCTCGCTAAAAGCCTCGGGTTGATCTCCGCGATGACAATCGGTATCGGGACGATGATCGGGGCGGGTATCTTCGTTCTCCCAGGAGTGGCCGCGAACGAGGCTGGACCGGTCGTCGTCGTCTCGTTTCTCATCGGGGGCGGGGTGGCGATGGTGAACGCACTATCGGTCTCCGAACTCGGAACAGCGATGCCGAAGGCGGGTGGTGGGTACTACTACGTCAACCGCGCGCTCGGCCCGATGTTCGGTTCGATTGCGGGTCTCGGCGACTGGCTCGGGTTAGCGTTCGCGTCCGCGTTCTACTCCATCGGCTTCGGCCAGTATCTCGTGACGCTGCTCGGCGACACCACGTTCGTTCTGCCAGTACTCGGGACGCTCGCGTTGATCCCCTCGTTCGATCTCGGCGTATTCACGATTACACAGATCCAGATCGGTGCGCTGTTCGCCGGGATCGTGTTCATCGGCGTTAATTACATCGGAGCGAAGGAGACCGGAGGTATTCAGACGGTTATCGTCACGCTGTTGCTCGTTATTCTCGGTGTGTTTGCGCTTGCCGGATGGTTCTCGTTCGACTACGGAACCCTAACCACCGACGGCTGGGCACCAACCGAAGAGGGATACGGCGCGATCCTCCCCGCGACGGCGCTCGTGTTCGTCTCCTTCCTGGGATACGCGAAGATCGCGACTGTCGCGGAGGAGCTCGAGAACCCCGGTCGGAACCTTCCGATCGCGATCATCGGATCCGTCGCCATCGTGACCGTCATTTACGGCGTCCTCGTAACGATCATGCTCGGGATCGTTCCGTGGGACGTCCTCGACACGGACGCGCCCGTCGCACAGGCGGCGGAGCTCGCCTTCCCGGACCAACTGTTCGGCATAAGCGGCTTCGCGGCCGCGGCAGCAACGGTGATGACGCTCGGCGCGCTGCTCGCGACCGCCTCCTCGGCGAACGCATCGATCCTCTCGTCGGCCCGGATCAACTTCGCGATGGGTCGTGATAAGATCGTCACCAACTGGCTCAACGAGATCCATCCGCGCTTCTCGACGCCGTACCGGTCCATCTTCCTCACCGGTGCGATGATAGTCGTGTTCATCGTTCTGCTCGGTCAGAGCGTCGAGGTCCTCGCGCAGGCGGCATCGGTGTTGCACCTGATCGTGTACGCCCTGATGAACGCGGCGCTGATCGTGTTCCGTGAGGCCGACGTCCCCGAGTACGATCCGGAGTTCCGGGTTCCGTTGTATCCCATCACGCCGATCGCCGGAATGGTGTTATCACTCGGGCTGATCGCGTTCATGAGCCCCATCGAAATCGGACTGTCGGCGGCGTTTGTCATCGCCGCGATGCTCTGGTACTTCCTGTACGCCCGGCGAGAAACGACTCATCAAGGATACCTCGGCCAGTACGTTCTCGACCGGGCCGACGACATGCCCGACTCCGCAGTCTCGGCCGCGGAGTCGGTCCAGCCCGACCAGACGAGCTACCGGGTGATGGTCCCGCTCGCGAACCCGCGAACCGAAAGCGAACTGATCGAGCTGGCCTCGATCATGGCGAAGGCGAACGACGGGGTCGTCGAGGCGGTCCACATCGTCAGCGTCCCCGACCAAACTCCGTTGTACGCGGGCGCAGAGCACGTCGAACGGATCGACGCAGAGTCACAGCGCTTACTTGACTCCGCTCGTGAAAGCGCCGAGACGTTCGGGGTCGACGTCGAGACCCGGACTGTCATCTCCCACCAGTCGTTCGAGGAGATCTTCGATTCGGCAGAAACCGGGGACGCGGACCTGGTTGTGATGGGATGGGCGAACCAGCCGTTCTGGTCGTCCGGGACCGTCTCACGCGGTCTCGACGAACTCACTCGTGAGCTTCCGTGTGACTTCCTCGTGTTGAAGGACCGCGGGTTCGATCCCGAGCACCTCCTCGTGCCGACCGCGGGTGGGTCCGACTCCGACCTCTCCGCGGAGGTCGCTCGGACCCTCCGTGATAGCCGTGGTTCCGAGGTAGAGCTCCTGTACGTCGTCGATGGTCCGGACAATCGTGCCGCCGGGACGGAGTTCCTCGGCAAGTGGGCCCAGGAACAAGAACTCGGTGACGCGACGCTCACCGTCGATGTCGAGGGCGACGTCGAGAACGCGATCGCCAAACGGTCCCGCGAGTCGAGCATGGTCATCATGGGCGCGACCGAGCGCGGCCTACTCTCTCGGCTGGTCAGCGGCTCGCTCGTCTACGACGTCGTCAACGAGGTCGACTCCTCGGTGCTCCTGTGTGAGCGTCCCGACACCCGGTCGCTTTGGGAGCGGATCGTCGGACGCGGATCCGCGGCGAACCGTGAAGAGGACCCGGTCACGAACGAGGCGGCGGATGAAGACGAGATGGGGGTCGTGGATGACACGGACGAACCGGACCGTGGTGACGAGGCGGGCGACCCCACACCGTCGGGCGACTAACACGCACGACGGAGCCCCGACGAATCCGCTCCGGTTCGGTCGATGCGCTCCCGGTTCGTTTTTGCCCGTCCGCGACCCATGCGCGGTATGACCATCGACACCCACACGGTCGAGTCGCTGATCGAGTCAGAGATTCCGAACACGGTCGCGCGGGTAACTGCCCCCCGGATCCACAACGACGAGGACGAGGACGCTCACTTCGCGGTCGTGGCCGTCTCACCCGTCTTCGAGGGCGAGTCGCTGGTCGATCAACACCAGCTCGTGTACGACGCGGTCGGCGACCACATGACCCAGTCGGTCCACGCACTGGAGATCAAGACGTACGCGCCGGCGGCGTACGCCGAACACGGCGACGGGAGCCTCAACAGCGACCTCCGCGAGGCCGGACTCCTTCCGGTGGAAGAGTAGACGCCGAGCAATCATTTTGATCCGTTCGTCCGGAGAATTTTCACTCGTCGCCCCCGGCAACTTCGACATGGCGTTCCCGTCATCGGTGTTCGAACGGCTCCGGTACGCCTCGTGCCCAGTCGTTACCCTCGTGGTCGGCGTGGCTCTCGTCGTGGTGTACCGTCGAGCGAGCCGAATCGATCCGGCGTTCGGTCTCGTTGTCGTCGGGTTCCTCGTACTCAACGGTGGACTCGTCGCTCTCGCCGCGTGGGCCGCAAACCGGGACTGAAGTCGAGAGGCTTCCACGGTGGCGGCCACTACGGGCCCGACGACCACGAAACCCTACAGTTCGTACAGATTTTCGAACTTCTCGCGGGCGTAGTCGACGAACGGTTCGGCGGAGAGCTCTTGCCCGGTTGCCTCCTCGATGAGGTCAGGTGTCGTGTACCGCTGTCCGTGGCGATGGACGTTCTCGGTCATCCACTTGTGGATGGGCTCGAAGTTCCGTTCCCGAACGAGTCCGTCGACATCGAGATCGTCGCGGATCGCGTCGTTCAACTGTGCGGCGACGACGCTGCCGAGCGTGTACCCGTGGAAGGCTGCGAATCCGCCGGTCCAGTGGATGTCCTGTAGACAGCCCTCGCTGTCGGTTTCTGGGCGGACGCCGAGATACTCGTCCATCTTGTCGTTCCAGACCTGCGGGATCTCCTCGACCCCGATATCTCCTTCGACGACGCCTCGACCGATCTCGCTCCGGAGAATGATGTGCATGTGATACGTGAGTTCGTCCGCTTCGACGCGGATGCGATTGTTCGGATAGATGCGGTTTGCCGCCTCGTAGGCCTCTTGTACCGTGAGGTCGCCGTGGCCGTCGATGTGGTCTTTGAACACCGGCAGGAACGCCTCCCAGAACGGTTTCGTCCGACCGATATGGTTCTCCCAGAAGCGCGATTGGGACTCGTGGATGCTCATCCGTGCCGCACCCAATGGCGTCCCGTACTCGTCTTGTCGGAGTCCGAGCTGATAGGTGGCGTGGCCGAGCTCGTGGATGGTAGCAGTCAGCGCGTCCATCGGGTCGCTCTCCTTGAACCGCGTGGTGACGCGGGCGTCGAACTGGTTCCCGGCCATGAACGGATGCGGAGCGGTGTCCATCCGCCCCCGGTCCCGATCGTACCCAAGGAAGTCGAGTGCGGCCTGTGAGAGCGCCTCCTGGTTCGCGTCGGGATACGGACCCTCCCACGGGTCGGCGAGGTCACGTCCCGACTCGCGGATCTCCGCGACGAGTGGCGGGATCTCCGACCGAAGCGTCTCGAAGATGCCCTCCATCGTCTCGATGGGGACGTACTGGTGGCTCCCCTCGTACAACACCGTGTACGGGCTCTTTTCGGGGTCGATATGCTCGGCCTTCTGCCGCTGGAGGTCTCGCATCGTCTCCAGCCGGGGGGCGAACGACTCGAAGTCGTCATCAGCCTTGGCCGCCTGCCATATCTGCTGGTTCTCGGCAGCGGTTTGGGATAGTTCCTCGGTGAGGTGCGCGGGGACCGGTGCCTCGCGCTCGTACCGGTTCCGGATCTCGCGGACGTTTGCGGCCTGTTCGTCGGTCAGGTCGGCGTCCGCGAGCGCGTCGAGCCATGCGGCGACGTCGTCGTCGACGAGCAGTTCGTGGGTCGTCGCCGACAGTGCCGATAGCTGCTGCGCCCGCCCCGGTGCCCCGCCCTCGGGCATCGTCACCTGCTGGTCCCAGTTGAGGTACATCGAGGCGTAGTTCAGGTTCGTCAGGCGTCGGTTCCGTTCGAGTAGCTGTTCGTAGGCGTCCGGCGTGTCGGCGTCCGTCGTTACCATGCCAGTGTTATCAAACACCAACACAATAGGTCCCATGATCCGTCAGCGGTGTGGATCCGTGTGTACTCACCGACCGCCTTCCCAACGATCTCGACCTCCTCATCAGTGACCCCGTACAATTCGTACACGATTTCGTCGATGAGCGGGTCCATCAACTCGATCTTCTCGTCCATCTGCTCAGTACGCTCCGTCGTTTTTAAGTAGCTCTCTAGGCCGTCGGCTACGTTGACGGCGACGGAATGCTGAAACGGTAACGTCCTTACTCCTCTGGATCTTCGAGCGACGTAGACGATGGGGAACGGAAACGTACAGTACTTCGAATGGGTCGAACACCCACACGCTCGGGTTCGTGTCGAGATCGACACGGTAGGTGGGACTCCTACCCGGTTCGTCGTTCAGCTGGAACGTCGTGTCGACGGATCTTGGCAACAGGTCGTCCGGTTCGATCACGACTCGGAGAACCCGATGGGACACGACATCACCGAGGAGGGACTACATATGGACGTGTACCGTGAGGGTACGAAGACCCGGGTGAAAGACGATTTCCCACCCGTGGACTTAACATGAGCGCCGCGCTACTGTGTCGCGTACATCGAGCAGCACGCAGAAGTGCTGCTCCGGAGGTTCGAGAAATGGCACGATCTGAATCAGGACCCGACCCACGGGACGAGCCGATGAGCGATTCCGAACTCGCAGCGTTCGAGGACGCCGTCGCCGACCTCGGCGAGCGCGTGAGTGAGCATCTCGTGGAGGAAACTGACCACACTGTAGCCGAGATCGAAGCCGACGTCGACGAACTCCCGATGCCCGACCCGCTCGACGATCGCACCTTCGACGAGTAACGGGTGACCGTCGCGGTTGTTCGCCGTCCCCGACTACTCGCCCACCGCCTCACTCCGACCGTTTTCCGAGTCGGCTCGCTCGCTGCGCTCGCGACCGCTCACGGAAAAATCTCGACCAAAAGGCGCGAACTCGCTTCGCTCGTTCGCGGTCGACGACTATTTTGAGTAGTTCTCTCAGTCGTCGGCCACGTCGTCGACGTCGGGCAACTCGATCGCCTTCAGCCGGTCGACCAGCGAGTTCGTCGTTATCTCAAACGAAGAATCAAAAGTCTACTAGAATAACTGACACTCAGTCGATTCAGCTATCATCACTATCGTCATCGCCACGTTGTCGGCCTTTCGATACCCGCTCACCACCGCTGAGGAGACTCTCACGCGCTTTTTCTTGATCAGATTGCTCTTCACTTTCTGCGCTCATATTCACAAATTACACGGTCAGGTGTATAATAGTTCGGTCAGCGCCACTCTCGCAGGTCGTCGATCGCTCGACCGACTTGTGTGATCAGCCCGGACACCCAGATGACTCCTCCAAGCAGTACGATCGAGGGAAGCCAGAGCCAGATCGGGACGGATCCCGAGACACCGTAATAGAGCCCTAGCACGAACGAGACGATCGCCGAGACGAGTAGAACGATCGTCAACTGAATTAGCGGGATATTCCGGAAGTTTGTACTCCGGTTGAAGTTGATCCGCATGATGTAGTTCTGTACGAGAAGTTCTTCGGTTTCCTCTCGCGTGAAGTCTGCTTTGAGGAGCGTCGTGAGATTCTCCGAACTCACTCCGACATCGAGTTCTGATGCGGTGTACGTCATCGCTGCGAAGGCGGTCGACAGGACCAGCGCGCCGAGTCCGATCTCCGTATACACGTTTGCGAACGGTTCGACGTTCCCGAGTCCCGTCTCTGAATCGGGACTGACCTGTACCGCGATGGACAGTACGGAGATGAGAACACCGATCACTGCGACGTTGAGCCGAAGTATCTTACTTGCCTTCGTATCGATGTCGTTGAGCGTCTCCCGCTGTGCGTCGACCGTTTCACGAGCCTCCGAACGCAGCTCGGCGAGCTGCTCCGGATCGCCATCGAACTCCACATCTTGGAGTTCCGCTCGCAATTCGGCCGGATCACGGCTCGCCATCGTCAGCTCACCGCCTCCTCGACGATCTCGATCTCCTCATCAGTGAGCCCGTACAACTCATACACGATCTCGTCGATGAGCTGGTCCGTCTGCTCGATCTTTGCGTCGAGCTCCTCGGCGCGCTCCTTCGTATTTAAGTAGTTCTCCAGATCGTCGGCCACGTCGTCGACGTCGGGCAACTCGATCGCTTTTAAGCGATCGATGAGCGAGTTCGTCTTCGTCGCCGTTTCGCGGAAGTTCGCGAAGCCGCCCGCCTCGTCGACGGCGACCGGCACGAAGTGCTCGATCAGGTCCGCCTCCGTCTCTGTGAGATCCGTGATCCGGAACGCCGGCAGGTACGCCGTCTCCGTGTAGCCCCACCGGTCGGTTTCGTGGGCGTCTTCGTCGTTGGGCTTGTAGCGGGCAGTTGTCTCTATGAGGACTGTGTTCGGAGACTCGCGTTCGACGCGGGCGGTGCCGACTCGGAGGTTCGGTTTCTCATCAGATGTCTCTTGGAGTACTGAATCTGGTGAGTGTTCGCTCGGCTGTATTAGACCAAGTTTAGGAATGGCCAACTGAGTGTTGTACTGGCCAAGATGGTCAGAAAGAGACAGATTAAGATGTGCTTTTTTATTTTTGACTCAGCTTTGAACGTTGAAGTAGGATCGTGACGTAGGCGGTAGCGAACACGGATGATGCCGATTACGGACTTCTTGTCGTGCACGCGTGTATTCGACGAGTTCGAGTCGCTGTCACCCGCACAACGTCAGCACGCGAAAACCTACGCCACAGGTCTTGTTGCGGCCAGCAACAAGACCGTGGCAGGCATCGCACGCGAAGTCCTTCCAGCTGGAGACAAACGCGCTCTCAACAAGTTCCTCACCGAGTACGACTGGGACGAACAGCAATTTAACCACGAACGCCTCGAAGAACTCCAAAAACACGGTGAAACACGTTGGTCGAAGGATGGTTACATCATCCTCGACGACACGATCACCGAGAAAGCCGGGGACGAAGTCCCCGGCGTCGGACACTTCTATGATCACGCCGAAGGTGACACTGTCTGGGGCCAAGACCTCATCTACGCCTTCTACGCTGACGACAAAACTGCCTACCCACTCACTTTCCGCCTCTACGAAAAACAGGACGAAGATGACCAAAACCACGACACCAAGTACGATCTCGCCCGTGAGATCGTCACCGAACTCGAAGACGAGGTAGGTGTCCCAGCGGACACCTACCTCTTCGACTCGTGGTTCGCTCACGATTCTGCCCTCGTCGAACACATCGAATCCTACGGCAACGACTGGATCGGCCCGCTTCGGAGCAACCGACAGGTAACCTACGCCGGCGAAGAGATCAGCGTCGATGCGCTGGCAGAGCGCATCGACACCGTCGAGCGTAACGTTGAGGACGAGACCTACCACATCTGGACGAAGAAGCTTCCCGTCTCCCAACTGGGAGACGTGAAGCTGGTCATCGCCGAGAAAGAAACCGATGAAGACGAAGAGAACCCGGTCAAATACCTCGCCACGAACAAGATCGACGCACCGACCGAACACGTGATCCGCTCCTACGGAATGCGATGGCGCATCGAGACGTTCTTCGAGGACTCGAAGCAGGATCTCGGCCTAGGAGACTGCGAGATGCAGACTGACGAAGGTGCCAGTCGGCACTGGCACCTTCTGATGGCTGCCTACAGTCTCGTTCGTCTTGATCCCGATTCGAGCGCCTTGGGGACGGTTCGCTCGAAAGCGTCATCGCTTCGAGCGAACCTCGAACATTCCCTGAAAGAAGCCGTTTACAACCTGCTCTCGTGGGTTCGAGACAACGATGATCGTGGCGTCGATGACCTTATGCAAGAGATCGACCACCTTTTCGTTCACTCAACAGCCGACGCTAACGTTCAAAGCTGAGTTTTTGAGTTCAGTAATCGCTTGTGAGGACTGTGTTAACGCTGCTCGTGTGTTGCCGTTAGTTGAGATCTCTTCAGCTAATTCTCTTCCTGATTTGTCGGAGTTGAGAACTTCTTCGGTAACGTTAGTAGGTTTGTTGGATTTTTGACTCTGTTCCGGAATTATAAATGGAAGTTTCCGTACGTTTGTTGCTTTCACTTCGGCAAAAGTTCTTCCTTTCTCGGGTACAAGTATTTGGTAAGCGAACTGTAATAACGACGAATTAAAAATTGGGAGTATGACCAATAATGGAATAGATACATCTTCTTTTAATCGAAGGATATGAGTTGAGTGTCTAGAAATATAACCCTCGTCGTCAAATGCTCCAACAGGTTTATCTGCCGTTTGTCTTAGTAGGATCTTATTATCTTCAAATAATTCTGGAGATCTTAGAGCAAAGTCGACTTTATTTTGGCGTGTGTTTAAATCATCTGGATCCAGCCTCTGTTTTAGTGAGGGGTCATAGTTGATCCAAAGGTTCCGCCACGTTATGGTATATTTATTGATGTCTTTTCCCTCAATAAACCGACGATGGGTCTCTTTAGTAGGCTCGTTAGATATCAGAACGTCTGCTGCGTTCCCGGTATTAACTCCATTATTTACTGTTACAAAGTTACCAAGTGGTTTTCCGCATGTTTTCAACTTATCATATAATTCAAGCTCTAAGTTATTTTTGACAGTAAATTTGTATTCGGGCGTATTCAAAAAATAATCTTGTTTTATATTTTGGGTACCGCTACTGGCTAGATCCATGGGCTCAGAAATCGTGCCAACTCTCAGTGAGTGGTCGGATCTCACATCATTCACTTTTTTAAATATTCCAATGACGTTTCGACCTGTTTCAACATTTTTAAATATGGAATAGTCGGATTCAATAATACATTGTATCTCTGAATTGGTAACTAATATCTCCCGAATGTTTTTCATATATTGATTATCGAGGAGGGTCCTTGGCGTAATATATGATATCCTGCCACCCAATTTACAAACATCTTGTATTAATTCGTAAAATAGTGCGAATGTGTTGGGTTTATACTCTGAAGATTCATAAACAGCATCATAATATAACAATTTTGACTTATCAGTAGTGTCTTGTTTACCACCGTGAGTAACGTATGGCGGATTTCCAATAACAATATCAAACCCCGCCTCACCCATCTTCTCACCCTCCGAATCGAAGAACACCTCGGGAAACTCCAGTTCCCAGTGGAAGAAGTTCTGCTCGGCGGCCGTCGTCTGCGCACTTTTAAACCACGGCTCCTCACGGATCGCTTCCCAATCACGTTCGTCCTCGATCGCGCTCGCCATCTGCTCGTAGGCGTCCTCGGGCACGTCGACGCCGAACTCCTCGGCGGTGTGGACGTTCGCCAGTTCGAACAGCCGCTTATAAAGGGGGTCCTCGCGGATCTCGTCGTACAGCTCCTCCATCGATTTGACGTCTTCCAGCGTCTCGTTGTCGTACGCGAGCAGATCCGCCATCAACTCCATCACGTGTTCGAGCGTGTCCTGCCGGACTCTGGCGAACGCCTGCGTCAGCGTCAACTGTCCGCCGTCGTCGCCGTTGTCCTCGGAGAGGACTTCGGTGATGTCGCTGCCGACAAGCGAGTTGCCCGATTTTAAGTGGTGATCGAGGAAGGCGAGCGGCTGGTCCGCCGCGAGCGTTTCGAGCCACATCGAGAGCTTCGCGAGTTCGACCGCCATCCCGTTGATGTCGACGCCGTAGATGACCTCCTTCGAGATATCCCGACGGAACTCCTGTTCGTCGTACGACTGGATCTCCTGCTCGCGAACCACGCTCATCACCTGCTCGGTGAGGTACCCGGTGGCCTTCGTGAGGAAGTGCCCGGAACCCATCGCGGGGTCGAGCACCGTGAGATCTGTCACCCGGTCGTAGAACCGCCGGAAGTACTCGGTGTCACTCCGGGCGAGCCCGTCCGCTTCGAGGTCCGCGTGGATCTCGTCGATCAGCGGGTCGACGGTCTCCTCGACGATGTAGGTGACCACGTAGTCCGGCGTGTAGTACGCCCCCGTGGCCTTCCGCTCGCCCTCGTCGTTGACGACGTAGAGCCCGCCACCATCGACCGTCTCGACCGCGTCCGCGACCGACACCTCGTCCGCGGGCTTCCACACCTGCCCGCCCTCGGCCGCGACCGCGGCCATACCCGCCTCCGGCGCGATCCGAAACTCGTGTTCCAAGAGCCCCTCATAAATGGAGCCGAGGTGCCGCGTGTCGAGGTCGGCGTAGTCCGCGGGCACGTGTTCGCCCTCGTCGTTTTTTGTCGTCGACAGCCGGAAGATCACCTCCGCGATCGCGGCATCCGACACCGCGTTCTCGGCGAGGAACTCGTGGTCGTCGTGGTCGAACAGTCCCCCGTTGTACGGCGGGATGTCGAGCGCCTCCTCCCCGTCGTCGATCAGCTCGAACAGCCGCGAGAGCCGGTTCCAGATCGTCGTGGAGAACTCGCTGTACTCCTCGCGGAAGGCCGCCCCCGATTCGATGTCGCCGCCTTCGACCCGCTCGATGATGTCGCTGCGAACTTCTTCGAGGCTGAAGTTCTCGTGGTACTCCGCGTTCGCGCTGGGCTCTTCCGGGTCGATCAGCCCGCGCGACTCCGCGTAGAGGACGAACATCAACCGGTACAACAGCACGAGCGACTGCTCTTTCAGTTCGGCCCGCGCTGACTCGTCTTCCGGATCGATCGCCAAGTCGTTGCTCTCGACGAAGCCCTTGCCGAGCACCCGAAGCGCGGTGAAGACGTTGTCCTGGAGGTCCTCGCCGAGCTCCTGCGCGGCGGTCTCCGACTCCGTCCACACGGTTTCGAGGAACGAGGTGCCGGCGACCTCGGTGAACGCCTCGGGTCGAAAGAAACAGTAGAAGTATTTGAACTGCTGGAGGTCGCCGGATTCGAGCAGTTCCGGCAGGTCGACCTCGTAGTACGTCTGCGTCTCGTAATCCTTCGTTCCGTAGAGCCGCCACTTCCGTCCGTCCGTGAGAATCCCCCACTTGAGGTCGGATGGTGTCCGTTCGAGGTAGTACTTTACCTGGTGTGAGGCGTCACGATAAGGTCGTTCGTCGCTGAACCGCGCCTCGAAGTCGTGACCCCACTGTTTGGCTTCGAGCAGGGCGGACGCCCCCGAGAACATCCCCTCTCGGTCGTCGTTCTGTTTTCGGTCAGCAGCCGTGTATCGGGCCTCGCGAGATTCGTAGAGGAGCCGATCGACGTATCCGCCGCCTCCGGGAAGCGTTCCTTCGGAGATCGTGTCGAACCCGAGGATGTCGAGCACTTCACCGATCCACTGGTCGATCAGTTCGTCTTCGCCGTGCGAGGCGACGTACTCTCCTTCCAGTTCCCAGAGTTCACGGAGAGCTTCGAATGCCGCTTCTGCCTCGTCATCAGATTCCCAGTCGTCCAGGTCAGCGACGCGTTCGTCGAGATAGTATCCCGAGAAGAGACTGGAGTTCCGATAGGGGCCACTGCCGAGTGTGGCTTGGCTCATGTGATACTAATTCCACATGTTACCTGCCACAAATAGATGACGGACCGGCAGACAGATCGTCGGGGCATTGCTACTGTGAACCTGGCTGCTCTGTTGGAACTTTCATCCGGACCTGTATTTTTGCGACCGTGCTGAATACAGGGCGCGAGCCGTAGACGGTACAAAATCGGAAAACGACAGATTTATTGGCAAGACCGACGGCTGTTGGATATATGACAGTCCGGCGTAGATTCATTTCCGGGTTAGTGACTACAGGTACAGCTGTGGTTGCTGGTTGTCTTGGCGACGGTGGCGATGAAACTGGGAGTGGGGCCGATAGTTCCGATACGGGATCGGATGAGACGGAATCCGCATCCGAACCAACGGATGGGTTCACGCAAGAATATGAACAACCATGGCGTACCCGAATTTTTGACCCAGGTGAGCGAACCTCAGCAACTGATAGTGCAGTCGCGATAGTGAGTGAACTCTGGAAGGTATTCGACTCACTATCGGAGGAAGACGAATTGTATCAGGAGGTATATGAGCGATTTGATGAACCGTATGTTGAGGATCCAACTCAGATGGAGTACCTGTTGAACCACCACCCATTCGAGGAGGATATCGGACAATCGGCCAGAGTGAGAGTCGGAGCGTTCGACCCCGAAACGTATTTGGATTCGATCGCAGAGCAACTCCCATCAGCTGAACGAGAAGACCCCCGTAATGGATTTGAGATACTGATACATGACGAACGGGACTCCGTGTGGGCAGCGAATTCAGAGATCATCATAAATTCACATGACGCGGATCGATATCTGGTAAATACGTTTGAGGGGGGAGAACGGTTATCTGCTGTACAATCTGATTTTGAACTAGCGTATAATGCAATTCCCCGTGAGGCATTTACTATGAGATTCGCCGATCTCGATGAGTCAAACATATCAGTCGGGTGTGGCGGCAATCTACTTACGGCGGATCCGGGCCCGGAGTTCGATTATATAGTGGCCGTGTTTGCGTCTGAGGTACGTGTTTACCCCGAGGTCTCGACAGCCGGCACAGCGTGAGCCCGTGAGATAACCTCATTATTGCTGACGACTCGACGAAGTTCTTCGTATGG
>NZ_JAGGKQ010000018.1 GCF_017873815.1 Halorubrum alkaliphilum | reverse complement strand
TTGCCGACGCCAGTCGGACCGCTGAGTATTGTTACGGTTCCCTGATCTAAGCCACCGTGGAGCAGATCGTCAAGTTCCGCCACGCCCGAAGAGAGTGTGCCTGATTCGACCTCTCGCTCCTGTTCGCCGGGAACGAGTGTCGGCCAGACCGTCAGTCCCTCGTCAGTAATATCGTAGGAGTGATTTCCACGTCGGAACGACGACCCTCGGAACTTGGAGACGTTGACTGCCCTGCTTTCGGGAGTCACATCAAGTGTGACGACAGCGTCGACGAGGAACTGAATATCGTCGTCCGTGATTGAATCGCCAGCCTGCGAAGTGAGCATCACCGTCGCGCCAACCTCTTTGAGATAGTCGAGGAGGCCAAGAACACCGGAGCGGAATTGCCGTTCGTCGCTGGTAAGATATCGAAACTCTGTGATGGGGTCAAGTAACACACGATCTGGTTTGATTTTGTCGACTTTGTCGCGTAGATCTTCAATAAACCCCGGCTGTTCGACTTCGGCTGATTCGAAGACGCTGTAGGAGTTACGCTCTGAGAACTGCTCTTGGGTCGGCGAGAGGTTATGAAACTGTATCTGCTCAGTATTGAGGCCGAACGCGTCGGCTGTTTCTTCGACGTACGCCTGCGGCTCACCCATATTAATGTACAGAGCCGTCTCTTCGGCATCTATCCCAGCCGAGAGGAAGTGTAATCCGAAGATTGTCTTGCCTGAACCCGGCGAGCCACGCACGAGAACATTTCGACCCTGAATGAGACCACCGTCCAGAACCTCATCAAAACCACTGACGCCCGTTGACATCCGTTCAACTGACATAATCTGATTTTGTTCTTAGTCTACAAGTATCTTCTTTGTGGAGAACTTTGTTCTAGCGCGAGTACCCGTTCACAATCACTGAGTGTCGATGTGCGATACGCGCTCTACATTCAGCATGATTCGGCGGTACTCCCAATCTGCCAGCATGAGAACAGCTAGGCGTGTCTCATCACAAGCAACCCGGAACCGAATGGGCTGACCGGCATCGACAAGCACTGACGACCCGTCACACTCACGAAGATGTCCTCACCGACCGCCAATTCGAACTCCTACTGGAAGCATGCTCAGCCCTTCCAGCACCACTCGATTTTGAAGCGCGATTCATTTGTCTCATCGCAGGCCGACTCGGGCTTCGCGCTGGGGAAATCGCACATTTTCAGACCGCGTGGGTGAACTGGAACCGTCGCACGATTCGTATCCCACAACACGAACCGTGCCAGTGCGGGTACTGCCGACGTCAGGCCAAACAGGAAACTACCCACAACGACGATCTATCTACTACGGAAGCACTTACATCTCGGTGGCATCCGAAGACTGTCGCTTCGGCGCGGCTCATTCCATTTGATCTCTCACTTCGACTTGAGCTGTGTGTTGAACGTTTCGCTAACCGGTACGATGCGTTTCCGCGCTCGCGGTCAACAATCAACAGGCGAGTACAGGCTGCGGCTGACGAAGCCAATCTTTCGGGACGTGTCTATCCACACTGTCTACGAGCGACCGCAGCCAGCTACCACGCCTACAAAGGCGTCGCCCCTGTACCGCTCCAAGCCCTAATGGGATGGAGCGATCTGGCGACTGCTTAAAAGTACATCCGAATCTCGGGAACAGCAACAGCTGATGCACTACGTCGTGTCCATCACGGGTAGCAACTTCCCAAACGTCGTTCAGTAGCGACGTGACCGATATAGAGGATCTAGTCAGCACGAGAACCGCTTTATTTTCCTCAAATGAATCCTGAACCAGCCGATAGAATGTGCCTGCGTATTGGCCGTGGATATTTTTACCAATTTAAAGATGTGTTCTGATAGCTGTGCAAGATGTAGGGCACGAATGTGGTCCGAACGAGACCGATCTACGGGAGAGAGTGATCGGTTAATACAAAGTGGTTATGTAGAAACGAACTCAACGCCAGTAATCTCCAACCGTGTACTGCTCTCAGTGCTCTGGGTTATGCAAATTTCCCAGCCGTGTGCCTCGGTAATTTGTTTCACAATAGACAATCCGAAGCCCGTCCCATCTTCACTGGTCGAATAACCTGCAGTAAACACGCGATCTCGTCTGTCTTCGGGAATACCGGGACCATCATCTTCGACGTAAAAACCATCGTCCATTACTCCAACGGTAACGGTCACCTCCTCACCACCGTGTTCAATTGCGTTTCGGAATAGATTTTCCAAGAGTTGGCTAAGCTGATCATCGTCCGCTTCAATTTTGGCCGCCGAGAGACCGTCATCTGCGTAATGTAACTCAGTATCTGCAGCGCAATCAGCGACGAGGTTCCACGCGGCATCTATCGTCTCGTGAAGCACAACCGCATCCAGCGATCCGATTTCCCGACCTTCACGGGCCAGCCAAAGGACATCCTCAGCGATACGCTCGATTCGGTCTAATGCTCTCTCGATAGCGGAAAAGTGAGTACTGTCATGCTCTTGTTGGGCGAGTTCTAATCGCCCTTTAGCGACGTTCAGTGGATTTCGGAGGTCGTGACTGACCACCTCTGCAAACTCGTCGAGTTGGTCTCGTTCTCGCTGAATAGCCTGTTCGTGCTCTTTCCGTTCGGTGATGTCATGCCCCTCTGGGACGAGAAATATAACATTCCCGTCCTCGTCGGTCACGGGACGCACCGAGAAATCGATAATCGCCTCTCGGTCAGCCCCTTGGAGACGTAGCTCGTGATGGACGAAGTCTCCATCAGCTGCCCGTTCAACGGCGGACTGTGCCCGCTTTCTGGTTTCTTGAGAGTATTGGAACAACTGTATCTCCCACATTTTTTGCCCGATGACCTCGTCGCGGTCAAGGCCGCCGAACTCCAGTACAGTGTCATTCGCTTCAAGCACTGTTCCGTCAAGCTCCAGCAAGCCAGAGAATTGATAGGTCTGATTGAACACAGCCTCGTATCGTCTTCGCTGTGCTTCCTGCTCACTAATATCAGTATAAACCCACAGGTGACCATCCTCATCCGAATGTTTGATTGGGCGATAATCGCGCTCAAAGATTCGACCATCATGGAGCACTAATTGGTCGTTATCTGTTGGTTCACGGGCGGCTACAAGATTGTTAATCCCGTTAATGAATCGGTTAGATTCGACGAACATATCGCTGACCTGCTCAGTCAACTGTACACAGTCGATACCGTGGATATCTTCTGGCACTTCGGCAACTCCGAAGAGTTCAAGCAGGTGATCGTTCACCGCGATTACGTTTCGGTTGGAATCTTCTGTGAGGACACCGACGGGGAGTGTCTCGAATAGTGTCGAGAGCACCGCGTTCGCTTGTTCTAGTTCGTGCTGACGCTCGCGTTGTTTGGTGACTTCGACGAAGTAGAACTCGATTCCCCCTTCGTTTTTCGGGTAGACTTCGATATCGAACCAACCGTCAAGCTGGGAGAAGTATTCGACGAACGAGGTGGGTTCTCGTGTTTCCATCACTTGCCGATACTCCGCTTCGAATCGAGTGTCGAGCGCCTCGCTGAAGACCTCCCAGAAATCACGCCCGAGGAGAGACTCCTCATCCATCTTGTAGAGTTCCTCAGCCTGCTGATTAATGAGGGTAAATCGCCAATTAGAATCTACCTCAACGATGGCATCTGTTACGCAATCGAGGATAGTTTGGAGCTGTTGCTCACGCTGTCGAACCATCTGTGTAGACTGGTAAGACTCGACAGCGTTCGCAACAGTATTGCCCAGCACAGTATATTGATCCGTCCCTCTTTGTTTCTGTAGATAATCGGTGACTCCTGCCGAAATCGCATCACTCGCAATTTCCTCGGTGCCTTTCCCGGTGAATAGTATGAATGGGAGCTCGGGAAATTCTTCTCGAACCTTCTGAAGGAACTCAATACCATTACAGCCGGGCATATCGTAATCGGAGATGACGCAGTCGAACGGTTGTTCGGACAGTTGATCTAACCCCATGCTGGCGCTGGTCGCCTGCACGATCTCAAATCGTTCGTCTGCACGCCCGAGGAAAATGCCGACCATCTCTGAGAGATCAGGCTCATCATCAACATGAAGAATACGGAACGTTCCTTCGTTGGTTTGTTGGGATGGTGAGGTTGCCATCATAGTTCTCTCTTGAGGCTCGAAATCCAGTCACGGATGCTACGTGCTAAGATCTCGCCATATTTGACAGGCTCATCGCTCGGAATCTCCTCCGGTTCGTTCTCCTGAACAGGAAATTGTACGACCAAAATTACAGAGTCACTCATCCTGCTACTACCTCAACAATGCCATCAGTTCCGATTGTGATTTCGCACTCGTTATACTGGAAAGTCACTTGAGTAACTGAATAACAATCAGCAGTACACAGCGCATCTAATGCATCACCATCAATGCTGTCATATAATTGATCGAGATCCAGCGGGTCAATCCCGGTGACTTTCGAGACGATGGTGATAATTACGAAGCTCGGCGTAGCTTGACCCGAGTCGTACTTCACACGATAGAAGCCCTCCTGTTCTTCGAGCTCGTCAATAAATGGGGTGTCCGTCAGATCCCAACCTGACGCCGTTTCCAATGGTTCTGTCCTTTCGGTCTGGGGTTCATCATCATCGGTAGGTGCGTGTTCCATACGCCTGAGTACGATTGCCGGAAGGATGTCAGTGGCCTTTTCGTAAGAAATATGTATTTATACTACTGGTCAAGTTGCATGAGCGTGCTTGCGATCAATCGTCGAGTTCCTCTCTGTAGCCGAGACCCAACGGCCTGCGGTGAAATCCCAAGTTCGTTCGCTATGTCTTGACGAGTCGCCTCCCGCGGAGAATCATAATATCCCAGCGTGAACGCGACTGTTATCGCTTCGCGCTGTGCGTCGGTCAGGTCGTACTCTTGCCCCGATTCAAACGGCGAGAGTGCGTGAAGCTTCGTAAGCTCAAGGGGAATTTTGCGGTCTCGACAGTACGATTGGAAGTCAGCGAGAGACTCTCGTGATTCAGCTCGAAATTCGAACGACCATTGGTTTTCACTCCCGTGCGCGGAGATGAGATTCACGTCGTTTTCGATAATTGCGGTCAAGACGCTCTCGTACGCTAAATCCCAGTCGATGCGAATGAACGCTGCCTCATCAACGTCATCAATCACCCGAATGTCGTGGATGCCCGGGTGCGTGACGTTCTCCATTGAGATGTTCTCGATCTCGACATCTCGAACCCAGAAATATGGGATAATAAATTCGTTTGTCGGAACGACGCGGTCTAACTCGATTTCGGCGGCGGGAAATTCAGCGAAGACGGCAGCCAGTGGAAACTCACCGCCAGTCGCAGTGAACGTCGCTTCAATTGCCATGGATAATATATGGGCGACCGTCGAAAAGGTGTACTGGCTGATTGGCTCTGTTGAAACCCTCTTCTTCAGACAGGTTCTTGTCTGAAACAGCCGGTCGATGAGAGCTGCGTACTTACCGATGAGATTTAATTTTTATAATCGGGTTTCCATCGCTGTCAGCAATGATTGTCGCCGTCGTCGAGTCCGCCTCAAATTGGAGAGTCATCTTGAGATTTTGTTCCTGAAAGAGTCCGTCAAGCGCGTCTGCGTTTATGTCTTCACTGATGAGCCAGCGTTGTTGGATTATATCCTCGTCGTGAGCTTCGGCAACCGCCTCAACAACTGCTACGCTTAATTCCTCACCCTCTTCCGGCTCATAATAGAACTCCTTCGTGTCTCCCATCCGAACAGGTTAGTCTTAAACAAAATAACTGTGGTGACTACTTTCTATCCTAATAGTTGGGTGTACTACTGACCGGAGCCCGGGTAGAACTTCTTACCTCCTGAGAATTTCAACAGAGCCGAATTGTTGTGTATGAGCGACCTAACTAGAGATGCCTAAGAATACTACACAAGTGTGGTAAATTAGCTTTTATCTGTTGGTATGGTATTTGATGGCATGAAACGGCAAGAGTTGGTCCACATTCACGCATTGTTGTTCGAGGTGGGTGACTATCTCAAAGGAGATGAGTCGATAGGTGGTGATGTCTTTGTCCACTATAAAACACAGCCGACCCGCCCGCACGACATCCACCGTGGGAAGGACGCACACACGACCGCAGTCAAACACTTGTCAAGTCACTGTAGCCAGTTGATTGACGAATCTCATCATCAGATACAAACCAGTTCTACGGGGAAGCCCCTCTTGTAAGATGGTGTCTATGCATGACCGTAGTGACGAGGGAAGCGAATTGGATGTGGTACAATTTGGGAGATACGACGAGGACACGATCTACGTGTTCTATCCCAAAGATGCGACAGACAAGGATACCGAAACGATGTGGATTCGGTCTTCGAAGAATGGGATCACTTGGTTAACCGATCAGCGATAATTGGGAAATCATCTCCTATGCGCGATACGCGCTGTGTATCTCGCACGTCTCTCAGAACATCTCTCTGAGCTGGCAGAATTCTCGGCGGTCAATTCGCAGCTCTCATCGACCGGCTGTTTCAGGTGAGAATATATCTGAAGAATAGGATTTCAACAGATCTGGTACCGTTGAATCGCCACACAGCACCATGAAAAACTGTATCACACCTGATCAACCCCGCACCGTTCACAGTGTGGAAAATCACCTCCACAGGCCCCGCGTCCGTCACTCCCCGTCCGAGTCTCTCAGTTGCCTCCCGTGCCCGACTGGGCCGAGCCGCGTGACGTGCCCGTCCTCAACTAATCGTTCTAACCCGTCCCGCGTCGGGAACCCCCATGGCGCGTCCTCAAGTGACTGTCCCGGTGTCACAGAGCGGAAATACGCACCTTTCGGATCCACCGCGATGAGACGCCGTTGACTCCCGGCAAACTCGAACTGCCCGAGATCGAATCCGCCACACCGCCGGCGAATCCCTGCCGCACCGCTCCGATACCCCAGGATCGATTCCGGTTCGAACTCACCCATCCCCTCAACAGGGAACGCGTAGCTCTTGTACGTCACCGGGTCTCCCAACTCCAGCGTCCCGTCTCGCGGGTCGAACACGCCGAACCGGAACGGCTCTTTCAACTCCGGTGTCAACTCCCGTTCCGCCTCACGCATCGCCTCATCACACTCCGCAAGGAACACCCAGTGTATCACAAACCCTAACCGGAGTGCCTCCCGCGTCTTCTGACGGTACTCCTGCTCGGACCCGACCACGAACTCGATCCACCGATTCACCGACTCACCAAGCACCACGCAATCCGGCACCCGATCCGCAACCTTCCGCTCAAACCGGTACTCCCCCGGAAACCACGGATCCTCCTCTCTCCGCCGCCGCCGTTCTAACTCTAGCTTCGCCCACAAGTGCTCACGTGACTCCGTCCCAGCGGTCTCAAACGACTCACTGGCACCCCACACGTCAAACTCACTCATGACTGTACACCTCCCAGTAGCGTCCCGTATCTCTCGTGTCTCGAATCATTGATCGTACCCCGTCGGCGTTAACGACTTCACTGTAAACTCTGATTTCGCACAGTACGCCTCCGCCTCCCCGTTGAACGCCACCACCAACACGTCCGTCTCACCGTCCGTCTCAGCGTCTCCCCGCACGAACACACGACACCCAAGCGGCACCGCGAACCCGACCACAGTCACTTCGGCCGTCACGTCAAACCCAGTCGTCTCGATATCAAACGCCACCACCTCCAGCACCGTCACAACTCCTCACCCCGCCCCGGCACACGATCCGCATCAGCCGGCCTGACACGCAACTCACCAAACCCGAACCGAGAGTGCGTCCCAACACGCATGATCCCGTTCCGAGCTGTCCCAACCGGGTCGGTTCCGGTGTACGGCACCACGTGCCCGTGATCAACCGTCGCCAACTCGAACACGCCGTCACTCGTCACCAGCCGTTCACCGCGTCGCCGCAACCCATCACCATCGACAACCTCGCCTGCCCGCGACGCACCCCACCACGACGGGACCGACTGCCGATCTGCACCTGAAACTCCGCTTTGCAGCACGAACGGCGACAGCAATTCAATACTGAACTCGTCATGCCCGCGTAACCCGTCAAACGACACCTCATCGAGATCCACGAGTTGCGTGTCCGCCACCGACAACTCACCAAACCCGTAGTTCCGCTGGCCCCCGACTTGGATGCCGTCCAGCGCGTCCGTCGACACGGGCAGCACCGAGTCGTTACCCGGAGCGTGCACGTAACAGTGCAGGAACCACGGGACCCGCCGCTTCGAATTCCGATGATGCTCCGGCACCCCGAAAAACGACTCCGGCGCAAACGCCCACCGCCCACCATGCGTCTGCACATCCAACGTATTCTGCGCATCCCGCGGGCGTGAGTCCAACAACCACCGATGCGCCGCATCCCGATACAAAAACAAATCCGCGTACGCCTCAACCTCGGGTAGTGACCCGCCGAGTTTCCCCGCATACCCAGGCGACGAATGCGCCGCCGGGAACTCCCCGTACTCCGACGGAACAAACACCCCGTGACTCACATGCACCGCACCCCGCGCCGCACCACTCACCTGGTCCGCGAACGCATTAAACAACGCATTCCCCGACACGTGATACGGCCGCCCCGCATACGGCGACTCCACCTCAAACAACACTTGTTGAATCTGCGTCACGCCACCACCCCACCACTTCCACTGCAAATCGACCCACGATCACACACCACACGACCCACGGAACATCCCACACACCCCGTTTCCAGTGCTCCCAAGCCCCCGTCAGACAACGCCTGCACACACCCCGTTTCCAGTGGCCCACCACGACCACTGACCATCACGGAACGCACGGGCCGGCACGCCACCACGCACCCCAACCCGCACCCACCGATCCCGGGGACCGCGTCAGTCACGGACCGTCCCACCACGAACGCCCCGGTGACCAACTTCCCCTCACCACGCACCGACTGTGACTGCGAGCCCACCACGACCCGCAGCCCTGGACCCACCCAACGATCGCGTCGCCCCACCACGAGCGACACGACCCAACCCCCCACCACGAACACCACGCCCCTCGCGCAGCGACCCACCACGGACGCCACGCGCCCACGCCGCGCCCACCCACCCACCCGGATCACCTCCCCACCCCACCACGCAACTCAACCGCGTCACCGCCCTCCACCACATCCTCCACGTACTGCAGCGCCGTCGAAAACGACCGGATGCGACGCACCTGCGCATCCACCACGCGCAGCCACTCCCGGTCCAAATCCAGCGGTTGGGCTGTCAACCGCGACCACGTGTCCGCAAACGACCGGACCGGCCCCGCACCCAACGACGCCACCGCCCCGTTACATGGGGGGTCACCCGTCACCCTGACCGCCACCTCCGACGTCCACAACACCGTCCGGCACGACACCACCACATCCGCAGCTAGCGCCGCCGCCGCTCCATCATCCTCGCCCGTCGGCGGGCCACGCGCCGGGCGCTCCGCCACCATGAACAGGTCATCGAACGCGTACCCCGCCCGATAATTATCGAGCAACGCCGCCACCAGCAACGTGTGGTACTTCAACGACGTGTACGGAACGTACACCGACTCGTTGAACCGCGCCGCCACGCCACTCGTCAACCACGCCGCGTGCAACTCCGCCGAGTCCGAACACCCCGGCACCACCAACCCACGTACCTCCTCTAACGACGCCGGCACCTCCCCGCGATCCGCGACCGTCGCCCCCGTCACGAGCGAGAGACGCACCGGCGACACATGACGCTCCACCGTCACCTCCGGATCCCCGTCCGGGCGACTCAACACCGCCGCATCCCCATCCGCCCCGCACGCCACCGACTCGTTCACCCGCACCCCACACACCTCCCGCTCCGCATCCGCATGCGACCGCCCACGCAACTTATGCACATCATGCCTGAACGCCGCCACCAACGCACCCACACCCCCCACCGCCCCCACCTCATCACTCACCATCACCGTCACCATCAGTTGGCTCCTCAACAACCCGCTGCACCGACCTCCCCGCATCAGTCACCGACGCAACCTCATTCAACTCACCCTCCAACTCCGACTCCTCCTGCGCATCACTCACAACCTCCTGCACCGACCCCGGCGACCCCGTCGGCTCCACCACCTCATCCTTCCGCGAATCATACGACTCACCAGGCCACACACCATCACCATCATCTTCACCACGACCGTCATCACGATCATCGCTCACACCGCACCACCCCCGGACGACACGTCAGGCACCGGCACATCACCATCACGCGACGCCACACGCCCCTGCAACGCCCTCACGAACTCCTGCCGGCACTCCGAAGCCCACACCTCATCCTTCTCCTCCATCCCCGACGTCGCGTCCTGCGCCCGATTAAACACCCGCCTGATCTCCGCATCCGAGTACAAGGGATTGATCACACGCGCATCAACCATCCCCGCCCCGAAATTCCGCGCCCCACCGAGCTGCAACTCAAACTCATCGCTATGCGCATCCAAGTAATCGACCGCCTCAACGAGCAACCCAACGTACTCCGGCTTCAACTCCCGAAAAGAGAGTTTCCACGTCCCCACCAGATTCCCGACAACATCCCGAGACGCCATCCGCAGCGGTTGCCCGTCATCCTCGCTATTGCGTGAACGCACCTGCGTGTTCAACTGCCGGTAATGCGCCTCCGCTTCACCCTGGAGGACGTCGACTTGTCGACGAATCGGCGAGAATCGGAGTGGCCGGCGGATCAGCCGCCCCGCCCGATCGTTGAACCCACCGAACAGGTCGTAGATTACGCAGCCGGCGTCGCCATCGACGCACGAGCCTTTCTCGTGGTACCCGGCGTCGAGATCGCGCTCGTACACGTCTTCGAGCATGTAGTCCGCGTTCGCTTCGCCCGGATGACACGCCGTGCCGCCGGCGACCTGTATCACGCGTTCACAGCCGTGGCGGAGCCACCCCGAGAGTGGGAACGGCGACACCATCCCGCCAATTTGGTTCTGCGGGTCGTCCGCCTCGTACCGGTCCGCCGAGGCATGGTGGCGGTCCGTCACGATCCCATCGCCCGGCGCGAGGAGTGGGATTTCGAGCCCCACGTACAGGTCCGGGAGTGTGAGGTTCTCGATGTCGTCTGGGAGCGACATCTCGTGATCGAGGTGTTCGGTGTCGAATGCCGGGGGCATTACTCGTCACCCCCCTGGTTGGTCGCGTGTTGGTGGACCTGCTCGTTGTGTTCGGCCTGGTGTGTCCCGTCTATCTGGGAGTAATCAGCTGTGTGTTCAGTGGCCCCTTCGAGTTGCGTGGACCCGCGCTCGTGGATACCTCCGAACGGTGATGTCGGGTCCGCCTCGGTGGCCTGGTGTGTGTGGAGCGGGTCAGTCTCTCGTGTCGTGTTCTCGCCGATCGTGTAGGCGTCGCTTGACCTAGGTCGGCTCTCCACAATCGGTTCTGGCGCGATGAGTACCAGCCACGATGATTGAGTCGCCACATCGGTACACAGGCCAATTCGGCCTGTCACGACGAGTTCGTGGACGCCCCTCATGAACTCTGTCGGGTGCGCGTGCTCGTCCGCCCCGCACATCACGTATCCGATTTCAAAAATGGGGTTGCCAGCCGCCCGGAAGGCATACGCGGTCAGCTCGTCGCCTTCCCGGAGTTTTCGGTCGCAGATTTGACATGCTGCCGGCCCTTCCCCGAGCGCAACTTGTTTTAATTTTGATATTTCTTCAATTCGTTCCTCACCGATACTCTCATGACAATCTGTGATTTCCTTATTCATGGGTATCTCTCAGCCAGTGAGAAGCCCGGTCCGAGTGTTCTAGCACTCGGGCATTTCCGGATCGATCATGCCTACGACCTGACTCTCTACCATCTGCTATGTAGCATATGGTTAAATATCTTTGGTATCTGAATCTGAGCCAGAACGCTGAAGGTTGATAGCCATGATTTGACGATAATGAATGGCGATAGAGAAAGGGATGAGAGTGGTCAATTTGAGGCGGAGCATACGGATGATGAGATCATCCAAGCTGTCCGATTGAACGAACCTGCCGGCACCCAAGAAGTAGCAGATGAGCTAGAAATTGCCCGCCAGAGTGCCGACTACCGTCTCAGGAGATTACTAGATCAAGGTCGTGTAGAAAAAAAGATGATTGGAAATTCACTCGCATGGGAAGTTACTGAATAGTATGAAAATTATTGGCTAGATTTCACGGGCGCTGAGAAATTGTCTAGCAGTATCATTGGCTAAACAACTGAGCTACTTCCACGTCTAAGCGGTCTAATATACTGATACTACTATCGGACAGGGTAATAGAGGATCAGTACTTCACAAAGCCGCTTAGTTAGAACGTCTGCTTGCTGAGGATGTGCACTCCAACAAGCAAGCAGACAGTGAGATTCACGAGGACCAGCTTCTTAACTTTCTCGTCAACAGTCTCGACCAGGAAGTTCCGCTATCCTTAGCCAATAACGCTGAAATCACTGCTGAGGACATCTATGAGGTCGTCGTCGGCGCTTGCGCCGACGGGACCTCTGTCTCTACGCTCTGTGCGTCGAGTCAGAACGGCCCCGCTGCCAACACGATCCTCTACCATCTCCGGACGAAGTTCGAGCCGGAACGGCTCGAACGAGTCGCTAACACGCTCCTTCGACAAGATATCGTCGAACTGCTTCCTGAGCAGGTGGAGGTCTGCGCAGACCTCCACCTGCGGCCCTACTACGGCGATGAAGACGACACGGAGAACCTCTATCACTCAGAAGCCAAGCGTGGAACCACTGCGTTCCACGCCTACGCGACGCTCTACGCGCGTGTGAAGAACAAACGCTACACGCTGGCGGTGCGCCGTCTCGAAGACGGCGACACCGCCAGCAGCGTCCTCGCTGAGTTCTTCGGTGTCCTCGACGGCCTTGACACCGAGGTCAAGGCCGTCTATCTTGATCGCGGATTCTACGACAGCAAGTGCCTCACACTGCTTCAAGCGCACAACTACGCGTACGTGATCCCGATCATCCGGTGGGGTAAGACGATTCAACAAGAGCTCTCGGAAGGGTGGAGTCGTGTCATTCAGCATGATCTGACAGGGAATCTCGACGGTCACAGCTGGACCGTCGAGTTCCCCGTCTACATCGATTGTACGTACCTGAACGGGAAGTATGACGAACACGGTGTGGCGCGTCACGGCTACGCCGCTGACGCGCCGTTCATCAAGACACCACGCGACGCTCGATACCACTACGCGAAACGCTTCGGTATCGAGTCGAGCTATCGCTTGTCCGAGCAAGCGATAGCGACGACAACGACACGAGATGCGACGGTGAGACTGCTGTACGTCGTGGTGAGTCTGTTGTTACAGAACGCTTGGCGGTATCTCCACTACGAATATGTGGCGACGCCCCGCCGAGGCGGGCGTCGTCTCTGGTGGTGGCCGTACAAGGAGTTCATCAATATGGTCCGCCGGGCTGCGTGGACGGCCCTCGCGGTGCGTCGGGCCGTCCCCGCGAATCGACCACCAGACGACCGGTTCCACCGGTAGTCACCGACCGAGTACACTGTCTCGTGAGTGGCAACGCTGTCGCGTCGGCGGCTGATCGCCGCCGACAGCGACAGCTCCGGCTTCGAGCAGCGTTGATCAACCGCTACCGACGACTCATTGTAACAGGATAGGCGGCTCAGGTCAGGTTAGCTGACGATGCTTTGTGAGGTACTGAGGATCTCCCCTCATCTTACCGATGCTCAAGAAGAACTGCTCCGAGTTCACGATTTAATAAGTCATTTTCCAGCAAGAATGTCGGCGTTCGCGGCAGGAGTAGACAGTTTTCACAGTAGTCGGGGCAAGTACAAGATTGCAATTGTAAGGCAGTTTCATCCATAACTTCCTCTATGTCTTGGAAGATTGGATACGAGAGCCCAGCGCCACCTGATTCGTTATCATAAATCAACAAACGAATCTGCTCCGGGAAAAGGTGCGGTTCACATTGAATTTCTATTGGGTTGACTCCAAGCCGTCGCGCCATGACACTTCGAAGGCCGTAGCCGAGGGAGTACAGGGCGGTAAGCAGATCTTCCGGGGAAGTGGTCCCACCGTGATTTCGAAGCGTAGACTTCGACAGTTGAAGTTCAAAACCGTCAGTCAGATATTCGTAACCTGCAATCGCCTGCTCACTTTTTAATTCACCATCTTCGATAGCAAGTATTTCACCATAGGCCTCTTTGATTTTTGATGTAGATTTATAAGTAATTTCGACATGGGGGACTGCACGTTGTATCTGTAGATTCTTTACGAAACGGGATTCGATTCGTCCGATCTTCCGTTCTTCGATAGTCTTGACATCCTGTTCCAGCAACTCCATCTCGAAGCTCTCGTTGTCGATTAGTCGTGCGAACTCGTCGAGTCTGTCAGTCATCACTCACACCTCTGAGTGTAAGCGGTCGAGTTCGTTTTGAACCCCTTGCTGGTTTGAGAATTGCCCCCAGGTATTCGTGTATGGGCATCGATTCGAGTGGCTCCCCACAGAGCGGACAGTCAGTGAGCACCGACGGCTGTTGTTGGAACGAAAGCGGACAGCTATTGTTCAAACAAATGTTTGCTGTGTACAATGGGTCCTCGCTAACTTGCGTGTTCACGACTTCGTACCTGCTACCAGAATACGTATCAACAGCTTCAGGATACGCCTCCCGGAGTGCCTGATCGAGACTCTTCGATTCATACTGGTAATGATTCGTATCCGATTCGGAACCTTCCTCCCTAAGAAGAACTGCTTCATCATCAGAGGAGCGGAACCGAGCTATGAGTCCGGCTTGTGATAGTATCATCGGTAGATATCCGAGTTCCTGACTGAGTTCCGAAAGGATCTCCTCCTGGATCACCCGTCTTCGTTTTAAACCAGATACACTCGAATCGGATGCTGTGAGTCGAGAAAAAATGCTATAGAATTTGAAGAGCCTCCTCGTGGTCCGTCGGCGGATCATCCCATCTTCCCCGACGAGAGTTTCCATTCTTTGCTGGATTTCGGGGCGAGACTTGGAGTTGAACATGCTTGTCAAGTGCTCCAGTAACTGTTCCTCACTCGTCTCGATATCCTTGAGGAACAGCCCAACACTGGTGTAGACGTTATTGAGGACTGTCTCGATGTCATCGTCTGTATCAATTCTCTCGTACGACTCGTAGTGTCCCCCGTTCTGGTTTAAGAATGTGAGTACTTCCGACAGCAGTTGAGTAGTGAATGGAGTCTCTCCAAGACTGTTAATATGAGTCGGCTTCGGATCTGCATTCAGGAATCGGGATTCGATCTCCTCAAAATAGTAGTTATCTACGGCACTGTGAGGATTTGCAACCGTGTAGACGACAGACGATTCCGAAAGATCTCGTCCCGCCCGGCCCGCCCGCTGTGTATAGCTTGCCTTCGTTGGAGGAATACCAAGGTTGATGACGCAATCCAAACTCCCAATATCGATTCCGAGCTCGAGCGTGGTTGTGGCAGAAACAATATTTATGCGTGGAGGCTCGGCCGAGAACGCTTCTTCGATGGTGTTTCTCGTATCAGGGTCAATGCCGGCTTTGTGAACCGCCGAGACTACTGGGTCAGGATCTGCTTGATAGATAACCTTCCCCCAGTGGTCAAGCGAATACGGAGTAGTATACTGTCCATTTGAGGGCGGGACATTCATTTCGCCATCTCGGTTAACCTCTGTCAATTCCTCTCCACAATCCGGACAGAAACTTCGATCCCAGAACGGCCAACCTGCGTGACAGAAACTGCAAATCTTGGACGTTTTATTCGCTTTCAGATGAAGGAATCTTGGACGAAGTGTCAAAATGGTCGAGATTCCCTCTCCATCCGAAACTCTATCGACTTTGATAGCCCCGCGGTTTTCGAGCTTCTCGATTGCGGTCTTCAGTTTGTCGCTCACGTCGGGGGATGCATCCGTGTACTGTGATACTGAATTCCCGAGTTTACCCTTAAGTCCATCACGCCGGACGCTCATCTTCCGATCTAAGTCCTGATGGGGCTTAAAAGCGAGAACTTTCACTACCTCGTTCATCAGGAAATCCACTTCTGAATCCCCTTCCGGGACTATACTAATAAGTCCACTATCGAACAATCGGCGGTGGCTATCACCATTCAACGGGTCAGAGTATCGATAAAGATCTCGAGACAGCCCTTTGTAGAGAATTTCGTCCTCTAGATACTCATATGGAGTGTCGATGTATATCTCCTTCAGTTCATCATAGAGTGTCTCTTGGATAGCTTCTACAGTATAGAACTGCTCGCTATCATCATTTGGACCCCGTTCAAGTTTGGCGATCAAAAGTCGCTGTGTTTCGAGTGAATAATCCAGACTCCGGAGTAGTGAACCGATACCTTCTGCATCACTACGCCGATTGGAGAAGCATAATGCCTTCCCTTGGCCAAACTGCTTCAGGTCGCGGCCTAACTGTGTCAGAAGATATGAGAGGAACGTGGTTGAATTGATTCGCTGCTCCGATAATTGATATATCCCAGAACACGAACATTCTTGATCGATGGGCCAACGGGATTCACCATCGGTATAATAGAGGGTATCACAGTTGGAGCAGGATTCGACTTGGTAGAACTTATGCCCTCGTGACACACAATTGTCGGACCGGCTGATGTGCAACGTTCGGCATTCGGGACAGAAGTAGAACGTTCTGAAGGGCTTGATAAAGTAATGATACCGATCATACAGTATCCCGGCGATTTTACACCATGTCAGGATCTTGTCTAGATTCTCGGTTGCTTCGGTCGTTGAGAGTTCCGGGTAGGTTGCAGCAGTTACCTTATCGAGTGCTACAAACTTATTATCGCCAAATTCTCGACGGATTGTAGCAACCTGTGGTACGTTCTGCAGCAGCTCTGTCTCTAAAGTTTCACGAAGATCGTGTCGTTGTTGAAAGAGCGATAGAAGTGGTTCATCGTCCCACTCAGCTGGGTCGTCGAGTGCTGAAATCACACTCCGCCCGAACGCAGTCACTGATTTCTCATCGAGAAGTCCGACGGCAGTTCCAATAGCGGCCACTTCCCCGGAGAGGGTCGATATGGTACCTTCATCCCACCGGATTACCTCTTCGATTACGTCGTGCGGGTCTACTATCGACGTTGATTCATCCAGGGTTACGGGCGTGTTTGATTCAGAAAGAGCAGGCCTAAAATCTATGTGATCGATGTGTGCTTCATCACGCCGCAGCAGCTCATTAGCAAAGCCCTCTGGATTCTCGATAGTCGCACTTGCCAGCACCATCGTTGCATCATATCGTCCCCGCAAACGTTCGATGAAATGGGAGATGGCGGCACCACCGTTGCCATCCCAGACATGGGCTTCGTCAAAGACGACTAGATCGAGTTGGTCGGAGGAAACGAGGCTACGGGAGTCCGAGGAAAAGAATCGGAATTCGTAGGCTTCAGGATTTGTTATCAGTATATCAGCGCCTTCATTCCCGATTGCACCTCGTGTAAGTTTCAGGAAATCAATTTCCACGAACTGCTTCGAAGCATGAGCATCGGTATTGGCACATAGCAATGATTCGGTGTTCCCATCCCACTCGAGCTTCTGGTCGCACTCAGGACATTGGAGTCCGCGGATGTTCTGCCCATCATACAGTTCATAGGCTCCTTGCGGGGTATCCCCATCGAAGATTCCCACCGTAATCTGATTGAAAGTATCTCGTTCCTGATTTAGATAATACCCGTACTCTACCAGTCGATTGAGCTGGTCTGTCTCTAGTGCCTTCTGCGGGTATATAATCAGGTTCTTGATGTCATCTTGATTGCTAGTCTCCGTCTTCGCTTGGAGTGCCACCTGCAGGGCGGGGATTAGGAAACATTCCGTCTTCCCAGTAGCTGTCGGTACCGTGAGAACAGCGTCGTTACCCTCTATCTCTCCGACGGAGTCGAGAATACGGCGGATAGCTCTATCTTGGTGGTCGTACAATCGGCCATCTGAATCACCAAAAATAGCCGTTTGGATAGCTTGCTGAAGGTCGGTATGGATTTCAAGAGTAGAGCAGAAATCCTGCCAGGTTTGACTTGCCGACAATGGTGGCTGAACTTTCTCAAGAAAGGGGCCCTGCACTTGGACCAGATTTTCCATGAACTCATCGTAGTTCGCAACTGACTCAGGATTGAGCTTCGTGAGTCCTTTGTTCCACCAGATTGTTTCTGTAGAATGACCCACCGCACGTTCTGTAAGTTCGTGGACGTTCACTGTTGTTAGCCCTCCACGTAGGTCGTAGAGAGACGATCGAGGGTATCGGTATCTTGCCGCTCGTGGCGATCGATTTCGTCCTCAAGTCCTCGGATTTTGTTTTGTAGATCTTCAAGTTCATCTAGGCTCGAATCAACGGAGGTTTTCGTCTCCCGAGCGAAATTCTCATCGAATTTCCCACCATCTGGTTCAAACTCTTCCTCCAGTTCCTCTAGCTTCTGCTCAATCTCGCTTCGACGATTTTTACTTATATTTTCCCATTTCACACCACACCTACTACACTCACCATCCTTGAGTTGGAGGAAATGATGGGCGGTCTCGAGTTTCTCCTGCTGGTCTTTGTAAATACTGATTGCCTCATTGACGTCTGTTCCAGGGTGGTCCTCCAGCTCAGCTCTACACTCTTTCAGATCCTCCCGAGCTCTCTTTAATGCCGATTGGCGCTCATACTCGTCTTCCAACGCATCGAAATAATCCTCGATATCAGTAACGAGTTTCTCCGGCTCGTCACTAGTCTTGAATAGTACTTCTTCGTCGTCGACTTGTTCTATGAGGACTTCACCAATTTTGACATATCTCGACTCAACCGACTCGTCAAGTTCTTGTAACGAAGTGATACCACATTCTGATTTCAGGTCCTTGATAGCGCTCTGCACACGTTGAATATATGCAGTAGCATCAGAGAGGTTATCTAACTGGGAGTCAATATTACCGATATTCTGGATCGACTCTTGGTAATCGAGTTCGGTTAGCGTCTTCACAGGTGCATCTTCTAGATCGGTCTCTTGGAGCGATGGAGCCGTCTCAATATCTGTTCTATCAATCGAATCTTCTTCGCTCTCCGGTTGGTTACTCATCGGTATCACCCCCTTCGACAAATGTTCTTACTTTCCGACGTTTCTCAGTAAGTGATTCTGTCTGCTTTTCATAGCCGTTGACTTTTTCATCCTCCTTATTTTGGAGTTGTACCAGCATATCGCGGATTTGGTCTTCGGATTTGTACAACAAATAGGGGTAATACTCATCATCATCTAGATAGTCCTCCGCAGCATTCGGAGTTTTTTCAACTAGCCGAGCGTAGAATAGCGTCCGATGAATATCCGAGATATCTGCATCCTCTAACTCCTGAATCTCGTTCCAAATTTTTCGATCCGTTTCCAGCATTGGTGTTATTCGGGAGTAGGCGTCGTAATTGAAATTATCGACGACAGACTCCATATCGTCTCGAACAGAGGTGAGTGAACTAATATCGGTCATCTCTTCAGTTAGCTGTTCGAGTTTCTTGTCTTTGGTGACGAAATGATTAATTAGTGATTCAGCTTCTTCGAGTTCGGTGAGAGCGTCCTTGATGTCCTGATTCTGGTAGACGGATTGCAAATCCTCCTGCATCTTGGCAATCTCCTCCAGTTCTTCCAGAACAGGAACTGGAATCGGACGGAGGTTGCGAAGATCATTGACACTCCGCCCAGTCAGATGGGATATCCCTCCGTACTCATCTGCCAAGAACACGAATGTATCATTAGTACCGTCGATTTCCTTAAGACCACCTGATTCAATGAGTGCCTCTAGCTCGTGACGATAATCGCCACGGAGGCTGATGAGGTCATCTACGGTGATGAATCCGTGCTCCTCGACTAACTTTTTCACTTCTTTGAGCGCTTTGGCTTCGGAAAGCGTTGGACCATCGTACTTCAGGTATATATTATCCTGTAGGTTGATAGCACCTTCATGAAGTCGACTGGCTAGTCCCATAAAGTTCTCGTACAGATCGGGCGCTAGATGATCCTCAGAGAGTGCCTGGATTGCTGATATCCGATCTACGACGGTTTCGAAATTTCGGTTGTCACAGATCCGGCTGATTGTTCGCGGTTCTTGGAGGTTGGATACGTAGACGCGTTCGACAACATCCCCCCACGTGTAATCGGGAGTCCATTGACGGTGGGTAGATATCTGATCTGTGAGCCAGTCAGGGTTCTCCCAGCTCTCGGGGGGTTCGTCAGTGAAGACGAAAATTCCAGAATCTCGATAGTCTTTATTATATAAGTCTTGGATTTTGTTCTTTATTCCGCTATCGGCCAGTGATTCGTCTTTTAAGAGTGCGAATGTGAGGAATTCGCCTTCGTACTGCTCTAATCCCCCCGATCTCGGCTGAATTTTTTCGGCCTGTCCCCCAGTCTCCACCCGTGAGAAGGTTGTCTCTGCGAATGTAGGGCTGTCGAGACCAGGGACCGAGAGCGTGGATCGGTCTGTTATGTTCGCTCGTTGGGTTCCGAACCATTCGATAACGTCTATTAATGCATCCTCGATATCATGGCGGAGTTCATCTCGATCTGCATCCTCTAGTTCCGACTCAAATTCCTCAGCTTTCCGGAGATATTCATCGATGAGTCGCTCTCGAGAGTCGGATTCAATATTTGAATCTGAGGTGCCGAAATTGGGATCCAGTAATTTAGGGTGGATCTTGAGGTCACCATCGTCATCGTACAGTACTAGCGCGTCCTCAAGCGTTTCCTTCTGCTTATTAGAGAGGTCATCTACGCTCCTGGAGCCGACTATGAGCTCTTTTGCGATGGCCACATCCTCTGTACGGTCATCCGGATCGAGGCTGCTGACAGATCGGAATGCCGTTTTGAGTCGGGCACTCTTCATCGCGCGGTCGCATTCGTCATAGAGATACGCACCTATATCCCCATACTCGTTCGATTCATCGGCGTCTTTCGCGTACCGCTTCATTGCAGAGCCAACGCCATCAATAAGATTCCCAATTAGTCCATGAGCCCCGAGTAAAGAGTTCATCCATTCAAGATTCGCTTCAGTAAATGGCCCATACTTTTCTTCTGGCTCATCAAGGTAGACATCATCGAAATACTCGTTCAGAAGCTGCCGAAGGTCGATCAGCTCATCCTGCCGTCCGCGGATGTTTATGATGTGGTTCTCGTCTAGCCGGTGCTCTGTACCAGCAATATTAAGGGTGATATCACCATTCCGGCGTCGCATCTGATCGAACATATCATCACGAGTAATAGACGAGATGTCCGGGTGGCAGAACAGGACGAAGCCCACATGCGGATTGAGATGCTTCTCAAACCACTTTAGCACGTTTTGAGCCTCTTCCTTTGCATGAGAGGGGACCATTTCATCAAAGATAAACACGAACGTGTATCCCTTGGAAGTAAGTTCGGAGACTACATCCGACGGATTCATTTCCCCTTCAAAGAATCCAGCCCGCTCTGCTAGCTTCTGGAACTGGGTTCCCGAAATGTCCGTCCCATCTGTTAATGCGGACAGTTCTTCTTCTGAAAGTTGGGTACTTATTTGCTCTAGAAGCTGGAGCTTCTTATTTAAATCTGGGACGTTCTCAAGCTCCTTAAGATATTCTTCGCCCTCATCTTGGAGTTGTTGGAGGTATTTGTATGAACTTGGGTTGCTATCGGCCTTCTGCCAGATTGGGAGGACAATTGGTAGATTTTGACGAGACGTGTTTTCGAGGGGGTCCAGTTGATCTCGAATGTATCTCGTCATCGCCGTTTTCCCTGTTGCCTGTGCACCCTCGATTATCAGAAAGAGACCAGTGCTCTGGTCCTCACTCTGGGCTTCTTGATAAATTCGGTTACTCCATTCATCGACTGCATCTATCACCTCCCGTTCGACGATTGTTTCGACATGAACACGGTTCTCGCTGCTATCCTTGTCCTGCCAGTATTCGGCGAATGTTTGATTGAATCGCTTCGGATCGATACCAAAGACTGGTTGAAGACTTTCATTTACCATTATTATACTGCCTCAATCTCGAATTCGCTCGCTGTGATGTCCTCACTCCATGCCGTCTCCGCCTCAAAGTGTCTAACTTTGAATTGTTCTTGAGCTTCGTTTTCCTCTTCCAATTTCGAATAGAGAATCGGATGTGAGTTTCTGGAGATAATCGTTTCACGGGCTAATAGTCCTTGAGTCATGATATGTCGATTGTAGAATTCTCTTGGAAGGGGGTACCACGCAGTTTTGAATTTCTGATAAAATTCTTCAAATTCAGGGCTCGTTTCGTTCTCCTGCTGCTTGAAGTACTGATAAGTGAGATAGAAGCCAATTTGGAAAACGTCTGTACTGAAGACCGGTAGGAGATTATCTCTGCCCGCATTCGTGTATTCACGCTCTGCTACCCCAAGATTGACTGCCCGATCCCGGATAAACTTGACCTTGTTATTATTCCACTTACCGCCACCTGGAAGCTTATCACTCCCGATGAGGTTTTTTGGCGACCAGTCAGATTTGTAAACACCGGTCGTAGAATCGCGTTCTCTCCAGAGAACTCTCGTGAATTCGTGGAATGCCTTGTCGATTGTTCCCCCCTGGATACTCATATCATAGGTATTCAGTTTCCTGAGTAAGAATGCCGTCACCTCCGCACGTCGTAACTCTTGATTGCCATCGGAATTCAGCAGGGTGGCCAGTCCTTCTCCACTTGCATCTGGAAGGAACGGGTCGGTTTCTTCGGAGCTCCTAGTAAGTCGAAGGTTCCGATTTGTATTGCTGGTGACGACACCTAGGACATCCTCAAGTTCGTCGTATGCTTGAGAGCTATTTCCCGGGCTTAGTGTTGTCCCGTCAGCTTCTGAATACCCGAATGCTCGTATCTCATCCTTCTCAACAAGCTCTTTTGGGGACAACGGACCGTCTTCAGCCAGAACCTTTACAACATTAAGAAGCGCCTCGTACTTTCCTTTTGGAGGTGGATAATTAACCATAATCTAGTCCTCTACGGTTATGCAGGGCACAATCGATTCCTCGACCGAGATTCCCCCATGTGTCCAGAGCGGCTCGTTATGTGAACCAATACGGCTATGTGGATTCGCTGGTGTTAATAAACCTTCCCTGTAATCTGTACCGAGTTCAACTTCTATCATATCATCACCACTTAGATTCTGTTCCTTCGTGAGGAGACCTCTTTCATGTGTTCCACCTCCTATTCCGCTTACTGAGAGCTCGGGTTGAACCTGAACCATTCCGTGATCAGATGTTACCATGATATCTGCAACACCTCGATAGCTCTTGATAAAGTTCTCGATCGTGCTGACATATTGATTGACTTCCACATCACGGCTCTGCTCATATCGGGCCTGTACGTCGAGTCTCGGATCGTATATGATGAATGACTCACCAGTGTTCAGACGTTCCGTCAACTCCTCTCTTTTTTCGTCTAGATTGACAAATTCTCGAATCGAATTATTGGCTAAATCTTCACCATCGGTATATCCACCGAGTGTGTCGAAATCGACTCGCTGACGAAGTTCGTCGACAAATGTATCAGTTTTGGAGACGGGCGGTGCGAGAGCATATCCAGGTGTATCTTTCTGGTAACGTTGGACGAGATCTCGAGTGGATTGCTGCATCAAATTCAGCGAGTCAACCACGAGCACTACTTTCGGACGATGACCCTCTAAAAATCGGGCGATGCGCTCGACATTGTGGAGATCGTCGTATTCGTTACCCCGATAACCATCAGCGAGTGATTTTGTAGCCAGCTTTGTCATTTCGATATTCTTTATCTCCCGGTATCGATCGATTCCCTCCAAGAGGTCGGTAGTCGCGGGGGAGTGACGGATTATACGAATGAAGAGTAAGATGGGAAGAAGACGGTAAAAGTCCCTCAGATTGGCACTAGAACAGATGTTGTTCAGCAAATCAACCCTGTCCACGATATATTCCTGCAGTCCGGAATCGGCAGGTTTCCTCCAATCTGATGGATTTTCGGATTGCCACTCGTGAACTTCTTCAGTAAGAACTTCCTCTGTTTCGTGCTGTCGGAAGAGCAGGCTGAACAGAACTCGTATTCCGGTCGATTCGAATGGAGGCGGAGGTAGCTCATCAACAAGAGAATCCGAGATAGCATTGATGAATGGTGAGTCCTCTGGGACACTGCTCAACGTTCTACTTTCCCCGTAAATTCTATAGAATTCCGCCAACTGTAGATGACCCAGTTCTTGCAATTTGGTGGCGGCAAGCGAACGGAACAGCGAGTCATTCGGTTTGGGAAGTAAGTGCTGGACCTCACTCGAGAGACTGTTGAGACTGTACCGCTCAATCTCCGAGTTGATACGCTCACTTGTTTCAGGGGACATCGCTTCGACAGCCCTCCGGAATCGACGATTCTCCAAGTATCGATACATTATCCGACGCTGACTCCTATCGAGAAGAGGTGCTGAAGAGGGGAACCGAGTGATAACCTCCTCTATCGAAGACGAGTCCAGAGGTCGAATAACGTCAACTCTCGAGGTCCATCGTGGACGAGATGGGTAATTCAGACATATCTCGAACCAGTCAGGGGCGATGAATATTATCTGTGATGTCTCACAGAGACTCTTCAGTGCCTGATCCTCCGATTCATCTGGTGTAGTCGCCTCAGACAAGTCGAGCAAAGGAACGATGTGCGGGCCGGAGCCAACAGGTTGGATATCCATGATAGACCGTTGTTCTGTCTCTATCACTGAGGCTTGTGTGAATGATTCTCTGATCTTCCGTATAGTGTCACCACGGTCCATCTCTTCGGGGTAGAGTAGTAGATAGCTAGGTCCTCTTCGAGATTCTAATTCTGACACAAGAGAGGCGAAGTGATCGGCTGGCATACTCTTTCATTTAACCCGAAGGATAAAAATATGGGATGTGGCTAGAATCTAGCGCACTACTAAGTACCACCTAGTGCGGATCCAATCCTAAAGTGCTAGAAATAACCGATAGACTGGGCGTAGCAGATATCTAGCAATTTACGGTTGAAGCTACACTATAGACGATGCTCTTGTGTAGCACATTGTTGATGGATTGCCGTCTTGCGATTTGCTGCTGCGTGTATTGAATTGTGAGTCAACAGTAGAGGTGCTTAGAAAATCGATTAGTGTTCCCGCTCAGATAGTAACAACTGTATCAACAACCTCCTACAGAAGAGCGATAGACGAATAGCGTCTTCACCTTCTGGTAAAGCGGGAAACAGCAGCTGCCGAGTTTCACTGTATAATATAAAAGCAACAATGGATGGCTCGGGGAGTTTGAGGTACCTAACAGTCCTGTAGAGACTTCCGCCTTTTCGGGTCATCAATCTCATCGACGGAACGAGTTTAGATTCGGCAAGTACGTGCTTCTGATTTACAAAACAATTATTACCCTTGTATCAAATGTGTGATATAGAATGGAGGAACCGGAAGTCTTCGAGAAAGTCGTAGACGATCTTGAGGACAGAGGATATGATGCATTTGTTCACGTTCCTGGGTCCCATTCCACCCGATATCGATCGGTGATTGAGCGGTGTGGTGAACACAGAATCAGTATTGGGGGGCGTTTTCCGGACGTGATTGGATTTACCAACACTAATCGTATTTTTGCGATAGAGGTGAAGGGTACTGGTGATATGTTGAAGGGGATTGGACAGGCATTGACCTATCAACAAGGGGCTCACATATCTTACCTAGCTGCTGATTCTAAAGCTATTCGGCAAGTGTCGAGCGTTGCCCTTTCAAAAGGACTTGGCATGATCGAAGTAGATAATACAAACAGTGAGTGGTCCAATCCCGCAGTGACGGAGGCTAATGTACACGTTCAAGACGTTGCTGGGCAACTCAAGTATCGCCTACAACGCCGTGGGTCAGCCGGAGAGATTGCTGGAATGGCGCTCACACAACCCATTAATTTCCTTGCCCCGACGCTCATCCTCCAAGAGCGTGAATCAGTTTCGAAGGCAGCTCTCCACGATATTATTGTAGATGAATACGACTTCCATGCACCCGAGCATATCTATGATGGTGCCGTCGTTTTAGGCCTAATATCTGATGAGAATAAATCTAAGCTCACCGACCGTGGAAGACTTGCCGGCACGATGCTCAACGGATATGGTGTAAGCGAACTCGATGAGTTGGAACAACTGAAACCCCCCAGGGGGACTGTTGTTGCTGATGAGCACCCGCAAATAGCGACACTTCTTCGGTCTCAGTATACTGAGCACCCGGAGATCAGGCTCTTATTTCAAGCCCTTTCCGAGGTTTCCGGTGAACTCCCATTCCCGGAGCTGGTGGAAATCCTCGTCAATCAATACCCGAACGTATTCTTGAACGTCTTTTGCACTGCTAATCCTTCACCAGGTCGGTCTGAATCTGGCCGAGAGCAAGCACGTGCTCTTATTGAGTCCGGTGATGCGGACCAAATCTTCAAAGACGAGCAAATCTGGAAAGCAGCGGTTCGGTCAAACATATTCCAAAACTTTGTCCAACAGCTCAAACACATCGGGGTGCTGGCTCCTGAAACGAGCGGACATAGCGGAAAATTGGCTGATTTCGACCCCTCGCTAAAGCCTTGGATTCCACGGGAGTAGGCTGATTACTTCGATGTGAACTTTGATATTCAGACTACAGTAGATTAATTTGTCAATCAGTCTGTTGATGTAGAGGACACTGTTCCAGCTTCTTCAACCATAGGTGTGTCAATATACTTACTAACAATGATCACATCACAAGAGCCACTAATACCATCCTTTGTCTCGTAGCTGACTTTTGATCGCTCAAAATCAATATCAACGTCGCTGCCAAGGTAGCCAGTACGCTGGATCTCTCGCAATTCGTCCGTGTCTCCCCACTCCCAGCAAATAAGTAGCTCTGCTGGTTCCAACGGGCCTTCATCATCGAAATAATCGACTAAGGTTGAACTGACAGCGGCTGCCTGAAGCGTTCCATCGGTTCGGACGATGGCTGTAATATCGTCTGTGGGATGGTAATCCTCAACAAAGATTTCAGGGGCGTTACTCTGGGCGGAGGGCCGCTGTAGCCCAAAGAGAATCTCCGCATCATTACTTGGCATGAATCGACCTCTCGATTTGATGCGGTCAACACGGTCGTGAGCTTTAGTTGATTCTGAGGAAGCTTTTCGGGCTAATTCTCCTTGGCGTCGAGCTTCTAGATAACCTTCGAACCACGGGTCGTGGGTGACTTTCGAGAGAAAATGACTGAGCTCCTCTTCGAGAGCCTGATAGACACTACTCGATTTATTCCGGATCTTGCCACGGTTGGCCGAGAGCTCTATGTCCTGGCAATTTGCCACGAAAAGAAAGTGGATGAACTCATTATCATGTGAGATGGCTTCGTTCAACCGCTCAACCTTAATGTGATCTTTTGCTAGCCAGACACCAAACTGCGTCGAATGTCGACCGAATGTAGGGAGTTCGTTGCGTGCTGCTTTTCCACCTGCCATCCCCATTATTTCGACAGTAGAGGTTCCCTCTGCGTGGTTCAGCGTTATTTCATTTGGGCCGTACAACTTACACATGCGTTCAGCGGGGAATTCCCCGTCACCTGGTAGGAGCTGTTCCGACGGGAATTCGAATTTATTTGTGGTAGTGAGCTGCTCACGCGAATCGTCAATCTCGTCGTCCAGTTCAACTGTGATATCCATCTCGTGAAAATCATCTTCAAAGAAGTGCGCCGTGGAGCCCACGATTGTCTTCCACTTCAGATAATTATGGACCTTCGGATAGGTGAGTGATTCCGGACTAAACCCTTCCCCTGATTTGAATCCACTAATCCGTATTAGCGTGCCAGATCGGGATGATGGAGCATCCGTCTTTGTAACGTCATATTCGGGAAGAACTCGGTTATTGAGCTTTTCCCACGGATTTTTCATCTCGGCAGAGAGAGTGATACCATCTCTACTCGTATTCACTTTGATATGATCGCTTTTGTAGAATATCTTTGTCCCGTGTCCCTTGTATCCGATTGAGTCAGTCTTGCTTGAGTTACCGAGATCGAAAAAGGATTTGAGATCCTCTTCGTTCATCCCGTGTCCGTCGTCCTCAATAATGATGTCAGAGCCGTCCGGTTGGGACTTGATTCTGATATCAACAGATTCAGCCCCTGCATCAAACGCGTTCGAGAGTGATTCACGGAGTAATTCAAGCGGATCCTCAAAATCACTGGCAATTTCGAGGAACTCGTTGACTTCATTGACTGTTGGTGTTCGTTTCATTAGAAGTACCCTCCAAGTGATTCGTTGACGACGCGATGAGCGTGCTTTCGCGTACTATCGTTGCGACCAATTGTATTTTCGATATAGTCAACCAGACCGTCTGTACCATCCATTTGTATCCTCTCACGGATGTTCTTGAGCTCAGTCATTTGTACGTATAAGTTGTGGACAGCCGCTGGACCCATCTGGTCTTTGCGATACTGTGTATTGCCGTTCATCCGGGATCGGAGTTCTGGTGAAGAGCATACGGGACAGGAGCAATCCTTGAAGTCCGCGTCTTCGACTCTAACCGTGCTCAGAAGGGACTTGTAGTACTTCCCGTTGATCGCAGCTTGCATGTATGAAGAGGAGTCGAAGGTATCCGCACCAACGGCTGCAAGCAGCGGAATCGCTGTATTCGAGATCCCGAGAACGTGAAGCGGGAGGTCGTCAAAACCCCGTTCAGCCATGACATCGCGGCAGCCTTGAACGGCGTTGATAAGCAATTCCCGATCATCTTTTTTAGGAACGAGACTGCCAAGCGCAATCCCGTCGAAAGTGGCAGAAATATCGATATCTCCCAGTATGCTCTGTAGCTCCTGCATAAAGGTGTCTATCATCGAGTAATTATACCCATGGACAGTGAGATAGCGAGCTGCGGGGTAGTCCTTGGACAGCTCAAGAAACTCGTCTACATTTTCGGCAGTCAGACGAGCTTTCCGACAGCGCTCTTCGAATGAATCGTCTGGTTCGATAGGAATATCAAGGTTAACGATGATTTCCCCGCCGAGTTGCTGTTGCATCTCGAACACGCGCGCTTGGTTCATTTCGAGCTCAAAGTCACTCCCGTCTAAGGCCCCTTGTGTCAGATTTTTGTATCCACCAGAGTCCGCGAATATGATTCCCTCAAATCCGTGAAACTCAGCGCGCCGTTTTATTGGTGAAGAAAGGTAGGTCTGTAGGAGATCTCGATTGATGCCATAATCAGTAAGAGACCCAACCGACATCATGGCTCCTTCGAATATATGGCTACAATCAACGCCAGCGACCCTGTCATCACCGTTGATGAGTTCTTTAACAGTACGGTGAGTGCTCCCACCAAAGACACTACCACTTCGTCCACCCCCGTAGAAATTGATCACCGGAAAGAGACTGGGTGTCTCCATCGAAACCCCATTAATAGTGAGTTCCCCGGCACGGGCGTCACCTGTTGTTCCCTCAATATTGAACCCAGCGGCTTGCTGAAGTCGGTTATCCACAGCCATCAATCGGCCCCCACAGAACTAGGAGCACTTTGTCGAATTCTTTGTTTCAATTTTCGACCTCGTTCTCCGAGCTTTCCCTCTATTACATGGACTGGAGTGTCGATTTCCTCTTCGATTCCGCGGATCGCTTCTCTGTAGGGCTGGCCCATATTGATTAGAACTTCGTCGTACGTATGAGCATGAAGTCGACTCTTAAGAGCCTCTTTCACTTCGTCCCGAATCTCTAGAGCACGCCCCGAGTCCATTTTTTTGTCGTAGAAAGAGAGATTCGTGTCAGAATCAATTAGGCCATGTTTTGCTGAAAGAATACAAATATCAATATTCGGGTCAAAATCATCTTCTCGTTTCGCTTTCTTTATAATTTTGTAGTAGTATCCGGAGTACAATTCTAGCGCAGGAACCGGCTCACTTGGTTCTCTCTTGGATTTAGAGCAGGACTGTACTAAGAGAGTTTGCATAGGGACGGCTTTGTTCACCTCGGCCTTAACGTTACTGGTGTTCTTACTCTAGACAAGATCTCTCATAAGGCGGATTAGAGGCTCATATCTTCGGTTGAAATGTCAAGATACTCCATTAGTTCTTTGATATTTTCTTTGCGGAAATGTTCCGTTAGTCGTAACGCCTCTGGTTCCTTAGGGAAGAGCTCACCCTGTCCGTAGGCATTCAGCGCATCTTGGATAACACCACGGTAGGTGCTGCTGGCAGCATAGCCAATTACCAGATCATATGACTCACCGTGTTCTTGTAAATATGAGATTAGACGATCACGGACAAGTTCTATTTGTTCCGTATCTTGTTCAGATAGTACGTACTCGTATTCCATCACTTCCTTATCTGTTTCATGCTCTTCCGGGACTGGCCCGTACATCCCCGAAATTGTCACTTTATGTATATTGTCGCGGCGTTCCTGTAATCGTTTGATGACGACTCGATGCGTTCTAGATTCTGCGTATGGCTTTCGCTTACTACACGGAATAAGCAGAAGGATGTTCTTTCCTGCTGGTGGCGTGTACCGATGATTGAGAATATTGAAACTGTTCGGTGTGTGCTGAAGCGAGACGCGCTGTTGGTGTGTCTGATCATCAACACCTCCGCCAAATTCTGTGAGCTTTGCCTGGTCAGTTTCAATATCGGGACCAACAATCAGATCGTATGCACCCCGTTCCCGAAGTTGCTGTTGTAGTTTCCTATCACGTATTTGAGCATATTTGAGCCCCTGCTTGATTTGCTCGTGATCTCGGGCAAATTGGATTATGTATTCTAGGAGCTCTCCGTCCCGAATTTTCTCACGAACTCGTCGCATCTCGTCGTTATATACTTCGAAGTTATGCCGCGCAAGCAGCCCATATGGTTCCGTTTTTGTTGGACCCGCTCCATAGGTTGGTTCCATATTTAGCCGCTCACGCACAGATTTCGGATCCCATTCTGGGTGATTACGGAGCGTACAGTGCTCTAATTCGCATGGGAATTCGCCGTCATCTAAGAACTCCTCCATATTGTCCAGACTGATATGCTCCCAAGTACCTGGCACGACATACTTCTTATACCTAGCAGTCTGCATATGTGTAGAGCAGTCGAACGAATCTGCCCCTAGTAGCGTGAGGAGGGACACTTGTTTGCCCCCGACACCAAATATGTGTAACGCGATCTCATCTTCCAAGTGGGCTGGGATCGCGTCTTTTGCACCCTGAACGATATCAACTAGAAGATTCGTTCGGCTTCGAAGTGGAACGAGTGATCCGATCGCAAAACCATTGAACCGGTGTGTGATACCTTCTTCCTGTATCCTGTCTAGGAAATTTTGGACATACCAGCTGATCGTCTCGTAGTCATGTCCATGAATTGCGACGAAGACTCCCGGATCGGTACCCTCAGTCTTCCTATTACGTAACCTTTCGATGCTCGCTTGATCGCCCTCATTACGTGTTTCAATCTGCTCCGGATTTTCGATGAGTTGTAGACATCGCACGGCACTTTCGATACTGCGCTGCATTCGTTCGGTCTTCTCAGCTTCGCGGAGCTCGGGTGGAATTGGATAATCGAGTGTCGCAACAATGTCGCCTCCAAAATCAGCCTGGAGCTTGAGAATGCTGTCCGGATTCGTATATAACCCCCATTCATTTTCTTTTCCCCCCTCAGAAGGCGGATCTCCAAACGTATCCGAGTTCATCAAACTGAATCCACCAGAGTCGATGAATATCGGGCACTTGATATCTACAAAGTCATCACCCAGTTTCTCCCTAAACGTCTCATCTCGCCATCGTCCGAGCGTATTCGCAGTAACTCCGTAGTCTAGGAAGCTCATCGCCTGGAACATCACTCCCTGGACGTGATCCTTATCGAGAAGATTGTCTCGGAAATGTCGCCACGCAGCTCCCGATTTCGGGGTTGTTCCCCCAATAATATTCACTACCGGAAATAGCGCTGGTGTGTTGACTGGGCCATGAGGGACATCTAATGTTCCTAGCCGACCGAATTCCTCCTCGTTATCCAACTCTATTTCAAATTCCGGCATCTATTCGGGTATTCTATCAGGTGGGGACGCAAATGCTTTGTTTTTGCCTGTTCACCGCTCTGCCGTATATCGGTTCGTGGGTGTACTTCGTGGCTGCCGGTAGAGTAGTCGAACCACTGTTCGACGCTCCTACCGGAGCCCGACTCCTGGCCGATGAAGACGACGGCGCAGCGATTCTGGGTAGAATATTCTTCGACAGTAGGTGGCTGATTGATGAGTGGGTATTCGGATACGACCTTGGTGAGTAGAGACATTCTCAAAGGGCACAAGCAGGATGTTGGTTTAGAGCGCAGGTGCCAGTTGGTACTTGCTCCTGCTGATGCTGACCCTCCTCAAGTATGATGCCGCACACAGCGCCCTTGGAACGCTCCTGAGAATGCTGTCTCACTTCGAAAAGTATCAAACGACCTTTAATCGATAATTAATGCTAATCGAAATGAAGTAATCAAGCCGGCCGCTCCACGAACTCCGTAACGGCGTAGAACGGGAGCGTATCAATCAGCGCGACAAACAACTTCACGATGTACTGCCCAGCAACGATCGACACGAGCGCCCAACCCCACGTCGGGTCCCCGCCAAGGCCGAGTGCCGGAAAGATGGCGAACCCGAGTGTGATGAACACGACCGTGTCCACGCCCTGACTAATTGCCGTGGAGCCGCAGTTCCGGATCCAGCGATGCTGACCTCCGGTGCGACTCTTCAGATTGGCGAAGAGTCGGACGTCGAGATGTTGGGCGGCGGCAAGCGCGACGACGGAGGCAAGGATGATCGATGCGGAGCCGCCAAGCGTCGACACGAACGCTTCTTGCCCACCGTAGAACGGTGCAGACGGCATCCAAATGGCGAGGAAGACGAGCGCATACGCGATGACGAGCGTGACGACGGTTCCGTTGACCACAGTCGCAGCGTACTCTTTCACGTGGTACTCGACGAGCAAGTCCGAGGCGAGGTACGCGACGCCGAACGCAACGAACCCAGCAGGGACGGCGACACCGCCAAGCCCCGGCAGCTCGATCCACGTCAGTTTCGCTGCGAGGACGTTTGCGAGGACGATTGAGCCGGCGAATACGGCTGTAAAGATCGCACGAGTATCTTCAGTCTCCATCAGCTGTCACCACCGTCTGTGACCGGACCACCGCGTACGGTGCTGTGTTGCGGCTCGGCTGAGGTGGGTACCGATGGCCAACGAGAGAGTCGGCGGAGAGACGATCGTGAGTGGTGCTGCTGTTCCATCGATGAAGTAACGAAACTCAATCTTTATATATTCCCCGAATATTCTTCGAGTATGGCCCGAAGTATATCGAGAGACGAATCCGAAGCAGATGTGCTTCAGGAAGCAGGCCAACGAACACTCCACATCGGAGCCGACAACCCCATCCGAATCAGCTCGGGCCACCGCATCCTCCACCACGACGGGAAATGCTCGCGGCCACACGGCCACAACTACGAGATCACCGTCGAGGTAAGCGGCGAACTCACCGAGGAAGGGTGGGTCGTCGACAAAGGCGACGTCACGGACGTCATCGACGCCTGGGACCACCGGTTCCTCGTTGAGGAAGGCGACCCGCTCGTTGACGCGTTCGAGCAGGCCGGCGACGGCGACGCCCTCGTCGTCCTCGATCACCCACCAACGGCAGAGGTGATGAGCGTCCTCCTCGAACAACGGATGCTTGAGGCGTTCCCAGACACCGTCTCGGACGTCTCCGTGTCGGTGAGCGAAACCGGCGAGCTCTGTGCGACCTACTAATGCCGGTCGCAAGCGACGTCGAGGAGCCCACAACGGACGCTGACGCGGCTGGTGAGGGCCTCCCGATCAACGAGGTGTTCTACTCGTTACAGGGGGAAGGAACGCTTGCTGGCGTCCCCTCTGTCTTTGTGCGGACCTCTGGGTGTAACCTGCGGTGTTGGTTCTGTGATTCGTACCATACGTCGTGGGAGCCGACCGGCGCGTGGCGCGACGTCGACTCGATTTTGGAGGAAGTCCGCTCCCACGAGCAGGCGAACCACGTCGTACTCACGGGCGGCGAGCCACTCATCCACGAGGAGTCCGTCGAACTCCTCGAACGGCTCGACGAAGAGGGGTATCACGCGACGATCGAGACGAACGGGACGATCTACCGGGATGCGCCGATCGATCTGGCGAGTATCAGCCCAAAACTGGCGAGCAGCACGCCGACACCGGAGCGTGACCCGAAGGGGGAGGGCGAGTGGGAAGAGAAACACGAACAGAATCGGATCGACATGGATGCGCTCTCCCAGATGGTCGATGCGTACGAGACGCAGCTCAAGTTCGTCGTGACCGACGAATCGGACCTCCCAGAGATCACGGACCTGGTTGATCGGGTACGAGAAGCGACGGCGACGACCGTCGCCGATGATGACGTGTTGTTGATGCCGGAGGGCATGACGCGCGAGCAACTCGATGGGACGCGAAGCGAGGTCGCCGAGTTAGCGATGGAGTACGGCTACCGGTACACGCCGCGACTGCACGTGGACCTATGGAACGACGCCCCGGGAACATGAGTACGTCACTTTCAGAGGCCGGTCGGCAGAGCGCGGTGCCGCGAGCGCGGTGTGGTGAACAGAGCGATAATCGATTCGACGCAACCAAGCAGACATGAGCAACAAAAGCGCGGTGATTCTGGTGTCCGGCGGGATGGATAGTGCGACAGCGGTGTACGAAGCAATGGAGCAAGGGTACGAGCCGTACTTTCTCCATACGTCGTACGGGCAACGCACCGAAGACAAAGAGTTCGAGTGCGCACAGGCGCTTGCTGAGGAGGTCGATGCGGCTGACTTCCTCCACATCGAAACGGGCCATCTCTCTCAAATCGGCGCGTCGAGCCTGACGGATGAGGAGATGGACGTGGCCGACGCGGATCTTGAGAGTGATGAGATTCCGACGTCGTACGTCCCCTTCCGCAACGCCAATCTGTTGTCGATGGCGACGTCGTACGCGGAGGCGACTGATTCAGAGGCGCTGTTTATTGGGGCGCACTCGGAAGATTTCTCTGGGTATCCCGACTGTCGCCCCGCCTTTTTTGACGCCTTTCAGAACGTGATCGACGTCGGCACGAAACCGGAGACGGAGATCGAGCTGAAAGCGCCGTTCGTCGAGTGGTCGAAAACGGAGATTGCGGAGCGGGGGTTGGAGCTTGGCGTGCCGTACGAGATGACGTGGTCGTGTTACCGTGACGAAGAGCCAGCGTGTGGGACGTGTGATGCGTGTGCGTTCCGGCTTGAGGCGTTTCGGAATGCTGGGTCACGCGATCCGATTGCGTATGCTGAGCGACCGGAGTTCTCGTAACATCTTCGCCCCTGCTGAATGAGTTAGAACTCGTCCTGTAATTTGTCCATCTTACATTGGACACAGAGGTCATCGAAAAAGCAGGAGATGTTATCGTACGGGCAGTCGCGGTCCTCGACGTTGACTGATAGGCGACGTTTTTCGTTTTTCCAAATCGACTCCCAGACGTCGATGTCCATGTCAGCTGAGCTGAAGACCACTTCTTGCTCTCGGTCGATGATTTTCGCGGTGGTGACCTCGTGTTGATGTTTCTTGACGAGCGTTATCGCCTTCGTGTAGGATGAACACGGGATCACTCGTGTATCAGCATGGTCATCAAGGAGTTTCACTCTGATTCGCCCGTCATACTCCTCGGTGGGCTCCATGTGATTTGTCATGACGTGTGAGTTCTCAAACCCCACGCAAAAGCATTCGTGTCTGGGTGTCTGAGCCCTTACCGGTCACCAGATCTGTTTGTCTAAGACTGGTAAACCGGCACACCACACCAGTATTTGGTACAGCTACAGAGCCGACCTCGCCCAAGTCAAATTAACCCTCGAAGGCTCTGTTGTAATTCTTGAAATCTGATAGGATCGCCGTGCGAGATACTGAGTGTGAATCCAATGGCGGTGGCATTCATTCCCACGACCGAGCATGGCACATGTCATTATGGGGAACATTCATATCAGCAGATATTGTTCGGAGTTAGTATGTAGTCCCTCGGGGAGATCCTCGCAGGCATGAAAGAATTCGTTTGGACTGAGGTTCGAGGATGGCTTGCCGTGTTGAAATACGCAGCAATATGGGCTGGTGCGTTCGTTCTGATCGGGCGTTCCGCTGAAACTGTGTTTGGGACAGAACGCACACGCGCTGCCGTCCTTGTGACGCTGGTAGCGGCGACGGCTATCACCAATCTCGCTTCAAAGCGTCTTTAATCGCCTTCTGTTGCTGACTCGGGTGATCTGTGATCGGATCTCTGTGATAGATTTGCGCTCTGTATGTAGTACGGCCTCGACGAACTATCTACGACCAAGGATTTCAATAAAGCCGTCTCTCAATAATTTACGTTCAGTGCGCAGCCCTCACCGACCGGCTGTTTCACTCGATATTGTATCTGAAGAAGGGGACTTCAACAGAGCCTCTAATTTCTTTCCTGAGTTTGATGATGTCGTCCATTGGAACCAACAAAGTAGAGAGAACTATTAGTATTGTTCGAGATAGTCAAGGTATGCTCGGAATGCGGGCGGGTACTGCTCAAGGAACGAGTCTGCTGCTTGTTCGAATCCTCCGAGATCGTCGATTGTGGAGGCGTACTCACGATTAACTGGTGCTTCGATGGCTTGGGTCTCTAGATCGACGATCCGAGTGGAGAATTCGATGAGAGCTTCCCTAGTGGGGCTGTCAAGTCGAATTCTGTTAGTGGTTGTTCGCTCGTATAGTGGATGATAGGTTTCCCGGAGTGCGTTCCCTTGCTTGCCGCCTTCAACGAGTTCTGGCGTCCCGGTCACAAAGAGAGAGACGTTTTTCGGGAGGGCGTCAGCGAAGTTGTCAAGTGCTTTGAAGTGTTCTTCGGTGCGAACGGATTTTTCCAGTTCGTCAACACCGAGCAATACTCTGTACCCATTGATTTGTGCGAGTGAACTAATCAACCCGAGCACGTCCATGGGTTCATTATTCTCTATTTCTTCGAGAAGACTCTGAGTGAGGCTTTGGGACGTACTGTTGAAGTATTCACTTGCGGTTTTTCCGATTTGATCAATGACGGGTTGGGGAATCGCTGTGTCTGACAGAATGTCTTTTGCAGCTAATTCGAGCGATTTCTTCATGCGGGATTCCCGGATTTCGAAGCCTTCTCGTTCATAGTGTGACGCACACAGATCTGCGACTTTTCGAAGGGTCGTGTCCCATAGTTCGTCAAGTCCATTGGCGTAGTCTACGTGGTCAAGAGAGCGGGGAGTTTCGAGGTTCGTCCGGAAGGTTTCTATGAGCGCTCCTTGGTTCAAGAAGTTTGTTTCGTCATCAAGGTCTACGAGACTCACAGCAGCCCATGGCAGAACTTCATCGCGCATCCAATGGAGGAAGAAGGATTTGCCGAATCCGAGTTCACCTTCGATGAACGTGTATGGTTGTGCGGATTCTACGCGGGTGATCGCTGTGTCGATCGCTGATTCTCGGCCGATAGCGATTTGTCGACAGGTTCCGGGTTGTGAAGGTGGGATGTGTGCCCGGAGGTTTTCGATAATGTGGAGTGCTTGTACATCATTAAGTTCCCCTGTGCGTGAGTACGTTGTCTCGGCAGGCCCGGCAGGGTTTCGCCACTCCGCTTGTGCGGAGGTGCTACTGGTTCCGCCTGACCCGGAGATGATTAAACGGTAACTTCGGGCTGTGTCTGTGGTTCGACTGTCGCGGATGATTTCGATGACGTCCCCGGGTTCGCAAGCTAGGTGCTGAATGGCGGGGTCGGTTGTTTTGATACGTGGCAGATCGGTCCGGTCGATCGAATATTCACGGCACAACTGTGTAACTCGTTCCTCAGACACAACTCGGTGTTCAGGCACTAGCGTATGGTTGACCGTCGTATTGTCGAGTCCCTCGCCTGAGATGGGGAACCACGATTCTTCGACTTTAAGTCGGTCGATCAAACAGTGGGGGCAGTATATAGCATCGGAGACCAATGGGCTTCCGCATTCCGAGCACGAGGAGACCGCTGTTGTCATGTATAGAATGGACTGAATCCTTGGCTAATTAGGAGTATCGAATTCCTGGCTTATTCTTGTGGATTTCTACTAATAATCAAGTCGTGACCGTCCGTTAGAAGAGGTGCTCTCTCCGAAGCAGATTCGTTATTCGAAACGTGATTCAAGAACGTCTACGAGTGTTTGTTGTTCCCCTTGGCCGGTCGGGGTGAGGAGTAGTCGCCGAGGGCTCAGATTACTGATTCCGCCGTGGTGGTCTGCTGCGTTCATAACGATGTTACGGGCTTCATCGTCGGTGAGTGTTGCTGACTCACCGTATGCGATCTCAAGTAGGTTTGCCACTTTGGAGACGAGTGTTACGTAATCTTCCTCCGTGAAGTTGCTTAAGACGAGCTTCGCTGCTCGATATCGGTCTTGTAAGGCTTGGTGGCCTGCTTCGTCAATTAGTGAGTCCCATTTCTCTTGGTTTCCGACAAAAACGAACATCATATGCTCGAATTGACCTTTCTGATAGCATTTATTGTATAGGTCAATGAGCCGTTGTGTAGTCGCTGATTCGGGGTTCCATTCAAGTTGCTCCGCGGCTTCGTCGATAAGGATCGTAAACCCATTGTACCCTAACTCAAGGGCGAGGGATCGCAGATGGCGGAGATAATTGTACTCGTTTTCTTTTGTAATGCTGTCGAAGCCGACTTTCCCGATCGCGTGTAACTCTTCGAGTGCAATGTTTTCCCCTTGTAGATATCCGCTTGCGGCGTTGAGTACGTCAACACGGTCTAGTGTGACGTCGTCACGCTCAACGTGTAGTTTCCCGTTGGCCCATGCGTCGAGTAAATTCCGAAGAATACTGTAGATTGAATGTCCGTAAAATCCGTACTGGGTGGCTACCTGTTCGAATTCGCTGCGAGATACTTCTTCACAGAATTGCCGGAGGAGTGGCGTGACGCCAGTCCCGTTCTCATCTGGATACCGAATGTTCTGGACGATTCCCCGGTAGAGTTCACCCTTGTCAGAGATTGCTTCGAGGTCTTGAATGTCGAACTCGGATCGGATGAAGCCCATGTCGGTTGCTCTATCAGCGATCAGATTGATGAAGAACGATTTCCCGTACCCGAAGTCACCTAAGACGAAGAAAATTTGTCCGCTGCCTCGCTGGACGCTTTGGAGTCCTTCAGTCGGCTTATCGCATAATCGCCGTTCTTCTGCCTCCCGACCGACGCGGATGTGTTTCACATGCTCGGGTTTGGGTGGGACACCTTGTTGAATCCGGGTGAGGATATCAATAGCTGTATCTTGTCCGATCTGGAGGGCGTCCCCTGCATCACTACCAGTCATTATCTGCGTTACTGTAACTGTTCTTGTAACTCCATCGCAATATATCGGTCTCCCTGAACTTTCACACTTCCGTGTTGATCGCTCCCCTTCCGATGGAATTTAACACTCGATCGGAGACGGCTGATATAATCCTCTGTTCCGAGAAATTCTCGAACATTTTTCTCAACGCTCTCATCAGGTGTATTGAAAATATCCTGTATGTTCGACAATGACTGACAGAACTCGATTACGTCGTCGAAGTACACGAGCTCTCCCTGTTCGAATTCAGCTATGTCCAAATACATCTTTGTTATCTCGTATAGTACATCGCTTGTCTCCTTGTGGGAGAGATTGAGAGACTGCGCTTGATGAGATGTTCCGAGCGTGTCGATAACTTCACTAACGGTGTTCGTAACTGTGGCCGCAGGAACTTCAGTATCGTTGACGTAGACCTCGCTATAGGGGAGTAGCACCTCTACAGTCACGGTTTGTTTTTCACCGTTGGTGGGAATGACAGTAATATCGAGTATTTTTGAAGAGCTGGTCTCTCGACGTTCAATGCTGAGGTTTTGATCGTCAGGGAGACTTTGCTGAATTTCCCTTTCAGCACTATCAAGATAATACTGCCATGCGTTGTTGATGTCCTGTTCTAATTTGTAGTAGAGCGCTGTATCTGCGCCACACTCAGGATTAAGTGAGTTTTGGAGGTTCTGCTTCCGCTCAATAGCTCTGACACCTCCCTGTTTTGTAATTTTATAATCGGAGAGGATAGTTGCCCAGTGATCCTCGTACCATTCATCGTCGTAGTTGTGGTGTTCTCTCTTAGCGTTGAACGTGTCTGTATCTTCTTCAGACGGGGGGAGAAGCGGAGTTAGTTGTTGCCGTCGCCGGTGTCTGTGGAGAAGAGCGTTCGTGACGAGATCCTTGGACGGCGCATCAAGTGACTCAGCGATCCCCTCAAAGCCCTCAAGAAGATGTTGCCACCGTTGTTCAGAGACACGATCGGCATCAAGAAATCGTTCAATCAGATCCACGAGCTCTTCTTCTGGATTCGAACTCTGTGTAGGCAAGCCGCAGACATGCGGAGTCGCTGAGGGACCCTCGTGGTAAAGCGCAAAGTTGTGAGTCCCACCATCGTTTTTCCTAGTAACTTTGACTTCAGGGAACGTCTTCCGCCGTGAACGGTATTGATCGTAGTTCTCATGGGAACTAACCCGCTGTTCCCACATGTCGTTAAACCGAGTTTCGCTGAACGACTTTTCTGAGTATACGCCTTGAAGCCCGATTGTAATCGCGTTCTTGAAGTGGCGTGCCCAGTCTTCGCTTGGGAGATCGTAGGCAGTAACGCTCGCTGGACGGACTACGTTTTCAACGACCCGGTTGTCGGCGACAGAGTAGAGTAATCTGTCATACCATTCATCAACGGCTGTAGCGATTTCATCGCCAACGTTGAACTCAGCGCCAGATACTGACTCAACCGTGAATGAGCCAACTCCGCGGAACGTTGTTTCGACAGTCTCCTGTTCGTCGGGCCCACCAACCGGGGCGATGAGTGCCACATCGAGCCCAATAAGAAGCAATTGTTGTAGGTTGTGACTTGCGCGCACGAATTGACGGTTGTGCTTCAACTCAGATAGCGGAGTGCCACTCGAGAAAACGATCCCACCGCGAGTGTTCCGGTCAGTTAGATCTGATTGATCTGAGATCCCAACGGCAGCGGCAAGATCAGCACGTGTGAATTGTTGTTGGTCCCACTGATCAAGCTCTGACTGTATTTGGCTCGTTAGGTCAATCCCAACCGTCATCGGGTCGCCGAGAACAGCTGATTCGTATGGGTCAGCATCGTAGCGACTGAATTGCGCTTCGAGTTCATCAGCAAGAACGCTTTCATCGACCTGCTCGATGCGGTTTTCGAGATAGTCACGGTACACCTTCGAGAGGTCTTTCCCCCAGCGAGACCCGAGTTTGGCTTGTTTCAGTATCTGGTCGAATAGATTTGAGTCGGGCAACTGTTCTAGCTCAAGCGCTGCTTGTACACCCGGTTGCTCATCGAGAATTTCGATTTTTTCAGTCGTGAGTTCCTCTGCCGTATCTTCATCAGACACTAAGTAGAACACCGCTTCCGGGGTAGACGCAAAGAGTCCGGATTCGCTATCGCTCATTACAGGAAACTAGACAGGATGAAGGTAAAAACTACTGATGAGAACCGGGTGTAGAATCGAGTCATCTTGAGAACGAGGAGTGAGGGAACGTTACCGTCGGTGGAAGTGTATTATTGGTAAATCAACTATTTTTCTCAGGGCCCTCGTGCGCTTAGTGTGTCTAATATGGAGGTACAGCTGACAGCCGATGACGAGAAGTTTGAGAAGAGAAAGAGGCAACTGAAAACAGACGTTCTGGGTTATCTTGCTGACCAGCTTGACAAGCCGTAGTCGAAAAAGAAGGTGGGTGACAACTGGAGATTTCAAGTCTTGTTTGACGAAATCTATCTCCCTAGATGTTTATTCTCCGCGAACTATTATCCAGGAGGTTCAGTCTCTATGGGTTTTCGACACAAGAGTAGGATATCATTTTGATGACGCCGTGGAAGTGAGTATACAACAGATGATTGATCGCCCACTCGATGGTGGCTGATTTCTATTCCTCCTCTGAGGACTCTGCTTAGAACTCTCTACTCAGGATTATCGAACCAATGGGTTACCGACCCGATCCCGACGCATTCTGATGATTTTACGTAATCAAGAAGCTAGATGTAGACTATGTGTCGGTCCCTGCGTACCATCGAACCGCGGTAGCGACGACATCATCACGTGATTGAGTAGGCGACGCAGGATGTTCGGTAACGGCGTCAACGAGGGCTGGGTCAACGCGGATCGTTACACTTGGTGTCTGATCGTCTTTGTCGAGTCCGACAAGATCTCCAAGGAGTTCTCCGTAGGCCGTGGTTTTGAACGAATCAAGATTACTGAACTCATCGGAATCCGCAACTACGCCAGCTAAGGCCTGATCCACTATCGACGATTGTGAGGAGGCACTAGTCTCCGGCTCAGTCTCTGCTCCACGAAGTCGGTCACCAAGGTATGCTGTCGTCGCGTCGGTAGCAACATCAGCGATGGTCATCGGACCTTCGTCAGTCTCTGCTATGAGGTGAGTGGCAAGTGCAGTTGTTAGCGGCTCTAACACAACGGAGAATGCCCGGTGGTCTTCCTGCTCAGGCGATGTAGTGGGGGATTCTGGTGCGGGTTGAGTTTCGGTTGTTTCTGTTTCCGAATTCTCCGATGTGGATTGAGTTTCGGTTGTTTCTGTTTCCGGCTTCGAATCCGACGACACAGATGGAGCATCAGGAGAATTCACATCCTCATCACTGTCTGCCGGCGTAGTAGCGTCCGAATCATCAGACTCAGCGGTTGAACGAGCTGAATCTGATTGTGATGTATTGTGATCGGCATCACCAGCGCTATCGGTATTATCATCATCAGGTGACTCGGTTTCGTCTGCCGATGTCGCTGGCTGCTGACTACGCCGTACGATTTCTTTGAGATCTCCTTTTGAGAGCTCCCCGGATTGTATTGCAGACACAACCCAGTCATCAAGTTGGTTGAATGATGCGCCAGTAGTGCGAACAAGCCCTACGGATTCGGCAGGTGAGCCTTGCGAGTCGGATTTAGTATCGTCCTGATCGTCATCTGAGGTTGTCATGCTGGGTGAGTCTGATTTTCGGGCAGTTGCCGTCGAGGAGCCGGAAGCGCTATCAGAAGCCTCTGTTGTGGTCGGGCCGGTATACGCCGTCTCCTGGGCCAGTACCTGTTTCACGTGCTCGATGTCAATGCCTTCAGCGGGAAGATCGACCGTTGGGGAACGTGATAGACTGGGCAAATCAACATCGGAAAAGAGATCTGTTTCAGTTAATGCACGGACGCTTTGCGTCGTGGCTTGTGTTGGGGTCCGACCGCCGTTGGGAGCCCACGGCGGTGCGCGCCACTGTCCATTCGCGTACAGCGTGTACTCGTCAGCATCCGATGGTGACCAAACGTTACTATCGAGATAATTGAATTGGTTACCAGCCCCGCGATGCGTATGTGTGATAACGGTGTGCTGTGGGTTAGCCGACTCATGTACCGATTCAAGCGCGTCGTATTCCGGATGGTTCACGATGCGGAAGTCATGAACGGTACACTGTCCACTCCGAATCGGAGATTGACCGGACCCAATCAGCTGTACGACACACGCGTCTGGCTGATCCCGTAACACGCCATATAGTCGGCCAGAACTACGTTCACTCGGAACATCTGGGCCAGCGATCGTGATTATCCCGCGTCCTAAGGCCTCATCGGTATGCGAAAACTCCGGGACAGGTTGGACAGTGTCTGCCTCGTATCCCAATCGCTCATACAGCTTTGCGGCCTGCCCAACGACGCGTACTTGGACTCCAAGTTCAAATTGCTCAATCAACGCGCCCAATAGATACGCAACGTGAACACCCACAATACCGCTTGTCGTGACGAGTGTCTGCATTCCGCTATGTGCTTGCTGTAGCGCAATACCTAGCCCCTCAGACAACTCTGAAGAGAAGTTGCTGCTCGTCGCCACGGTGAGAAATAGAACATCTACGTCTTGAATCGACTCAAGTGGGAGTCCCGGATAGCCGCCCGCCCGGGTGAGTGTAAAATCACCCGTCGCAAGAATATACCCGGTGTCGACACCCTGATCCTTCTCAAATCGGAATAGGTACCCCACTGCCCCTGGGACGTGGCCGGCAGGAACCGGATGAAACGCTACTTCTGATCCGACCGACGTCCACTCGTCGACCGGTTCGATCGCCGCTACCATCGAATCATCCGCTTCAACGCCTGTCTGTTGTGTGGCGATATCGAACACGTCGCCGATGATTTTCGCCGTTGCTGGCGAGGTGTATACTGACGTGTCGGGGTCTACACACTGATTGAGAGACTGGTAATGATCCGAGTGCGCGTGAGTGAGACAGACAGCATCAATTGTTTCGCCGGGATTCAGTATCCGATCAAGCTCAAGTTCTGCCCCGGCATCGACTAAGATGGTTGTCGGACTATCGGTGTTCGCAGATTGAAATCGCAAGAGGAAGGACTCATTTCCCCCGCGCGGGTTCGCATGATGATAAGAGAGATTCACCTGAACTTCTACTCTATTCGCAGGTCATAATGATGTGTCGGTTTACATATGCTCCCATAGATGGTTATTCATCGCAACAAGAGGGATTCCAAGGGCAATTTCATCGAACAAACGCCGTCTACGAGTAATCTAGAGCGTAGAAATTCCCGCTGTGAAGAGTATAACAAGTCACTCTACACTCCACTGCGATCACGACGGTAGAGTCGCCGCAGTCGTCCACTTTCACTCCGGTTACTCGACTTTTATATAGCCACGCTAACATCTACTGGTAGTGCCTAGAACACGTATCCTCCACATCAGTGACACCCATCTGGGGAAGCGACAGTATGGATCGGATATTCGACGTGAGGACTTTGCAAAAGCCTTCGAGCAGGCGATCGAGGTTGCGGTCGAGCGTGACGTTGATGCCGTGATTCATACGGGGGACTTATTTGACGATCCGGTTCCGTCGCTCCCGACGGTGATGCGGGCCGCTGATGCGTTGAAGCCGCTTGAAGAGCACGGAATTCCGTTTTACGGGATCGTGGGGAACCACGAACGAAAAAACGACGAGCAGTGGCTTGATCTCCTCCGGCGGACGAGCGCTGCTGCTCGCCTCGGCAAAGAGCCGACGATGGTCGGTGAGGTTGCGCTGTACGGGATCGACGCCGTGCGGCCGAGCGTGTGGGACAATATCGACTTAGAACTCGAAGAACCGCCTGCGGAGGCGGCGTGGACGATCCTGTGTATGCACGAACTCCTCACGCCGCTTGTTCACGGAATGGGGCGTGTCTACCCAGCTTCCGAGGTTATTGACCGAGCCGGGATCGATCTTGATGGGCTCGCGCTGGGCGACCTCCACCAGCCGGCGAGTTCGGTCGTGGACGGGACTGATGTCTGGTACGCGAGTGCGACAGAGCGTGGCGGGAAAGATCAGGAAGAGACGGGCGTCGTACAGCTGCTCGATATCGATAACAGCGGGATTCACCGTCGGCAGATTGAGTTGGAGACGCGACCGTTCGCGGTGTTTGAAATCGCTTTCGGTGAGGATGACGGGGCGACCCACGCCCGTGACGTGCTTGAGAGACATGATCTTGAGGGGGCTGTGGCGAAGATCGAGTTGAGTGGTGAGCGGGCCGCGGTCACTGCCAACGAGGTGACGCAGATGGCACGCGAAGCCGGTGCTGCTGTCGTGAGCGTCGACGACAATCGTGGGCGCGTTGATCTTGACGTCGAGTCAATCGAGGCCATGTCGCTACAGGGACTCGACGGGGCCATCGAGGAGAAACTCGCGGATGAGGACTTTTCGACGGTTGCGCTCGACGTCGATCAGCAGGTTCGGAAAGCGGATGAACTCGACACGAACGTGAATCGTGTCGCGGACACCTTCGCTGAGTCGCTCCGTGATGCCCAGCGCGAAGCATTTGATGATGCCGGACCGGAAGAGACGCCGGAGGGCGTCGAATCGTTGGAGGTTGACGAATGAAAGTCACTGATCTAGACCTACAGAACATCCGAAGCTACGAGGACGAATCGATCGCGTTCCCCGAGGGAACGATGCTCGTCCATGGAGAGAACGGTGCCGGGAAGACGACACTGCTCATGGGGATTTTCGGCGGACTCTTCCTCTCGAATATCCGGAACGTCGGGTCGAACGATTTCAATCTCGACGATATCGTCAGGCGAGGTACGAGAGAAGGCGAGATCGAGTTGACGTTCGAAGTGGCAGAGACACCGTACACCGTCACATGGTCAATCGATACGGAGGGGCAAAACAGCGCAGAGCTTGACTCGCCCGCACTCTCGGAGCCCATCTCAGGGATTCGTGACGTCAGTTCGGAAGTCGTCGATGTGGTCGGCATGGACGAGGACAGTTTCTCTCGTTCGGTGTACGTACAGCAGGGGGAGGTTGATAGCCTGTTTGACGACGACGCTCGGGCGGAGCTCATCGATGACCTGCTCGGACTCGATCGGATCGATCGCTATGAACTCCGGGCAAAGGGTGCCCGTCGTGCGATGGGTCGCATTGCGAGTGAAAATGAGCAATCCGCTGAGAACCATCGTGAGACCATTGACGAGCAGTTTGATCATGATGTCGAGGGCTACGAGGCCGCCATTGCCGATAAAGAGGCGGAGATCTCGGATCAACAGGCAGAAATCGAGGAGATAGAGGAGTTCCTGCAGGAGCTCCGAGACGCGAAAGAGGACGTCGAGCAACGCCTTGAAAATCACGACGAGTTACAGACCGAGCTTGAAGAGGCCGAAGAGGAGCGCGAGGAACTCATCGAAGAGCGAGCAGCGAAACAACGTGAAATCGAGGACGCCGAGACGGCAATTGCGGAGACCGAAACGGAGATCGACACGCTCCACGATGATATCGACGAGAACCAAGAGGCACTCAACCAGCTCGATGACCCATCGACAACAGACCCGATAACCGCTGATCTTTCGACGGAAGAGAGCGCTAAAGAAGCGTTGAGTGCCGCACAGGAAGCGGTCGAAGCGGCACAGATCGAGCAAACAGATCGGGAGGGAACGCTCGACCACGCGGAGACGGAGCGAGATCGACTTATCGACGAACGAGATGCGTCACGCGAGGAAGCCGCAGAGCTCGAAGCGGACCTCGATCACCTGCTCGAAGAGAAGGAGAGCGTAGCGGATGATGTCGAGGCTGCGGAGGAAGACGTTGCGACCGCCGTCGAGAAGCGAGACGCTGTAACCACCGAGTTCCTCCCAGACGAGTCCTGTCCGGACACAATTACTGACGAGACGCGAGAGACTGTCGACACACGCGTTGAGGGGTTGACGACAGAGAAAAATGAACTGTCGGAAGAGCGTGCCGCTGCTGAGGCGTCTCTCGACGCAGCCGAATCAACACGTGAAGAGGCGCAAGCAGCCGTCACGGACGCACGTGACGAGATAGACCAGTTGTCGGACGACCTCGCGGAGGTGGAGTCGGAACTCGAAGACGCCCGTGAGGCGAAAACGGAGGCAAAAAATCAATTCGAGGAAGATCTTGAGGGCCTCGATGCCGATCTCACTACCGTTGACTTGAGCGTGTCCGGTGACACGCTGCAGACGCTCATCGACGAACGGATCCCGGAAACGAAGGGAGAGTTACAGGACGCAATCGAGACAGCGAACACGACGGTCACGGAATTCGAGGCGCGCAAAACGACGCTTGAGGAAGACCGCGACGAGCTACAGGCACTCGATGGAGTAGCGACGTGCCCGAAGTGCGGCCAAGATGTCGATCCGTCTCACGTTGAGACCGAACTCACAGACATCGAATCCGAACTCACCGAGGTTGAAGCCGACCTTGCCGAAGCGAGAGAAGAACACGATGCGCTTGTCGACCGGCGAGACGCTCTCGACGAGTGTCGTGAAGAGGCGATCGAACTGCGGGGCTTCCGTGACGATACGGTTGAGGTGAAAGCTGAGCGCGTGAGTACGCTCGAAGACGAGCGTGAGTCGTTACAGGACGATCATTCCGAGGCCGAGTCCGAACTCGTTGACGCTGAGACCACGCTCGAATCTGCTGAATCGGAGGTTGAGGATCTCGAAACCACGATCGCTAACCTCAAGTCGGACATCGAGTCGCTCGAAGCGGAGATTGAAGAAGGCGAAGACGTTGTTGCAGCCTTCGAATCCGTCGACCAACTCCGACAAGAACGGGACGATCTTGCGGATGAGCTCGCTGATCTCGAAGCTGAACAGGAGGAGCTTGAAGCCGAAATCGCTGACGCGAACGCAGAGATCGACGAGTACGACGAGCGGATTGAAGCGCAGCGCGATACGGTTGCTGAGGCCGAATCGGCGCTTGAGGACGCTCAGCAAGCGGTTGAAACCGCAACGGAACAGCGCGAGCTCGTTGCCGATACGGTGGATGCATACGAAGAGATCGATGAATTAGAGACGACGATCACAGGCCATAAGAAGGATATCGGCCACGCTCGGGAGACAATCGAAAACCTGAACGCCCAGATCACCGGTGTTGAGGAAGATATTGATGAGCTCAACGATGAACTCGGGTCCATCGATGTCGAAGCGCAGCGAGAAAAGTTAGAAACGGCGACGCAGAAGATCGAGGAGCGCGAGGCCACACTAGACGAACTGACTACCGAATTAGACTCGCTCAAGGAAGCACGGACAGTGCTTACAAATGACCTTGAGAATCTAAAGTACTTCCGCGACCAACTCGCACTCGAAGAGGAAAAACGGAAGTGGGCAGAAGAGCGTTCTGACGAGTTCGATCGCATGATCGCGGTGTATCGGAGCACAAAGGCGGATCTCCGTGAGCAGTACCTCGCCTACATCAACCAGTACACGAACGACATCTTCAGCGACATCTACAAGAACAGTAGCTACCAGCAGGTGCGTATCCTCGAAGAGGGCCCCGATGGCACACCATATGCGATTCAGTTACTTCGTGATGACGGGACGCTCGAACACCCGAGTAACGCCAGCGGCGGGGAACGTGCCATCGTCAACCTCGCGCTCCGAGCCGGCATCTACAAACTCATCGCCGAAATGCGTGAGGGCGACAGCGGTCGTCTTCCGCCATTCATCCTCGATGAGCCGACGACATTCCTCGATAAGGGCCACATCGGGCGTCTCGAACAGATGCTTGACAGTATCTCCGAGTGGGATGTCCCGCAAGTGATTGTGGTCTCTCATGACGAGCGACTCATTCAGGGCGCTGAACACGAGATTGAAGTCTCAATCGACGACGCCACGAACGCCAGTAGAGTCGACGTGTATCGAGGTGGACGCATCCCAGGTGACGAGTAAATGGACGAACGCGCTTTCGACGTGGTGCGACAGCTCGCCGAACGCGTTGATGCTGGCATCCCGCGCGAAGTGAATGATCAGGCCGCACACGCCCGCGAACTGTTCGGGCTCCTTGGGTATGACGGGGGAACGGTTGAGCCGATCGGCGAACCGGAGTATTTCAAGACTCGCAAGGCGGAGCTCGGGACATGGACTGACGACCCGTGGACCGAGCCGACGTACGGTGTCGATGCCAGTACGACCCGGCCGTTGGAATACAACAACGGACTCGTCGTCGACACAGCACACGCAAAAATCGGGGTGAGCGGCGCTGACAGCGATCGAAGTGCCGAGCGCCGAGGGACAGTGGTCACTGGGGTGTACCTCGAAGACGACGATGTGACACTCCACCACGAACAGACTGAACGTGGGAGTGTCGAAGGCGAAATCATTCGCATCCCTGAGATGCGTCAGCGAGCGAATGTCACCTCGATTCTTACGTCCACCGTACAGCGGCTCGCAGAGGGGAAGCACGCACGGCGGTGTCTCGACGTGGTGGACGGGCCACTGTTCCTCGACGGTTCTGTGTATCCGCTCAGCGTCATCTATTGGACGCTGCTCGACCGTGCCGGGCAAGGCGCACCGATCGGCAACTGGGATCTTCCCACTGATGTCATCGAGAACTACGTCGCAGTCGTCGATGCATGTTTTGAACGCGATGTGCCCGTGTTGGGCGTCGTGAAGACCTCCTCAATGGGTGAACTCACAGATTCGCTCAGAACGAAGATCACACAACACGATCTCCGGGGCCCACACGGGACGCTACATGACGTTCCGTGGCTCCGCGACCACCAGTTCATCGGGGAAGTGCTCCGCGATGACAGCCTTGACCACCTCACGTACACCTCCTGGTTCGTCCAAACAGATGTCGAACTCCGGGGCAACTCATTCGATCTGCTGACAGCAGTGTCTGATGAGCTCAGCCACGGTCAACCGGACGCGTACCGGCGTGCGTTCGCGTATGTTCGCACACCAAAAACGGGGAACGTGTTCCGAATCGAGACGCCGATACTGTTTCTCACTGATGACGAGCGTCGAGAACAGATCCTCCTGAAAGCGCTCAAAGAAATTGCCCGTCAAAGCGACGTGCCGCGAGCCGTCGCGCGCGCCGACCGCATCGCACGCATCAGTCCCGACAACCGCGAAACGATCCGTGACGCGCTCCAAACGGTCGAGTCTGCGTTCGACTATAACCGCGACGGGCGTTGGAGCCACCTCGAAGATTCCCGAACCTATGAGTGACAACATCGACGACATTCTCGACAAGGACCCGGTCGCAAACAACTCCGAGCAGTCCGAACAGACACAAAGCGACGAATCAAGTACAGTAGACACCGAGCCTGACGGCACTGAAGTGCCGGAGCGAACGGTCCCGAATGGCGTGTCTACACCTACAGATGATGAACTTGGACACGTCCTCGCAAGCGAGGAGATCCACGTCAGCAGACGCGACTATCAAGTGAACGCGTTCATTCGAACGGGAGCGAGAGCGGGGATCCGCCTTGGTGATTACGTGCAGATCCCGTATCCGGACGACGGGAGTGAGTTGTTCGCAGTGACGGATTCGCTGCGCTACGAGACGTACACTGATCTTGACGACAAATCTGACGCCCACAACCAGATCAGCGCGCATGTTGACCTTGACGAGTCAGAGTTCGTCCAAGTTGCCGAGTTGGAACCGTTGGCTATTCTCAAAAACGTGGGATCGGATGACATTGAGAGCGGCATTGTCAACCGGATTCCGAAACCGAACTCCCCAGCACGGCTGGCTCGTGATGAAGATTGTCTCCGAACCGGACTGAACATTCCGGGCGAGGGGATTTTCACCGGATGGCTCTCTGTCGGCGGCGAGCCGATGACGGTTAACAACGAGAACTTCCCATACTACCTCAGTAACCCCGGGATCGATCGGGAGACGGGAGACGTTGAGGACGGTGAGCCCGCCGTGTTCAGACACGCTCTCGTTGCGGGTTCGACCGGGAAGGGTAAGACCCACTTTACGAAGAACGTGTTGCGACAGTTCGTCTCTGAGAAGCGCTATCCAATTCGCCACCACGAGACAGGTGAAGAGGAACAGCGACGGCTCAATCTCGTCATCATCGACCCCGAAAACGAGTACTGGGAGATGCGCGAGGACAACAGCGCAGTCGTGAACAATGACGCGGTACAGCAGGAGCTCCGCCGACACAACATCAAGCACGGCGGCGTCGACGACCTGAATGTGTTCGTCCCGCAGGTTGCCGGCACGAATGCGCCTTCGACGATGGAGAGCCGTGAACTCTCGATTCCCTTTGAGATCGTCCGTGGTCGGCCTGAAATGCTGATGCCGTACACGCCGACCGAGGTTACACGCGGTGCGATCGAAGACTGCATCAACGCGTACTTTTCGTGCTTCGATTCGCAGGGCGGCTACCCTGACCGCTCCGTTGACCGTCCGAAGTACATTGATTTCCTTGAGTTCCTCGACGAGCACGACTACGATGAGAGCCGACTACGCGAGGAGAACAACATTGCGGGGGGAACGTGGAGTGCAGTGAATCGGCGTGTTGACCGTGACACATTCCGGCAGGTGTTCGACCAGGGAACTGCGTTTCTCCCGGACATCTCCGATACGGTGTTCCGCGAAGGGCAGGTGACGGTGATCCCAACGAGTCACCTCAACGGCGGGAAAGAGAGCCTCACTGTACTGTCGATCCTCTCGTACATCATCGAGAACAAGATCGATGATTATCAGGTTGATCCGGCAGTTCGTGACACGCCGATGCTCGTCGCGGTTGACGAAGCGCACAATTACCTGGCGAGTGCGAGCAGCCTCCGCGAAGAATACATTCTCCGACGGGCGCGCGTCGCTGTCAAGCAGGGACGGAAGTACAAGCTTGGACTGTGTCTCATCACACAGAATCCGGATGACGTTGACGACGACGTGATCAAGCAAATCAATACAAACATCTTCCTCGGACTGAAGGCCGAGGTCGTCGATGACGTGCCATCGATCCCCACCGAGTTCAAAAAAGATCTCCCGAACTTCGGCAAGGGAGAAGCCGTCGTGAAAGCACCAGATGTCGAAGCGGTTGAGGTCAAAGGTCTCCCCTACTGCGTCACCCGACACGGTAACTGACGATTCCGGGCTGTGGGACGTGCGGTGCGTCCGTACTCCGGTTGAGGCGTTCCGGAACGCCGGATCACGCGATCTGATCGAGTACGCTGAGCGCCCCGAATTCTCCTAACGGAGTGCCCACGACGCAACGGGCACAATCATATCGGTTTTTTAGTGTGAGGTGCTGACCGTGGTGTGTCTGGTGTGAGTGGGCGACACGCTAATGATATTCCTGTGAGAATACATTGGTATGCCGAAAGTAAGCGTGGAGATTCCACAGGAGTTGCTTGATGATCTCGATACCCACGTTGGTGATGATGGGAAGTTTGTCAACCGAAGCGACGCGGTCCGGGCCTCGATTCGCAAAACACTCGATATGCTCGATGAGATCGACGAACGACATGATCGGGTCGATCCGGAGGTGACCGAGTAACACCATTTCAACGCGGGGTTGGGGAACGTCCCATCACGGAGCCCACCCTAATGGAGGCATTCAAGAGAAGCGATGATGAGTGATATCTGTTTGTACGTGAGTACCGATTTCTTGTACTTCTTTGGTCGCATCCGACAGAACGCTTATTCGAGCGGTCCACGAAGAAAGAGTATGGCGAGTGCGACACGCGACGCATCCAACGGGGAAGGCGTCGAGTTCATACACGAAGATGACGGCTCGATCACTGCGAGAGATATCGAGACCGGTGTCGCCTCCTTCGGCGAGACGAAAGCGGAAGCTCTCCGAATGCTTGCAGAAGCGATCGAACTTCACGAAGGCGGCGGCGAACCCGTCACTGATGAGGACCTCGAAGAGTGGGACATCGAAGATACGGAGCCCGGTGACAAGGAGCTTCCCGAATTTATGCGGTGAATGGTCCGGACGAACTTCTCCGGGCGCGAGATTGCGTCTGTTCTCCACGACTTCGGGTACAAGCGTGCGGGTCGTGTCGGTAGTCACCTGAAAATGCGGTATGAATCACCAGATACGGACGAAGTCCGGATCGTGACTGTTCCTATGGCGTCAGAAGACGAGATTCCGACCGGAACGCTGCAGTCGATTGCTGACCAGTGTGGAGCCGACGACTTTCACACGTGGTGTGAGTGGATCGACGAGCATCGGTGACGTTCGGCTCGACGCCGACTCGTCGACCATTTACTCGCGCACACTCGGATCATTTCCAAAGATATCCTATTGCAGTCTGGCGCTTTTGGCACGTTTCAGCAGACGATTGAGATTGGGACGAGGAACCGGCGTGCGGGACGTACGATGCGTGTGCGTTCCGGCTTGAGGCGTTCCGGAATGCCGGGTCACGCGATCCGATCGGGTATGCTGAGCGGCCGGAGTTTTCGTAACTCACGAGTCGATTTTACTCGTCCCAGAATGCCTCGATCCGTTCGTCAAGACGAGAGAGTACGGAGGCGAGCACGTCTCGCCACTCGGGTGGATACTCAGCATCGTCGCCTGGTGTTGATGCATCCGGGGGCGGGTGAAAATGCTCGCGGGTGTTGTGATCGTTGGGGTGGCGATCCCATCGACACTCCCACGAATTGTTCGTTTGATACTGCTCAGAATAGTGGATGCTGAAGTCGTCGGTCTCGAACCAGCGGATCCGTAGATACGCGCGGGTGACCCCGCCTGGATAGTATTCGAGATCATAGTCAGCGACGACTGCGTTCGGCGCGTATTCCGGTCGTGTCTGGATGTCGTCGAACCGTTCACTACGGAGAAGATGTGTAGCAATCCGGTCGAGGATTTCTGTATCGGTGGGACCGCGACTGGGCGGGTCAGCCGTGTCCTCAGGCATCGACTGGACCGGGCTTGCTACCAGTGACTGGATTGTTTCGGCGTGCTGCGTCGAGGAGTGCGGCTCGCTGTTCGAGTGTCTCCCACTCGGAGAGCGCTTCCCAAGCTGCTTCGGTGGAGAGATTTTGCTCTTGGGTTGCGTCGACGAGTGAGACTTCGTCCGGGTGTTCTGCCTCGAACTGTGTTCTGTAGTCCTCGATCTGTTCGAGCGCATCACCGAGTGCGTCGACAATCTCCTGCTCGGAGTGTTCTTCGCGGATCCGGTCGATGCGTCGCCACTGAAAGTACGCGTCCTTGCGTTCGTACCGGACTGGGCGGCCATCGTGCCGCTGAACCATCCCCATCTCGTCGAACCACTCTAAGTAATCCCGAGCTGTTTCGGTGTCACAGTCGGCGCGCTCAGCGATCGTCGATACCTTCGTCGGCGTGCGAAGCCCGACGACAATATCCAGAAGTCGCTCTCGGATCGGCCCGCGCTTGAGGAGCGAGTCGGGGGATTCCTGCTCGTTGAGAGCAGGCGGTGACTCCCCGCCGTCGTATGCGTCGTCGGGGATGTCTGTGAGGTCCATGTGTGAGAGGCTCCGTACGGTGGTCTACCGGTTGTAGCGATATATATCTATGGTGCGCTGAATTATTTCTGTTTTAGTCCTGCTGGTATTGATTCTGTACGGGTACGTATACGTCGACGAAAGGGTCGCGTAGTGCGTTGAGGTGGTCGTGGATCGTCCCTGCTGTGGTGAGTGGAATGGCATGAGGTCATGAATCACTTCCCGACTCTCGCTGTTCGTGAAGATCTCGTAGGTAGGCGATCGCTGCGACACCAACGTCAATCCCCCAAGCATAGTCATCCTCACCGAAGGCAGCAGTACCCGCCATGCGATGAGTATAGCCGTCGACGAGGGTGAAACGGATACAGTTCACTACGTCGTCTTCCCCGAATTGCTCGACAGCGTCGCTGATATACTGGTCGAAATGACCATCTGGATGTTCGGTGGATCGCGGATCAGCGGCGCGTTCCAATGCCAGATCAATAACCGCATCGACTGACGGAGCCGATGGATCTCCCGTGTTTTCTCGAATCCGGTACCCCTCGTCGGAATACATATTGCCGCGTACGAATTCCAAATGCTAAAACTCCAACCAGTCCTTGGTCAGAGAGTAGGCACCATACTCGACACGTCAAACCTGAAGCGTGGCGCGCTACTGTCACTCGTCGAGTCGGCGTTTATCAGCATCAGTGAGGAGGTGCACATCGTATTCACCTTCGAGAGTAGCGATTTCTTCGAGACATTCGCGGGCGGCCGCTTCGTCTCCGTCATCGGGATGCTGCTTGCCCTGCTGACGCTTAACCTTCGCTAGGCCTTGTTTCCCGTCGTAGCGAGGCAACGTCTGACAGTAGTACTGAGCAGCCTTGTCGAGATGCTCCCCACACTCGCCCGTCACACCGTTCTCTTGTTTGATCGTCTTGGCGAGCTTCCAGTGTGTCTCCGCAAGTCGCCCTGCGACGTTTCGTTCTTCGTAATCCTCTGAGGCCAGTTCCATCGTCTCTTCCAATAGATCTAGCGCTTCGTGAAGATCCGCCTCTGTACTACTACAGGTAGTTCTGCGACGTACGACCTCACTCCGGTCACTGAGTTACACACGAATCGTTGTGAGATCTCTCGGTCGGTAGTGATTTGCGCGCGGATGTAACGCGCCACAACGGGGGAGGGGTGTCCCGAGTGAAAGTCGGACTGGCGGTCCCCATCCCAGCGGCCGGTACAGTACCGAACGCGTGTCCTCTGTGTCACACGATGGTCACGAGCTGATCTGCGATGTCAGCGAGCCGGTCCGAGTCATCAAGGACGAATATCCATTGTCCAGGGAGCGCTGACGCTCCGAACCTCGCTCCGGCGGCTGCCCCCGCGATCGCTCCGATCGTATCAGTGTCGCCGCCGCGGTTCACAGCCGTCACGATCGCTTCTTCGGCACTCTCTGCAGAGAGCGCGTCGTGGAGTGCTGTTTGCAGCGAATGGACGACGTAACCCGGATGTGTCCAGTGAGCCCGGTGTCTCACCGCAGGCAAGCGGTTCTAGTGCTGCCATGAGCTCGTTGGGTGCATCCGGATCGACACGATCGAGCGCGTTTCGTAACGGTGAAGCAGTACCGTTCAGAATCCCTGCGATTGTGAGGTTCAGGACCGCGCACCCGTACGTACACCGCGGGTCTGCGTGCGTGATCTCCGAGGACTGCTGACTTGTTTCGATAAGCCGGTCGGCATCGTTCGCGTACGGGATAGCGAGCGGCGCGCACCGCATCACGCTCCCGTTCCCTGCGTTCTCCCCCTCTGGACTGTTCTCCCACACGTGACGGCCTGCTTCGTCCCACGCGTCGCCGTGTTTGAGGCGATTGATCGCTTTCGCCGTCATCCGTCCGATGTCGAACGGCTCGCTATCGTACCACGCGACGAACCGGTCCGCGATGTCTACCGGGTCGAACCCACGCCGTTCGATGAGGCTCTGAGCAATACATCGCGCTTGGTCAGTGTCGTCCGTAACCGTCCCTGCCGGCTGATTCCACGTCCCGTGCCCGACCATCTCATCAAGCCGGCCGTGTTCAGCAGTGATCGCTGACGCAGACTTGAACTCAACCGGCCGGCCAAGCGCATCCCCGCATGCCAATCCAAGCAACACCCCACGCGCACGATCCGAATCCATACGCTACGCAAGAACAAGCAGCAAGAAAAACATGAACCAGCGGAAGTCACTGTCAGCGACGCTTTCCGCACAGAGACACTCGACTACTACGATCACGCGTGTACCCTGACTGGCATTCGAGAAGATGAGCTACTCAATCTCGCACATATTCTCCCGCGGAGCCAACGCCCTGAGCTCGCCGAACATCCGGAGAGCGTTCTCGTATTGAACTCGCTACACCACCGCGCATTTGACGCCGCACTATCCACTATCGCCAGCGACTACCGCATCCAGACAAGCTCCTCATTCGATCCAGCGCACCCGTTTCTCCGCGAAACAATCCTTGACCGGAACGGCGACCAACTCGCGCGTCCACCCACAGTACAGATCCAGCCATCGTTCCTCAACGATCTCAACGCTGGCCTCTCCTGGCTATCGTAACGAATCGAGACACTACTGAGATCCGGGACGCATACCACTTCCAGTTTCACTGCCCGCGCGTGGCTCACCCCTTTTACGTATCTGTCCATCGTCGTGAGTATGCGAACGACACACCAACCGACGGTCCAACTCCCCGAACTCACGCCAGGCATCACACTCGTCGATGTTGACGCTGATCTCGGCGTGACACCCGTCCAAGCACTCCTCCTCGATCACGTCCTCACCCGGGACGGCCCTGCCTACTGGGTTGATGGCGCGAACAGCGCGAACACGACCCGGCTACGCGAACTCGCGCCAGCCGACCGCGTGCTCACCCGGATCGACGTCGCCCGCGGCTTCACCGCACACCAACACACGTCACTACTTGACCGACTCGCTGGCCGACTCAACACGGAGGTGTCCCCGTCGCTCGTCGTTGCGACCGGGGTCGATAGCACGTACCGCACTTCCGACATCACCGACGACCGTGCCGAACAACTGTTCATCAGGGCGATCGCGTCGATTGCACGGATCGCCCGCGTACACGACATTCCAGTTATCGTGACACGGTGCCGTGATGACGAGTTCTCACGGCCGCTCCGTCGCGCCGCAACGACACACCTCCACTGCCGAGTGACACCGTTCGGCCCCTCCTTCAAGGACAGAACAGGTGACACGGAGACGTTGGTGTACCACACAAGTGACGGGTGGATACAGACGACACTCGCGTACTGGCAGGACGTGCTCGAACACCGCGCCCGGATGCACGAGGCGTCAACGCTTGAACGCGCCGCAAGCCCTGTGGGGACGCAGTGATGGGACGGACGAACCCGACCTACCGAGACCAACTCGGATCGATTGAAAACGAGTGGAGCGAGTACCGCCGGACGCTGCGGCGAGACGACCAGTTCATTTTCGATCACCTGTTCGTGTACGCTCGGGACCACGCTGACGCCGCTGGGAACCTCAACCACTCCAATCCGTTAGCGCCGGTCTGGATGGCGATCGCGCTCGAACAGGATCGACGGATCACCGAACTGGAAGCCCAAGTCGACGCACTCACCGACGAGTAATCCGTGACCCTCACGCTGGACTACCTCGATGACGCCCGCGTCGCCGCATGGACACTCACCACAGACGGCGTCACCCGCCAAGTCATTGAACAGTACCAACCGACCCTGTTTGTTGGTGATGCTCCAAGCGATCTCTACGGACGGAGCGGTGGGTCCGACCCGACCCCACCGCCACGCACCGAGCTCTCCAACGCACTTGCGCAGCTCCGATCGTTCCTTGACGGTCAACAAGCGGTCGCAGCCCTCGACGTGGAGTCCCACCGCCAGACGTTCCGGACGGACCCCCGGCCACTCCTCCGCGTTGATGCGACATCGATCGACGCTCTCCGAACAATCACAAAGCGTGTTCGACAGTTCGACCAACCGGACACGTACACGTGCTACAACGTCGATCTCACGCGACAACTACGGTTTTGCCTCGAAACAGGAACACCAGCCGCCCCCGACCGAACAGTCCGTGACGTTCAAACGCTCCACTTTACCTTTCCCAGCCACGAATCCGGCATTGAATCCCTCCCGCAACTCACCGTTGACGGTGATCGCGTCGGAACAACACCACGTGAAGTAGTTACAGGCGTCCACGAGACGCTCAACGAGCGCGACCCCGACGTGCTGGTCATGTCGAGCGCTGACCTCGTCCCGCTCCTGTTCGAGGCCGCCGACACATACGGCATCAACCTCGAACTCGGTCGGCAACCCGGGTACACCCAACTCGCCAGCGAATCGACATACACCTCCTACGGGACTGTCGGTCACTCACCGGCGCGGTACACGGTTCCCGGCCGCGTCATCATCGACGAATCCAACTCGTTTTTCTACCACGAAACCGGCCTCGCAGGCTGTCTCGATCTCGTTGAACGCGCCGGATTACCGTTAGAAGAGCTTGGGTGGGCGTCGATCGGTCGGGTCCTGACCGCCATACAGATCCGAGAAGCCCGACGTCGGGACGTCCTAACCCCGTGGCGAGCGTGGCGACCCGAACTGTTCAAAACGGCGTTGACGTTAGACGACGCCGACCGCGGCGGCACCACGTTCGCCCCCGACGTCGGTATTCACGAGACCGTTCACGAACTCGACTTCGCCTCACTGTACCCCAACATCATCCGCACACGAAACATCTCACCGGAAACCGTCCGCTGCGGGTGCTGTGACAGCAACGATGTCCCCGACCTCGGGTACTCCATTTGCGATCGTGACGGGTACCTTCCAGACGTACTCGGCCCGCTGATCGACGCGCGAAGCGACATCAAACAGCAGATCTCAGCCGCCGCCGGCGCAGAACGCGAGCAGCTGGAAGCGGCGTCGTCAGCGATCAAGTGGATTCTCGTCTCCTGCTTCGGGTACCAAGGCTTCTCGAACGCGAAGTTCGGTCGGATCGAGTGTCACGAAGCGATCAACGCGTTCGCCCGCGAACTCCTCTTGGACGCCAAGACCGCACTCGAAGACGCCGGATGGCGAGTCGTCCACGGCATCGTCGACTCGATCTGGGTGACACCCGCTGCGGGCCGCGACCAACGTGACCTACAGACGGTCGCCGCCGAAATCACCGAAGCCACCGGGATCGAACTGGAGTACGAATGCGCGTTCGACTGGATTGCGTTCTGCCCGATGCGTAACAGCGAGTCCGGCGCACTCACCAGGTATTTCGGCAAACGCCGCAGCGAAGATGTCCCCGAGGCCGAAGGCGAGCTCGGCGACGCGATCAAAACCCGCGGCATCGAGGGGCGACAGCGCTCAACTCCCCCATGGGTCGAGGACCTACAAGCCGACGCCCTCGCGGTCTTCGCTGAGACACGCTCACCACAAGCCGTCTGTGATCGCCTTCAACGTGCCCTTGCTCGACTGCGTGCAGGCGACGTCGATCCCGCCCGCCTCGTCATCGACAACCGTGTCTCCAAACACGTCGACGACTACACGATGGGTACGTGTTTACCCCGAGGTCTCGACAGCCGGCACAGCGTGAGCCCGTGAGATAATCTCATTGTTGCTGACGACTCGACGAAGCTCTTCGTATGG
>NZ_JAGGKQ010000017.1 GCF_017873815.1 Halorubrum alkaliphilum | reverse complement strand
TTGTGTCGGATACGCGTGGTAGCGGTGACTGTATTCCATCGCTGTCTGCTGATTCGGTATATGTTCAGTTAATGGTTTGTACTGCGTGCGGCGATGCATCCCCTCCCTACTCGCTCCCGGTGGTCGCTCCTTGAGGAAGGGGCATTCTCGCCTCAATTCTGGTAAACTACGAGGCATTCTCCTCAAACGCTGATAAGGGTACCAAGGTTTCCAGTTGACCGCTATCGATCTTTTGTCACCGATTCGCCGACGCCGGTCCGGGCATCAGTCGAGAGAGTCACACCGGCATTAAGACTGGTGTCGATGCCGGTTTTCGCGCCGTCGCCGACCACGACACCGAACTTCCGGCGGCCGGTCGAGACCCGGTCGCCTTTGACGGTCAGGCGAACAGCCTTGTCGTCGTGCCGGAGGTTGGCAACGATGGTGCCGGCGCCGAAGTTGACCGACCGCCCGAGCACGCTATCACCGACATACGAGAGGTGGTTCACGGCTGTATCGCGCATGAGAACGGAATTTTTGATCTCGACGGCGTGACCGACACTCGCGTCGGGGCCGACGAGTGTGGCGCCTCGGATATAGGCGTTTGGTCCGACCGTCGCGCCAGATCGAACGAGTGCGGGACCTTCGATCGTGACGCCGTCGTTAACGGTTGCGCCTGCTTCGACACGGACGGGGCCGGAGATGGTCGCGTCGTCGCTGACCGTCCCGTTGATGGCTGGCTCGATCTCTGTAAGTTTCCACTCGTTGGCTTTAAGCAGTTCCCAGGGGCGACCAACATCGAGCCACCGATTGACGGGGATCGGTGTGACAGCGTGACTCTCGATGGTCCGCTCCAAGACATCGGTGAGTTCGTGTTCCCCTCGGCTGCTCTCGGAGACATCTAGTTCATCGAGCGCAGCCGCAGGGAACAAGTACGCGCCAGCGTTGATGAGATCCGACGGCGGATCGGCGGGCTTTTCGACGATCCCGGTGACACGGTCATTCTCGACGGCGAGGACACCATACTGTGTGGGATCGTCGACTCGGTAGCTCGCAACTGCCGGGCCGGCGTCGTACAGGTCGTCAAGGCTCTCGTCGTCGTAGAGGGCATCACCGTTGAGGACGACGAAGGGCTCGTGATCAAGGTGGTCGCTGGCCTGAAGGACGGCGTCGGCAGTGCCGCGCTGTTCGTCCTGGACGGTGTACTCGACCGGAACGCCATCGACAGTATCGCCGATGCGTTCGCGGACCGCATCGGCCTTGTAGCCAACCACGACGACAAGTCGTGTTGCGCCAGCGTCGACGGCCGTCGACAGTGTGTGTTCGACGAGCGGACGGCCCGCAACGGGGAGCATCGGCTTCGGGCGTCGGTCGGTGAGCGGTCGCATTCGGGTCCCCTGGCCTGCAGCGAGAACGACAGTTTGCATGGTTTCCCCCACGCTCCCCGGGTACTAATGGGCTGTTGCTGGGGTGAGCCATCGGGGTATTCTTTGCTATATCACATGATTGTTCAGAACAATTTGATGGGTTGGAGTCGGTTTGACACAATCATTATATCAGTCGTACGTGTTTACCCCCAGAACGATTTCGCCACTCTCTCGTAAGTTGCCCCTGACCTCGTAGTAGAGCAATGCAGACGACAGGGTATTCCCCGAGGGACGGTCTCCGGCAGGGAGACCGTCCCGTGTCTTCTGCACTAGCCGAGGGGGGTTCTGATGGTTACTGATGAGAAAGTGAAGCAACTGCTTGAGCGGATCACTGCCCTCGAAAACCGCGTTGATGAACTTGAGCAGGAGAACGAAGAACTGAGGCAAGAAAATCAGCAACTCCGTAAAGAGAACAAGCGCCTCAGAGCCAAGATCCGATGGTACGAAGGACCACATACACCGCCGAGCAAGGACCAGTCGGAGCAAGAGAAGTCGTCCTCGTCCGACGGGGACGAGGACGACGAACAGCCCCGTACTGACGGTGGCACGCCCGGCCGAAAGTCCGGACACGACCCGGAATGGCGCGACGCCCCCGATCCAGATCAAGAAATCGAGGTCACCTGTGACTGCTGTCCAGACTGTGGTGAGGCGTTCGACGAGTCGGCGGGCGTCAGCCCCCGACTCGTCGAGGAACTCCCTGACCCACAGCCACCGGAAGTCACTCAGTACAACCGGCACCACTACGAGTGTCACTCCTGTGGAGCTGAGACCGTCGCCTCACACCCCGACTGCCCCGATGAGGGGCAGTTCGGGGTGAACGTCATCGCACAGGCAGCGCTCTCTCGGTACGACCACCGTCTTCCATACCGGAAGATCGGCGACCGCTTCGAACAGCTCCACGGACTGGAGTTGTCTGGCGCGTCTGCATGGCACGCGACCGAGCGCGCTGCGCGCGCCGGTCGCTGTGAGTACGAGCAGATCCGCCACCAGATCCAGCAAGCCGACGTTGTCCACGTTGACGAGACTGGAATCAAACGTGACGGCGAACAGGCGTGGATCTGGACGTTCACCACCGAGGAACACACGCTGTACGCGGTCAGGGAGAGTCGAGGAAGCGATGTTCCCGCAGAAGTCCTCGGCGAGGACTTCGCGGGAACGGTCGTCTGTGATGGCTGGACGGCGTATCCGGCCTTCAGCAGCAACCTCCAGCGGTGCTGGGCGCATATTCTACGGGAGGCTGAAGACGCCGCTGAGAAGCAACCGGAAGGCGAACCGATCCACCGTGCTCTCAAACAGCTGTACGTCGCTCTCCAGATTCGACTGGAGAGCGACTTGACAGTTCGTGAGCGAGCAGAACTCCAGTATGTGGCGCGGAGAGAGCTTGAGTCGCTGATAGAGCGGTCAGTGCCCGACGGACCAGTGGCAACACTGCTCGGGAAGGTCGAAGGAGGCCTCGACCACTGGCTCACCTTCATCGGTGAGCCAGCGGTCTCTCCGACGAACAACGCCGCTGAAAACGCGCTTCGTGAGCCGGTGGTTCTCCGGAAGATCATTGGAACGCTCCGGAACGACCGCGGTATGTTCGTGCATGAGACGCTGCTGTCCCTGCTGGCGACCTGCCGCCAGCAGGGACGTAATCCCTACGAAGAGTTCAAGCGGATCGCTCGAAACAACGAGATGATTTCACGAGCTCAGGCTGTGCCCGCTGTTGCGTCCTCGGGGTAAACACGTACTATCAGTCGAACAAGTTGCTTATTGTATGGCTATCTCTCGAGCGATCGTGTTGGCGGCTGGGGAAGGAACCCGCCTACAGCCGCTGACACACAACCGGCCAAAACCGATGTTACCCGTCGGTAACCGGCCAATTCTGGAGTACGTCCTCGATGCGCTGGTCGAAGCCGGCATCAAGCAGCTACATATCGTAGTGGGGTATCGAAGCGAACGGGTCCAAGCACACGTCGGCCCGACCTACCGCGGCCGACCAGTCACCTACCATCATCAGGAAAAACAGCTTGGAAGCGGCCACGCCCTGTTGCAAGCGGCAGATGTGCTCAACGAGGACGTGGTGGTCGCCAACGGCGATCAGGTCGTCGACAACCGATTAGTCGAGCAGGTTATTGAAACGCACGACAGCGAGGCGATCGGGACGCTCGCGCTCGTCGACAGCGAGGCGGTGGATCTGTACGGCGGTGTCGTTGTCGAGAATGGTCAGGTTGTCGATCTGGTCGACGCTGCGGCAACCGATCGGACTCACCTGCTTAACGCCGGTGTGTACGCGTTCGATCCGAAGATCGTCGAGACGATCGGAGGGGGTCGATCCGGTTCGTGAGGAGCGCTCGCTGTTGTCGGCGATTCAGCGCTGTGTCGACGACGATAAACTCGTCCGTGGGGTTGTTACAGATGCGCTGTGGGCGGATGCGACGTATCCTTGGGACGTGCTGTCAGTGTCTCGAGAGCTATTCACCGGCGGGACGATCGCTCGAAGTGGGCACGCGGTCCACGACACAGCACGGATCGATGCGGAGGCCTCGATCACTGAGCCAGTTGCGATCGGCCCGGATGTAGAGGTTGGTCCGAACGCGTCGATCGGGCCGTACGCGTCGATCGGCGAGAACGTCTCTATTGGGCCGGGCGCAGTGGTCGAGAACAGCGTTGTCGACGATGATACCCGTGTCGGTGCGAACGCGACGGTGATCGACTGTGTCACCGGCCAGGGCGTCTTAATCGGCCCTGGCAGCGTCGTTTTGGGCGGTCCGGGAGACGTACAGGTTGGCTCGCGGGTGTTCGAAAACAAACCCCTTGGAGCGTTGCTTGCTGACCGGGCTGCCGCGACCGGCGGTGTGACGTTCACGCCAGGAACGCTCGTTGGATCGGGGGCAACGCTCCATCCGGGTACAACAGTCCATGGAACGATCGCTGCAGGAGCGGAGGTGACTCGATAATGTGCGGGATCATCGGCTACGTCGGCGATCCGGACTACAACATGCCGGGTGAGTCGGAGACCCTCGACGTGCTGGTTGACGGGCTCTCGAACCTCGAGTACCGGGGCTATGACTCCGCCGGCGTCGCGCTGGCAAACGGATCGGTCGAGGTAGTCAAGACGGAAGGCGAGGTCGACAGCCTCCGAGAATCGCTCGCGGACATCAACTCCTCGGCACCCACCGGGATCGGCCATACACGCTGGAGTACCCACGGCCCACCCGCAGATCGGAACGCACACCCACACACTGGCGACACAGATCGGGTTGCGGTGGTTCACAACGGGATCATCGAGAACTACGACAATCTCCGGAGTGAGCTCACCGCGAAGGGCCACGAGTTCGAGAGCGACACGGACACCGAGGTTGTCCCACACCTCATCGAGGAAGGCCTCAACAAGGGACTCGATCGACCTGAGGCGTTCCAGTATGCCGTCGATCAACTGGAGGGCAGTTACGCCATTGCCGCGGTGTTCGCCGGCGACCACACAATCTACGCCACCAGACAGGACTCCCCGCTGGTCCTTGGCCACGACGACGGTGCTGCGTTCCTTGCCAGTGACGTGCCAGCCTTCATCGAGCACACCGACCAGGTGACCTATCTGGACGACGGCGAGTTCGCGAGACTCAACCCCAATGGCGTTACGGTGACAGACAGCACGGGAACACCGATCGATAAATCGATTCGGACCGTCGACTGGGACCCCGAAGACGCCGGCAAGAGCGGGTACGACCACTACATGCTCAAGGAGATTCACGAACAGCCCCGCGCACTCCGGAACTGCCTCCGAGGCCGGGTTGATGAGCGGTCCGGTACCGTGATCGACGAGGAGTTCCCCGACGTGGATGTCAGCGGCCGGGTCCACTTCGTCGCCTGTGGCACCAGCTACCACGCCGCCCTCTATGGCGCCCGGCTGTTTCGGGAGTACGGCGTCAGCGCACAGGTGTTCCTAGCAAGCGAGTACGACGCCAGATCGATCCCCGTCGACAACTCGACTGTCGTCATCGGCGTCACCCAGAGCGGGGAGACTGCCGACACACTGAGCGCCCTCCGGAGTGCTCGCCGGGCCGGCGCGACGACGCTTGCGGTGACAAACACTGTCGGGAGCACCGCGGCCAGAGAGTGTGACGACGTACTCTACATCCGGTCTGGCCCCGAAATCGGCGTTGCCGCGACGAAAACTTTTGCGAGCCAGCAGGTCGCGCTCACGCTGCTTGGCATGTCGGTCGCTGCCGATACACCCGATCGTAAGCTGGTCGCGGCGCTGCGTGACCTGCCCGATCAGATTCAGACGATCCTCGATGACTCGGACGCCAAGGCGCTCGCCGAAACGTACGTCGACTCCTCAGCGTACTTCTTCATCGGGCGCGGTGACAACCGATCCGTTGCGCTCGAAGGCGCGCTGAAAATGAAAGAGATCACGTACAAACACGCAGAAGGGTTCGCGGCGGGCGAACTCAAACACGGGCCGCTTGCCCTCGTCGAGTCCTCGACGCCGGTGTTTGCGGTCGTGACTGGCGACGACGAGCGGGCTATCAAGACCATCGGAAATATGAAAGAGGTTGACGCCCGGGATGCGCCCGTCATTGCCGTCACCGATGGCCGTGCCGGTGCCGAGGAGTACGCCAACGACGTACTCGAAATCCCCGAAACGCATCCACGGCTCGCGCCGGTGCTCGCGAATGTCCAACTACAGTTGGTCTCCTACCACGTTGCGGACTTCCTTAGCCGATCGATCGACAAGCCGCGTAATCTCGCAAAGAGCGTTACTGTCGAGTAAGTTGGCGGGGGCAGCACTGCGCTACAGAGAACGCAGGAGAGAGCCCACAGTCGAAGCGTGAGAGGGGGTCAACGCTGGTGTCCGGAACTGGTATTTATTGATTGATTCGGCGAGGGGGTGATTTCGTGGGCACTCTCCGGCACGCTTTTTCACTCGGTTGACCGTTGCTCCAGTATGTTCGGAACGAGCGGCATCCGCGGACGATTCGGCACGGACGTGACGACGGAGCTTGCGGGGTCGGTCGGGAAAGCGCTAGTCGCAGACGGCGCCGAGGAAGTCGTTCTCGGAAGGGATCCGCGCGACAGCGGTCGGCCACTAGCAGACGCCCTCGCAGCAGGGGTCACCGCAGCAGGCGGTGACGTAATCGACGTGGGGCTTGCGGCGACCCCGACGGTCGCGCGTAGCGTGGGGTGGCAGGAGGCCGATGTGGGTGTTTCGATCACCGCTTCGCACAACCCGGCGCCCGACAACGGGATCAAACTCTGGACGCCGTCGGGACAGGCTTACGACGAAACAGCGCGCGAGCGGATCGCGGGGCTTGTTCGCGAGGCGTCGTTCCCGACACCACGCCACGACGAGATCGGGCGGCGGCGACGCTGGGATGGAGCAACCGAGAGACACGCACAGGCCATCGCTGATGCGGTTGAGCAGCCCTCCGACCCGCCGGCCGTAATCATCGATGTCGGCAACGGTTCCGGCGGTGTGACCGCGGCCGCGTTGCGACATCTCGGCTGTCAGGTCGAGACGCTGAACGCCGATCCGGACGGCTCATTCCCCGCTCGTCCCAGCGAACCGACCAAAGCAAACTGCGAGAGCCTGCGATCTGTGGTTGCCGCAACTGACGCCGATCTGGGGGTTGCCCACGACGGCGACGCCGATCGGCTGCTCGCAGTCGATGAAACCGGTGCCTTCGTCTCCGGGGATACGCTCCTGGCGCTCTTCTCGCGGTGGGCAGTGTCCGATGGCCGGGCCGTCGCAGTGCCCGTCGACACGAGCCTCTCAGTCGCAGAGGTTGTTGAGGCGGCCGGCGGCAGCGTCCGGCACACTCGCGTCGGTGACGTGTTCGTTGCCGAGGTTGCGACCGACCCACAGGTTGCCTTTGGTGGTGAGCCAAGCGGTGCGTGGATCTGGCCGACGGAGACGTTGTGTCCCGACGGCCCGTTTGCGGCCTGCGTACTCGCGTCTCGGCTCGGGGAAGAGTCGCTGTCGGAGTTGACCGCAACGATCCCATCGTTCCCGATCCGTCGTGAGAGCATCGAGACCGGACAGAAAGCAGCAGTCGTTGCGGAGGTTGGCTCGCAACTACAGACCCGCTACGACGACGTGACGACACTCGATGGGTATCGTGTCGATGTTGAAGACGCGTGGGGGCTCGTCCGCGCGAGCGGAACCCAGCCGCTAGTGCGGATCACTGCCGAAGGAACTACTGAAGCCGCCTGTGCGGAGTTGTTTGACTCGCTGTCGGCGCTTGTTCGTGAGGCAACGGAGTCACAATGACGAGCCAGCCGAGGACGACGACGGTAACGCGGACGCTACCGATGCTGACGACCCGGACGGGGGCGGGGTCAACCACGGAGACCGTCCACGGACGGCAGCCGATCCGGCGTCGACGACGATCTAGTGCTCCACGTCGGCCATCAACGACGCCAGCGTCTCCGCCTCGTCGACCGACTTCGGATGCGTCCCCACGAGCAGGACGACGTCGTCACGGTGCTCCACCGTCGCGACGTGAACGAACGCGGGCACCGCCCCCTCGCCGATCTCGTCGCCCTCTCCGTCGCTCCCATCCGTTCCCTCGACCGACACGTCCCCGTCGACGTCGAGGTCGACCTGCGCCTCGAACGTCGTCACGGTCGTCTCCTGCCCGAGGATCGCCACGGTCCGCGACTCCCGCTCCGCCAACTCGTCCACGTCGTCGCCGTCGACCCCGTCGTCGCCCCGGTCCAGCAGTCGCCGGAGCAGCTCCACGTCGTCCGCCCGCACGAGGGGGTTCACCGACCGGCCGGCGACCGTCGCGTTCGGCGTGCTCGCGACGAACAGCGACGCCCCCCGCGAGGCGTTCTCGTAGCCCGCGATCCACGTCGTCACCGACACCCGACCGCCCACGACCGGCACGTCGACCTCCTCGTCGATGCTGAACGACTCCGGCTCCTCGCCCTCGTACCCGGCCGCCGACAGCGACGCGGCCGGCACGCTCGCCGGCTCCGCGTCGAACCGATGGCCGTCCTCGCCCCCGAGACACCCGGCCAGCCCGACTGCCCCCGACGCCGCGATCCCAGCGAGGAGTCGTCTCCGATACATACCGACGGCTACGGCCCCGAGCGATGGTAAGCGTACCGGGCGGGCTATCGCGCGTGAGAACCCCCCGAAACGCACCGGGACCCCGACCCGACGGCTCCCGTCGCCGCCTGGCGGCGAGGTCGACTCCGGCAGCCCTGTCGGCGACGCGGACCACGTCCCCGACGCTGGTTCCTCGACCCCGGCGTCGACGAGTCCGTCCGTGAGCCCCACGTGGGCGGCGAGACGTGCACCGAAATCGAGGTCGGCGACGACCGATCCTCGCCGCAAGCGACGAACGCGACCGGCAGTAGGATTATTTGGTTCGACCCGGACGTGTCGATATGGCGAACGATCACCCCCGTGTTTCCCGACGACGACTGCTCGGCGGCTCCGCCTCGCTCGGCGTCCTCGCGGCCCTCGCCGGCTGCGTCGAGGACGAGCCCGCCGACGACCCCCGCGAGGACGAGCCCGCCGACGACCCCCGCGAGGACGACGACCCGGACGACCCCCGCGAGGAGCCCGACGACCCGCCCGCGACGGTGGCGGACGGCTTCGATCCCGACGCCGCGCTCACCGCCACGCTCGACGCCCTCTCCGACTCGCCGGTCGCGCTCGGCGGCGTGACGACCTTCCTCGGCCCGGACGACGACGCCGAGGACGTCGATCTCGGGGTCGGCCTCCGCGGCGACCCGGAGGCGGAGGTCGGTCGACTCCGAACGCTGATCGGAGACCACGGCGTGCTGGACGGTATCGACCCCGAGGCCGACATCGACGCCGACGTGGATCAGGAGCTGTTCGAGGACAACGAGGAGTTCGTCCGGGACGACGAGTACGCCTGGAGACGCCAACTCGATGGGGAGCCGGACTACGGGGTCGGGTCCGGCTCCTACCCGGAGATGCGGACGCTCGTCGAGAGCCTCTTGGAGTTCTACCACGAGTTCGGCCAGGAACTGGTCTTCGACGAGCCACGGTGGGACGGCGACAGGGAACGCTATCTCGTCGAGGCCGACCGCTTCGACGGCGACGACCCGATCGGGGAGGACCTGACCCCACTGCGGTGTACCGCGGCGGTCGACACCGAGGGCGTCGTCGTCGCCATCGACGCGGAGTTCGAGAGCGAGGCGGGCGCACGGTTCATCCAGGACGCCGCCGGCGAGTACGACCGACCGGTGACCGTCCCGGAGCCCGACTGGCTCGACGAGGCCGAGGCCGCCGCGGACGACCCGGACGACGAGAGCGACCGAGACGACGACGAGACCGGATCGGTCCGCGACGCGACCGGCCAAGCCACCGCGGTCGTCGACGTCGGTGCCGGCGATGACGGCCTCGCGTTCGCCCCGACGGGCCTCCGGATCGATCCCGGAACGACCGTCCGCTGGGAGTGGACCGGCGAGGGTGGCGCACACACGGTCACCGCCGTCGACGGCGAGTTCGACTCCGGCGACCCGGTCGGCGAGGCGGGCCACGTCTTCGAACACCGCTTCACCGACCCGGGCACCGACGAGTACCTGTGCCGACCCCACCAGGCCGCCGGGATGACGGGCCGAATCGAGGTCGTCGACGACTGACGACGCGAGAAAGCCGACCGGTGTGCTCACGCCGGTCGCCAGCAGGATAAATAACCCTCCATAATTCGGGTCTTTGTATGAGGGATTCCACAGATGTTGGAACACGGATCCGAGTTTATATGTTCGATCCGGAAACGTCGACGTGGAGGGGTACAATGTCCACTATCGAAGCGTTCGGGTCGATCGGCGGACCGCGGAGACGACGCGGAGACGTGCCCGTCTCACGAGGAGACGGTCGGTTCCGATCCGGGGTGATGGGATGAGCCACGCCGAGGGCGAAACGGTCGTTAGTAGCCTCAAATCGAGCGGGAAGCGGTACTACGCGTGGCTCGCGTTTATCGGGCTCGGGTTCCTGATCGGCGGGTACGGCGTCCTGGTCACCCTCATCGAGGGGACGAGCGTACTGGGGATCACGGGCCAGGTACCGTGGGGGATCCTCATCTCCACGTACGTGTTCTTCGCGCTGTTGAGCACGGGTATCTGCATCGGGATCACCTCGCTGTCGAGCGTCTTCGGCATGGAGAGATATGAACCGCTCGTCAAGCGTGGTGTCCTGCTGTCGCTGATCACGCTCGCGGCGGGCGGCGCGGTGATCATGGCCGGACTCGGCCAGCCCGTCCGCGCGATCCCGGCGATGGTGCTCTCGCCGAACCCGTCCGCGCCGATGTGGTGGATGATCGTCCTGTACTCGGTGTACGGCGGCGCGCTGGTCGCGGAGTTCGTCCTCATCGACCGCGTCGACGACCCGCCGAGGAGGCTCTCGCGGACGGTGGCGGTCGTGGCGCTGATCGCGCCGATCCTCGCGGGAGCAACGTTGGGCGCGATCTTCGGAACCGCCGAGGCACGCCCCTACTACGGCGGGCTGTTCGCGTCGGTCTTCCTGCTGGTGACCGCGGTGGCGTCGGGCGTCGCCCTGATCACCGCCGTCACCGTCATCGAACGGAAGCTCTCGTCGGCGACCGAAGCGGTCGTGAGCGAGGAGTTGATCACCCGAACGCTCGGGAAGTACCTCGGCGTCGCCACGGCCGCGGTGTTCCTGGTGACGGGGCTCCGACACGCGTACGGGCTGACCGCGACCAACGAGGCGCTCGCGACGGCACACCAACAGATGCTGTTCGGGGGTACCGGGCTGTGGGCCGTCGGCATCGGCATGGGCGTCGGTCTGCTCGTCCCGATGGTGCTCATGGCCGTCCCGAGAACCCGGACCGTCGGCGGCGTCCTCGCGGCGTCGGTGCTGGTACTCGTCGGGATGTTCGTCAGCCGGCTCGAGTTCGTGCTCGGCGGACAGGTCGTCGCGCTGACGAACGACCCCTCGAACCAGTTCCCGATCGCGAGTTACGCCCCCTCCGCGGCGGAACTCGCCATCGTCGTCATGGGGTTCGCCCTGTTCGCCGGACTGTACACCGCCGGCCGAGCCCTGTTCGATCTCGACGAACTCCCCCACCACGAGGAGGACACGATGAGTCACACGACCCACGTACCCGACGGAGGTGAGACCGATGAGTAGCGAATCCGAGTCGCTCGACGCCGAGCTCGAAACGACGACCCTCGACGGCGAGGGGGTCGACCTGAGCATGGTCATCGACCTTCAGCGATGTACCGGCTGTGGGGCCTGTAACATCGGCTGTGCACAGGAGAACAACCTCCAGGAGGGAATGGCGTACTCCAGCCGGATCATCGAGACGAACGGCGAGTTCCCGAACGTCAGCTACGAGTACACGCCGACGCTTTGCAACCAGTGTGATGACGCGCCGTGTGCGGAGGGCTGTCCGACGAGCGCGCTCCACAAGGGGAAGGGCGGCATCACGATGCACGACCACGAGACGTGCATCGGCTGTAAGTCCTGTATGATCAACTGCCCCTACGACGAGATCCACCTCAACGAGGAGGACCCACACCCGACGTGGGAAAGCGAGGAGGCGACCATCGAGAGCGGGACGGCGTCCGCCAGGGCGGTCAAGGACCGCGCCGGCGTCGACGACGACGTCGACGCACCGGCGTACTACAACCCGAACCGCGAGGTCAGCGAGACCGAACACCCGACGCGCTACAAGGGGATCGTCGAGAAGTGTAACTTCTGTGTTCACCGGCTGGAGCGGGACGAGCTCCCGCGATGCGTCGAGGAGTGTCCCTGTGAGGCGCGGATCTTCGGCGACCGCAACGACCCCGACAGCACGGTCAACGAAGTCCTCGCGAAGTACAACCCGGACGTGCTGAAGGCGGACGAGGGAACGGAGCCGAGCGTGAACTACGTGCGCGACTACAACGGCGGCAGCTACGAGCGAGGAACCGGCGAACCCGGACTGGGGGACTGAAACAATGAGCCAACACGATACCACGGACGACGACGACACCGACCTCTGGATCGGGCGCAGAGACGTGATGAAAGCGGGGGCGGTCGGCGCGGTCGCGGCCGGCCTTGGGAGTAGCCTGACCAGCCTCACGCCGCTGGCGCAGGCGGAGGACGGACGGACCGATCTGGTCGAGCACACCGGCGACTGGAGGCCGAGCACCTGCGCGGGCTGTACCTCGTGGTGTGCGGCACAGGTCCTCGTCGACGACGAGACCGACCGCGTGCTCCGGACCCGGGGCCACGAGGACTCGCGGATCCACGGGACGAACGACTGCCCGCGACAGGACCTCGGGATCCAGCAGCTGTACGATCCCGACCGGATCACCCAGCCGATGCGCCGGACCAACCCCGAGAAGGGTCGGGACGTCGACCCCGAGTTCGAGCCGATCTCGTGGGAGGAGGCCATCGGCGAGATCGCCGACCGGATCATGGAGCTCCGTGAGAACGGGGAGCCGGAGACGTTCATGGTGACGCGCGGGCGATACACCTACCTCCGGCCGATCCTCTACAGCTACCTGCCGCAGATCATCGGCTCGCCGAACAACATCTCCCACAGCGCGATCTGTGCGGAAGCCGAGAAGTTCGGCCCGATGTACACCGAGGGTGAGTGGAGCTACCGGCAGTACGACGTCCAGCAGTCGCGCTACGTCCTCGCGTGGGGAGCCGACCCCATCTCGGCGAACCGGCAGGTGTCCCACTACTCCAACGAGTTCGGTGACTTACTCGACCGTGCGACCGTCGCGGTCGTCGAGCCGCGGCTCTCCTCGACGGCGACGAAGTCCGACGAGTGGCTCCCGGTCGAGCCGGGACACGACGGGGCGCTCGCCTCGGCGATGGCGCACGTCATCCTCCGGGACGGCCTCTGGAACCGCGAGTTCGTCGGCGAGTTCGAGGACGGCGAGAACCGGTTCGTGCCGGGCGAGCGGGTCGACCCGGAGACGTTCGAGGAGTCCGAGAACAGCCGGGGCGTGATCGAGTGGTGGAACGAGGAGCTGTACGACAAGGAGCCGGAGTGGGCCGCCGACGAGGCGGGCGTTCCGGCCGAGCAGATCGAACGCGTTGCGACCGGCTTCGCGGAGGCGGGGCCGAACGCGATCTCGTGGCTCGGCGGCGGTCCCTGTATGCAGGTTCGGGGCAGCTACACGGCGATGGCGATCCACGCGCTCAACGGGCTCGTCGGGTCGGTCGGGAACCGCGGCGGGACGCTCTACGCGCCGAGCACCGGCGTCGAGGATCTGCCCGCGCCCGACGAGTACGTCGACGAGGTCGCCGAGGCCGGACTGGACCACGAGAAGATCGACCAGCGCGGTCGACTGGAGTTCCCGGCGCTCAAGGACGGCGAGTCCGGCGGCGGCGTCGTCACCAACAACGCCGCCGACGGGATCCTCGACGAGGACCCCAACGAGATCGAGGTCCTGATCTCGTACTGGAATAACTTCGCGTTCTCGAACCCCGAGAGCCAGCGCTGGGAGGAGGCGCTCGCGGAGATCCCGTTCCACGCGACGATCGAGACCCACGCCAGCGAGACGGCGTGGTTCGCCGACGTCGTCCTCCCGGCGACCCACCACCAGTTCGAACGGTGGGGCCAGCTCCGGTCCACCGGCGCGGGCTACAGGACGATCAACCTCCACACGCCCGTGATGGCCGACGATCCCGACGATCCGGAGGACGTGCTCGAGAACGGCCGGCTGTGGGACGTCAAGACCGACGAGACGGAGATCCCGTACCTGTTGGCCGAAGCGCTCGCCGACAGGGGCTTCGAGAACCTACTGGCGTTCTTCGAGACCGAGTACCCGGATCCCGAATCGGGGCGGAGCCTCCGCGAGGAGATCCCCGGCGACGACTTCGAGAGCCGTGAACTGCGCGCACAGGCGTTCTCGCGGAACGCGCTCAAGCTCCGAACACGGCCGATCTGGGACCCCGACTACCGAGAGAACGAGTTCGACTGGCCCGGCGGCGAGGAGTTCGACGACTGGGTCGAGTTCCGCGAGCGCGGCATCTGGCACACCGACGAGTGGGAGTACAGACACCGCTGGCCCTCGGAGGGTGGCGAGTTCGACACCGACACCGGCGTCTTCGAGTTCGACGGCGAGACCCTGCGGAACGCGCTCGAAGGCCACGCGGAACGCCACGACACGGACGTCGACACGGTCCTCGACGTGTGTAACTATCAGGGTCGCGTCGACGATCCCGACGCGCCCGACGCGTTCGTCCCGCACTACGAGGAGCCGTACGACATGGGTGACGAGGACGACTACCCGTTCAACTTCGTCGATTACAAGGACCGCCTCAACCGTGAGGGCCGGTCCGCGAACACCCCGTGGGCACAGGAGTTCAACGACGTCAATCCCGGCGATGAGCCGGGGAAGGACCTCGCGAAGATCAACCCCCGGGACGCGGACCGACTGGGGATCGAGGACGGCGACGAGATCAGCATCCGGTCGCCGGTCGGCGAGATCGAGTCGACGGCGAAACTCTGGGAGGGCGTCCGCCCCGGAACCGTCGCGAAGACGTGGGGACAGGGCCACTGGGCGTACGGCCGGGTCGCGTCCGACGAGTTCGGCGACGAGGCCCGCGGTGGATCGAACAACGTCGTCATCGGCGCGGAGTACGACCGGCTCAGCGGGAGTTCGGTGTTCTACGGCGACGTACGGGTCGACATCGAGACGCGATGACTGGCCGAACCGCTCCGTTCGGATCCGGCTCCTCGTCGGGTCCACTTCCGGGGCGGTGCCCCCGACCGCGGTACCCGAGAACTGACCGATACTCATGACACTATCACACACGATGTCCGACACGCTCGACGACCGGATCGCCGCGGAGCGGCAGCGAGCGGAGACGTACCGGCTCCTCGCGGCGCTGTTCCAGCCGCCCGACGCCGGGGGGATGGACGGGTTGGAGGCGACGACCGACGCCGACGTCTCGATCGCGGTCGGACGGCTGCGCGAGGCCGTCCCGGATCGGGACTCGCTGAAACTGGACCACGCTGGGCTGTTCGTCGGACCGTTCGACCTGCTGGCCCCGCCCTACGAGTCGGTCTACGTCGACGACGAGACGCGGGTGATGACCGAGGCGACCGAGCGGGTGCGGACGGAGTACCGCGAGGCCGGCGTCGATATCGACCTCGACGAGCCGGCCGACCACGTCGCGGCGGAGTTGGAGTTCACCTACCTGCTCGTCGCCACCGAGGTCGAGGCGCTCGATGCGGGCGCGTTCGAGGCCGCGGAGCGGTGTCTCGAACGACAGTACGAGTTCCTCTCGGCGCACCTCGGCCGGTGGATCTCGGAGCTCGCCGAGAACATGCGCGAACACGCCGACACGGCGTTCTACTCGGCGCTCGCGGACGAGGCCCGGTCGTTCGTTGAAGCGGACGGACGGCGGCTCGCGGAGCGGCTCGAACGGCTCGATTCGACCGACGACGACTTGGTGGCGGTGCTCGAAGGTGGTGAGAACCGATGACCGTTGACGCCGACCGGGTCCGCGAACGGCTCCGTGCGGTCGAGGACCCCGTCCTCGGCAGTGATATCGCCGATCTCGGGCTGATAGACGACGTCCGTATCGAGGACGGGGTCGCGACCGTCGCCGTCGCGTTCAACGCCCCGTACTCGGGCGACGAGAAGGCGATGGGCGACCGTATCCGCGAGGAGGTCGAGGCGCTCGGGCTCGACCCGGAGATCACCGTGAGCCTCTCGTGGGAGGACTCGGACAGCCCGCTTCCGGACGTTCGGAACGTCGTCCCGATCGCCTCGGGGAAGGGCGGGGTCGGGAAGACGACGGTCGCGACGAACCTCGCGACCGCGCTCGCGGAGGCCGGCGCGCGCGTCGGCCTGCTCGACGCCGACGTCTACGGCCCGAACGTCCCCGGGATGATCGGGATCGAGGCCCGACCGGGATTGACCGAGGACGGGAGGATCGTCCCGCCGGAGGCCGACGGGATGAAGCTGATGAGCATGGCGTTCCTCTCGGAGGACGACACGGACCCCGCACTGTTGCGCGGCCCGATGATCGACAAGCTGCTCTCGGAGCTCATCGAGGAGACGGAGTGGGGCGAACTCGACTACCTCCTCGTCGACCTGCCGCCGGGGACCGGCGACGAGCAGCTCACGCTTCTCCAGAACGTGCCAGTGACGGGCGCGGTGGTCGTGACGACGCCGGAGGACATCGCCTTGGAGGACGTTCGCAAGGGGATCCGGATGTTCCTCGACCGCGGGACGCCGGTGCTCGGGATCGTCGAGAACATGAGTTCGTTCCGGTGTCCGAGCTGTGGCGACGAACACGAGTTGTACGGAAGCGGCGGTGGCGCGGCGATCGCCGAGGAGTACGACGTGCCGCTGCTCGCCGAGGTCCCGATGGACCCGGACATCCGGTCGGGCGGCGACGCCGACGAGCCGGTGACGGCGCTCCGGGCGACGGACGCCGCCGATCGCTTCTTCGATCTCCGGGATGCGGTCGTCGACAGGATCGGTGCCGTCAACCGCGCCGAGAAGGGACGACTCGACCCGGACGATCCGGACTCGCCGCTCGTTCCCCCGGCCGATCCGGCTCACGGCGAGGGAATGCCCGATGGCGGACGGAACGCGCCCGGGAGCGGATCCGATGGAGCCGGCGGCGGCGGAGGCGGCGGAACCGGCGGAGGCGGCGCGGGCGGCCACTGACCCCGCGACCGGTCGTCACCCGCTCCAGTCGATCACCTCTATCTCCGTTCCGGTGACGGAGTCCGGGAGGTCGCCGATGCGCTCGGTCGCCTCGTCGACGAGGTCGTCGGCGACGCGGTACCGATCGGCGGCCGACCCGTCGGTTCCGGCATCGGAATCGAATCCGCCGTCCGCCGCGTTCCGGATCCGCTTCCACGCGCCGGGCTCCGTGTTACAGAGGAGATAGTAGGTGTGAGCATCGGCGATCGCAATGAGAGCGTCCGCAACCGTCGTGATCCGGTCGGACTCCCGATCCGGACCTTCCGTCGCGTCCGTTGATCCGCCGTCCGGGCGGTCCTCGTCGGTGACGAAGGGAACGAGGTCCGCGTTCGCGCTCGTGAACGCCGTAGCTAGCGCCATCTCCGCCTCGTCCGCGTCGAACTCGCCGCGGTCGAGACGCTCGACGATCCGCGTGGTCCCGTCGACGAGCACGGCCCCGAAGACGAGGCGTGACTCGCGGATCAACGACGTGACTGCGTCCGGGACGTGTTCGGTCGAGTCGTCAGTCATCACGTCATCCGGATCTCGGCGACGGGGTAATGGTGTTTCGCCGTCCCACGACTCGTGATCTCCGTGTCCGGCCGACGATGTGAGCCCACTCACGATGACGGGACCCGGTGGCCGGGACGTGCTACCCGGTCACCGTCCCGTTGGCCGCGCGGTCGTCGTCGGGTTCGACGATGACCGTCTCCTGTCCGGGTTCGACCGGGATCCGTTCGATCACCTCGCCATCCGCGTCGGTGACGAGCACGTAGTAGATCGCGTCCGCCGGCTCGCCGTCATCGCCCGCCGTCTCGTCGTCGCCCTCGTCTATCGGGTCCAGATCGTCCTCGGTGACCGTGCCGCGGATGAACGACCGGACCGCCTCGTCGTCACGGATCTCGACCGCGTTGCCCGTGTCGGCGTTGACGAACACGTTGCGCGTCACGTCCGTGTAGTCGGTCGGCGTGACCTTGAGATGCCACCAGAGGCCCCCGTCGATCGTGACCGGGACGGGCTCGGTGATCACGAAGTTCTGTCCCCAGTTGGTCCGCGAGTCCGCGGACCGGGCGATCCCCATCGCCCGCTCCGGCCCGGTCAGCGTGTCGTCGCCGGTGCCGAAGTAGGTGTACGCGCCCGTCTCCGCGTCGGCGAACCACACCTCGTCGAGCCCGCGGGTGTCCTCCCCGTACGGTTCCATCGCCGTCACGTACGACATCCGCTCGCCCTCGAGGTCGATGACGAACGGCTGGGCGTTGTCGGCGTCGGACGGGAGCCGCGCCGTCTCGACTTGCCCCTCGTGTGCGCCGACCACCGGCAGCTGGTTGATGATCCCGTTCCGGTAGCCGAGCGACCCCGTCTCGGCACGGGTGAGCGTCATGGGGTAGAGCCGCTGGCCGTCCAACACGTCGTGGTTGGCCGCCTCCTCCGGAGTGAGGTGTTCGATCGTCCCGTCGGGCGAGACGAGCGCCCCGCCGTCCCACGTCGGCGTCGTGTGCGGCAACGGCGTCAGGTGCCACTCGTGGCCCGTCTTCGGGTAGTACATGTACGGCCGCCCGTCGTGGCTGAACTCGACCGCGTCGTCGTCGTACTTCGAGAAGTAGTCGGTCGCTTTGAGGTTCCAGTCCGCGGAGCGGTGGAACAGCATCCCCTCACCGTAGGTGAAATCCTCCTCGTAGGTCCGGATCTGACGGTCGTCCATCCGCGTCATGTCCGTGACGAGCACGCCGCGCTGGTTCTCGATCAGCTGGTTGCGGAACCCGTCCGGCTGTATCGCGTACGACCACGCGAGCGAGCCGTCCTCGGTCCGCGCGATGTCGCTGGTCCCGAGCCGGTGTTGCCGGTACGAGACCGACCCCCGCGTGGTGACGTCGGCGACCTGTCGCGGGACGACCCGCGGGTTCTCGGGGTTCGCCTGCGGGAAGTCGTCGAGCTCCGTGGCGTCCGCCATCGTCGACTGGGCCATGGTCCGCTGTTCGAGCGCGCCGGCCGGCACGCCGACGAGGAACGCGAGGAGGGTGAGCACGGCCAGCGCACCGACGAACAGCCGGAGCTTCCGCCCGGTCGAGCCGTCCAGTTCGAGCAGGACGTCGACGGCGCTGTCGGCGTCGCTCAACCCCTCGATCCGGCTTCGACCGCGGTCGCGCGACCCGTCACCGCGCCCACCGAGCAGGCTCGGCGGCAGGAGCCAGAGCACGACCACGACGATCGCCATCCCCCCGCCGAACACCGCCGCACCGGGCGAGTAGAGGACGCTATACACGAGACCGTGCCAGAGCGGTCGGGTGAGGTACCCGACCACGAACACGACGCCGAGGACCGATCCACGTGTAAGAAAGTGTGTCACGAGCGACCCGCCGGGGTCGCCGTATCGTTCGTCGTCGTCGCTTCCGGAGGGCTTCCCGTTCGCCATTGTCGGCGGTTGCCTCCCGGCCCTAATAAGCCCGCGGTACCCGGCGACTCCGAGCGCCTACGCCCCGTCGCCGCCGAACAGCCACTGGAAGCCGCCGGCGATCCCGGCCGCGGTCAGCCCGTTTCGAGCGAGGCCGGGCGCGGCGTCCCACGTGACCGGCTCGCCGGTCAGGATGCCCCCGACGAGAAGAGCGGCGGCAGTCGCAACGAACGCGAGCGCGGGCACCCCGACGAACGCCGGGAGTCCGCGGTCGACGTTCGGCTCCGGCTCGTCGACATCGGGAACTGCGTCGGGGTCGGCCGTGAGCGGGAGCGATGGCATGCGTGGAGGGTGAGCGGAGGGGAAGGCGGTTCAGTGGAGACGGGGCAACCGGGAGCAATTCCGGAGGCGACCGGGAGCGATTCCGAAGGCGACCGGGAGCGATTCCGAAGGCGACCGGGAGCGATTCCGAAGGCGACCGGGAGCGATTCCGGAGGCGACCGGAAACGCTCTCGGGCACGGGGCGACACGGCGGTCGGCGAGCGCCGACCGGTCACTCGACGTAGTCGATGTCTTCCATCTCGGCTGGGGTCGCGTCGGCGTCGTCGCCCTGCCGACCGTAGATCTGCGGGGACTCGACGCCGGTGACGACGATCATCGTGCGCATCTCGCCGTCGAGCTCCTCGTCGACGGAGGTCCCCCAGATGATCCGCGCATCGGGGTCGATCCGGTCGTAGATCTCCTCGACGACGCCCTCCGCCTCCTCGATGCTCATGTCCTGTCCGCCGGTGACGTTGACCAACGCGGAATTCGCGCCGGAGATGTCGACGTCGAGCAACGGCGAGCGGAGCGCGCTCTTCACCGAGTCCTGCGCCTTCGACTCCGAGTCGGACTCGCCGAGCCCGATCATCGCGACGCCACCCTTCTCCATCACGGTGCGGACGTCGGCGAAGTCAAGGTTGACGAGGCCGGGCTTGGTGATCAGCTCCGTGATCCCCTTCACCGAGCGCATCAACACCTCGTCGGACACCTTGAACGCCTGCCGAACGGGCAGTTTGCCGACTGCGTCGAGCAGCCGGTCGTTGGGGACGACGATGACGGTATCGCTCACGTCACGGAGTCGTTCCAGGCCGGCCTCGGCGTTCGTCCGGCGCACCTCGCCTTCCGCGGTGAACGGAGTGGTGACGATGGCGATGGTGAGCGCGCCCGACTCGCGAGCGGCCTTCGCGACGACCGGCGCGGAGCCGGTCCCCGTCCCGCCCCCGAGCCCTGCGGTGACGAACACCATGTCGGAGCCGTCAATGGCGTCCTGGATCTCCTCTTGGGACTCGATAGCCGCCTCCTCGCCGACCTGCGGGAGCGAGCCCGCGCCGCGGCCCTGGGTCTTCTGTTGGCCCATCAGGATCTTCGTGTCCGCCTCGATGTTGACGAGGTGCTGGACGTCCGTGTTGGCAGCGACGAGCTTCGCGCCCTTGATCCCCTCCTCGGTCATCCGGTTGACCGTGTTGCCGCCCGCGCCGCCACAGCCGACGACGGTGATGTTCGTCTGGAGGTCCTGCAGAACGTCCTGTAGCTCGTCGTCGGTCATCGTTCCGGTCTGTGGGGGCGCGCCCGCGTGCCCGTCCCCGGCGGGGTCGCCGGGCTCCCCGGTCCCGTCGTCCGGGGCGTCCTCGGCCTCGTCGATGGCGTCCTCAACGATAGAGTCCATTATATGGTCCAGTTGCGACCCGGACGTATTTATTTTTGCCCGATCGTCTGACGCGAGTCGGACGCGTCTCTGCGGTCGGGCACGGATCGGGCGGTGAGCCCGTCGATTCGCGGCGCGGGCGTCTCAGGCCGGATCGATCGGGAACCGCTCTTCGGTCTCGCGTGAGACCTCCGCCGGACGGACCGTCTCCCCGTTGATCTCGACCGCCTCCCCGTCCGCGAGTGTGCCGAACGCCGGCCCCTCGGGGACGCCCCGGATAGCCGCCCGCTCCGGGTCGAACGCGGTCTCCCGGGCGACCACCGCGTCCGGGTCGTCGCCGGGAGTCCGCTCGATCGTCACCTCGTCGTAGGCGGTCTCGAGCACGCTAGCGAGGTCGGCAACGAGGTCGTCGTACCCCGGAGCGGTGGCGGCGGCCGCGAACGCGACCCGACCGACCGCACGAGTGCCGGCCTGCTCGGTCTCGAACGCGACCGCGTTCGCCTCGACCACGGCCCGAGCCGCGTCGCCGACGGCGTCGTCTGCGTTGTCGTCGCCGTCCGCGTCGACTGCGTTGTCGTCGCCGTCCGCGTCGACTGCGTTGTCGTCGCCGTCCGCGTCCGCGCCGTTTATCCCCTGTGCCCGCGCGAGGAGTTCGGCCGGGAGATCCCGGACGACGACGGCGTCGCGAGGGCCGTCGTCACCGGATCCCCCCTCGAAACCGTCGGGCACGATGGTCCCGAATCGGAGCCCCTCGGCGACGGGTGCGACGCGCTCCTCGAGCGTCTCGACCAGCGCGAGCGGCCGGTCGCCGACGACCCGGATCCACGTCTCGCTTACGACCCGGTGGCCGAGCGCCTCGACCGTCTCGGCGAGCGCGGGGCGGTCGCCGTCGATGACGGCGTAGGCCGCGTTGCTCCGCTCGAAGGCCGCCGCGATCACGTCCCGGTTCGCCTCGGCCGCGCCCATCTCGCCGAGCCCCCAGTCCGCCGCGACGTGCCCGACCGTCCACTCGGAGTCGCGAACGATCCGGGTGAACCGCGGAGCGTAATGGCCGCCACCGAAGCCGACGACGTGGCGCGGGCGGCCGTCCCCGCCGACGAGGTTCGGCCCGGTTCCCCGCAGGTCGAGCACGGCCCGCGCGACCGCGCCCGCGGCCGCCGGGTCCGACCACTGCGGCTCGTCGGAGCCGACCTCGACGAACAGCGAGGGAACCGCCGTGTCGGTCGGCCCGTGGTGGGTGCACTCGATCCCCACGTCGTACCCGTCGGGCGCGTGGGTCGCCAGCGCGTCAACGACGCGACTCACCGGGCCGGGCGCGGCCCGCGAGAGGGTTCGCGGCTCTCCGCCGTACTCCGCCGGCCCGAAGTTACCGGTGACGTGGGCGGTCAGCAGCCGACCCGTCTCCCCGGAGTGCCGGGAGACGAAGACGAGGAACTCGGCGGTACCTCCGTTCTCGCTCTCCCCGAACGCGGCCGCCGGGTTCGACAGGTCGATGTGGAGGTCGTCGAACTCCCGCAGTTCGAACCCGTCGGTGCGGTAGTAGGTGCCGCCACCGTCGGCGTCCGAGCGGGTCGCGTCCTCGTGGCGCGTCCAGTCGCCGATCGCGAGGAGTCGCTCGCCGATGTGTTCTGAGGCGCTGTCGGCCCGACTGACGACGATGCCTATCACGCCTCCCGTTCCGAAGCGGGCGACCGAATACCCGTCGATTCGCGGCCGGATCGTGAGTGCGGGTTTATGAACAGGTGAGCGGGCGGAGATCGGTGTGGTCGGCGTGGCGTTCGCGTATAAGCCGTTGTCAGCGCGGTGACCGGCTCCTCCGACGCTCTTATCGGTCTGTTACACGCGTTGATCACACAAAATCAAGGAGGAAGCCCACGAGTTCAGTCGTTGGGAACTGACCCGGACTACGGTAAGCCGTTCTGCGCGTTCACTAGGTTCTCATCACCGTTTTCGACCGCTGCCCACCACGTTTTCAGTACAGCGATCGTGACGAGCTCAGGTGGTTGCTCGACCCCGATACAGGATCGGGTGTGTGCGTCGAGATCCCCCGGCGGGTGGAAATGCCGTACCGGCTTGCTGGTGGGTTCATTCGCCGCCTCGCGCCCGAACCTAAATTCCAGTCCGTCCTCCCGGTAGTGGTATTTGTAGTCTCCGTTCACCCACCACTGAACGTCGAAATACCCACCTCGCTTGTGGATTCCGGGGGCGACAGTGACCCGTGCTGCCCTGAGGTCCTCCCCTTCCCGGTGTTTGAAGGGCTGACCCTTCCGATACCGGAATCGGACTTTGATGACTCCCTTGTCGAGTTGGTGGCGCATCTGCTCCACGCTCTCATCGATCGCTTTGGAATCGATTCGAGAGCCGTTTCCCATCCCCATCACTGGAGTGATGACTGATTGCCAGCGGGAGGTGTTGTCCGACTACCGGTTCGTCCTTCCCCCGGTTCAGTCAGGGAGAGCGTCTGTTCTTTTGCTTCTTTGAGGCGGTATGCCGCTCTAAGGTGGCTGAGCTCTCGTTCAGCTGTCCGCCAGTGAGAGACGTCGTCGAGTTCGGCCTGAGTGAGTTTCGCATCCGAAATCAGGAGTTCCTCAGGATCGGTTGTGTCATATGTGGCTCTGTACTCCGCGAGTTCCTGTTTCACTCGCTGGATCTGATCGACAAGCGTTTCGCTCCCGGCGAGTTTCCGGATCTGTTTGAGGAGATGCCACTCCGGGTCTCGATCGTACAGCGTCCCGGAGTCCGTCTGATGACTTCTCACGATACCCTCTTCGGCAAGCTTGTCGAGCGTGGCTCTGGCTTTCGTTTCTGAGACGAGAGCCACGTCCGCGAGGTCGCCCGCCGACTTCGGAGTCGTCGTTTCGTTGCTCACCGTACGGATTCGCTCGTCCGCAGTGGTCTCGCTTTTCCACTCTGCGGCCGCGAAGTCATCGACGTCCTCGTAGGTATCCCCATCAACAGCGAACGGGTCAATATCAGCTACCGTGACCGGCTCGTCCGGTAGCTCTTCGTCCGTAGGAAACTCGGTGGGGCCGTCAGGAGATGACGACTCGTCGGGCATACACCACGCTACAGCTTGGGCACACATATATGTTCCTGCCCCATATATATGAGATAGTTGCTCACGTCGTTGCGGGCGCGGTGCGCTCGAACACGTCCGTTCTCGATCCCGGCCACGATCACGGGATCAACAGGTAGATGAACCCAACGTAGGCGACGACGAGGATCGCCCCGTCAGCGCGCGAGAGCCGCCTTCCGCGGTACATCAGGCCGACTAGGAGGAGGGTGAAGGCGATCAACGCGGGGAACTCGAACGCGCGGACCGAGGCGCTCACGTTGATGGGGGCGATGAGCGCTAGGATTCCGATCACGGCGAGCACGTTGTAGATGTTCGAGCCGACGACGTTGCCGACGCTGAAGCTCGCCTCGTCGCGGACGGCGGCCACGACGCTCGCGGCGAGTTCGGGCAACGACGTGCCGATGGCGAGCACGGTGAGCCCGATGAAGAGGTCGGTGAAGCCGGCGGCCGCGAGCAGCTCCCGCCCGCCCTCGATCAGCCACCGCGACCCGAGGACGAGGGCGACGATCCCCCCGATCACGGCGGCCACGTCCCGCGGCTCCGCGTCCGGCATCTCCTCGCGTTCCCCCGCGGAGATGCCGGCCTGCGTCCGCCGGATCCGGCGGAGCACGACGAACGTGAACCCCACGAGCGTGACGAGAAGGACGACCCCCTCGACCGGGCCGATCCGGCCGTCCCAGCCGAGCGCGACGAGCAGCACCGCCGCGAGCACCATGAACGGGACGTGGCGCTCTAACACGGTCTCGGACACCTCAAGCGGGCGGATCAGCGCGGCGACCCCCAACACCAACCCGACGTTGGCGATGTTGGAGCCGACGATCGCGCCGAGCCCGATGTCGGTCGAGACGGTGACCGCGCCGAGGACGGCGACGAACAGTTCCGGGGCGGTCGTCGCGAACGCGACGACGGTGACCCCGACGGTCGATGCCTTGAGCCCGACCGCGAGCGCGAGGTCCCGGGCACCCGAGACCAACAGCTCCGCGCCGGCGTACAGCAGGGCGACGCCGACGGCGAGAAGGACGATCTCGGTGAGGGGCGACCCGAGCGGCACGCTCGCCGATTTACGCCGTCGTGGCAAAAACGCCGCGGTGTCGATGCGTTGTCGGTCCGCTCGTGTCGGTCCGTTACGCCCCGCTGGCGCGGAACTCGCCGTGTTTCATGCCGATGAAGAACACGACCGCCGCGAAGGCGATCATCGAGGGAACGACCATCATCAGCGTCGTTTCGAGCGCCATCATGCCGCCGCCAACGAGCCCGCCGGTGCCGAGGGCGATGAGCAGGACCACCAGACCGGCCGCGAGTGGAAGGTTGAACTCCATATCTCCGATCGGACTCGGCAAAAAGTAAGCGTTCCGTCCGCGGCCCGTTCCGATCGACCGAGCCCCGTGTCCGCTCAGGCGTGAACGATGTCGTCATCCGCGTCACCGCTCCCCTCGTCCGGCAGCCGAAGCTCTCCCTCCAGCGAGACGACGGCGTCGCCGCCGATCTCGACGGGATCGGACTCCTCGCCGACCCGGATTCGGACGTGTCCCGGCCTGTCGAGGAAGTGACCCTGCTCGAACCGGAGTTCGTCGGGGAACTCGCCGTCGAACGCCTCGACGGCTCGGAGGTATCCCCCGACCGCGCCGCTCGCGGTCCCCGTCACCGGGTCCTCGTCGATCCCGACCGCGGGCGCGAACGCCCGGCCGTGAAGCGTCGACTCCGCTTCGAGCGTGTCGAACGTGAACGCGTACACGCCCGCAACGTCGAACTCCTCGGAGAGCGCCTCGACCGCGTCCGCGTCCGGCTCCGCACCGCCGAGGTGTTCGAGGAAGTTCACGGGAACGACGAGGAACGGGAGCCCGGTCGACGCGACAGCCACCGGGAGGTCCGCGCCCACGTCGCGCAGCGCGGCCGGGTCGATCCCGAGCGCGTCGCCGAGGCGCTCGGCGTCGAGGGCATCGGGGTCGACGACCTCGACCGTCGGCGGCTGCTGGCGCATCCACACGTCCCCCTCATCGGTCACCGTTACCGTCAGGTCGCCGACGTTCGTCCGGAGGATGTACTCGCCGGCGTCGACGGTCCCGTCCGCGAACAGGGTCGCGTACGCCGCGATCGTCGCGTGGCCGCAGAGGTCGACCTCCGTGGTCGGCGTGAAATAACGGATCCGGTGGTCGGCGTCCCCGTCGCCCGCGGGCGTCACGAACGCGGTCTCGGACGCGCCCAGTTCGGCCGCGATCCGTCCGGTTCGGTCGTCGCTCAACCCCGTCGCGTCGGGCACCACGCCGGCGACGTTGCCGGCGAGCGGATCGTCGGTGAACGCGTCGACGAGCAGCGTGCGTCGGGTCTCCATGCCGGCGTCTCGGCGGCCGCCCGCAAAAGGCTCCCGGGACGACGTGCGGGGGACGCCGACGGCACCGTTCTGGCCGTCCGCGCCGACGGCTCCGGCCGGTGCGCTCGGAACTCGGATCGTGAACCGATGTCAACGCTTTTCCTCCCCAGCGTAGATATGGACGTATGGGCCTCTTCGATCGGTTGCGCGGGAGCGATACGCCGCGCGTGGCGTTTCTCGGGATCGACGGGTTGCCGTTCGATCTCGTCGCCGACGACCCGGAGACCTTTCCGACGCTGTCGGCGATCGCCGAGGAGGGCGGTGCCGGCGCGATCGACAGCATCGTTCCCCCGGATTCGAGCGCCTGTTGGCCGGCGCTGACGAGCGGCGTCAACCCGGGAGAGACCGGAGTATACGGCTTTCAGGACCGCGAGATCGGGAGCTACGACACGTACGTCCCGATGGGTCGAGACGTCCAAGCTACCCGGGTGTGGGACCGGGTGACCGCGGCCGGCAAGAACGCGACTGTGCTCAACGTCCCGGTGACGTTTCCGCCGCAGCGGAACCTCCAGCGGATGGTGTCCGGCTACCTCTCCCCGGGCGTCGACGAGGCGGCACACCCCGAGGAGCTTCGGACCTACCTCGCGGAGAGCGACTACACGCTGTCGCTCAACGCGAATCTGGGACACAAGGCGGACAAAACCGAGTTCATCGAACACGCACGCGAGACGCTCGACGGGCGGGCGGCGCTGTTCGAGCGGTACGTCGAACGCGACGACTGGGACCTGTTCGTGGGCGCGTTCACGAGCCCGGACCGCGTCAACCACTTCCTGTGGGGCGATCACCTCGACGGCGGGCCGTACGCGGAGGAGTTCCTGGAGTTCTACGCCGCGCTGGACGCGCACATCGGGTCGATCCGGGAGGCGCTCCCCGACGACGTTCGACTCGTCGTCGGCTCGACACACGGGTTCACGCGGCTCGAACACGACGTGTACTGTAACGAGTGGCTCGACCGGGAGGGCTGGCTCTCGTACCGGAGCGAGGACCACGACTCGCTGTCGGACATCGCCGGCGACGCCCGCGCGTACTCGCTCGTTCCCGGTCGGTTCTACGTCAACCTCGAGGGGCGCGAGCCGGACGGAGCCGTCCCCGAGTCCGAGTACGAGGCGGTCCGGTCCGAGTTGACGGCGGCGTTGGAGTCGCTCGAAGGCCCGGAGGGCCGACCGGTAGTCGACCGCGTCGTGGAGCGCGAGACCGCCTTCCGGGGGGACCACGACGAGATCGCCCCCGACCTCGTCGCGGTTCCGAACGACGGCTTCGATCTGAAAGCCGGGTTCCGGCCGCGCGAGCGCGTCTTCGATCCGGACGGGCCGCGAACCGGCATGCACACCTTCGAGAACGCCGGCCTGTTCATCGACCATCCGGCCGCGACGGTCGAGGACGCGGACCTCCTCGACGTCGCCCCCACGCTGTTGACGCTGCTCGACGTGGAGTACAGCCGGACCGACTGTGACGGCGCGAGCCTGATTTGAATCATCGACCGCGCGCACGGGCGTTCCCGGGAGCCTTCAAGTGCCCGCACGCCTACCGGTCGGTATGGAACGGACGCCGGAAGGGACGCCCGTCGGCGTCGACGATCCGTACGCGGTCGCGGGCGTCTGTGACCACCTGACCGACGACGGGCGGTGCCGGTTCGCGCTGGACCGCGCCGGCGACGACCCGGAGTTCACGGCCGCGCGCCGCGCCGACGGCTACGCCTGCCACGTCGGCGCGGACGGGAACTGGCGCGCGTGTCCCCACTACCGCTCGACGACCGACGGTCGCGAGTGTGCCCGCTGCGGACTCGAGGAGGTTCGACTGGCCGGCGAGGACGCGCGACCGCTCGTGGAGGAACACCACCTCTCGTACGGGAACGCCGGGAGCGACACGGAGACGACGAGTCGCGGCAGTACGACGACCGGCGACGCCGAGGACGACACGATCCCCGACGCGGGGCCACACGAGATCACGGTGTCGCTGTGCCGGTGGTGTCACACGAAGGTACACCGCTCGTTCGCGCGGATCGACGACGACGCGAGCCCCGACCCCGAGGCGATCGCGACACGGGAGGGTCGGCGGACGAAGGAGCAGGCGGAATCGGCGTTCGAGACGGCGAGAGAGCGGTACGACGGGGGGTAAGGCCCGAACACGGGTCGAAACGTCGGACGAGAGACTGATGGTATCGGGATCGTGTTTATAAACTATCTGATCGGCAGCGACGATAATTTATAAAAGATTGATGCGGTGGCGCGCGAGAAACGCGCGAGGGAGTCGGCCGGCCGAAGCGAAGCGGAGGCCGGCCGACGAGGCTGGGGAGGCATGAGGTGCGGGTGCTGTTGCGGTCGGGTGGGGCTCAAAGGGGCAGCCGTGAGGCGGGCGCAGGTGATGTAAGGACCGCAGCGAGGGAGCTTGCGACCGAGTGAGGACCGCAGCGAACGTGCGCCCGCCTCACGGCTGGGGCTTTGGAGGTGTTCACCGTCGATCCACGGTCAGTCACTTATAAACAAACGGCTGGGGCTTTGGAGGTGTTCACCGTCGATCCACGGTCAGTCACTTATAAACAAACGGCTGGGGCTTTGGAGCTATCCGTCGTCGAGACGCAGTCACCGACTTATAAACAAACGACTAAATCCCAACCGGTCACCGCGAGAGCGCCCGAATCGATATATAAGCGGCCGTTCAGGTACGAGACGGAATCTGCGATCACAGCGCCGGCCAGTATCACGGTTGATAACCCAGATCGAGTTATTATATACTCAGGCGGGAGAGCACCGACTAATGGATCGAGACGGCGAGGCCGGCACGGTCGAACGAGAGCGGGAACGGTCCGCCGTGACCGACGAACTGGACGGAGACCCGGACGACGACGGGTCGCCGCGAACCGGGACGTTCCGGGAGGTCGCGGCGCGACTCGCCGACGGCGACGTGGGCGCTCGGTTTCCGGAGTCGGACGCCGACATCGGGGGAGCCGGGTCGATCGACGACGAGACGGCCGCGATCGCGGACGACCTGAACGCCTTCCTCGATGACGTTACCGATACCCTCTCCGCGGCCGAAGGGTTCGGCGACGAGGTCGCCGGCGCGTCGGAACACGTCCGGTCGAACGTGGACCAAGCGAAGGGGTACAGCGACGAGGTGTACGCCGGCGTCGACGCGATCGAGTCGGCCGCGACCGGCCAACGCGACGACATCGCGGACGCGACGCGGGAGCTACAGACCGTCTCGGCGGCCACCGAGGAGGTGGCGGCGTCCGCGGAGGAGGTCGCGACCACCGCCGGCAACGTCGCCGAACGGGCCGACGAGGGCAACGAGGCCGCAACGGCTGCGATCGAGGAACTCCGGGTCGTCGACGAGCGCACGCAGCGGGCGCTCGACCGGGTCGAGTCGCTGGAGGCGGAGGTGGCGGCGATCGAGGAGATCACCGACCTGATCCGCGACATCGCCGACGAGACGAACATCCTCGCGCTCAACGCCTCGATCGAGGCGGCCCGCGCCGGGGAGGCCGGTGCGGGCTTCGAGGTCGTCGCCGAGGAGGTGAAGAGCCTCGCGGAGGAGGCTCGTGAGGCCACCGCGGAGATCGAAGGATCCATCGGCTCGGTGCGCGAGGAGACGGACGCGACGGTCGACGAGATCGCCGACATGCGCGACCGCGTCGACGAGGGGATCGGTACCGCGGAGACCGCGCTCGAAGCGTTCACCGATCTCGCCGCCGACATCGAGGAGACGACGGACGGCATCGAGGAGATCAGCGACGCGACCGACGACCAGGCGGCCGCGATCGAGGAGACGGTCGACATGGTCGAGTCGGTGGGCGCGCTCGCGGAGGAGACGGCCGACGACGCCGCAGACGTGACGACGATCGCGCATACCCAGAAGACGTCGCTCGCGGAGGTCGCGGCGGGCGCGTCGACGCTCGGCGATCGGACGGGGACGCTCGACGACCGGCTCTCCGCGTACGACATCTCGGGTAGCGAGGTCGACGCGGACACCACCGTCGTCGAGTTCTGGCACGCGCTGAGCGGCCGTAAGGCGCGGCTGCTCGACGAGTTCGTCGACGAGTTCGAGGCGACAACGGATGGGGTCTCGATCCGGCCGTCCGCGAAGGGAAGCTATCGCGGCACGTTCGACGCCACGCTCGCCGCGGCGGAGCGCGGCGACCCGCCGGCGATCGCCCACCTCTACGAGATCGGGACGAAACGCGCGCTCGACAGCGGGGCGTTCGTTCCGGTCGAAGACCTCCTCACTCCCGACAACTTCGCCGGTTCTGACGACCTCCTCGACCCCGGAACCCTCCTCGACCCCGACGACCTTCTCGACCCCGTCGCGAACTACTACCGGACCGACGGTCGCCTCCACTCGGTCCCCTTTAACGCCTCGACCCCGGTCCTCTACTACGACCGGGCGGCGTTCGAGCGTGCGGGGCTGAACCCGGACGACCCCCCGACCACGTTCGCCGAGGTTCGTCACTGCGCCGAGCGGCTGGTCGAGGGAGGCGTGACCGAGTTCGGGATCACGTTCGCGACCTACTCGTGGTTCGTCGAGCAGTGGTTCGCCGAGGCGGGCCAGCCGCTCGTCGACGCAGAGAACGGACGCGCCGGCACGCCGACCGAGGCCTACTTCGACGGCGACGCCGGCCAGCGGATCTACGAGTGGATCGCCGGGCTGGACGCCGAGGGGCTGTACCACGACCCTGGGATCGAGGCCCGCGGGCAGGCTCGCGACGCGTTCCACGAGGGGCGCGCGGGAATGCTGATCGGGTCGACGTCGGCGATGGTCGACGTCCACGAGGGCGCGTCGTTCCCCGTCGGGACGGGCTACCTGCCGGTCGCCGACGAGCGACACGGCGTCGTCGTGGGCGGCGGCTCGCTGTGGGTCGCCAACGGCGTCTCGACCGCGGAACAGCGGGCGGCGGCAGCGTTTCTGAGCTGGCTCGCGGCACCTGAACGACAGGCCCGCTGGCACCGCGAGACGGGATACTTCCCGGTACACGAGGGTGCGGTCGACCGGCTTTCACGGAACGGGTGGTTCGACGAGAACCCCGGCTACCGGACGGCGATCGATCAGCTCACCGACGCGGAGGAGTCGGTCTCCACGACCGGAGCCCGGATCGGTCCGTTCGACACGATCCGGACGCTGGTCGCCGAGGCGTCGGTCGACGCCCGCGAGTACGGGGTCGACGACGCGTTAGAGCAGCTCACCGAGAGCGCCGAACTCCAGTTGCGGCAGTACGCCGACCGAGTGGGCGACGGCGACGCGGATCGATAGCAACGACGTGAACGCGACTCACCCGTCTGGCTTCGGCCGAACGAGGTTCGCCAGCGCGACGAGCGCGCCGAGGAACCAGCCGAGCGGAACGGATATCCCGACCCACATCAGGACGTAGCCGAGACCGGGGAGCCCCCACTGCTCGCCGAAGGTTTCGAGGTCGAACGCCCCCCGGAGGAGGTCGTTGATGCCGCCGACGTAGAGGAACGTGTCGAGGATCCAGCGCGCGAGGTCGTAGCTCGGCGGGAGGATCAGCTGTTCGAGCGTCGGCGTCACGAGCGCGGCGACGACCGGGGGCAGAAAGAGCGCGGTCATCGCGAACGGGTAGGCTAACAGCACGCTGACGAACCGGCCGCCGACCTTCGAGAACCCCGCGGCGAGGGCGGCGGCGACGATCGCGACGACACTCGCGGCACCGACCGCGATCACGTCCTCGGTCGCCAACTGGAGGTAGGTGACGGCGGTGAGCGACCCCCAGACGACGGTGGCGACGATAACTGCGCCAGCGATCCCGAAGCGGGTGACGGCGGAGTCGAGCTTCGCGGCGTAAAACCGGGTGGCGAAGCCGACGAGCAACAGCGGATACGCGATCGCGACCAGCGGGGCCCCGAGGACCGCCCAGAGGTAGTAGCCGATCGTCTGGGGCGTGGTCTCGGGCTGCCACTTGCCCAGCACCCGGCCCGGATCGAGCTGGCGGGGGAAGACGAGCTCCATCCAGGTCTCGTGGAGCCGGACGACGTCCAGTAAGAGCGCCTCCAACAGACCGATTTGTCCTCGACGTTCCATTTGGCACAGATCGCAGGCGGGGTGACGTGAACTTTGTGCCTTCCGACCGGCGGCTCGAACGCTCCCCGACCGGCGGCTCGAACGCTCCCCGACCGGCGACTCCAGCGTCGCCGTTCCGGCCGGTCGCTCCCGACCGAAACCGTCGTGAGGCCGCGCCCGGAACCCGAGGTATGACGAAGTGGTTCCACAGCGGGCGACGGCGCGACTGCTGTGCGCTGCTGTACGACGCCGGCGAACTGCGGGCTCAGTCGCTGAAAAGCCGGTTGGAGACGCATTACGACCAGCGGATCGATCCCCAGTCGTTCTACGCGACCCTCTCCGCGCTGGTGGAGGCCGGCTACCTGACCCGCAAAACGAAGGGTATCGCCGACGCGTACACCCTCACCGAGGCCGGTGAGAACGCTCTTCTGGAACACTACGAGTGGCTGTCGGCACGCGTCGACGACGGCCGTGAACGAAAAATAAAGGATTAACAACACAGCCGAGATAGGTTATTACATGACAGTCGTCAGCGTCTCGATGCCGGAAGCGCTACTGGATCGGATCGACGAGTTCTCGGAAGAACACGGCTACACGGGCCGCAGCGAGGTCGTTCGCGAGGCGTCACGCAACCTGCTCGGCGAGTTCGAGGACGCGAAGTTGGAGGACCGGCGGCTGATGGCCGTCGTCACGGTACTGTTCGACTACGAGACGACCAGCGTCGAGGAGCGGATGATCCGCCTGCGACACGAACACGAGGGGCTCGTCGCCTCGAACTTCCACAGCCACGTCGGCGGCCAGTACTGTATGGAGCTGTTCGTCCTCGAAGGGAGCCTGGAGGACATCTCGTCGTTCGTCGGGAAGGTCCGCGCGACGAAGGACACGCTCACCGTCGACTACAGCGTGACGCCCGTCGACGAGTTCGGCTCCGGGCCGCTGGGGGCCGCGAACGCCCACGAACACGGCGGGCACGGGTCCCACGACGCCGACACGGAGACCGCCGACGCCGACACGGAGACCGCCGACGCCGACACGAACGATTAACCCGTATCACCGCCGACCGCGCGACGAGTCGGCGATCACCCAGCAGAACGCGACGGAGAACCCGACCGCGTACCCCGCGAGATGGGCGAACACGTTGCTGCCGACCGGCACCACCACCAGCGAGCCGATCACGCCGGCGACGACGACGCTCGCGCCGGTGACGTACAACAGCTCTCGCGGCGCGGCGAGATCGAGTCCCGCGAGCCGGGGGCGACCGACCCGGGAGTACAGCAGGCCCCCGGCGGCGACGGCGACGACCGCGAACGGGAGACTTACCCACGGCGATGGCGGGAAGTACCCCGCACCGCTCGGGGAGAGGAAGACGACCGCGAGCGACCCGAAGACTACGACAAGCGACCAGCGCGCGTCGATGCCGGACGTGGTAGCCGTCGTCGACGACGCCGTCTCCGTCGACGACCCGGTCTCCGCCGCGAGCGCCGCGAACCAGACGACGACGAGATAGCCGAGGAACGCACCGTTCACGTCGGAGAATCCCGCCGCCGGTGCGTCGATCGTACCGCCGAAGGCTAGCAGGGTCGCCCACGCTGAGACGAGCGGAACCAGTAGCAGATACGCGACCGCCGCGAACGCCAGCCGCCGCCGCCAGCCGGCGACCACCGAGAGCGGGTACGCGACCGCGACCAATAGCCAGTAGTTCACGACGTTGTCGAGGAGGTGCGTCGCGTCGGTGTGGACGAAACTGGAGGCGAACGCCGTCCACAGCGTCCATCGGCTCTCGAACGGTCCCTCCGCGGCCAACGAGAGCGCCCACGCGTCGGTTCCGGGGAGGACCGCGACGACGACGAGCAGTGTCGGGAGCGGAAGTGCCACGAGCGCGAGTTCCCCCGGCGGACGCGACCGAACCGCCCGCGAGAGCGCACCGAACAGGCCGCGCACCGACGGCGGGGCGGGCTCGCCGGAGACGGAGTCCCGGTCAGCATCGTCGACGGTTCGCTCGTCGTCCGCGGAGCCGCGCATGGGTCGTGTTGGACCCGCCGATCCAAAGGCGTTCTCCGTGCCGGGGAGGCTGGCAAGCCGAGAAGAACGGACTACAGCTGGGAGGCCGCGACCGTCCCGAGCGCCGCCGAGAAGTCGTCGTCGGTGATCGCGACCTCGTCGGCGTGGTCGTTGGCGGACTCGCCGTGTTCGTCGGTGACCCGCTCGATCGCGGTCATCGCAGCCTCGCGGCAGACCGCGGCGATCTCCGCGCCGGAGTACCCCTCCGTCTCGTCGGCGAGACGGTCGAGATCGACGTCGTCAGCGACCGGTTTATCCCGCGTGTGGACCTCGAACACCTTCCGTCGCGCGTCGCGGTCGGGTTCCGGAACCTCGATGTGAGTCTCGAGTCGGCCCGGCCGCAGTAGGGCCGGATCGAGCGCCGCTCGCCGGTTCGTCGCCGAGAGCACCACCAGGTTCGGGTTGTCGCTCGCGCGGTCCAGCTCCGTGAGGAGCTGGGAGACGACCCGTTCGCCGACGCCGGAGTCGCCGCCGCCCGCGGCGTCGCGATCGGTCGCGACCGCGTCTATCTCGTCGAAGAAGACGATCACCGGGGCCGCCTGTCGCGCCCGGTCGAAGAGGTCACGCACCGCCTTCTCCGACTCGCCGACGTACCGGTCGAGCAGTTCGGGACCGGCCACCTGAATGAAGTTGACGCCGCTCTCGCCGGCGATGGCGCGCGCGAGCAGCGTCTTCCCGGTTCCGGGCGGCCCGTGAAGCAGGACGCCGGTCGGCGGGTCCGCGTTGGCGGCGTCGAACAGCGGGCCGTACGTCAGCGGCCACGTCACCGCCCGCTCCAGTTTCTCCTTCGCCTCCGGTAACCCCCCCACGTCCGAGAAGTCAGTCGTCGGCTGCTCGGCGACGTACTCGCGCATCGCGCTGGGCTCGACGGCGGCGTGGGCCGCCTCGAAGTCCGCCTTGGCGACCGTCACCGTCGCGAGCGCCGCCGCGTCGTCCTCGCGGGCCCGCCGGAGCGCAGTCATCGCCGCCTCCTGTGTGAGTCCCTCGATGTCCGCGCCGACGAACCCGTGGGTCCGGCTCGCGATCCGGTCGAGGTCGACGTCGTCCGCGAGCGGCATCCGCCGGGTGTGGACGTCGAGGATCTGGCGGCGACCGACCTCGCCGGGGACGCCGATCTCGATCTCGCGGTCGAAGCGGCCGCCGCGACGCAGCGCGGGGTCGAGGCTGTCGACGCGGTTCGTCGCGCCGATGACGATCACGTCGCCGCGGGCGTCGAGCCCGTCCATCAGCGAGAGCAACTGCCCGACGACGCGGTTCTCCACGTCGCCGCCGTCGTCGCGTTTCCCCGCGATCGAGTCGATCTCGTCGAAGAAGACGATCGCCGGCGACTCCTCGCTCGCGCGCTCGAACACGTCCCGCAGGCGCTCCTCGCTTTCGCCCTTGTACTTCGACATGATCTCCGGGCCGTCGACGGTGATGAACGTCGCGTCGACCTCGTTGGCGACGGCGCGCGCGATGAGCGTCTTCCCCGTCCCCGGCGGCCCGTACAACAGCACGCCCTTCGGCGGGTCGACGCCGAGCCTCGTGAACACCTCCGGCTCGGAGAGGGGCAACTCGATCGTCTCGCGAACCAGCTCCAGCTCCTCGTCGAGTCCGCCGATGTCCTCGTACGTCGCACCCGCGGTGCGCTCCGCCGGCTCTCCGTCGCCGGCGGCAACCCCGTCGGTTCCGTGTGTGCCGGATCGACTAGTCCGGCCAGCGCCGGCCGCTCCCGTATTCGATCCCGCTCCCGACTCCCGGGCGTCGCGCGTCGGCGTCGGCCGGGAGCCGCCGCTCCGGCTGCTGTCGGTCGAACCGTCGCTTCGGGAGTCGGACCCCTCGTCGACGCCCTCGTAGACGACCTCGACGGTCGTCGACGACGACACGCGAACCGTGCCGGAGGGCTCGGTTCGGTCGACGACGAACCGGAGCCCGCCCAGCCGCTCGACGTGGACCGCCTCGCCGGGCGTGACGGGTCTATCGCGGAGGTCGCGGGCGAGCGCGCGTTCGACGACCTCCCGACTCACGTCGACGTCGGCGAGCGCGGCCGGCGCGGCGAGGACGATCCGGCGGGCGTCGGCGACCTCGATCGGGCTGACCGCGACGGTGTCGCCGACCTTCACGCCGGCGTTCGCGCGGGTGTCGGCGTCGATGAGGACGGTGCCGTCGCGCGCGTCCGCGCCGCCGGGCCACACCTTCGCGACGGCGGCGCGTTCGCCCTCGATCCGGACGGTGTCGCCGCTGAGGAGGCCGAGTCGCTTGCGAGCGGTTTCGGGGAGCCTGGCGATACCGCGGCCGGCATCGCGTTTCTCGGCGGCACGCACCGTGAGCGTGACGCCTACGGTATCGTTCATACGCCTCTTCCGGCCCGCCCATCCTTTATCCTTGCCCGTCCGACCGGAACCCCCTTACCCCGTGGGGCCACGAATGACGCCATGCAACCGACAGGCGATCTCCGCGGCGACGCCGTCCACGTCGGCGGCGACGCCCGTCAGCGCTTCTTCGACTCACGCGGGTACGGCCGCCCCCTCGAAGGGAACTCGATCGCTCTCTCACGGGTCGAGGCCGCCCACCTCCTGTTCCGTGGCGACCTCTCGGGCGTGGCGCTTTCCGACGCCGAATCCGACGACCCGACCCCCGTCGGCTTCGAACGGTTCTTCGTCGACAGCGCCGCCGCAGTCGACCGGTTCGCGGTACGGTATCTCGTGTACTCGGACCTACGCGACCGCGGCTTCTACCTCTCGCCGGCCCGCGACCCGTGGCCCGGCGGGGACGCCGACGTATCGGACGCCGTCGATCTGGTCGCCTACGAGCGCGGGTCGACGCCGGACACCGGGAACGTCCACTACGCGATCCGGGTGGTCGGCGAGCGGGAGCCGGTGCCGGCCAGCGGGCTGGCCGGTCGGACCCTCGCGGTCGTCGACGAGGAGAGCGACATCACGTACTTCGGCGTCGAGCACCCCGAAATAGAGGGGGGTACCGACTACGAGCCGCCGGAAACGCTGCGGGGCGTGCTCCTCTCCGACCGGGTCGTCGTCTGGGGTGCGCCCCCCGCGCTGTACGAACACGGCTTCTACGGCCAACCGCTGACCGGGCGCGCGGCCGCCGTCGAGAACGCCCTCCAGCTGTCCCTGCTCGAAGCCGCGTCGCTGGCGGCGGACGGGGTGCTCCACCTCGACGAGGTCGTCGCGGCGGGAGACGGAGCGGCCGGGGTCGGCGGCGGCGCGAGCAACGGCGCGGGCGGCGCGAACAACGGCTCGGGCGGCGCGAACAACGTGGACGACGGCGAGGACGACACGAGCGAGAACGACCTCGCCGCGGTCGTCGCTCGCGGCCGGACCGTCGAGGGCGACCGGTTCGACCGGCGGCTGGCGACCTACCGGGACCTGCGCGGGCGCGACGCGGTTCCCAAGACGGGGTTCAAGTTCGGCGCGGACTTCCGGACGTACCTCGACGTGGAGACCGTGGCGGACCTCCCACACTCCGAGCACCTCGTCCGGGTCGTGGAGCCCGACCACGCGTTCGCGCCGCGGGAGCTCTCGCTCGACGTCAGGCTCGCCGGCGGCGTTCGCAAGGAGCTACTGTTCGCGCTGACGGGGGGCGGCGGTAGCGAAGCGGACGATGACGGGTCGGACGGCAACGCCGCCGACATCGAGTGGCTCTCGGTGGGGCGGTTGACGCCGTGACGATCACTTTCTGGATGCTCGTCGCGTTCGCGACGATCACCTGCCTGTTCATGGCGTGGTCGCTCGGGGCGAACAGCAACTCCCCACCGTTCGCGCCAGCCATAGGGGCCAACGTCATCTCGACGATGCGCGCGGCGTTCCTCGTCGGGATCCTCGCGGCGGCGGGCGCGTTAACGCAGGGCGGAGCGATCTCCGAGACGGTCGGCGCGGACCTGATAAACGGCGTCCAGATCACGCCGCTGGCGGCGACGACCGGGCTGCTCGTGGCGGCGTCGTTCATGGCGTTCGGCGTGTACAGCGGCTACCCGGTGCCCGCGGCGTTCGCGACGACCGGCGCGATGGTCGGCGTGGGGCTCTCGCTCGGCGGCGACCCGGCGTTCGACACCTACCGCCGGATCGGGACGTTCTGGCTGCTGGTTCCACCCGTCTCCGGTGGGGTCGCGTACCTCACCGCGACGCTGCTCCGACGCGACGATGTCCCCGACACGGTCGGGGTCCCGCTGCTCGCTGGCGTGGTCTCCGGGATCCTCGCGAACGTCCGGCTCGGCGTGATCCCGCATCCGACCCGGGCACAGGGGTCGATCGCCGAGTGGGTCTCACGAGCGGCCGGACGGCTCGTCGACCTGCCGGCCGCGGGCGGCGTCGATCCCGTGGTCGTCCTCGTGACGCTGGCGTTCGCGGCCGGCGGGTTCCGGGTGATCCGACGGCGAACCCAGCGCTCCGTCGAGGACGGGATCCGGACGTTCCTGCTCGTGCTCGGGAGCGTCGTGGCGTTCTCCAGCGGCGGCAGCCAGGTCGGGCTCGCGACCGGTCCTCTGGAGAACCTCTACGGAACCGAGCTCGGACTGCCCGCGATCGCGCTTCTGGGCGTCGGCGCGTCCGGGATCCTCGCGGGCGCGTGGATGGGTGCGCCGCGACTCCTCCAGGCGACCTCGCGGGAGTACGCCGAACTGGGACTGCGGCGGTCGATCGCGGCGCTCGTCCCCGGATTCGTCATCGCGCAGGCGGCGATCACCCTCGGGATCCCCATCTCGTTTAACAACATCATCATCTCCGGCGTCATCGGCGGGGGTCTCGCGGCGGGCTCGGCCGGCGTCTCCCGGCGGAAGATCGTCGTGACCGTCGGGTTCTGGCTGATCACGCTCGCGACCTCGATCGCGATCGGGTTCGGCCTCTACCGGGCGTTCTCGACTGCTCTGGGGATGTCGTGAGGTGGCTCCGGAACGGATGGGGCCACAGAGAGCGTCGACTCACCAGGCCGACTCGAGGATCGTCAGGAACGCGGGCGTCGACACCGTGAGGTCCGCGGGTGGATGCGGCGTTCCGCACCACGGTTCGTCCTTCCGATGCTCGGGCGGAACCGCCAGCGACGGCGTTGGCGGATCGTTCGAGCGCAGGAAGTCCTCGGCGGCCGTCCGTGCGACCGTCTCTAGCATCGATTCGGAAACGCCCTCGACGTTTCGAAGCCGTTCGGGGAGTCCGAGCGTCTCACGCAGCGAGGCGACCGCGGAGACGACCCCCTCGGCAGGCCCGCGTTCGTCGGTATCGACCGTCATCGCGTCCGCGAGCAGTTCCCGACGCCCGTCGGCGTCGTCGAACAACCGTTCGAGCGCGGGAGGTGTGACGACGGCGTGGGCGACCCCGAGTTGGACGCCCGCGTGAACTCGCAGCGAGTGACCCAGCGCGTGGAGGAGCGAGAACGTGGTCCCGGTCGGTCGCGTCGTCCCGTATTGGACGAGTGAAACCCCCCGAAGCATCGTCTCGAGGTCCCAGTGCTCCGGATCCTCGCTGAGGGTCGGGAGACCGTCGATGAGCAGCCGCAGCCCGCGGCTCGCCGTCGCGTCGGTGACTGGCGTCCGGTGGCTCGAATAGAGGGTTTCGACGCCCTTGTTGAACCCGTTCATCGCCGAGCCCGCGAGGATCTCCCGTGGAGTCGTTCCGACCAGTTCCGGATCGTAGAGTGCGAGGACGGGCATGAGCCGTGGGTCGCCGACGCCGCCACCGACGAGTTCCGTTCCCGAAGTAGTCCGCCGGGCGCTTACTCCCCCGAGCATCGAGAGGCTCCCTCCCGCGAGCGTCGTCGGAACCGCCACGCTCGGCAACGGCGCTTCGGGGACCGGGAGCGTTCCGGTCCGCTCGAACGACGTCCGAAGCTCCGCCGGTGACGACTCGCTGGCTGCGACGGCAGCCGTCACCCGGGTTACGTCGAGACTGCTCGCTCCGCCGAGACCGACGAGGACGTCAGCATCACGTTCCTCCGCGCGTTCGGCCGCCGAAAGGACCGTCTCCAGACGCTTTTCCGGTGTGGTTCGATCGACGACGCCGACGAGGCGGTCCGAGAGCCCCTCCCGCACCGGATCCAGTACGGCCGGACGGCTGCCGACCGTTTTGCCGGTGATCACGAGGGCTCGCTCGTAACCGTGGTTCGCGAGTTCCCTCCCGAGTTCCTCGACCGACCCGTGTCGGATCGTCGGTGCGCGATACTCGAACCGCGAGAGGGAGTGTTGCTCCATACGGATCCAAACACTCAGTGGTACATATGTGTGGTGACCTCCGACGAACGGAACGGTAGCGACCCCGGTCGACTCTCCGTACCGTCGTGGTTGCCATCAGTCGTCGTGGCGGACCACGGTGACCGTCACGTCCGCGCCCCCGACGACCGCGGTCGCGACGGTGCCGAGGAGTCGCCGGGCGATCGATCCCGCATCACCGCCGTGACCGCCCATCACGACGTGGTCGACGTCGTGGTCGTCGACGTACTCCAGGATCGCGTCGGCGGGATCGCCCGTCTCGATGGCCGTGTCAACGGTCCGACCCTCAGCCGCCGCCCGGTCTCGCGCTTGCTCCACCAGTCGCTCAGTGCGCTCGCGGGCGGCCGCGACCCGCTCATCGTCCGGCTCTAAGACGCCGCCCTCGATCATGCCGGCGTCGAGCGGCGTGACGACGTTCAACACCGTCACCCGACGGTCGAACGTCGCGAGCGCGTGCGTCAGGGCCTCGTTCGCCAGCGGCGAGCCGTCAAGCGGGACCAACACGTGGTCGGGAGCGGTCATACGCGAGGATGGGCACGGCCGCAGTATAAATCTCGGCGCACTCCAAGGGATGGCCGGGGACCGCAACCGACGGCGGGACGGAGTCAGCCGCCCGGAGCGACGAACCGGCCGTCATCACTCCCGGGACGGAGGGACTTCGTCGTCGCGGCCGTGCTCCTCGATGTTCTCCCAGACGACCGTCATCAACTCGCCCGTCTTCTCGACGAGGTCCGCGACCGCCGGGTCCGCGTCCGCGGGCGCACAGCCGAGATCTCGGATCGCCTTCGTCGCCGACACGTGATGGACGTGAACGCGGTCGTCGCCCGCCCGCTCGTAGACGACCGTCGTACAGGGAAGCATGCCGGCAAGCGTCGGGTCGATATCGATAGCGTCGTACGCGATCTCGGGGTGACAAACCACGATCAGCGCGGTTCGCTCGACGTCGTCGTGGCCGAGCATACCCTCGATCATCTCGTCGAGCCGCGTGACGCGGACCGTCTCGAAGTCCGCGAGCTCGTGTTCGATCTGGACGAAGGGAACTGCGTCGTCGAAGGGCATGTCGACCGTCGTGTGGAGCGCCTCGTCCGCGGTCGGCGCGAGGGAGTCGCCTGCGGTGTCGCTCATGGGTCAGGTCCCGGGGCGTCGAATAAATAGCTTCCCCGGCCACCAACGGCTGCCGGTATCTCGGACGTGACACCGCGTCTCTCGACCGGCCGGAACGGTTTATATGGTCGGACGACTCTCTCACGACGTGATCGAGCTTCCACGGACGATATACGACGATATCGTCCGCCACGCCTCCGAGGGCGGCAAGGAGGAGGTCTGCGGCGTGCTGGCGGGGGACCGCGGAACCGACGGGGATCCGAGCGTCGTCACCCGCCGATACGAGGCGGAGAACGTCGCCGAAACCCCCCGAACACGGTATCTGATCACCCCGGAGGAGCAACTCGAACTGATCGAACGGATCGAGGCGGACGGACTCGACGTGGTTGGGTTCTACCACTCCCACCCGACCGGCCCGGCTCGACCGAGCGAGACCGACGCCGCGCAGGCGGCGTGGCCCGACCACTCGTACGTGATCTGCGCGCTGGACGGCCACCCGTTCGTCGGTTCGTGGCGCTGGCGGGGCGACGGATCAGGGTTCGAACAGGAGACGGTCGCCCTCCGCAGCGGCCAGTAATCGGTAGGGCGTTCCTCGACCCGGGGACGAGGCGTCCGGGGATGAGGCGTCCCGGACTGGTATCCACTCCCGAACAAGCGAACGGTTTTTGCGTCGACCGACGGGAGGGAACGTATGGACGAGGACACCTCCGAGGGAGTCGCCCGAGAGGACCGCGGGTCGGCCGATGTCGACGGGCGGTCCCGCGACGACGGGCGGTCCCGCGACGACGGGATCCCCCGCACCGACGGCGGGACGGAGCGGGCCGACGAACCGACCGACGACGTCGCCTTGGACCCGTGGGGGTCGGCGTCGGTCGGCGACTACGCGGATCTGTTCGAGGAGTTCGGCATCGAGGCGTTCGACGACGTCGCCGACGACGTGCCGCACCCCCACTATCTGATGCGCCGCGGCGTCATCTTCGGGCACCGCGAGTACGACGCGGTCGCCGAGGCGATGGCGAACGACGAGCCGTTCGCGGCCCTCTCGGGCTTTATGCCCACCGGCGACCCCCACATCGGCCACAAGCTCGTCTTCGACGAGCTGATCTGGCATCAACGGCAGGGCGGCGACGTCTTCGGCCTCATCGCCGATCTGGAGGCCCACTCCGCGCGCGGGATGTCGTGGCCGGAGATCGACGAGCACGCCCGGAGCTACCTGCTTTCGCTGCTCGCGCTCGGCTTCGACGCCGAGGACGGCGAACTGTACCGCCAATCCGACAACCGCGAGGTCCAGGACCTCGGGTTCGAACTCGGGTCGAAGGCGAACTTCTCGGAGTTCGAGGCGATCTACGGCTTCGACGGCGAGACGAACGTTTCGCATATGCAGAGCGTGGTCACCCAGACGGCGGACATCCTCTACCCGCAACTCGTCGACGAGCCGAAGCCCACGGTGATCCCCGTGGGACCGGATCAGGACCCACACGTCCGGCTGACCCGCGACCTGGCGACCCGGGTGCGCTACTTCAAAGTGACCGAGGCGTTCGCGAGCTTCGAGCTCGACGACGACGAACGACAACTGGTGCGGGCCGCCTACGACGCGCTGGCGGGTGAACCGACCGACGCTAACACGGACGTCCGCTGTACGGACGCCGCCGAGTGGCTCGCGGAGTACGACGCACCGTCCGGCCTCGGGGACGCGAAAGCGACCGCCCTCGACAAGCTCGAAGCCGGCGGCAAGGAGCCGCTTCGTCCCCGCGTGCGCTTCTTCGACCGCAACGCCACCGACGAGGCGTTCGAGGCGCTCATCGAGGCGATCGACGGCGAAAAGCGCGTGTTCGAGGGCCACGTCGACGCGTTCGACCTCTCTCGGGAGGCGGCCGAGTCGGTGGCGCGCGGGGTCGAGATCGACCACGACGGGTACGGATTCCGGCAGCCCTCCTCGATCTACCACCGCTTCATGACCGGACTCACCGGCGGGAAGATGTCCTCGTCGATCCCGGCGAGCCACATCTCGCTGCTCGATGACCCCGAGGACGGTTACGACAAGGTCCGGTCGGCGACCACGGGCGGCCGGGACACGGCGGAAAAGCAGCGCGAACTCGGCGGCGAGGCCGACGACTGTCCCGTCTACGAGCTGTACGCCTACCTGCTCGCGGCCGACGACGACGAGCTGACGAAGGAGGTGTACTCCGAGTGCGTGAACGGCGAACGCCTCTGTGGCGGCTGTAAGGAGCAGGCCGCCGAGCTAATGAGGGAGTTCCTCGAGGACCACCAGGAGAAGCGCGAAGAAGCCGAGGAACTCCTCGACGACCTCGACATCGATCTGGACTCCGACCGGCGCGGAACGGGCGGCGAGCACTGACCCCGACCGCGAACGGGACCGGTTGCTCGTCGATGCGCTCCCACTGTCGTCGGCGCGCCCCGGTGAGCGCCGCGACGCGGCGCTCACCGCCGGCGCGAGGGAGCCCGGAACGGCGCTTGTAAGCGCCGTTCCGGCGAGGCTGGGGAGGCGTGAGGTGCGGTGCGGTTGCGGGGCGGGGTGGGACTCAAAGGGGCAGCCGCGAGGTGGTCGCAGGCGATGTAAGCACCGCAACGAGGGAGCGATAGCGACCGAGTGAGGAGCGTGGTTCGAAAGAGCGAAGCTCTTTCGTCATCACGAAAATCTCCGATTTTCGAACGACAGCGAGCGTGCGACCACCTCGCGGCTGGGGCTTTGGAGGCGTTCGCCGTCGATCCGCCAGCAACAACTTATAAGCGAGCGGCTGGGGCGTTGGAGGTGTTTCCCGCCGATCCGTAGTCAACCATTTATAAGTGAACGGCTGGGGCGTTGGAGGTGTCTACCGTCGATCACGTATAAACAAACGCCTGCGGCTTCGGAGATGGCCCCCACCGATCCGTGATGGAGTATCTATCCTCCGAACAGCCGGTCGAGGAGGACGCGCTGGATGAACCCGGACTGCTGTGTATCCGGCGGCTGTACCATCACGGCTGTACAGTCGACGCTGTCGACGAGGCGGTCGCCCGGCCGGCCGAACACCGCGCCGCGCAGCCCGCGACGCTCCGTGGTCGTGACGAGGAGGTCGGCGGACTCGGCGAACCGCGAGAGCCCCTCGATCCGGTCGTCGGTCTCCAGGATCCGCGAGTCCGTCGTGACCGTGAGTACCCGGCGGAGCTCGTCGTGGTACTCCTGGACGACCTGCCGACGCTCGTCGGAGACGCCCTCGGGCACGGTCTGGAGCAGCGACAGCGTCGCGCCGGTCTCCTCGGCGATGGCGTCGGCGACGAGCAGCTTCACCGGATCGTAGGTCCCGCTGTTCGTCGCGACCGCGATCTCGTCGGCCCCGTCGAAGCCGCGGTCCTCGACGAGCAACACGCCACACGGCGCGTTCTTCAACACGTGCTCGTTGAGCCCCTCGCCGTACAGCTCGTGGAGCTCCTCGACACGCCGTTCGAGCACGACGAAGTCCTCCTCCTCGAAGGAGGCGTACTCGACGATTGCGGGACCGACCTCCTCGGTCCGTATCTCTCGGAAGTCGACGCTCGACAGACCGCGAGCGGTCTCCGCGTCGTCCGGAACCTGCGCGACGCCGCCGTCGGGACGGGAGTCGTCGACGGGGAGCGTGCTCGCGTTCAGCGCCCACTCGGGCGCGTCGACGCGCGTCGACGTGGTGTCGCCGGCGGTGAACGCCCGGTGTGGCACCTCCGTGAACGTGCCGACGGTCACGTCACCCTGACGCAGGGCGGAGAGATCCATGCCGATACGGAGCATGTCGACGCTGGTCTCGTCGGCCGTCTCGTCGGTGACCGCGACCAGCGTGTCGTAGCGCTGCTGTTCCCCGAACAGTTCCTTGGTGCGCTCGATGGCGGCCTCGCTGACGTTCTGGCGGACACCCGTCCGAGCCGCGCCCTCGCGATCCGTCCGCGGCCGGACGTAGAGATAGAAGTACACGACGGAGACCGCGGTGATGAGCGCCGCGCCCGCGAACGGGACGAGCCCGACCTGCGTGAGCACGAGGAGGCCGCTCGCCATCCCGAAGATCTGCATCCACGGGTACAGCGGCGAGGTGAAAACGGGGTCGTAGTCGTCGACCGCGCCCTCGCGGAACCCGATCAACGCGAGGTTCACGAGGATGAAGACGAGGATCTGGAACGCGCTCCCGAACTTCGCCACCTGATCGATCGGGAGGAAGACGACCATCAGAACGATGATCCCGCCGGACAGCGAGATGGAGAGAACGGGGGTGTTGAACCGGTCGCTGACCGTCTCGAAGGCGGGCGGCGCGAGCCCGTCACGGGCCATCGCGAACGGGAACCGGGACGCCGACAGCAACCCGGCGTTCGCGGTCGACGCGAGCGCCAACAGTGCGGCCGCGACGACGGCACCCGTCCCGATCGGCCCGAGCACCTGTGCGGCGGCGAGTCCCATTATCGGCCCCTCACCGTCGGGCTGGAGTTCTCCCGCCTCGATGGCGGCCGGGATATCGACGATCCCGATCGCGACGTAGACGACCGCGACGTACAGGGCGGTGGTGAGCACGAGCGATCCGATCATCGCTCGCGGAATCGTCTTGCCGGGGTCCTTCACCTCCTCGGCGACCGCCGCGATCTTGATCACGCCCGCATACGAGATGAACACGAGCGCGGTCGCGGCGAGCAGCCCCCCGCTCCCGAAGTTAAACGCTCCCGCGGTCTGTTCGGGAGCGATATTGGGGACGCCGCCGACGATGAAGTAGCCGAGCACGACGACCATCACGCCGACGATCACGAACTGGAGGCTCCCGGCGCTCTTCGTACTCACGACGTTTATAACGGTGAAGAACACCGCCAGCGTCACGGCAAAGGGGATGATGTACTCGGCGATCCCCGGTGCGACGAACACGAGATACGGGACGCCGCCGACGAGCGCCAACGCGCCCTTGAACGAGAGCATGAACCAGTTACCGACGCCGGCGATGGTGCCTAAAAGGGGCCCCATCCCGCGCTCGACGTAGACGTACGAGCCGCCGTCCTCCGGCATCGCCGTCGCCATCTCGGAAGCGCTGAACGCCGCGGGGAGGATCAGTACGCCGGCCAGAAGGAAAGCCAAAACGACCGCCGGTCCGTCGACGGTGACGAACGCCACGCCGGGAAGAATGAACACGCCCGATCCGACCATCGCACCGATGGCGATCGCCATCGTCGAGAACAGCCCTAGATCACGTTTGAGTCCTGTTGGCACGTAGGGTCACGTCGAAACTTTCGACGAACGTCCATACCGGATATGGAGGCCTCAAAGATGTGCCTTACTAGTTAGACACGAGCCAGTGCTGCTCCCCCGAGACGATCGATCGGTCAGTCGTGGGGGTGGACCCGTTTTATCGCGGTTTCGACGTCGTCCTCGTCGCCGAGGATCGTCACCCGGTCGCCGGCCTCTAGAACGGTGTCGCCGTGGGGAACGAACGTCTCGTCGTCACGGCCGATGACGGCGATCAACACGCCCTGAGGGATCCGGGAGCCCATCTGCTGGACGGTCTTCCCCGCGAACGTCTCCGCGGTGATCGTCACCTCCTGTGCGTCGTGACCGTCGCCGAGCTGGTTCATCCAGTGGGTGAGCGTCGGCCGCTCGATCTCGTTGTCGATCGACCACGCCATCGCCGAGGAGACGTCGATGGCGCGCACGTCGAGCGCGTCGAACGCGGGAACGTTGTCGGGGTCGTTCACCCGACCGATCACCGTCTCGACGTCGAACTTGTTGCGTGCGAGCTGACAGACGAGCAGGTTCGTGTCGTCGTTCGCGGTCGCCGCGACGACCATCTTCGCGTTCTCGGCCCCGTGGTCCTCCAAAATACCGGTGTCGGTCCCGTCGCCGACGCTCGCGCGGAGCCCGTCGGACTGGAGCGACTCGACCGCTCCCGGATCCCGATCGAGGATCACGACGTTCTCGCCCCGTTTCTCCAGTCGTGTGGCGAGGGTCCGGCCGACCCGGCCCCCGCCGATGATGATGGTTTTCATCGGTTGGACGTCGAAGAACTCCGCTATCTGCCGTGCGAGCCCCGCCTGAAGGATCACCGTGACGAAGATGACGAGGAACACCGCCCCGACCAGCGTCTGCGCCTCTGCGGTCGCTCCGGTCTGTTGGAGGTCGATGGCGAACAGCGTCGCGACCGACGCCGGAATGATCCCTCGTGGTCCCACGAAGCTCAGAAAGTACCGCTCGTTCCGAGTGAACACGGACTCGCGCGCCGAGAGAAACATCACGAGCGGCCGGATCACGAGCGTCACGGCGATGACGACGCCGATCCCGCCGACCCCGAGGCTCACCAGCGCGCCGAAGTCGATGAGCGCCGCCAGCGAAATGAACACGAACGAGAGCGCCACGAGGGTGAGGTCGCGTCCGAACTTCACGACCTCTTCGCGGTGCGGAAGGTCGACGTTCCCCAACGCGACCCCCGCGGCCGCCGCCGCGGCGACCCCCGTCTCCGGCGCGATCGACTCCGCGAGCCCGTACGAGACGAACGCGCCGCCGAGCGTCACGAGCCGCACCGTGCGTTCCGCGTCGGCCCCCGGTGCGTCCAGCCGGACGAGCACGACGTACACGACGGTTGCGACGACCATGCCGACGCCGATACCGGCCACGAGCCGCGAGAGGAACCCGGTCAGCACGGTTCCCGTATCGCCCACCCCGACGACGAGCGTCTCGAACACGACGATCGCGAGGATCGCCGCGGTGACATCGTTGATTATCCCCTCGGCTTCCAGCGTCGAGGCGACGTGTTCGCGCACGTCGATGACCTGAAGGATCGGCGTTATCACGGTCGGACCGGTCGCGATCAACAGCGCCCCGATCAGGAACGCGAGTCCCCAGTCGTCGGTGAGGAAGAACTGTACGGCGAGCGCCGTTCCGAAGAACATGATCGCCGCGCCAATCGTCACCACTCGGAGGATGGATTTCGGCGCGTCGACCAGCCGCTCGCGCCTGAGATCGAAGCCGCCGTCGAAGACGATGATCGCCACTGAGAGCCCGACGACCGTCCCGAGCCCGTCCCCGAACGTGTCGAGGCTGATGAACCCGAGCCCTTCGGGACCGAGCAACACCCCGACGAGGATCAAAAAGAGGACGCTTGGAACCCTGAGTCGTGAGGAGACGACTTGGAGCGCAATCCCGATCCCGAGAATGGCTGCGATGATCGGTAGTGTCTCACTCACTATATTCAGTCCCACACGACGAACGCTTATAAACGATCGTCAATACCCGTTAGGCTCGCCCGTGAGTCCCCCGCCGATCGGCCGTCAGGCGAGGGAACTAAGCCCGTGTCCGTTCCACGTCCAGCCATGTCGCTGCTGGGACGCTACCTCGACTGGTTCCGCGAACAGGACTCGCCCGTACAGATCGGCTCGACGGTCGTGCTGTTCGCGATCCTGTTCGTGTTCGGCGTGTACACGGCAGGTATCGGCCCGGGACTGTTGATCCTTATCGTGATGATCGACCACTGGTATCGCGGGTAGCCGCTCCAGTCTCTTACTCGTCGCCGTCGACACCCCGCTCCGCGATCCGCCGAGCCGCCTCGCTTAAATCGCCGGTGTACGGCGTTGTTTCGTCGTCTGCGGCGTTCTCGCTCGTTTCGGATACGCTCCCGACTCCGCCCTCTGCCCCGCTTTTGACGGCTCGTTTGCCCTCCTCGACGCTCCCCTCGACCGCCTCGGGGCCCGCGTCCGGCGGATACTCGCGTTCGGCCGGCGGCACGAACGCCGTCTCGACCTCCCGAACCGTCTCGCGGACGGCCGGCTCGTCGAGCCGGTCCGCGTACGCCTCACGGATCAGGTCCGGCACCGCATACGTGTAGTGGCCCCGCCCGGCATGCCGGATGAGGCCCGACTTCCGGATGGGTCGGTGGCGGCTGTAGGCGTGTTCGTCGTCGCCGTCTCCGCCGGCGTCGATATGGGCTGCGACCGGGTCGCTGACGCCCTCGCGACGGTAGTGTCGGAGCATTCCACGTGAGAGGTCGGAGAGCGCCTCGATCCGCCCGCGAAGCTCCTCGATGACCGCCTCGCGAGTCCCCAGTTCGACCGCGTCGTCGAACCGGAGCGCTCCCTCGGCGACATCCGCGCGCGTCACGGGGTCGACGTCGGAGGGTTCGACGTCGGCGGGTTCGACGTCGGCGGGTTCGACGTCGGAGGCTTCGACATCGGAGGGTCCGGCGTTCCGCGAGTCGACCTCCCCGTCGTCGCCGGATCTCCCGGCCGCGTCGCCGTCGTCCGTAGCCTCGTCGCTCGATACGTCGGTTCCGTCACCGCTCTCTCCGCCTCCGTCACCCCCATCGCCGGGGTCATCGGTTTCGGCGGGGTCCGGGGACTCGCCCTCGGTTTTCGCGACCGCAACGTCGTAGTCGTCGATCCCGGCCTGTTCGCGGCGGTTCGCCGACGCGACCGACCGTCCGCCCCCACCGCGATAGGGAGCCTCGGCCTTGCCGAGCATCGCCTGTGCGAACTGGTCGGCCATGTCGCTCAGGTCCCGGGCGTCCTCCAACTCGCGTTCGAGCTGGCGGATCCGCTGGTCCTTCTTTTCCAGCTCCTGTCGGAGGTCGGCGAGCTCCGACTCGTGACGCTCTTGCTCGTCGGAGATCGACTGAAGCTCTCCGACGAGGTCGCTGGAGACCGACTTGAGCTCCGGGCGCTCGAAGTCGTCGAGCCCCGGCGTCGCGCCCGCGTCGAAGGTCCGTTTGCGATGGAACTGGATCCGACGGATCGACTCGTCCCAGTCGGTCATTAAAAAGGCCTCGCCGTCGCCTAGGTCTTCGACCGCGCTCGCGTACTTCGAGCCGAGGATGCGCCCGACGACCTTCGTGTCGTTGTCCCACGTGAGCCGGTGCCAGCAGAGCCAGTCACACTGCGTGATGAAGTCCTTTTTGACGTCGGCCGGGCGCTGGCTGATCCCGACGATCCCGAGGCCGTGTTTCCGCCCGCGTTTGCCGACCTTTATCAGCATCTTACCCGTCTCGTTCATCCCGCCGCCCTCGGGGATGTACTCGTGACACTCCTCGATGACGAGCAGGAACGGCTTTTTCAACCGTTTCTCCTTCGCGAACAGCTGTTTGACGACTTCGAGCAGGAGCTCGTTGGCCGTCTCCTCCTCCAGATAGCCGGAGACGTCGAGAATGATCGGCACGTTCTGTTCCAAGGCGAGCGTCGCGATCTTCTCGGCGTGCTCGGGCGAGACGACGATGTCGCACTCGTCGTCCGCGCCAGCGTGGAGGATCTCGTACTCCTCTTTTAAACCATAATATTCGCCGTCTACGTCGACGATGAGAAGTCCAAACGCGGAATCGAGCAGCTTCTCGGCAACGACAGAGGCAGTGTTACTTTTTCCGGACCCGGACTTACCCGTTATAAATCCTCGACCGGTGAGAAGTTCTACTACCGGGAGCGAAACGTCGTCTTCGTACTCCTGATCGACCCCGACGGATATCTGTTGTTCTTCGTCAGTCATTTTGTTTCGTATTTGGCGGTTCGACCGTGTTATGACACGAACGACACAGGGTCACGAGGTTTTCCAACGAGTTCGCGTTTTCGGGAGATTCGAACGTCCGTATCGGCGTTTCGTGATGGACATCAAGTCCGAGGTCCGTTCGTTTTCGGTGTTCCGATTGGGATATCCCACACCGTTGGCATTCGAGGTCATCCCGCTGAAGCGCTTTTCGTCTCTGTCGCGCCCAATTATCACCGTAATACTCATCCACACCACCTTTCCAGCGGTGGTGTAGCGCTCCGGACTGTGACCCAACTGACCGCGTCTCTATCCCGTGGCGGTTCAACCAGTTGTGAACGGTAGAGGGGGCACATCCGAGTTGTTCCCCTATCGCATACGTGCTCATACCGTCCGTGAGATACATCGATTCGAGTTTCGATCGGTTTTGAAGTTCGGTCGGTGTCTCCGGGTTATACGACCGGGTTGCGATGTCATGACGGTGTATCCACTCCTCCACCGCCTGCCGACTACAGTCGAGTCGTTCACCGACTTCCCTCGTCGTGAGATCCTCTTCAGTATATAATGACCGGAGTAGCTCCGCTTCCCGCCACGGTGTTTCCCCGCTCATCGTCGACGGCTCACTCGTTCGTGAATACGCATGCCGTACACACAGAGATGATCTCATACTATACTATATATACTTCACGAGCAGAGCAACCCGGCTCCGCCGTCGCGTCGCCGCCGATCCCTTCGCTGACGTCCGCGACGTGGATCGTCTCCTGCTCGTTCATACCCGTGACAGGTAGCGCCCGCGTGATAAACCATCGGCTCGACGAGGGGACGAACGCTCGACCGGTCGTCTCAACGAGAGCGGCTTATAAAAGTCGTTGCCGACAGGAATCTACCTAACAGTCGCTGTCGACGGGAGTCAGTTCGACCCCGAGCGTTCGGTCTCGGTTTCCCGGTCAGTAGTCGGGTCGGCGTCTGCTGCCCGAGCCTCCTCGTCTGACGCCTCCTCTGCGTCTTTTCGAGCCCGGTCCGCGGCGAGTTCACGGTCGATGTCGTCCTCGACGTAGTTCATGGCCTCGACGGTGACGACGTTGCCGCCGCCGGGGTCGACGACCATCACCTCCTCGCCCTCCTCGATGGTTCCCTCGATGGAGCGCGCCGAGTAATACGGGTTGAAGCCGCCGTCTTGGAGTTTTACCTGTCCGCCGCTCGTAGTCACGCGCTCCGTGACCGTCCCCATCTGTCCTTTCAGGCTGTCGCTGTCGCTGGTCTGTTGTTGGCCCTTACCGCCGTACAGATCGAACTCGTTGTAGCCGTAGAAGGCGGCCGCGCCGAAGACGAGCGTGAACACGGCCATCAGCAGGGTGAGGAGCGTCCCCGCCACGCCGAGCGTCGCCAACACCACCCCGGCGAGGCCGGCCCCGATGAGCGCGATCCCGACGACGATGAAGTTCGCACCCGGCGCGATCGCCTCGGCCATCGAGATCAGAATCCCCGCCGTCAACAACAGCAAGGGGAGGGTCTCGGGACCGAACAGGTCGGCCTGTAGGAGCACGTCCATGGACGTACCTACGGACGGGAGGTGAATAAGTTGTGGCACGACGGTCGACGGGGGCGACGGCCGGATCGGGACCGGACGCGGACCTGTTAAAACCCGAACAACAGCACGCCGACCGTGAGCGCGACGCCGACGACGACGAACGCGGCGTGTTCGAGCTCGATGGACCCGGGCTCGATGGGCTCCGTCTCGGGCGTCGCGGTGTCCTCCGTCACTCCGTCGGGACCGACATCGTCGACGTCGAAGCGCCACTCGCTTTCGCCGTCGTCGGCCTCGGCGGTGGGCACGTCGCCCGGATCCTCGCCTGTGCCCTCCGGTGTGTCGTCCGCGTCGTCACCCGCACGGGAATCCCGGACCTCGTTCGCCCGGCTTCGGACATCGTCGTCGCTGTCGCGGCTCATACGACACGGTACGAACGTTCTTAATAAAGGGCTGGTGGGTGGAGACCGAAGTCGAGCGGACTACCGCCGCCGACCGGGAGTGACGACGTCGCCGTCGTAGACGATGCCGCGCTCGCCGTCGATAGTGAGCGTCGTCCCGTCGGCGACATCGTCGGGCAGTGCCGCACCCGACACCATCGGGACTCCCAGCTCGCGGGCGACGACCGCGGGGTAGCCGGTCATGTCGGGACGGGCGTCGATGATCCCGCCGATCCGGTCCACGTCGCCGTCGAACTCGTCGTCGAACCCCTCGGCGAGCGCGAGGATCGCGCCGTCCGGGACGCCCGAGAGGTCGCCGTCAGCGGCCCGGTGGACCGGCCCCGCGACCCGCCCGGCGGCGACGGCCTTGCCGGTGACGACCGTCTCCGCCGCGACGTGGACCTTCAGGGTGTTCGTCGTGTTCGTTCCTTCCAGCTCGGTCAGCATGCCGGAGAGGACCACGAGGGTGTCGCCGGAGGCGGCCGCGCCGGTGTCGATGGCGGCGTCGACCGCGTTGTCGAGGACCGATTCCATGTCGTCGGCGTACTCGGTCGTGACCGGCTGGACCCCCCACGAGAGGGCGAGCTGGCGGCGAACGCGGTCGTTCGGGGTGGTCGCGACGACCGGCACGCCCGGACGGAACATCGCGGTCTTGCGCGCGGTGAAGCCGGACTCGGAGACCGCGACGACCGTCGACGCACCGATATCACGGGCGAGGTATCGCGCCGACCGCGCGAGCGCCTCGGTCCGGGACCCCTCGGCGGCGGCCGGGACGCGCTGTTCGCGGGTCTCGGCGTACTCCTCGCTGTTCTCGACCTCGCGGACGATCCGGTCCATCGTCTCGACGACGCGCGTCGGATGGTCGCCGATGGCCGTCTCGCCGGAGAGCATGACAGCGTCGGTTCCGTCGAGGACCGCGTTGGCGACGTCGGAGGCCTCCGCGCGGGTCGGTCGCCGCGAGTGGACCATCGAGTCGAGCATCTCCGTCGCCGTGATCACCGGGACGCCCGCGTTGACGCAGGTCCGGATGATCCGCTTTTGGATCATCGGCACGTCCTCCAGCGGGCACTCGACGCCGAGGTCGCCGCGAGCGACCATCACGCCGTCCGCGGCGTCGACGATCCCCTCCAGGTTGTCGACTGCTCCCACGCGCTCGATCTTCGCGATCACGGGGATGTCGTCGCCGCCGTACTCCTCCAGCAGGTCGGCGATCCGGTAGACGTCGTCGCCGTCGCGGACGAACGAGGCGGCGACGAAGTCGGCGTCGGCGCGGGCCGCCAGCCGGAGTTCGTCCTCGTCTTTGGGCGTGACGAGGTCGACGTCGATGTCGACGCCGGGGAGGTTGACCCCCTTTCGGGAGCCGAGTTTTCCACCGGAGACGACCGTCGCGACGACCGCGTCGCCGTCGATTCGCTCGACTCGACACTCGATCCGGCCGTCGTCGAGGAGGACGAGGTCGCCGGGGCTCGCGGCCGCAATGGAGTGTGTCAGCCCGACACGCTCGGGGGTTGCCTCGTCGCCCGGGAGGAACGTCACCTCGGTGTCGGTCACGAGCGAGATCGGGTCGTCGATCTCGGCGGTCCGGACCTCGGGGCCTTTCAGGTCGACCATCACCGCGAGGGGGTCCTCGACCGCGTCGTCGACGTCGCGGACGCGCTCGATGACCGTCTCGCGGTGGGCGGTCGTGCCGTGGCTGGCGTTCAATCGCGCGACCGACATTCCGGCGGTCGCGAGATCGCGGATCGTGTCCCGGTCGTCCGACGCGGGACCGAGGGTACAGACGATCTTTGCGTTGCGCATACTCCCGATTCAGCGGAGGCCCGGAAAAAGCCATACGGTCGAGTTGGACACGATCGAAAACGATGAATTGGTGATACGTGTGGCGTACGGGCCGAACTGAGGCCGACTCCGGGACGAGCACGCTCGTCGGAACGTGACGTGTCACTCCCGGCCAACAGATGTCAATCGGAACGAAATACCTAAAACGCTACTACTACTACACCGATGTCACAATGGACACCTCCGCCGCGAGCCGATCCGGGGACACGCTCGCGTTCGCCGCGCTCGACAGCCAGGTCAGACTCGCCATCCTCGATTCGCTGTACGAGCGAACCGTCGAACCGGGGCCGCTCGCGAGCAACGTGGCATACTCGACGATCAAATCCGACGTGGGCGTCGAGGACAGCGGCCGGTTCAGCTATCACCTGCATCGGCTGGTCGATCGGTTCGTCAGGAAGACCGACGACGGTTACCGTCTCTCCGAGCCCGGGCGCGAGGTGGTCCGACTGCGGAGACGGGGCGTTCTCAGGGAGGACGTGAGCGTCGAGGCCCAACGGATCGATACCGAATGCTACCGGTGCGGGGCGGGCGTCGAAGTGTCCTACGAGCGCGGGTACCTGACCACCCGCTGCCCGGACTGTTCGGGGTTGATCGACCACGAACTGGTTCCGAAGGGAACGCTCACCGCGCTCGCGTATCCGCCATCGGGCATCGACGGAGTCGGGATCGAGACGGCGTTCGAGCGGGCCCACGTTCTGGTCGACCAACACGTTCGGGCGATGGCGGCCGGGGTCTGCCCGGACTGTGGTCGGGACGTGACGATGACGCTCGAGTCGGCGGATCGACCCGAGCGGGCGGGCGACGAGCCGGGGGGGTCCGACCGGTTCACACACGACGGGTTGGTGAAACTCTCGTGTGACCACTGTGGGCAGCGTCGGATCACACACCCCCTTCACGCGACCGCGGATCGGGACCCCGTGGCCGGCTACTTCGCGGACCGCGGCCTCGCCCCGGGCTGGGACCGGTTCGCGGCAGTAATGGCGTGGGAGACGACGATACGTCCGGACTGTGTCGTTTTCGAGTCGCCGGACGGCGGCCGCTGGACCGTCGACGACGACCTCGCCGTGATCCGCGAGTGACCGACGACGACGTTTACCCCGCCGAGAGCACAGGGAAGGGTATGAGTGGACGCGATGCCGCGGCGTTTTACACCCGATACGCCCGCCTCTACGACCGGCTCGCGACCGACGCGCCGTTCGTCACCGGGCTCCGCGAGCGCGTCGTTGAGGCGCTCGATCCCGACCGCGGCGACGTCGTCGTCGAGATGGGATGCGGGACCGGCGCGAACCTCCCGTACCTCCGGGAGCGCGTCGGGCGTGGCGGGACCGTGATCGGTCTCGACGTCTCGGGCGGCGTCCTCGGGCGCGCACGGGAGCGCATCGAGCGAGCCGGCTGGGGGAACGTCCACGTCGCTCGCGCGGACGCGACCCGACCCCCGCTCCGTGCGCCGACCGACGCTCTCGACGGCAGCGGCCGCAACGTAAGCGACATCGACGGCCGCAACGTAAGCGACATCGACGGCCGCAACGTAAGCGACGTTGACGCGGTTCTCGCGACGTTCCTCACCGGAATGCTCGCGGATCCCGAAGGGGCCGTCGACGAGTGGTGCCGGCTCGTTGCGGACGGGGACCCGTCGGACCGAGGGGAGGCTGCTGCCGTGAGTGGTGGCCGATCGGGAGGCGGCCGGATCTGCGTCGCCGGCCTCGCACGAAGCACGGAGCCGATCGGCCGTCTCCTGAATCCTGCGTTCGCGGCCGCCGTACGGCTCGCGGCGCCTCCCGGCGGGGGCGACGGACTGCCCCGTGCGAGACGCGAACGGTCCGGAGCGGAATCGGCGGTTGCGCGGCTCGACCAGCGGGCAGTCGCCGCACACGGTCGGGTACACGAGCGGTGTCGGGACGCGAGCACGACGCGACTGCTCGGCGGATTCGCTCGGATCACGGCGGGATCCGTCGACGGGAGCTGACTCCACCGCCTGACGGCGGGACCCTTATGAATCGCCCCCTCCACCACCGAACGTATGCGTCGTCGCTCCCTGCTCGCGGCCGTGGCCGCCACGCTTCCGCCGGTCGTGACGGCCGGGTGTAGCGACGACCCGGGCGGGGAGTTCGCCGATCCGCCGGCGCGGGTCGCCGAGAGCGAACTCGTTCGGGAGCACGTCGGATCCGACGAGGAGACGGTAGCCGTCGAAGGGACGATCGAGCGCACGCGGGACGTGGAGATCTCCTACCTCGAGGTCAGAGTCGAGTTCCACGGCGACGAGGAGACGCTTCTAGACAGCACGGTCGAACAGGTCGAAGGGGTCGACGAGGGCGACAGTTGGCCGTTTCGGGTGACGTTCCCGCACGTCGGGGAGCCCGCGGCCGACGTCGTCGCCCACGACGCGGAGGTCGTTCAAAACCTCTGACATGAGCCGAGACCACGGTCGTCGCCCGAGATCGGTCACATCCCGATCGACGACACCCCTCCGGGGAGGGGGAGAGTGACGGGAGCACCGGACGACCGGCACCCCGGTGGCGATGTCGGTGACGACGCGCTTTCGGACCCGTCCGGCACCGAGCCGTCGGTCGAGACCCGCGAGGACACGACGGACACGTCGGTCCAGTCCTCGAAGGTCGCGGAGGAGACGATGGCCCAGCAGGGAACCATCACGTTCGTCGGCGAGATCCTCAAGAAGGCGTTCGGCTTCCTCGTCGTCGCGATGATAACCCGGCTCGTCAGCCCCGGCGTGTACGGGCTGTTCGTGCTCGCGACCGCCGTGTTACACCTCACACAGGTGTTCGCCAGCGCGGGGCTCCACAGAGCCATCGACTACTTCGTTCCGCAGTATCTCGACCGGGGAGAGCCGGGAAAAGCCCGGGGTGTTACCCTCCAAGTGTTCGCGCTCCTGTTGTGTACGTCGGTGGCGACGAGCGTCGCGATGTACCTCAGTGCCGACGTGTTCGCGTCCGTGTTCGACGAGCCGGGGCTCGCGACCGCGCTCCGCATGCTCGCCGTCGCGCTCCCGCTTCTCGCCGTGTTCAACGGACTCATGGCGTCGTACGGAGGAATAAAGCAACTCCGATACCGCGTGTACGTCCGCGATCTCGTTCGGCCCACCGTCCGGCTCGTCGCGACCCTCGCGCTGCTGCTCGCCGGGTTCGGACTGCTCGGCGTCGTCGGCGGGTACGTGGTCGGGCTCGCGGTCGCCATCAGCCTTGGCATCGTCCTCCTCGTCCGCCAGGACGCTCTCAGGGGAGGAACCGTCTCGTTCACTCCGACTCGGGACGTGCTCCGATACGGCGTCCCGCTCGCGCTCGCCGGCGTCATCTACGTCGTGATGGGGCAGGTCGACTACTTCGTCGTCGGCTACTTCCGCACCTCGGAGGACGTCGGGATCTACCGGATCGGTTACATGCTGGCGGCGAACCTGCTCGTCTTCTTCTCGTCGCTCGCGCCGGTGTTCAAGCCGCTGATCGCGGAGGCGCGAACCGACCGGGCGACGGTCTCCGAGCGGTACCGGACGGCGACGCGGTGGGCGCTCGGGCTGTCGCTCCCCTTCGCGGCGATACTCGCATTGGGTGCGGAGACGTATCTCGCCTTGGTGTTCACCCCGCAGTACACCGTCGCCAGCGGGGTCGTGCTCGCCTTAGTCGCCGGCTACCTCGTGAGCGTCACCGCCGGCGGTCCCGACGGGGCACTGTTACAGGGACTCGGCTACTCCCGACTCGTGTTCGTGAACACGGGGCTGTTACTCGTCGCGAACGTCGCGTTCAGCGTCACGCTCGTTCCCCGGTACGGGATCCTCGGCGCGGGGGTCGGCACCGCGCTCGCGTTGACGCTGTCGGGGATCGCCGCGCTGGCGGAGGTGTACTACTTCAAGGGTATCCATCCGTTCACGACCGAGCTTGGAGCCGTCGTCCTCGCGTGGCTCCCGGCGGTCGCGGCCGGATGGGTCGTGGTCGCGGTCGTCCCGGAGCCGATCGTCGTCGCTCTCGCGTTGCCCGTCGTCGTTCTCGTGACGTACGCCCTCGCCGGACGCGCGTTGGGTGTGTTGACGCCGCGTGACGTCGAGATCGCAGAGACCGTCCTGCCGAACCGCGTCGCGAGCCGCGTCCGTAGCCACGTCGAGACGGGCGCGAGCGACGACTGAGCAGGTAGACGACCGAGTTCGGTGCGTTGGAGAGGGGACGACCGAGTCGCTGGCTCAAATCGAGAGCGCGACCGCGGCCGACAACGCAAGGACGCCCGTCGAGAGGAGGAGGGCGTTCGCTCTTGGGTTCTTCGCGGGCGTCAGATCGAGCGTGAAGTGCGCCCCTGAGAGGGGGTGAAACGGTCGTATCCCCATCGGGGTTATGACGTCGCCGAGGAGATGTGACCAGAGCGTGACGGTCGCCACGCTCCCGATGAAGAGGGGCGTCCACGCGGGCGGGGACGCCATCACGATGCCAGCGAGGAGCGCCGTGAGGCCGCCCGCGAGGACGCCCATACCCACGGTGAACGCGAGCGTGTGAGTGGGGCCCCGATGCGGGATCGGTAAGGACTGATCGACGTCGGGGAGCGTCGCGAACGCGGCCGCGAGAACGCCAGCCGCGAGGGCCAGTTCGAACTGGCCAGCACCGAGGGCGAACGCCGCGAACGGCGCGTACGCGAGCAGCCCGAGTCCGACGTGTCCCCGCCAGTACATGTTCGATATGGGTTCATAAGGAATAAAAAGTCATCGTCGAGGCTGAGCACGTCACGCGGCCGCCCCGGACGCGGTCGATCAGTCGTCGGCGGGGGCCGGCGCGCCGCCGGTCGACAGCTGGACATCGCCGGCGTCGACCTCCAACTCGTCGAGCGCGGTCTGTGCCGCGCGCTTCCCGGAGACGAGCATCGCGCCGAACGTCGGTCCCATCCGGGGGAGACCGTAGGCGGTCGCGACCGCCATCCCGGAGGCGATCAGCCCGTCGTGGACGACGCCCGTGTGCTCGACGACGGCGTCCTCGCTCTCGCCGACCCACATCGAGTCGTGGCCGGGCGAGTCGTGGCCGGGCGCGCCGTACTCATTCTCGCCGGTCTGGTCCATCCCCGTGTTGTGCTCGTTCGCGTGCTCGATCCCGGGCGCCGAGAGGACGCCGCGCTCGTCGAGCTTGTTGATCGCGACCGCGTCGTGGCCGGTCGCGTCGATCACCAACTCGGACTCCACCGCGATCGGATCGACGCAGGTGATCTCACGCGGGAGCGCGTGGACCGGCGTCCAGTTCATCACGATCCCGCCGACGCGATGGTCCTCGCGGACGACCAGATCGGTGAACTCGGTCATGTTCTGGACGCGCGCGCCGGCGTCACAGGCGGCCTTTATTAGTCCGGAGCATGCTTCGGGGCCGGCAGCGGTGTAGAGACCGTCCACGTCATCGACCGGCTCGTAGTCGACATCGAGGTCGTCGAGGATCTCCTGTGCGGGATCCCGGACCGTCACGGTGTTCATTAAGAATCCGCCGAGCCAGAACCCGCCGCCGAGGTAGTTGTTCTTCTCGACTATCATCACCTTCACGCCGCGCTCGGCGAGTTCCTTGGCCGCCATCAGCCCGGACGGGCCGCCGCCGAGGATGATGACCTCCGACTCGGTGAAATCGAGGAACCCGTCGGTCCACTCGTTGCCGATCGCTCTCGTTACGTCCGTTTCGCTCACGTCGCTGAAGCCGTCAAATCCGTCCATACAACCTAGTAGTATTATCGAGTAGTCAAAGGTGTTGCGGTCGATGCGCGACCGTGCTTGTGAGGCGGGGAATCGGCTGTGAACACCGTTCATGTGTTTGCCTCCGCCCGAGAGGGCACCACGCGGGTCGTTGCTTCTGTGGTGCCTCCGACTCGCAGCCTTTTTATCCACGCTGGCGGTAGTGGAGTTCACTATGGCTGAGGACAAGGCACGAAGCACCGGTAGCGCGGGCCGATTCGGCGCACGCTATGGCCGCGTCGCCCGGAAGCGGGTCAAGGACATCGAAGCGGAGATGCAAAACGCGACCGTCGACGGCGACGACGTCAAGCGCGTCGGAACCGGCATCTGGGTGAACGAGGAGACCGGCGAGACGTTCACCGGTGGGGCGTACCGACCCGAAACCCCCGGCGGACGGACCGTCCGCCGGTCCATCCGCGCCGCGCTCGCCGACGAGGAATAATGAGTTACAAGTGCTCCCGCTGTAAGCGCGACGTCTCCCTCGACGAGTACGGCGGCGTGCGCTGTCCCTACTGTGGCCACCGCGTCCTCCTGAAGGAGCGCGGCGGCGGGATCCAGGAAGTCAACGTCGAGTAGTCCCTCGACGGACCCCCATACACACCCGTGACCGGCCGCACCGCCGCCAACGATGACGACCCGTCGTCGATGTCGGCCGATGGCCGCGACCACGAGACCGTTCTCGCGTTCAGCTACCGCACGGAGCGGCGCGCCCGTCTCGTCGCCGCCGCGCTCTTTCCCGAAGTGGGCGAACTCGACGAGTCGCGCTCGGCAGCGACCGTCTCCCGCGAGGACGACACGGTCCGCGTCCGAGTCGTCGCCGACGACCTCGCCGCGCTCCGGGCGGGGATCACCAGTTGGTCACGGCTGGTCGCGGTCGCCGAGCGTGTGACTGCGGACCGGACCGCCGATAGCCGCTAACGGAGCGTGCGGCCGCTGTCGGCCCGGAGCGGCCGATATCGACGCCGATCTGGGCTCGGCGGAGAAATCGGGGGTTTTTCCCTCCGGGCCGCGTCGGTTCACCCATGCAAGGGAACATGCCGCCCGAGGCACAGGAGAAGATAGAGGAACTTCAGGAGCTTCAGGAGACCGCACAGCAGGTCGCCGAGCAGAGAGAGCAGGCGCAGACCGCGCTCAACGAGTCAAAGACGGCCCTCGACGCGCTGGAGGACGTCGACGAGGACGCCGGCATGTACCGAGAGATCGGCGAGATCCTCGTCGAGACCGACTACGAATCCGCCTACGACGATCTCGAGAACAAGGTCGACTCCCTCGAAGTCCGTGCCGAGCAGCTCGAGAAACAGGAGGAGCGCGTTCAAGAGCAGTTCGACGAGCTTCAAGAGGAGCTCCAGCAGATGCTACAGGGCGGCGCGGGCGGCGGCCCGATGGGCCCCGGCGGTCCGGGCGCGGGCGGCGCGTAAGCGATCATGGGCGAGGAGCCTGACGACGCCGACCCGAGCGACGAGGAGGTCGTTCGGGCCGCCGCGGACGCCGCGGAGGGAGTCGTGTTCAAGCACTACGATCAGTCGTCGGTGACCGACCTCGATGTCACGGTCACCTTCGAGGAGGGCGTCCTCGACGTGGACGTCTACCTGAACGCCCCGGACGACCCCGATCCGGAGGTCGTCGCCGAGGCGGCCACCGAGGCCGCGGGCGACGCGGTCGACGAGCTGTTCGGGGAGTAGGCGACACGACCCGCCGATCGCCCCGCTGGGGCGGCGCTCTCGAACGACCAGCGACGGCGATCGCGGGGTTCACGAGCGACCAGCGACGGCGGCGTAAAACGGGGAGTTCAGGCAGACTCACAGATGGCGACGAAGTTCTCGAACACTTCCTCGCCGCGCTCGGTGTGGGCGACCTCCGGATGCCACTGGACGCCGTAGAGGGCCTCCTCGACGTTCGACATCGCCTCGATGCCACAGACGTCGGAGGTGGCGGTGTGGGAGAACCCCGCAGGCAGCTCCTTCACTTCGTCGGCGTGGGAGGCCCACACCCGGGTTTCGGGTGCGAGCGACCCGACGAGGGGGTCCTCGTCGTCGACGATCTCGACGTCGACGTCGGCGTAGCCGCCGTACTCTCCGCCGCCGACGCGACCGCCGCACTCGTCCGCGATCACCTGCATCCCGAGACAGATCCCGAACACCGGGACGTCGAGGTCGAGGTACTCCCGTGCGCGACCGATCCGGTCCATGTCGGGGCCGCCCGAGAGCACGACGCCGTCCGCCTCGACGTCGGCGGGCGGGGTGTCGGCGTCGACGATCTCGGTGTCGACGCCCATGTCCCGGAGCGCACGCCGTTCGAGGTGCGTGAACTGGCCGTGAAGGTCCAAAACGACGATCCGTGTCATGTCCTCGATTCGCGGGTCCGGCACAAAAACGGCTCGGAATCACCGCAGGGTCGTGACTGTTCTCTCCAATCGAAGCCGAGGGTGATCCACAGGGGTGGATCAGTTCACTCGTCGAGCGGGTCCGCCTTTGTGAACTCCCGGAGGAGCACGGTCGCGTACGAGCCGCTGGGGAGCGCGAACGCGAACCGCGGGTCGCCGTCAGCCAGCTCCACGTCGAGGTCGGTCCGAAGCAGGATCGCCCGGCGCGTTCCGGTCGAGTCGAACTCGCCCGGCAGATCGAAATCGGCCGGCTCGATCCCCGCCTCGGCGAGCACGTCCCGCTCGATCTCGCCCGGCTCGCCGTCGGCGAGCGTCGTTTCCGTCCCGACCAGCGGCGCGGTGACGAAGGCCCGACCGCGCGCACAGTGGCGCTCCATGATGGACACCTGCTCGTCGGACACGCGCTGGAGGCGGTCGACGTCGGGCGCGTACAGCGGGTCGGGCGCGTCGCCGTCGGCGAAACACGCCACGTCGCCGGCGACCGGGCGGTCGAACGGGAGCCCGCGGCGCAGTCGCTCGCTCGTGATTCGGTTGAAAAGGACCGACTGGGCTGCGTTGACGAACAGCCGCTGAAGGTTCGAGGGAACCGCCTCCAGCGCGGCGCGCCACGCCTCGTCGTCCGGCGGCGTCGACGGCTCCACGCCCGCCTCCGCCAGCCGGGAGAGCATCGAGCGCTCGAACCCGAGCTTCCGTGGGACCGCATCGAGGCAGGCGTCCCAGTCGCCGTCGCCCGTACCATCGGCGACGACGCCGGAACCGCCGCCGGGTTCGTCCTCGGATCGGTCGTTCACAGCGGTTCCGAACGCGGCGTCGACGCGGTTGCGACCCGTCCGGGTGTCGTCCGGCTCCGCGGGCGACGGGTTGCCCGCGTACAGCCGGACGGCCTCCCGGAAGTCGCCGCGAACGACCGCGAGTCCGACGCGGTGGGTGACGGGCCGAACGCTGCCGAACCGCTGCTGGCCGAAGTAGTTCGGGACCCCGACGGTCTCGGCACCGTCGACCGGCTCGGCGTCGTCCGGATCGACGTGGTCCGCGTCCCCGCCCGCGAACGCGGCGAGGTCGGCGACCACGTCGCCGACGCGGTCCTCGGCGTCCGCGACTGCGTCGGCGACCCGGATCTCGAAGGCGTTGCCGGCGAGGTCGCCGAAGGAGAGTCCGCGACCCGCCCGCCCGAGGGGTTCGATATCGACGCCGCGGATCTCGGGGAGGTCGTCGGGGTCGACGTTCCGGAGCGTGAACAGCTGGGTCGTCACCGCGCGTTTGTCCTTCGTGCCGGCCCACGAGACGCGCTCGCGGCTCATCTCCAGCGCGTCGGAGATCCGCTTCGCGAAGTCGTTCGTGTCCCAGTTTCGGAGCGTGGCGCGAACGACCAGCTCCGGGTACGGGCCGCGGTCCGCGCCGAGCGGCTCCGGCTCGAACGCCTCCAGCTCCGTGACGCGGAAGTCGTCGGGGCGCTCGCGGAGATACCCGCCGATCCCGTCCGCGTCGCTGACGTAGTATTCCATCCCGACTGCGCGCTCGACCGGGTGAGAGGATCTGAGCCCGTCGCGAGGGGCCGCGTCGTCGTCTGCCATTCAGTAGAGGGGCAACTCCCCGGTGACGCGGTCGATCGTCTTCTCGCGGGCTGGACCGACCGCGAGGGCCGTGACAGTGCCCGGTTCCAACTCGGTGTGACCGGCGTCGCGGATGACGGCGTACGGGATCCCCTCCGTCTCGGCCTTGTCGGCAAGTTCGAAGAGCTGGCTCTCGGAGTCCGCGCCGAGTACGACCTTCTTTTGTCCGGATCCCTTCCACTTCTTGCGCGCCCGGCGACCCGTGTCCTCGTACGCCGACAGCGACGCGTGCGCGACCTGCGCGGCCAGTTTCCCCTCGCCCATGCCGAGGTCGCGGCGGGCGACGATAGCCTGCTTCATACCGAGTCAATCGCCGCCGCGGGTATATCTCTGTTCTCTCCACCCGACTTCGTCGAAACCCAAGAGAGGATACTTTCGCGCACCGACTGCTCAGCACGAACACAGGATGGCGATAGCAAGAGTAAGTTGCTCATATCGATGGCGACGAGATCGTATTTAAAAGTCCCTGTTGAAATCCTCAATGAGTGATAGGTTTCGGGCGTCGTGCGAGATACAGAGGGTATATCTCCCAAACCCGTAATAAATAGTTCTCGGTAATCTCATCGAAATTCGTAATTACGCCCAGTCGTGGCCGTCGAGGCCTTCGTAGTGTTTCAGACGACTGTCGATCTCCCATGCCTCCCAGCCACATTCGTGATAAAGGACGTCGGCGAGTTTGTCGAAGTTGCTCTTGTTGAGTTCGATTCCGCGCTTTCCGCGGTAGGTGATGTAGGGTTCGCTCCGTAGATCGGCGTAGACTTCACGAGCGGTCGGGTAGTCGCCGTCGATTGCTGAGAGATTCAGGAGATCTTCCTGCGAGATCGGCGTACCCCACTTGTGTTTCGCTATCATCGTCGCCAAGAGGGCGCATTTCACCGACGGCTTCTCCATGATAAGGAAATGAACCCACTTCACATAAATTCTGTTAATGACGGTTAACAGTAGTGGAAACACCTATAAACACAGGCGCATTGTATCTCTGTATGAGCAGCATGGAGCGCGCGGCCGACCGCGGGGAGAAAAAGGAACTCCGGAAGGAACACCCCAGCGGGTGGCTTTACCTCACGCAGCACGACGCCATCCCGATCCTCGTAGACGCGTTGCTCGATCTCCCGCCGAACCGCGAGTTCAACAAAACCGAACTCGCTGAGCACGCTGGCGTCACCCGCCAGACTGTGGGCAACTACACCGACCTTCTCATCGAGGTCGAACTCATCGAGGAAGTCCCGAACACGTCCCCTTGCCGGTACCGGGTTGCGGATAGCGACGTTGTCCGTGAGCTCTTCGAGCTGAACAGCGCACTCAACAACGTCGGTGAGTAGGCAGGGGTAGTTCACCTCGTGCTGCATTCGTGCCCTGCATTCAGCACGCACCTCTTATCACCTCCAGAGGATTTAAACAAAGCTGAAACATCTGGTATCACATCATTTACTTATAAACCGCCGCCAGCAACACCGCTCTCTCGCTTATAAACGCCACCCTCTCAGTATATTCGATCTACTCCCCCTACCGATTGAGAAACACACCACAATGAACGGTCGTTTTCAGACGCTCGACACCTGAAAAGTAGATCTGAGGGAGGCTCCCTACCGGAGACGATCGCACTCGACTGACGGTTCGGTACGCCGATGGGGTCTTACTACACCTACCTCGTCCCCGATCCGGACTCCGACACGCCCCACGTGATATGGTCCCACGTGCGCTCGTACAGATAGTACGTCCCGGTTTTCAGCAGGTTCGTGACGATCCCGATGTTCACCGCATCCCCGACGTCGCCGACGATGAGCCACGCGACGACGACCGTGATCGTCACCATGAACAGTCGATAACAGAGCGTCAGTACCTCACAAAGCCGGTTAGTTAGAACGTCTGCTTGCTGTGAATGTGACCAAACACCAGCAGCAAGCAGACAGTGAACTCCACGAAGACCA
>NZ_JAGGKQ010000016.1 GCF_017873815.1 Halorubrum alkaliphilum | reverse complement strand
TCGCTCAAGCGAAGCAACGGCGTTTTAGTGTCGCTATCTTTCAGCAATCACTCACAAACAGACGGATCGAATTCACACTTCGCTTGGAAGCACGCAGGCATCGCGGACTTTATATAGGATATCGGGTTTGTTAGGCGTTTTCTACGCGTTTCTACGCAGTGATCGGTACCGTCGATCGTTTATAAATAGCTGCTCCCGGTCTGATGATGAACACTTCCAAAGCCCCAGTCGCGAGAACTCGGTGCGGTCGCTGCGGTCCTCAGTCGCTCGCGTTGTCGCCGGCGGCTCTGCCGCCGGCTGCCAGAGGGACCTTCGGTTCCCCACTGCTCGCTCCTTGCGGTCCTTGTGTCCCGCGCCTTCGTCCTCGCGACTGCCCCTTTGAGTCCCACCCCGCCCCGCAACCGCACCTCACGCCTCCCCAGCCTCGTCGGACCGGCGCTGCTGCGCCGGTCCGACTCCCTCGCGGGCTGCCTCGCGGTCGCCGATGGCGACCGCTCGCAGGCACGCCACCGCTCCTGCCGCCCTCTTTTGACTTATAAATAGATCGCCGCTTCAGTAATAGATCGCCGCTTCAGTCGTCGTCGCGCGCGTCCTCGACCACTTGCACGAACTCGCGGGCCGTTTCGGTGATCTCGTCGTAGTCGCCGCGCGCGGCGGCGTCGTAGTCGACGAGCGCGCCGCCGGCGCCGACGGCGAACGCGCCGGCGTTTATATACTCCGCCGCGTTGTCCGGGCCGACGCCGCCGGTCGGCATCATCGGGATCTGGCCGAGCGGGCCCTTCATGGCGCCGAGGTGGGACGGACCGACGGTCTTCGCGGGGAAAACCTTCACGAAGTCCGCGCCGGCCTCGTAGCCGCGGATCGCCTCGGTGGGGGTCATCACGCCGGGGGCGGAGACCGCGCCGTAGCGGTTACACGTCTCGATGACGTCCTCGTGGAGGCTCGGGGAGACGACGAACTCCGCGCCGGCCAAAAGCGTGGCTCTGGCGGTCTCGCTGTCGAGGACGGTCCCGGTGCCGACGACGACCTCGTCGCCGAACGACCCCGCGACCTCGCCGAGTTTCTCGCCCACGTCGGGCGTGTCCGCGGTGATCTCGACGGCGGTGACGCCGCCCTCGCGGAGCGCGTCCGTGATCCCGATGAGCTGGTCGGCCTCGACGCCGCGTAACACGGCGACGACTCCGCTGTCGACGAGTCGCGAGAACGTCTCGTTCATACGGCCCCCTTCACGAGCGGCGACTTAAATACGGGTGGACGCGGCTCGCTCCCGTCGGCGGTGGTTGGGGGTGGTCCGTGCGAGTCCACGTCACGAAACCGACCGGATTCCGGGTCGATACCGCCGATCCGCCCGCGACGAAACACTACCCTTTTGACCCTGCTATCGGTAACAACCGGTATAATGGGCCGACGCAAGAAGATCGTTCAAGAATGTCAGCGGCTGATGGACACGCCGGAGAACATCCGGAACATCGCCATTGCCGCCCACGTCGATCACGGAAAGACGACGCTCTCAGACAACCTGCTGGCCGGTGCCGGCATGATCTCCCAGGACACCGCGGGCGAGCAGCTCGCGATGGACACGAAGGAGGACGAGCAGGAGCGGGGAATCACCATCGACGCGGCGAACGTCTCGATGACCCACGAGTACGAGGACACCAACCACCTCATCAACCTCATCGACACGCCGGGCCACGTCGACTTCGGGGGCGACGTCACCCGCGCGATGCGCGCGGTCGACGGCGCGCTGGTGGTCGTCGACGCCGTCGAGGGCGCGATGCCTCAGACGGAGACGGTGCTCCGGCAGGCGCTCCGTGAGGGCGTGAAGCCAACGCTGTTCATCAACAAGGTCGACCGCCTCATCAGCGAGCTACAGGAGGGGCCCCAAGAGATGCAGGAACGGCTGATGTCGGTCATCGCCGATGTCAACGAGCTCATCCGCGGCATGGCTGAGAACATGGACGACATCCCCAAGGACTGGACCGTCTCCGTCGAGGACGGCACGGTCGGGTTCGGCTCCGCGCTGTACAAGTGGGGCGTCTCGATGCCGTCGATGCAGCGGACCGGCATGGACTTCGGCGACATCATGGAGCTCGAACGGAACGACAAGCGTGACGAGCTTCACGAGCGTACGCCGCTGTCGGACGTCGTGCTCGACATGGTTTGTGAGCACTTCCCGAACCCGGTCGACGCGCAGCCCCGTCGTGTGCCGCGCATCTGGCGCGGCGATCCCGAATCGGAGCTGGCCGACACGATGCGGATGGTCAACGAGGACGGCGAGGTCGTCTTCATGGTCACCGACATTTCCATGGACCCGCACGCGGGCGAGATCGCGACGGGCCGCGTCTTCTCCGGGACGCTGGAGAAGGGCCAGGAGCTGTACGTCTCCGGGACCGCCGGCAAAAACAGGATCCAGAGCGTCGGGCTCTTCATGGGGAGCGAACGCGAGGAGGTGGACCGCGTCCCGGCCGGCAACATCGCGTCCGTCACCGGACTGCGTGACGCCATCGCCGGTTCTACGGTCTCCTCCGTGGAGATGACGCCGTTCGAGTCGATCGAGCACATCTCCGAGCCGGTCATCACGAAGTCCGTCGAGGCACAGAGCATGGACGACCTGCCGAAGCTCATCGAGACGCTCCAGCAGGTCGCCAAGGAGGACCCGACGATCCAGATCGAGATCAACGAGGACACGGGCGAGCACCTCATCAGCGGGCAGGGCGAGCTCCACCTCGAAGTGATCACCCAGCGTATCCGCGACAACCAGGGCATTCCGGTCATCACCGGCGAACCGATCGTCGTCTTCCGTGAACAGCCACAGGAGGAGTCCCGCGAGGTCGAGGGACAGTCGCCGAACCGGCACAACAAGTTCTACATCACCGTCGAGCCGATGTCGCAGGACATCGTTGACGCCATCCAGCTCGGCGAGGTCTCGATGGATATGCCCGAGTTGGAGCGCCGCGAGGCGCTCCAAGAGGCCGGCATGGACAAGGACACCTCCCAGAACGTTGAGGACATCCACCGGACGAACATCCTCATCGACGACACGAAGGGTATCCAGCACCTCAACGAGACGATGGAGCTCGTTCTGGAGGGGCTTCAGGGCGCGCTCGACGACGGGCCGCTCGCCGCCGAGCCCGTGCAGGGCTCGCTGTTCCGGCTTCACGACGCGAAGCTTCACGAGGACACCATTCACCGGGGTCCAGCACAGGTCATCCCCGCAGTCCGCGACGCGATCCACCGCGCGCTGATCGACGGCGAGGTCCGCCTGCTGGAGCCGATCCAGGACGTGCGGATCGACGTACCCTCGGAGCACATGGGTGCGGCGTCCGGCGAGATTCAGGGTCGTCGCGGCCGCGTCGACGACATGTACCAGGAGGGTGACCTCATGGTCGTCGAGGGCATCGCGCCCGTCGAGGAGATGATCGGCTTCTCCTCCGACATCCGCTCGGCTACCGAGGGTCGCGCGTCGTGGAACACCGAGAACGCGGGCTTCCGCGTGCTCGTTGACAACCTCCAGCGCGAGAAGATCATGGAGATCCGCGAGCGCAAGGGAATGAAGCTGGAACTGCCGTCGTCGATCGACTACATCTAGTTCGGTCGTCGCGGTCGCGGTTTCTCTTCCGTTTCCCTCGACCCGTGAACTGTGCCGTTCGTTGACACGGGATAAAGAAAGGCAACGCCTGCCATCGCCGAAGGCTTATACCTCATCGCCCGACTCCTATCGAACATGCAGACGGGCACGACTCCCGCTCGGCGCATCGGAACGGAGCCAGCATGCGGTCGCTCCGCGCCGACTACAGGAGCGTGTCGAGCGACGTGCGATGCCGCGAGCAACGGCATGTGCGATGCCACGAGCAACAACAGTCACTCGGGGGTGTCGGCGTGAGCGACGCGAGAGACGGGTCACCGAACGCCTCGGAGGAAGAGGACGGGGATCCGTCGGCCGATGGCGGACACGCCGAAGCGACCCCCTCGACACACACGGTTCGGCTCGAACTCGTGGACGAGCCGGGGCAACTGCTCGCGGCACTCCATCCCATCGCGAACAACGGCGGCAACCTCCTCTCGATCTACCACGAGCGGGGGAACAAGACGCCCCGCGGTCGGATCCCGGTCGAAGTCGACTTCGAAGCAACCCAAGACCGGTTCGAGGGGATCGTTGAGGCCCTTCGAAGCGAGGGCGTGAACGTGATGCAAGCTGGCACGGAGCGATACGCCGAGGAGGTGACGCTGCTTCTGTTCGGGCACCTCATCGATACGGACCTGTCCGACACGCTCTCGCGGATCGAGGGCTGTGCGTCCGCGTCGGTCGCGGACGTGTCGCTTGCCGCCCCTCAGGGTACCGAGGAAGCATCGAGCGCGCGGCTTCGACTGGAAGCGCGCGCCGGCGAGACGGAGCGGGCGCTCGCGGCCGTCCGGGAGCTCGCGGAGGAGAAGGGGCTACGTCTCGTCGAGCCGCTCACGGGGGTGGACGCGTGAGACTCGCGGTCATCGGTGCGGGCGCGGTCGGCCGATCGGTCGTCGACCTCGCCGGTGAGTACGGCCACGAGGTCGTCGCAGTCGCGGACTCCTCGACCGCGGTCGTCGCGGACGGGGCGAACGGGGGGGATCACGGGATCGACGCCGAGGCCGTCGTGACTCGGAAAGCGGAGTCCGGGATCGTCGGCGATGACGATCCCGAGGACGCACTGGCGGCCGACTACGACGTCCTCGTCGAGGCGACGCCGACGACGCTCGGGGACGCGGAACCCGGATTTTCCCACGTCGTCTCCGCGCTGGATCGCGACCGCCATGCCGTGTTGGCGAACAAGGGGCCGGTCGCAGAGCGATTCGCCGACCTGCGAGCGGCCGTCGACGACAGCGACGGCGAGATCCGGTTCGAGGCGACGGTCGGCGGAGCGATACCCGCGGTCTCGACGGTCGAGGACATCGAACCGGGACACGTCACCGCGGTCCGCGGCGTCCTCAACGGGACCGCGAACTTCATCCTCACTCGGATGGCGGCCGAGGGGCTCGACTACGATCACGTGCTCGCGGAGGCACAGGATCTCGGTGTCGCCGAGGCCGACCCCGCCTTCGACGTTGATGGGACTGATGCCGCACTCAAATGCGTCATCCTCGCGAACGTACTCTCGTTCGGTGCGGCCGACGACCCCACTGACGCGCGGGAGTTCACGCTTGATGACGCCGACGTGGAGGGGATCCGAGACGTGCCCGGCTCCGCGCTCCGACTCGCGGCCGAGGACGGTCGGACGGTCCGACTGATCGGCGAGGCCACCGGAGAGACGGTTCGCGTCGCGCCCCGCCTCGTCCCCGAGAACGGAACCCTCGCGGTCTCCGGGACGCAGAACATTGTTCAGATAGAGACCTCCCATGCCGGCCGGCTCAATATCTCCGGACGTGGTGCGGGCGGTCCGGAGACCGCGAGTGCGGTGCTCGGGGACGTCGGTCGGCTCGAATAGCGACTGACCGGGCAACGGAGCGCCCAGCGTGTTTCGACCGCTGCCGGGTGTATGAGGTGTCTTCACGGTTCTACGCCGGATCGTCTCGCCCTGTCGAGTGTTCTAAACTCGTTCCGTGTGGTGCGGTGGCAAGAACCACTGTACGGCGTTGTCATGGTCTGTGGACCGTATCGAAACCGTTTTAGTGGGATCAACCGAAAACGTACTCACACAACGCCTTAGCGCGTGATTACCCCATGAGTGACAAACCGCACCAGAATCTGGCCATTATCGGCCACGTCGACCACGGCAAAAGCACGCTCGTGGGCCGACTCCTCTTCGAGACGGGGAGCGTCCCCGAGCACGTAATCGAGCAGCACCGCGAGGAAGCAGAAGAAAAAGGCAAGGGCGGCTTCGAGTTCGCCTACGTGATGGACAACCTCGCCGAGGAGCGCGAGCGTGGCGTCACGATCGATATCGCCCACCAGGAGTTCGACACCGACGAGTACTACTTCACCATCGTCGACTGTCCGGGCCACCGTGACTTCGTGAAGAACATGATCACGGGTGCCTCGCAGGCAGACAACGCGGTGCTCGTCGTCGCGGCCGACGACGGCGTCGCGCCACAGACTCGTGAACACGTGTTCCTCGCCCGCACGCTGGGCATCGACGAACTCATCATCGCCGTCAACAAGATGGATGTCGTCGATCACGAGGAGTCCACCTTCAACGAGGTCGTCGAGGAGGTCAAGGAGCTTCTCAACCAGGTCCGGTTCCAGACCGACAACGCGAAGTTCATCCCCATCTCGGCGTTCGACGGCGACAACATCGCCGAGGAGTCCGAGAACACGCCTTGGTACGACGGGCCGACGCTGCTCGAAGCCCTCAACGACCTGCCCGAGACGGAGCCGCCGACGGACGCGCCGCTTCGGCTCCCCATCCAGGACGTCTACACCATCTCCGGTATCGGGACCGTCCCCGTCGGACGCGTCGAGACCGGAATGCTAAACACGGGCGACAATGTCTCCTTCCAGCCGTCCGACGTGGGCGGCGAAGTGAAGACGGTCGAGATGCACCACGAGGAAGTGCCGCAGGCCGGTCCCGGCGACAACGTCGGGTTCAACGTCCGCGGCATCGGTAAGGACGACATCCGCCGTGGTGACGTCTGTGGTCCCGCCGACGACCCGCCGAGCGTCGCCGAGACGTTCAAGGCGCAGGTCGTCGTCATGCAGCACCCGTCGGTCATCACCGCCGGCTACACGCCGGTCTTCCACGCCCACACGGCGCAGGTCGCCTGTACGATCGAGGAGATCAACCAGAAGATCGACCCCTCGTCGGGCGAGGTCGCCGAGGAGAACCCGGACTTCATCAAGTCCGGCGACGCCGCGGTCGTCACTATCCGCCCGCAGAAGCCGCTCAGCATCGAGCCCTCGGGCGAGATTCCGGAACTCGGCAGCTTCGCCATCCGCGACATGGGTCAGACCATCGCGGCCGGCAAGGTGCTCGAAGTCAACGAGCGATAATCGATGCAGCAGGCACGCGTCCGCCTCGCCGGCACGAGCCCCGAGGACCTCGACGACATCTGCGACGACGTCCGCGAGATCGCGGACTCGACGGGAGTCGCCCTGTCGGGCCCGATCCCGCTGCCGACGAAGACGCTCGAGATCCCGTCGCGAAAGTCCCCGGACGGTGAGGGGACGGCGACGTGGGAGCACTGGGAGATGCGCGTCCACAAGCGTCTGATCGACATCGACGCCGACGAACGTGCGCTCCGCCAGCTCATGCGCGTCCAAGTGCCCAACGACGTCAGCATCGAGATCGTTCTCGAAGACTAAGCGCTAGGGCAACTCCGCGGGACGCCCTCTTCGTTTTTTTATTCCGGTAGCGCCGCGGCCGTCTCGACCGTTCGATCGACGGTGTCTCTAGTCTCGGTTCGACCGGGTCATCGCGCGTCCAGCACTCCGGCTCGCCCGGCGGTGAGCCCGACGAACGCACCAGTCGCGTGAGCGATCAGCGCGACGCCCGGCGCGGCGGTCACGAGCGTTAAGACGACTGCGAGCGCTGCGAAGAGGGCGAACTGTGTACGCGGCGTGAGTCGCAGTCGGTCGAACAGGGTGGTTGTGACCGCGTTGCCGGCGAGTAGATAGCCGCCAAGCGCAAACACCGCGCCGCTGATCCCGAGCACCGCGGGCGACGCGCCCGCGAGTCCACCGAGTATGACCTGTGCGACGCCCGCGAGTCCGCCGGACGCGATAATAAAGGCGTGAAATCGGAGGCGGGTCGTCCGGCGCTCGACGAGCGGGCCGAGAAGCAGGAGCCCGACCGCGTTCGCCAGCAGATGGCCGACGGAGCCGTGCGCGTAGACGCTCGTGACGACGGTCCACGGGGCGACCGACAGGGGGGTCGACAGCGCGAACACCCACGCGAGGCCGACGACGCTCAAGCCGGCTTGGACGACGCCGACGAGACAGACGATCGCGAGCGTCTCAAGCGTGGCACGCATCGGGGTGGGGTACGTGCCCAAGCCTCTTAACTCCGGTCGCAGCCGACCGTCTCGAACCGTTCGAGGTGGCGGCCGGCGGCCACGGGGAGCGAGTCGGTTCGGAAGGGCCTATTACCCCCAGTACCGAACGGCCGGTATGTTCAGGCAGTTCCGGTCGGAGGTGTCGTCGGCGCTCGCCGACGCGCTCGCGAGCCTCGACCTCCCGACCGACGACCTCGGTATCGAACGCCCGCCCGACGACATGGATGCGACGCTCGCCTCCAGCGTCGCCTTCCGGCTCGCCGGCGTCGTCGGCGACGCGCCCCCGAACGTCGCGAGCGACGTCGCCGGCGCGGTCGACGTCGAGGGCTACGACTATCTCGTCGACGTCGACACCGCTGGCCCGTACGTCAACTTCCACGCGGGCGAGCGGTACCTCGCCGACACCCTCGGATCGGCGGCCGACGACGAGGCGTACGGCAGCCTGCCCGACCGCGATACGACGACCGTCGTCGAGCACACGAGCGCGAACCCGACGGGACCGGTCCACGTCGGGCGCGCCCGGAACCCGATCGTCGGCGACGCCGTGGCGAACGTGCTCGAATATGCCGGCTACGACGTCGACCGGCACTACTACGTCAACGACGCAGGCCGACAGATGGCCGTGTTCACGTGGGCTTACGAGACGTTCGACGAGGACGATCTGGACGACGAGCCCGCCCGCGACCGCGTCGAGTACGACCTCGTCCGCTACTACCGCAAGGGAAACGAGTTTCTGGAGAACGCCGACCCGGACGCCGTTGAGGCCGCGGAAGCCGAGATATCGGCGATCCTTCAGGGGCTGGAGGGGGGCGACGAGGCGACCTACGAGCGCGTCGGTGAGGTCGTCGACGCGGTACTCGGCGGGATGAAGGGCTGTCTCGCACGGCTCCCGGCCGAGTTCGACGAGTTCGTCAAGGAGACGCGGTTCATGCTCGACGGGTCGACCGACGACGTGGCCGATCGGCTCAAGGAGACGGAGTACGCCGTCTACGAAGAGGACGCGTGGCAGCTCGAACTCGACGACTGGGGGATCGACAAGAACCTCGTTTTCCTCCGGTCGGACGACACGAGCCTCTATACGACCCGCGATCTGGCTCACCACGAGTGGAAGTTCGAGAACTACGATCGCGCGGTGACCGTCCTCGGCGAGGACCACAAGCTACAGGCCGACCAGCTCGACGCGACCCTCGAACTCCTCGGTAACGACGTCGACCAACTGGGTCACGTCATCTACTCGTACGTCAACCTCCCCGAGGGGAAGATGTCGACTCGGAAGGGGACCGGCGTGATGCTCGACGACTTACTCGACGAGGCGGTCGATCGCGCCCGGGCGGCGGTCGAAAGCCGGATGGACGACCGGATCCGCGACGATGACCTCACCGAGGAGGACGTAGAGCGGATCGCGCATCAGGTGGGGATCGGCGCGGTTCGCTACGACATCGTCTCCAAACAGCCGGCGAAGGCGATCACCTTCGAGTGGGAGGAGGCGCTCGACTTCGAGGCACAGTCGGCCCCGTACGTCCAGTACGTCCACGCCCGGTGTTGCGGGATACTCGACGAGGCTGAAAGCGCGGGGATCGCCGTTCCGGGCGTCTCGGACCCCGTCGACGTCGACGTGGCGGCCCTCGAAACTGACGCGGCTCGCGAACTCCTCCGGGAAGTCGCGCGCTTCCCCGCCGTCATCGAGTCAGCCGCCGAGGACCTGGAGCCGCACACTGTCGCCACGTTCACCCGCGAGTTCGCCGAGGCGTACAACGCGTTCTACCGCGAGTGTCCCGTGTTGACCGCCGAAAGCGACGAGTTGCGGGACGCGCGGCTCGCAGTCGTCGCCGCCGCCCGCCACACGATGGCGAACGCGCTCGACGCGCTCGGCGTCGAGGCCCCGGAGTCGATGTGACCGTCGAGTTCACGTAACTGGTCGGGAGAGACCCCCTCGCTCCGTGATTCCGAACGAACCGCGCCGTTCGACGCACAGGTCAAAGGTTACTTACACGGAGCCGGCCGTATCGTAGGTAATGAGTAGCGACGCCCAGAAGACGAGCGAGGACCGGCGGAAATACGAGTTCCGCAAGGTCATCGAGGAGCTCACGGAGTACGAGGGCTCCGGTACCCAGCTCGTCACCATCTACATCCCGGAAGACAAGCAGATCTCCGACGTGGTCGCCCACGTCACACAGGAGCACAGCGAGGCGGCCAACATCAAGTCCAAACAGACCCGGACGAACGTCCAGGACGCGCTAACGAGCATCAAGGACCGACTCCGCTACTACGATACGTTCCCGCCCGACAACGGGATGGTGATTTTCTCCGGCGCGATCGACGCCGGCGGTGGCCAGACCGACATGGTCACTCGGACCCTGGAGTCGCCACCCCAGCCCGTCGAGTCGTTCCGGTATCACTGTGACTCGGAGTTTCTCACCGAGCCGCTCGAACACATGCTGGAAGACTCGGGGCTGTTCGGACTCATCGTCCTTGACCGTCGCGAGGCCAACGTCGGGTGGTTGAAGGGTAAACGGATCGAGCCGGTCAAGTCCGCGTCGTCGCTCGTCCCCGGAAAGCAGCGGAAGGGTGGCCAGTCCGCACAGCGGTTCGCCCGACTCCGCCTGGAGGCCATCGACAACTTCTATCAGGAGGTCGCGGGGATGGCAGACGACCTGTTCGTCGACAAGCGTCACGAGCTCGACGGCATCCTCGTCGGTGGGCCGTCGCCGACGAAAGACGAGTTCCTCGACGGCGACTATCTTCACCACGAGCTTCGGGACAAGGTGCTCGGCAAGTTCGACGTCGCGTACACGGACGAGTCCGGGCTGAAGGACCTCGTCGACAACGCGAGCGAGGCGCTCGCCGACCAAGAGATCGTCGAGGACAAACGCCAGATGGAGGAGTTCTTCGAGAATCTAAACACCGGCGAGGAGGCCACCTACGGGTTCGAACAGACCCGCCGGAACTTGATCATGGGATCGGTCGACCGGCTGCTCATCTCCGAGGACCTCCGGTCGGACGTGATCGTCTACGAGTGTCCGAACGGCGACGAGGAGTACGAGGTGGTCGACGCCCGTCACTCGACGCCGACCCACGAGTGTGAAGAGTGTGGCGAGGAAGCCGAAGTAATGGAGCGCGAGGACGTCATCGAACACCTGATGGCGATCGCCGAACAGCGCGGGACGGAGACGAAGTTCATTTCCACCGACTTCGAGAAGGGGGAACAGCTGCTCGACGCCTTCGGCGGCGTCGCCGGAATTCTGCGGTACTCGACGGGCGTCTGACGCTTTCGCCGATCGTCACTCCGGTGGGTTCGAGACGAGTTCCAGACACGCGCAGGCGTCGGTCTCCGGGTCGAAACAGTCCGGACACTCCGGTTTCCTGTCGATGATCGTGTCGAGTCGGTCGGCGACCGTCCCGTCGATTACCGCCTCCAACTCGCGTGCCTCCGTTCTGAACTCCTCGACTGCGAGGACGTTCGCGAGGAAGCGCTCGATGATACAGTAGGTCTGTAGCGCCTCGCGAGCGCGAACGATGCCGTCGTCGGTGAGATGGACCCCCTTGTACTTCTCGTGTTCGGCGAGCCCGCGCGACTCCAGCTTTCCGATCATCTCGTTCGCGCTCGCCGGACTGACGTCGAGGGCGTCCGCGATGCCTCCGGTCGATGCCGGCCCGTCCGTCCCCTGTTGAATGACGTATATCGTCTTGAGATACTGGTCCGCGGTGTTCACGCTTTCCCTCCGTCGCTACCGCTCTCCGGCGGCGCTCTCGTGGCGTTCATCGTCGTTCCATGACCTCCGTGACCTCACGCACTCCCTCCGACTCCTCCTCACGGATCGTTTCTAACGTGTCCAGTAGCTCCTCGCGGTCGACCGAGAAGTCCGCGTCCGACTCGTGGATCGCCTCGATCAGGTCGTCGTAGAACTTGTAGGCGGTCTCCTCGTTACACAGCTGGTCGTACAACACGCCGTCGAAGTCCTCGGGTCTGGTCCGACCGTACCTGGCGTCCACGAGCGACTCTATCTCGTCGAACGGGACGCTGTCGACGCCGAGCCCGTCGATGAGCGTTTCCAGCCGTTCCCGGTGATCGGCCGACTCCTCGGCGGCGTCCTCCAGAAGCGTCTCGATCTCTTCGTCGAGCGCTTCGTCGAGGCTTTGGTAGTGATGGTACGCCCGTGCCTCGACCACCTCCTCCAGTACGATCCCGATCTGGAGCAGGCGCGCGAGCTGGTCGTCAGTCGTCACCCGCTGACCGACGCTCACGGCGACCACCCGACCGATACGTCCGTTCGCATACACCCTCCGCTCGGGTCTTCCGTGACTTAAGCCGTTCCCTCGCCGGATCGACGATACGCCGCGAAGTGGCTCAATCGGACCGATCTACATCGACGCCGAAAACGCGAACGGAAGGATCCGCTACTGTAGGCGCTCGAAGACGAGTTCCGTAACGTCCTCCCGGAACTCGTCGACCGCGATCTCTTCGAGAACGGGGACGAAGAAGCCCTCAACGAGCATGTTCCGTGCCGTCCGCGAGTCGATCGATCGGCTCTCCAGGTAGAACAGGTCCTCGGCGTCGACCTGTCCGACTGTCGCCGAGTGAGACGCTTCGGTGTCGTGATTGTGGATGATCAGCTTCGGCGACGCGTCCGCCTCGGCGTCATCCGATAACATTAGTGTGTTCTCGCGCTGGTAGCTGGACGTGTTCCACGCATCCTCGCCGACGTCCTGTACGCCCTCGTAGACGGAGCGAGCGACGTCGTCGAGCACGCCACGCGTGACGAGGTCGGCGGTCGTGTGCTCGGCCTCGTGCCACACTCGGGCGTTGATGTCGAAGTGCTGGTCGTCAGTCCCGAAGAACGTCCCGACGATCTGGCTCTCCGAGCCGTCGCCGGCCAGCTCCGTCTCCACGTCCGACCGGGTGAGCTTCGAGCCAAAGTTGCTCTCGATCCAGTCGATCGTCGCGTACGTGTCTGTCACGCCGCGCTTCAGCGCGTAGGTGTACGTCTCCTCGTCGAGGTTCTGGAGCGAGCCGAACTGGACGTTCGCGTTCTCGCCCGCGACGACCTCGACGAGGTTCGAGAAGTATCGATCCCCGTCGACATCGTCGTCCGCCGACGTGATCGATTCGAGGATCGTCACCGACGACGACTCCTCAGCGACCACGAGCGTCTGACTGAACAGCGACCGGGAGCTCATCTCCGCCCGTACTGTCACGTCCTCGACGTCGACGCCCTCGGGGACGTAGACGAACGTACCGGTCGTGAACAGCGCAACGGACAGCGCGGTGAGGTAGTTCTCGTCAGGTGCGAGAACGCTACCGAACTGCGCTTCGATCAGCTCGCCGTACTCGTCGAACGCCTCGGTGAACGGTAGGACGACGACGTCGTCATCGCCGCCAGCACGCTCGGTCGTGTCCGACTGGTTCAGCGGGTCGACTAACTGCTCGAAGTCGAGTGCCTCCAGATCGGTCCACCGACGGCCGGGCGTCTGGATCACGTCCGGTAGCTTCGCCGTCTCCAGCGCTTCGAGGGCGTCGAGACGAGTTTCGAGGAGCCACTCGGGCTCACCGCGTTCCTCCGCGATTCGTCGTACCGTGTCCTCCGAGAGGCTCTCTATTGCTTTCGTGCTCATGTTATCCGAGCGAGCCCTCCATCTCGAGCTCGACGAGCCGGTTGAGCTCGACGGCGTACTCGATGGGCAGCTCCTCCGTGATGGGCTCGATGAAGCCCGAAACGATCATCTGTTTCGCGTCGTCGTCGTCGAGACCGCGCGACTGGAGGTAGAAAATGTCCTCGTCGCCGATCTTGCCGACGGTCGCCTCGTGGGCAACGTCGACCTTCGACTCGTTGATCTCCATGTACGGCATCGTGTCCGACGTCGACTCGTTGTCGAACATCAGCGCGTCACACTCGACGGCGGTCGAGGAGTTCTCTGCGCCGTCAGCGATGTGGACGAGGCCGCGGTAGTTCGTGCGGCCCCCGTCCTTCGCGATCGACTTCGACTCGATCGTGGACTTCGTGTTCGGCGCGTTGTGGTACACCTTCGCGCCCGTGTCGATGTCCTGCCCCTCGCCGGCCATGGCGATGGTGATGTGGTTGTCCGACGCGCCGCGACCCTTCAGGATCGTCGAGGGGTATAGCATCGTCGCCTTCGACCCCATCGAGCCGGAGATCCACTCCATCCGGCCGCCCTTCTCTGCGATGGCGCGTTTGGTGTTCAGGTTGTACGTGTTCTTCGACCAGTTTTGAACGGTCGAGTACTGGACGTGCGCGTCCTCGCCGACGAACACTTCGACGCCGCCTGAGTGGAGGTTGAACGCCGAGTACTTGGGTGCCGAACAGCCCTCGATGTAGTGGACCTCGGAGCCCTCCTCGGCGATGATGAGCGTGTGCTCGAACTGGCCCATACCCTCCGAGTTCATCCGGAAGTACGCCTGTATCGGCATCTCGACCGTCGTGTCCTCGGGGACGTAGACGAACGAGCCGCCGGACCAGATCGCGCCGTGAAGCGCCGCGAACTTGTTGTCGCTCGGGGGGACCGCCTTGGTCATGAAGTACTCCTTGACGAGCTCCTCGTGTTCACGGACGGCCTTGTCCATGTCACAGAAGATCACGCCCTTCTCCTCCCACTGTTCTTGCATGTTCTGGTAGACGATCTCGGACTCGTACTGGGCGCCGACGCCGGAGAGCGCGTTCTTCTCGGCCTCGGGGATGCCCAGCTTGTCGAACGTGTCCTTGATGTCGTCGGGGAGGTCGGTCCAGTCGTCGACGCCCCCGCGGACGTCGATGTCGGGCCGGATGTACGGGACGATCTCGTCGATGTCGACCTCGCTGAGATCGGGTGCTTCGGGCCAGTCGGTGGGCATCGGCATCGCCTGGAACTGTTCGAGTGCGCGCAGGCGACGCTCAAGCATCCACTCCGGCTCGTCTTTGTCCTCCGAGATGACGCGAATCGTCTCCTCGGTGAGGCCTTTCTCGCTTTTGAATGCGGAGTTCTCCTCCTTCTTGAACTCGAAACGAGCCTCGGTGTCGGTCTCCTTCAGATGGTCTTGTGAACTCATGTCGTTAGGTTTCGTTTCCGGTCGTATATGGTTGTTGAGTAATCACGATCGATTACGCCGCCTCGAACGCGTCCTCGCGGACCCAGTCGTACCCCTTGTCCTCGAGCTTCTCGGCGAGCTCCGCGCCGCCGCTCTTGACGACCTGTCCGTCCAGCATTACGTGGACGTGGTCGGGCTCGACGTAGTCTAAGATTCGCTGGTAGTGGGTGATCTGGAGGACGCCCGTGCCCTGCTCGTCGCGGAGCGCATTGATCCCCTTCGAGACGTCCTGAAGCCGGTCGATGTCGAGCCCGGAGTCGATCTCGTCGAGCACGGCGACCGCGGGTTCGAGCATCGCGGCTTGGAGAACCTCGTTCTGCTTCTTCTCGCCGCCCGAGAAGCCGGCGTTGAGGTATCGCTGCATGAACTTCTCGTCCATGTCGAGCAGCTCCATCTTCTCCGAGAGGATCTCTTGGAACTCGGCGACGCCGATGTCGCCGTCGTCGGCAGGACCCTCCATCGGGGAGGTCTCGTAGCCGGCGTCGTCCTCGTCCGCGGCCTCTTCCTCCTCCTCGTCCTCGAACAGCTCCTCGCGCTCCTCGGCCTTAGCATTGAGCGCCTGACGGAGGAAGCTGGTCATCGTGACACCCTCGATCTCCGCGGGGTACTGGAAGCCGAGGAAGATACCGAGCGCGGCGCGCTCGTTCGGCTCTAGCTCCAGCAGCTCCCAGTGGTAGTCGTCGTCGTCAAGCTCCGCGTCGATATCGGCGACGTCCGCTTCGTCGAGGTGGAGCGTGACGTTCCCGCCGGTGACCTCGTAGGCCGGGTGGCCGGCTATCACTTTCGCCAGCGTCGACTTCCCGGAGCCGTTCGGACCCATCAGCGCGTGTATCTCGCCGGAATCGACTTCGAGGTCGACGCCTCGAAGGATCCGTTCTCCGTCCTCTTCCGCTACCCGTGCGCGTAGGTCGCTGATCTCGAGAGTTGCCATTTGTGTAGTTGAGCCTCGTACGAAGAACATGGGTGTTCCGGCGGTTAATGCTTTCGGATATACCCGCCGAAAACCACGGTTTTGAAAACAAATCTTTCTGAGTCAAAAACACGAGTTTCTGCTCTTTACATGAACGAGCCGAGTCCCGTCTGCTCCTGCCCGGTCTTGACCTCTTCCCATGAGGTTCCAAGTGCCTCTATTACCCGTTCGATGGGCCCTTTAAGCGTTTTATTAAGCATCTTCTCCCAATCGATCTCGAACTCTTCCGGTATCTGATCTGCGTACTCGAAACAGATCACGTCCGGATCGCGTTTGAACTCCCCGTATAGTCCACCACGCTGCGGGTCGAGACCCCGTTCCTCCTCCATCCGATCCCAGAAATCCGGATGGACCTTTTTTAAATAGAGTCGCTTCGGCTTCGACCCGCTTCCAAAGTTCGTGCCCAACATCTCGTTGGCGTACTGTGCGCCCCGAACCTGTGCGGTCGGCGTCTCGTACGCGTCGAGTCGCTTGCCGATTCCGCCGGGGATCCCGACCTCTTCGACGTCGAGGTTTCCCGCGAGGAAGTCGTCGATCACGTTCGAGAGGTATGTCGTGATCTCGGCCATGTCCTCGTCGATGTTGTCGCCGGTGACGATCGTCTCGATGACGTGTTGTTGGACCTCCTTGGTGATCCCCGCGATGTCAGAGCGCTTGTACTCGAAGCCGGTGATGTCGATGTCGTCGACGTCCGTCCCCTCCTTCCAGATGATGTGGCCCGCGTACCGTTTCTTCTTACCCGCTTGGAAGAACCGGCGGTAGAGCTTCTCGAACTCGATCTGGAACCGATGGTCCTCAGCGTTCAACTCCTCGCGTGCGAAGTCGTCGTAGCGCTCGTTGATGTGGTTCTCGATCTCGAATGAGCTCTCGATGGCCTCCTCTTTCGAGAGATCACCGAGTGATAACATAACACTGTCAGTATCTCCATATGTCACTTCTCTGTTGAGTTCGCTCGTTACGTCGGCGGTGAAGTCGATCACCTCACGGTTCGTCGAAGTGACGCCCGCGCTCATCTCGCGGTCGTACAGCCGAAACCGGTCCCAACCGAACACGCCGTACAGACTGTTCATGAGAACCTTCACCGCTCCCTGCTGGCGGTCGTACTGCTCGTACGCCTCGGTTCCGGGGTCGTGCTCGTTTCGGAGCGCCTTCTTTTCTTCACGCTCGTCGAGCAGTTCGTTGACCATCTCCCGAATGATACCGTCGGGCTCCTTCCGGAAGTGGACACCCGTGGGCGTCTTGTACGTCTCTCCGTCGTACGTTTCGGGATCGACCTTCGTCTCCGGTGACGCGTTGATCGTCACCATCGACATGGGGTATAGCGACTTCAAGTCCAGCACGCTCACCATCTCACGAACCCCGGAGATCGGGTCGAACACCGCACCACCCTCGAACTCCTCGGCTTCCTGCTGGCCCTTCGAGGGGAGCGCGAAGTTCCCGTACGCCATGTGGAGCACGTACATGTCGACCGCGTCGCCCGGCGTCGTTGCGTCCTCGATCTTACACCCGACGATCTTCCGAGCGTCGTCCCAGAAGGCGATCACGTCCTGCGCCCGATCGATCTCGACGCAGAGTTCCACGTCCCGGATGCTGTACTCCAACAGTCGCTCCGGATCCTGCTCCCAGAGGTCCCCGATGTCACCGGCGTACCGCTCCTTGCCGACTCCCAACTCGCGCTCTCCGACCGCGTCGAGTCGATAGGACTCCAACTCCGTGAACATCGTCCGCTTGTAGGCGTACAGCAGATCGAAGACGACCCGCCCTTTAACATCGGGACCGCCCCAGCCGGAGCGCCACACCTCGCCGATCCGGGAGAACCGATCCACCGAGAGATTATACTCGCTTCCCGGATCAAGCTCTTCCATCCGGTCGAAGAAGTACGGGACGTCGAAGTCCTCGCAGTTGTGGACGAGACAATCATCTGCGAAGAAGTTGTGCGTGGTCGTCTCGATGTCGTAGGTCGTCTCCGTACCGACACGCTCCACGTCCTCAACCTCCACAAACACGTACTCCGGCCACTTGTCGAGAGTCGTTTCGTGCCGTTTGAGATTAATTCTTCGGCGGTGTTTGTCCCGGCCGATCCGCTTCTCGTCAGTGCCGGTATCAGCCTCGAAGAGCGCGTACGGGATGTTCTCGCTCCGTCCACTCTTTCCACCGTCCAGCGCTTTTATCGCCTCTCGCCTTTTCGAGTGAGAGAGATGCGGGAGAACCCGATCCCTGAGCCGCTGGATCTCACGCTCTGCGTCCGGAACCCGAACCACGTTCTCACGCTGTTCTGCGTAGATTCCAAGCCGGCGGAATAACTTCACGTACCACTCTCCGATGGACCGATTTTCGGCCGCAACGGTCACCGAAGACGAAACGTTCCCGTCCCCGTCGATGACTCCTGCCAAGAACCGTTCTATATGCGATTCTGGAAGTTCGAAAACCGTCGAGAGATCGACTTCTCCTTCGTTTTTGTCACCGAACGGAATTCCGAGTCCGTTGAACGCGTACATCCGGGCGTAGTCCAGCACGTTCTGCTTGTAGCATCCTTTTCCATCGGGTTCGAGATGCGTCTCACCGGGGAACTGTTCGTGTAACTCCTCGCGCGTGTTGTAAAAACGGACTCCGTCCTCGGGCGACATCGTCCCGTCCGTGAGAACGAGCCCTGCGAGATACATTTTGTGGCCGGTAAGTTCTCTGTCGAGGTCGTTCCGCGTGCGGCGGTACTCCCGTCCGCCGTCAGGGAGGGCAACGTCGTACCGGTCGGACGCAAGCTGACAGCGCTCCGGAGTCCAGACGTCTGTCTTCGGGTGATGTAGGGTCCCCGTGGCGAGATCAAACTCCTCCGCAAGTTCGGAAACGGCACCGTAAGGGAGTTCAGATTTAAACGATTTGATCGCTTCTTTACTTCCGAACCGCTGGCATTCGATTGGAACGAGGTCACTGAGGGTCGGAACACGCTCCGAGTCGACGTTCAATTTTCGCGGCTTGAGGAGATAGTCCCCGACGTCGATCTCGCTTCCCTCCTTCCAGTCGACTTGATCATCGTCACCGACCATCACCCGATGATCCTCCGAACTGCGGAGATCAGTTCCGTCCGCGAGCCTGTACCGAAGAATATCCTTTTCGCTCTCCCACTTGTTCGTGACCTCCGCGGTCGTCGTCCGCTGCTCGTCGCTCCCTATCACTTCGTCTCCGACACACACGTCCTCGATCCGTTGCACGGTCCCGTCCGCTTTGAGAATTTGACTATCCGCCGGTAGACAGTTCCACCCCGTAAAGAGATCCGGGTCCGTCTCGGAGATGTACTCGACGAACGCGTCGAGCATCGCGGCCTCTTCCTCGAAGGTGCGGACCTCGAAGTCGAGCTCGTCGCCGTCGCCGACGATCCCCTCGTAGTCGGGGAGTTCCTCTGGCGGTGGTACCTCCGCGTCGGGCGCGTCGTACAGCCAGATCACGTACTCGTCGTCGTAGGAGTCGTGACTGGTGAGACAGATGATCGGCTCCTCGCCGTCCTCCGGAAAGCCGCGGCGGTCGTCGACCTCGATGTCGAACGTGTTCACGCGCATCTCGGCGTCGACGTCCGCGGGTTCGAGGTGCCTCTCGTGGACTTGGATTGTCCCGTCCTCGTCATCGAGTCGGCGCTCCTCGACGCGGATCCCGCCGTTGAGCCCGTTGTCGATCAGAAACCGGTTCGGGAAGAGGATGTCCGCCTCGAACGTCGTCGTGAAGTCGTCGCGGATGCTCCCGACATCGCGCGGTGTTCGGGTGACGATTCGAGTGAGCGGCTCGCCACGGATGCTCTCGTAGGGGTCGCCGTTAGGGTCCGTCTCGCGCGTCCCGATGACGACGTCGTACTCCTCGACGGGGTCGATATCCAGATCCGTGGTCGGCACATAAAAGTAGGGCTCGACGCCGAGTACGCGGAGGTGTTCGACGGTGTCGCGGTCGCTGTCGCCGGTGTCATCGCGATTGCCGCCGTTCGGACGACGCCCGAACACGTGGACGACCGGGTACTCGTCACTCCCGTACCCCTCGATGGCGTAGTCGATCTGGGTGATCATCAACTCGACGGTGCCCGTCGAGTTCGGGAACTTCGCTTCGTCGACATCGATCACGTTGCTGACGCGTCCCCCGCCCGCACCGGTGACGACCTCCGCTTCCGCGGCGGCGAGGTCGTCTCGGCCGGTGCCGCCGCCGTCGTCCGCGTTCTCGGACGACGAGAAATCCGTAAGCCCCGACTGAGTCATACAAACGCTTCGGCGTACCCGGCTAAAAAACTCGGCATTCGGTCGTGTTCCGTTCCCCTCAAAGGAGTGACGGGACAGCGACTCGGACGTGTCGAATCGGCCTCCGGAACCCGCATCAGCGGGACGCCCGTCCACGGAAAGGCATATATTATGCCATGACCTACCACGGTCCATGCCCTCGAACCCTCACCGGGAGAACGGGACGCACCGCTCGGGAGACCGTGATGCGGTCGATGCCGAGGTGGAGGCGTATGAAGACGACGGAAACGTGGTTCTCTTCGACGCGACGAACCCCCTTGCGTGGGTCGAGGCGAGCCGAACGGTCCGACTCGTCGACGCGGCCTGAGGGAACGTTTCACACCGCTCCGTGATCGACGTTGATGCCGGGCGCAACCCCTTTGACTCGCCATGCCGTAGTTCAGCCGTGTTCCCATTCGACGAGGAAAACGAGGGCGAGGTGTCCTTCGGCGAGAGTTCCGACGCCGAGCGGGAGATGACGCCGGACATCCCCGAAGCGCCCTCGGTCAAGACGTTCGACGAGAGCGGTGACTTCGAGTCCGCGGGCGACGTCGACAAGGACACGCTTCGCGCGTTCGTCGTCGCCGTGATCTACGCGAACATCGCCGTTCTCCTCGTATTCCTAGGTCCGATGGTCTGGTACTTCGAGGGGTGGAGCCGAGCCGGACCCGCCCTCCTCGGCGTCGGGCTGCTTGCCGGCATCCGAACGTACCAGACGTATCGTGCGTGGGATCGGTCGCGATCGGACGACCCGGACGAGACGATGGATGCTGATCCGAACGAAACGGTGGGTTCCGATCCTGATCTCGACGCCGACGTTGACGACGACGCCCCGGAACGGTAATGACCTCGGAGGGCCTCCGATCGCCCATGCAGACGGTCCGCGACGGCGACGGCAACACGTACCTCCTCGTGAAACGCTCCGACGAGTCGAGTCTGGTACGAGACCCGATCTCGGGCGAGGAGCGCTACGTCGAGAACGCGGAGTTAACGGTCGTCGACGGCGAACCGCCGCTCGAAACGGCGTCGCTCGCTGTTCCAGGTGTCGTCCGCCGGGTGATCCGCGCGGTCCACGACGACCGGTCGCTCGGTCTGCTCGTGGAACTCGTCGATGCCGGGCCGGTGTCGGTTACCGAACTCATGGACGCTTCCGGGGCATGTGAATCGGAACTTCACGGCCGACTCACGGAGTTCCGTGCCACCGGGTTGGTCGAGGAGGTCGATGTCGTCGGGCAGCGGGGCTACGAGGCGACCGAAGACGCCCAGAAGGCGGTCCGACTGTTACGTGAGACGGAACCCGCGGACGGTGTACTCGGTGGTGCGGACGCCGAGTACAGCAGTTCTGATACATGAGGGGTAGTGTTATCGGCGGCCGTTCACGACGCTCGCTCCGGTCCGGTCGGCGCGGCCCCGACCGTCGCTTAGTCGTCCGCGAGCGACGCGACGTCGAGCCCGGCGACATCCTCGCGCGTGACCGTGGAGCGGTTCGTCCGGGGGTTCTTCTCGACGGTTAGGAGCTCGTCGGCCGCCCCGACCAGCTCGTCGTCGTGGCTGACGATGAGTATCTGTCGCACGCCGAACCCACGCATCTCCTCGACGAGGTCGACGAGCCGGGAGACGTGCCCGGAGTCGAGGAAGACGGTCGGTTCGTCGAGGATGAGTGGCGGCGTCGGCGCGGCTCCCTCGATCCCCTCGGCGAGCAAGCGATAGATCGCACATCGCAACGAGAGATTGAACAGCGCCCGCTCGCCCCCGGAGAGCTGTTCGGGATCGAGCGGTTCTCCGTCCTTTTGATACACGGTAAGCGCGTACTGGCCGTCTAACTCGATGTGTGAGTAGGCGTCGTTGCCGTACACCAGCTCGAACGTCTCGTTGAGCGTCCGTTCCAGCTCCCGGACGTTTCGCTGCCGCAGCTCCGCACGGAGGTCCCCGTACGTCGCCTCCAGCTCGGCGGTCTCGTCGTGGAGCGACTCCAGCGACTCGACGGTCCGGGCCAGCGACTCACGTTCCTCGCGGAACTCCTCAAGCGCCGCTATTTCACCTCTCACGCCGCCGATCGCGTTCTGGAGCTCGGTCCGGCGCTCGTCGAGCCGGTCCAACTCCTCGGTGACTTGTTCGATGTAGTCCTCGGCGTCCTCCCTGCGCTCCTTTGCCGTCTCGATCGCCTCCTCATCGACGTCCTCTCGGAGGTCGTCGCGTCGATCTCGTTTGTCCGCAAGCCGGTCGCGCCGCTCGTCGTTCACCTCCTCGAGGTTCGCCCGCTTCTCGCGACGACGCTCGATCCGCTCGTTGAGATCGGATATCGTGTTCAAGCGTTCCTCGACCGTGCTCACGGACATCCGAGCGTCCTCGATCGCGTCGATCTCGGCTTCCAGCTCCCGTACCCGCTTCTCGCTTGCCTCGGCCTCCTCACGTTTCTCTACGGCCACCTCGCGCGTCTCCTCGGATTGCTCCCGGAGCTTCCCGGCCTCGTCGCGCTTCTCGCTCGCCGCCTCCCGCTTCTCGCTTGCCTCCGTACGCTTCTCCTCGACTCGCTCCGCTACGGTTCCGATGGTGTCGTCGATCTCGTCGAGCCGGTCGGCCGCCTCGACGAGCCCGTCGAGCGTCTCGATCCGGTCATCGAGGCGTTCGGCCCGATCGCGGGCGGCGGAGAGCTCCGTCTCCAGCGTCGCGACGCGCTCACGATCCTCGTCGATCCCGGTCGCGTGCGGGGAGTCCTCGACTGGCTGTCCGCACTCCGGGCACTTCCCGGCTTCCAGTAGTGCTTCCGCGTCCACGACCCGTTCACGGGCGTTCTTCAACTCCGCGGAGAGTTCGGCGATCCGCTCGCGAGCCTCGCCGCGTCGCTCACGGAGGGTCTCCCGTCGTCCGGCCGCCTCGTCGGGCCCCACGTTAACGGTCTCCTCGACGGTTTCGTCGTCGTCCACTCCGTCCGTCTCGGCGTCCCCCTTACCGTTCTCGAACCGGGAGCGGAGCCCGGCCGCCTCCTCGCGGAGCTCCTCGATCGAGGACTCGTGTTCCTCGACTTCCGCCGCTGCGGCCTCGGCCTCCTCTTCGCGACGTTCGGCCTCGCGTTCGGCGTCCGCGGCTCGCTCGGCCAGGTCATCCGCCTTCTCCGAGAGCGTTTCCGACTGGTTCCGGAACGCCTCGGCGTTCACCCGCACGTCGTCGAGCTCCGCACGGATCTCGGCCTCCCGGTCGTCGAGCTCCGCGCGGCGGTCGGTGATGGCCGCCGCGGTCGCCGTTTCGACCCCCGCGGCGTCCAACTGCTCGTCGATCCCGGACTCGATCTCGTCGATGCGTTCGCGCGCCTCGCCGATCGCCGTCCGGTGTGTCTCGCGCTCCTGCTCCGTCTCGCGGATCGACGTCTCGATCCCCTCGATCTCCGACTCGACCGCTTCCAGTTCGTCCCGTTTCTCCTCGTACGTCGAGAGCGTCTCGACCGCCTCCGACCGGGTCTTGCGCGCGCTGTCCCGCTGGTCCTCGTAGTGGTCGACTTGCTCGTCGAGCTCCGCGAGGTCGCTTTCGAGTCCGTTGAGCCGGTCGTGGAGGTCCCGCTCCTCCTTCTCCTCGATCCGTCTCTCCTTCTCTCTAAGGACGGCCCGCTTCGCGTTCAACACGTCCTCGACGCCGAGGCGCGCGTCGCCGGCGCGCTCGCGGTACTCCTCGAGGGTCCCCAGCTGGAGGAGGTCGTCGATGACGTCCTGTCGCTGGCTCGGACTGGCGTTGATGAGGGCGTTGACCTCGCCCTGACGGACGTACGCGCAGTTGACGAACGCGTCGGCGTCCATCCGGAGCAGATCGGTGACGAACCGCCGAACCGCGGTCGCGCCGTCGCGCGTCAGGTCGCCTCCCGCGGTCGCTTCGAGCGTACAGTCGTGATCGACGCGGTCGTCGTACTCGCGAAGCCGACGCGAGACGTGATACGAGACTCCGTCATGCGTGAACCAGAGGTCGACCTCGGTCTCGTCTTCTCCGTTCGTGATCACGTCGTCGAGGGTCCCGTCGAGCGCCTTCGAGCCGTACAGCGCGAAGAAGCATGCCTCCAACAGCGAGGACTTCCCGCTGCCGTTGAGGCCGTGGATGACTGTCACCCCCTCGGACAATCGGACGTCGGCATCGCCGTAGGGTTTGAAATTGGTGAGCCGGACCCTGTCGAATCTCATAGGTAGTCCTCCATGGAGACCTGTCCGTCTGTGGTCGGCTCCGAGTCGGCGTCCGTCTCACCCTCGTCGCCGTCGTCTGGCCCGCCCTCGTTCGACTCGCCGTCGTCCGCGGCCACGAACGCGTCGAGGTCGTCGAGCCGGTCCTCGACCGCGGATTTCACCGTCTCCCGGACGTTCGTGTCGGCGACGCTCTCCGACCGGACCGTCTCGTCGATGTCGAGCGCGGCCGCCGAGAGCCCCATCCCCTCGATCCGCTCGCGGACCGCGTCCTCCGGGTCGGCGAAGCTCACGTCGACCTCGTCGTCGGTCTCGACCGTCCGACGGTCGGTGACACGCGCGATCAACGCCCCCTCGTCGGTGGCGAACTCCTCGATCGCGGCCGGCGTGACCGGGTCGCCCTCGCCGGTCACCTCGACGAGGACGACGGCGTCCCCGAGGTCGTGCTGGCGGACCTGCTCGCGCACGCGGGACTCGCCTTCCCCCTCCCCGAGTTCGACGCTCACGAAAACGAACTCGCGGGTGTCGATCGCGCGCCTCCGGATCTCGACGCGATCGTCGCCCCCGCCGGCGTCCTCGTCGAACCGCACGAGGTTGTAACCGCGTCCCTCGCGTTCGCTCGCGCTCGCGCGCTCCGTCGATCCCGAGTAGGTGACCGGCGTGTCGGTGACCGTTGCGCGATCCGGCTTGTGGTTGTCGCCGAGCAGCATCGCGTCGAACGCCACGTCGCTCTCCTCGAGAACCGTCTCCGTGTCCCAGTCCGCGTGTGCGAACGGCTCGAAGAGGCCGTGTGCGACCAGCGTCGCGTAGTCCGCGTCGTGCGGCTCGAACGCGTACTCGAGTTCGTCACGGCGGGAGACGGGGACGTGGTCGAGCCCGTAGAAGGCGGTGTCGCCCACGACGACCGGCTCCCGACCGAGTCTGGTCGCGAGCCCGAGCCGTTCGAACAGATCGAGCCACTGCCCGCCGCGGGTCGACTCGTGGTTCCCCACCACCGCAAGAAACGGGATCCCGGCGTCGTCGAGCCGCCGAAGGACGGAGATAGTGCCCATCAGGTCGGGAAGCTCCGGTCGTCGGTCGTGAAAGAGGTCACCCGCGTGGACGACGGCGTCGACGTCGTCGTCGACCGCGTCGTCGACGACCGCGTCGAACGCGTCGAGGAAGTCTTGGCGTCTGTCCGGCGAGTGGTACTGCTGGTACCCGATGTGGGTGTCGCCGGTATGGATCACCCGTGTCATTGCCCGACGGTTGGCCGGTGTCGGATTTAGGGGTTCCGGGCCGACCCACGATCCGCCGCCGGTTCTCTCCCCTCAGCGACCGCTCGGAACCGTCGGTACGAGTCGAGCGCAGCGCGTCCCCGATCGGCGAGCTCGGCGTCTCCATCGCGTTCGGCGTCCCTGATCGCCTCCTCGAGTCGGTCGAGCCCGACGGCCTCGACGAAGCCGGCGGCCCGGTGGAGGTCCTCGCGGGCGGCGTCGGCCTCGTCGATCACCGCGGTGTACGGTCTCGTCGCGGTGTCGGTTCGCGTCGCTAGCGCGGACAGCGCCCGTTTGACGTCGTCGGTCGAGACCACACGGTGGCTGGTTCGCTATCGGGTTTATACTCTCGCGTGACCCTTGAACGGATGACCGGATCGCCCGTGTGCGGACGTTCAGACCGACAACGAGTAGAGTCGTTTCCGAGCATCGGTAAAGGAGAACCGGGAGTCGACCGCGTCCTCCTCCTCCAGCCGCGAGAGCGCGTACCGGACGGTTCGTGGAGGGAGAAGCGTCTCCTCGGCGAGTTCGCTCTGTGTCAACGTGTCGTTGTAATCGAGAACCTTTGCGACGAGCTTCGCGCTCGGCGGCAGGTCACGGACCCCTTCCCAGCGGTCCGAGACGTCGTCGGTGGCGACGGCTTCCGTGGTGCTCATGCGTGTTCGGACATACTTCATGCCAACAAATAATATTTACTATCCGTTTTCATTACCACTAGGCATTATATTACACGTCGATGCCGTCGGAGTGTCCCCACCCGAAGCCTCTTATCCGCGAGACGCCTTATACCACACAATGAGTGATACCGTCGACGACGTCGATATGCCCTACGAGGGGTCGGCGTCGAGACAGGAGAAGATCGAGACTCTCCAGGACCGCCTCGAGGATCTCGAGTCCCAGAACGAGGAGATGCGCGACAAACTCCTCGACGCGAACGCCGAGAACAACAAGTACCAGCAGAAGCTCGAACGGCTCACCCACGAAAACAAGAAGCTCAAGCAGTCGCCGCTGTTCGTGGCCACGGTACAGGAGATCACGGAGGACGGTGCCGTGATCAAACAGCACGGCAACAACCAAGAGGCGCTGACCGAGATCACCGACGAGATGCGGGGAAAACTCGACCCCGACGACCGCGTCGCAGTCAACAACTCGCTATCGGTCGTCAAGAAGCTAGAGAAGGAGACCGACGTTCGCGCTCGCGTCATGCAGGTCGAACACTCTCCGGACGTCACCTACGCCGACATCGGCGGCCTCGAAGAGCAGATGCAGGAGGTCCGCGAGACCGTCGAGATGCCCCTCGAACATCCCGATATGTTCACCGACGTGGGGATCACGCCCCCGAGCGGCGTCCTCCTGTACGGGCCGCCGGGGACGGGAAAGACGATGCTGGCGAAGGCGGTCGCCAACGAAACCGACGCGACGTTCATCAAGATGGCCGGCTCCGAGCTCGTCCACAAGTTCATCGGCGAGGGCGCGAAGCTCGTCCGTGACCTCTTCGAGGTCGCCCGCGAGAACCAGCCCGCAGTGCTCTTCATCGACGAGATCGACGCGATCGCCTCGAAGCGGACGGACTCGAAGACCTCGGGCGACGCCGAGGTCCAGCGGACGATGATGCAGCTGCTCTCGGAGATGGACGGCTTTGACGAGCGCGGCGAGGTCCGGATCATCGCCGCCACCAACCGCTTCGACATGCTCGACCCTGCCATCCTCCGCCCCGGCCGCTTCGACCGCCTCATCGAGGTGCCGAAACCGGACACTGCGGGCCGGGAGATCATCTTCCGGATCCACACCCGGAACATGAACCTCGCCGACGGGATCGACTTCGCCCGGCTGGCCGACATGATAGAGGACGCCTCCGGCGCGGACATCAAGGCGATCTGTACCGAGGCCGGGATGTTCGCCATCCGCGACGACCGGACGCAGGTCACCCTCGACGACTTCCTCGAAGCTCACGAGAAGCTCCAGCAGGACGATTCCGGCGACGCCGACGACTCGCTGGCGTTCGCCTAAGCGGTTTCCTCGCTGTTTCTCCGGGTTCCCCACAGCCCGCTCACAGCGCACTCACGACGAGATACGGCACCAGAAAGAACGCGACGAAGATCAGTCCCGTCGCGAGCGCGTATCCGATCCCGACTCCCGCGAGCGCCCGCCACTCGCCGCCGAGGTCGACGTTCATACGTGCCGATCGCCCGGTTTCATCTTAACCGTTGGGTCGTGACCCACGACGGTCTGATCGCCCTCTCAGTGGACGGGTTTCGATACGACGGCCTCGCTGAGATGCCATCGATCGGGTAGTCTCGGCCCGACACGGCCACTAGAAACTGCTTTTTGAGCGATGTCGGGAGTGAGTATTTCAATACGATGTGGGAGTCGTTTATGAGTGATCGAGCGGTGTTGCTGGCGGTGGTTTATAAATGGATGACGTTATGGTGAACGCTTCCAAATCTCCGGCCGGTCGGTCATAAATTGCCGACTGCGGATCGTCGGTGGAGACCTCCAAAGCCCCGGGCGTTCGTTTATAAACTGTCGGCTACGGATCGTTGGTGTACGCGTCAAAGCCCTCGCCGTGAGGGCGCGTAGTGCCTCGCGGTTCGAGCCCTTAAAAAGGCGCGAACCGGGCGCGCGGACAACACTGCTCTTTTATAAAAATCGGCTGCCGTTCACAGATTTTTTAAATACGATCTCGTCAGCACCGACCTGATTGACTTATTGCCCTTATACGTCACCGGCCATGGCGCGGAACAGGTCGTTCGCGAGCGCGTCGCGGTCGACAGTGTCGGGCTCCTCCTCTCCCGTCGCATCGATCTCCGGGGTGATCGTGCCGCCGCCCATCCGGGAGTGCCCCCCGCCGTTGCCGTTGTTGAGGTCGGACAGGACCGCGTCGATCGCGTTTCCCATGTGGACTCGGTCGTCCCGCGAGCGCCCGGAGAGGTGTATCGTGCCGTCGCGCTCACCGATGACGACGACCGCGCTGACCCCCTCCAGCTGGATGAGTTCGTCCGCCGCTTGCGGGATCGCGTCGACGTTGTTCAGCCCCCCGACGTCCGAGACGGCGAACGAGCCCTCGATCTGTCTCCCCGCGATCGCCCGGGCTTTCACTTCCAGGACCTCCGCGTCGACCGCAGGGTTGGCGATCCGGTCGAGTTGGTCCTGATCGACGCCGGGATAAACGTACGCCGCGGCGGCGAAGTCCGGCTCGCTCGCGCCGACGGTGAGGTGTTTCGTGTCCGCGAGGATCCCGTACAACAGTCCGGTCGACGCACGCGTCGACAGCGCGAGGGTCCCGTCCGTCTCGCTCGCGTGTTTGTCCGGTGGCACCGGCACGGCTCCGTTGTCGTCGAAGTACTCCGCGATCACCGAGGCGGTCGCGCCGTAGTCCGTCCGTACGTCGGTGAACTCCTCGCCGGTCCCGTCGCCGGGGTGATGATCGATGACCGCGGTCGGCAACACCCCGTCCGCACCCCCGAAGCCACGAGGTTCGTTGTGATCGACGAGAATGACGGTCTCCGCAGCGAGATCGCTGACGTGGTCGATCCGGTCGAGTTTGAGGTCAAGCACGGTTCGGAACGCCCGATTCTCCTGATGGCGGATCTGACCGGGATACTGGACGGTCGCCTCGACATCGAGCTGGTCCGCCAACGACGCGACCCCGACCGCGGCCGCCATCGCGTCCGGGTCCGGGTTCGGATGCATCAACACGGTGATCTCCTCTTCGTCGGCCAACAATCGCCGGAAGGTGACTCCCGACGGGCGTCGTGCCCGAAGCAGTACGTACGAACTCGCGAGCACGGCGACCGCTACGAACGCCGCAACCGCGGTCAGCTCCGGGTTCTCCCGGACGAACGCCTCCATCTCGGAGAGCGTCTCGCTCACCGCTGTCAGGCCCCACATACGTCAGACGCAATTCGCCGACGCTACATGAAGCTTCGTGCCGACGCTGTATCATGAGAAATCGGCATATGGCCCCGATATGCGGCGGTTTTATGTAACCTTCACTCTCGCTCTCGCCGGAACGAATCGATCGCGTCGCGGTATCCCTCGCGGAACGTCGGATACACGAGCTCGTAGCCGAGCTCTCGCAGCCGATCGTTCGAACATCGCTTGCTGGTCCGGATCCGTCGCCGGGCCGCCGCGGAGAGGTCTCCGTCCGCGATCCGCTCGGCCTTCGAGCGCTTTTCGGGTCGGCCGACGCCACACTCGTCCGCGAGCCAGTCCGCGAACGCGTGTTTGTCCGCCGGCTCGTCGTCCACGACGACCACCGCCTCCCCGCGGGCGCGATCGGTTTCGAGGACGTGTCGGATCGCTCCGGCGGCGTCGTCGCGATGGACCATGTTGAGGTAGCCGGCGGTTACGGGGCCGTCGATGTACCGGCCAAGGCGGTATCGCTCCGGTCCGTACAGCCCGGCGAAGCGGGCGACCGTTCCGTCGATCCCGTACTCCGCCGTCTCCTCCAGTGCAACCGTCTCGGCCGTCGCCAGCACGCGCGTCTTCTCCGTGGTCGGATCGATCGGCGTCGATTCGTCGACCCATCCGCCGTCGTGGTCGCCGTACACCCCCGTTGAGGAGGTGTACACCAGTCGATCGGGTGGCGTGGTTCTCGTTCCGTACTCCTCGACGACGTTCCGTAACCCGTTGACGTACACTTCGCGGGCCGCCGCAGCGCCACGCCCGCCGGAACTGGCCGCGAAGACGAGGGCGTCCGCGTCCGGAAGCGTCGAGAGCGTCTCCGGATCGGTCGCGTCCGCGCGAACCGCCTTCACGGATCCGTCGAACGCTTCGTCGGTCGGTTCGCTCACCGAGCCGATCGCCTCCAACCCCGTCTCCGAGCGTCTGACTCCCGTCACGTCGTGCCCGCGGCTCCCGAGCTGTCGTGCGAGTTCGAGCCCCACGTAGCCGCAGCCGACGACGACGACCCTCATCGTTTTCGGCTCTCGATGACCGCCATGACTTCGGCGAGCTGTTCGAGCGTCATCGCGGCACGTCCCTCCAGCACCTGCTGAACCTCCTGACCGGTGAGATCGGCGTCCATCGACGCCGCGACCGTGTCCACGTCGAGGACGGCGGTCGCCATCCCCATCAACAGGTGATCGCGGATCTCCGCCACCATCGGCTCCGACTCGCGGTCGCTCCCGACGGCGAGCAGGGCTGCACCCTCCGCGAGAGTCATGGTTCGAGCGTCTCCGTCGGCGATCCGCTCGACGGTTGCCTCGTCGAGTGGCGTCTCGGCGACGACGCGGTCCGCTCCCGTTTCCTCGACCGTCTCGGCCAGCACGGCCTCGAACGACGCCAACAGCGTTGCCGCCTCGATCGCCTCTTCGTCGTCGTTCGCGCGGTCGGCCGTTACCGCCTCGTCGGCGATCTCGTGAAACATACCGTTGATCGGCGGGCGCGTCCCAAAACGCCACCGGTCGCCCCGTTCGTAGCGGTCGCGACGCTCCGTTCGGAGTCGCCGCGGACATCGACCTACCACCCCGGCGATGTCTCGTCACGTGTTCCGTCGACGTCGCCGACCCCGGGCGGTCCCGCGGGGACCGCAACGGCGACGAGCGTTCCGGTCTCGAACGCGATCGGCTCGGTTACACCCAAGCGTACTCTCTCGCCGTCAACGGTCTCCGTCACCGTTCCTTCTTCTCTGACGTACTCGAACGGTCGGTCCGGCGTTCCGACGTCCGAGCGGAGCGTGAACCGAGGATACTCCCCGCGGACCTCCACGCGCCACGCGTTCACCGTTGTGGCCCAGTACCCGGGGACGGGTGCGACGGGAAGTCCCGCCCCGACTCTTCGAACCGGCTTCGGGGCCCATCGTTCCGCGGCCTCCTCGCCGACGCGTTGCGCACCGTCCTCTACGGCGCCCTCCATCTCGCCGCGAACCTCCTCACGGACCTTCTCGGTCGGTCCATCGACGAATCGGGCAGGGATCCTGACCGCGTCGCGATCGGTTGCTGTCCGGGCCGTAACGTGGAGATCCGCGTTGAGTGCCGCTCGTTCCCGTCCCGACACTCCCTTCCGACGCTCGGCCGCCGCGGCGATCCGTTGTGCGTACTCGCCGTCGTCGATCGCGACTGCTCTCTCTCCCGGCGAACCGTACGTACCGGCCACCGACTCGACGACTGACTCGCTTTCCCCGCGGTTCATCGAGCTCCGATCCGCGAGGACGGAGGCGAGTTCGTCGTCCACGACGCCCATCGACTCCGTCACTCGGTCGGCGAGCGTCTCCCTATCGGCCTCCAGATCCGGGTCGTTTCGGCCGGCGAGCGCGTCGTCCGCGGCCAGTAGCGCGCGTCCGGCGACGCCGAGCCGGACGGTGTCCTCGGTTCCGAGGATCCGGTCGACGATCCCGCCGGCAACGTCGTCATAGGGAACCGTCACGTAGTTCAGGTTCCGTGTGGCGAGCGGCCGCGTCGTCGTCCCGTCAACGGCGTCGACGTCCGCCCCGTCGACCGCCGTCCGTGGAAGATAGCCCGGTGACGCGTTCGGAACGAACGTCACCGATCCACCCGGGCCCTCCCCGCCGACACGGTACTCTCCCGTATCGCGTGCCGCCTCCCGGCTGGAGATGATCTCGGCGAGTGAAGGGCCGTCAAAGGCTCCTTCTACCCGATCGAGGAACCCGTCAGTCGCGGCCTTCTCGTCGTCGTTCGCCGCCTCCAGTTCCGCTATGACGGCATCCACGTATGCGGTACGCGTTGACGTCCACGCTCGATCGGCCGCCCCGTCGTACGTCACTGGGGCGTCGATAAACTCGCTTCGCCGGTCTCTGACCGTCTCAGCGAGGTCGTCGTACGGATCGGCCGCTCCGACGGCAGCTTTCTCCATCGAGAGTTCGGCTTCGAGCTCACGCACTTCGATCCGTAGTTCGTCGATCTCCTTCGCGCTCCGATCGACGACCCCAGTACCGGGATCACCGAACACGACGGTCGAGCGGTGGACGTCTCCGTCGAAGACGGCCTGGTACGCGAGGGAGTCGATGTCTCCAGTCGTCTCGGCACCGAGTTCCGACCGAGCCGCGTGAGGCGTTCCCGTGAGATCGACGTCGCCGGCTCCGCCGGCTCCGAACGTCGCGATCGAGCGGTCTGGCGCATCGTCACGTGGTGCGTAGGATCCGGTCACGGAGACGACGACCCGATACCGGTCGGCCACGGTGTCCGTGGTCGTCGTCCGTTCGGCGACCCGTGTTCCGGTTCGAGTACCGTTTTCGTCCTCGACGTCGACGATCCGCTCCCATCTTGCCGTCGCCGTCCGCTCCGAGACCACCTCCCGTGTCGTCGTGCCGAACGACACTGACTCCCCGGACGAGACCGTGCCGCGGGGGACGCCGCTCGGAACCGAATCGTCGCTCACGACCCACTCCGTTTCGTCGGTACTCGTGCCGACCCGTGCCCAGTCGCCTTCGACCCCCCCACTGCTGGGTGTCGGCGGTCGCGCGGTACCTCCGCTTGAGACGCGACTAGTGGACGTCTCCATGGTCGCTTCGATTCGATAACTGCCCTCGACTATCGATTCGATATCGTCGTGGACCTCCAGCGCAGCAACGTCGGCCGCGTGATCGACCGAGACGGAGGTCGTCTCGTCCGTGTGGGCCTCCGCCGCATCGAATCCGTCCCCGTCTTCGCGGGTCGGCGTCGGCGTGTCGAGCACTAGATCCGTCCACGCGTCCTCGTCGAGCGGGCCGGGTTCGAGCAGGTCCGTCAGCCCGGTTCTGGCGGTCGCTTCGGCGACGCCCCCTCGCGCGTCGGGGTCGCTCGTGCCGAACACGTCCCGTTGTGTCCGCACGATCCCTGCGTTCGTCGACAGTTCGACGTGGCGGTTCGCCAGCACGTTCTGAACGGGCGCGCCCCAGTACTGTGCGTATCCGCGCGCCCACGTCATCGGATAGAGGCTCGCGGTCAGCTGACGACCAAGTCCGGAGCCCTCCACTGGACCGCGATTCAACCGCGTCTCGAACCGCTCCGTTCGCTTGTGTGCCGCGAGCGTCGGCACGGCGACGACCACGGTTCGGTCTCGGATCTCTTCGGCGACCGTCCGCCCGTCCCGAGTCGCGGTGACGGTCACGTCCTCGAACGTCACTCGCGTCGCCGTTCCGTCCGCGACGCTCTCCACGCTGACGGACTCCCGTGCGGATCCGAGGTCGTTCGGATCGATGTCGTCGCCGGCCGCACCGAACGACGCCGTCGCGGAGACGTCGTTTACGTCGGCTTCCACGGTCGAGAGCGACTCCTCCGCCGCGAGTGCCAGCCGGATCCGGAAGGCATCCGCGAAGGGTGACGCCGATCGGACGGCGTTCGCCGATCGGCCGTCGTCGTTTCCGTTCGTCTCGCTCGGCGCGCGAGTGACCGGATCTGACGCGGAAGCATGTGCGGCCTCGCGGGCGGCACTCTTCAGCGCCGCCGTCGTGTCCGCATCGACTCGTTCGACGGCGTGCTCGACGCTTCGGTCCTCGCTCACGAGCCCTTGGCCCGCTAACCCCGACGCGTACGCGGAGCTCGTCACGAGCAGCAACACTCCAATCAGCGCGAACGGGATCCGTGCTCGCGTGTCCATGCCGAACGCCCTGGCCGGGATTCGGTCCCTCACACGTGCGCTCCCCATCAGTACCACACCCTGACGACGACCCGAAGTCGGTCGTCCCGTCCCTCGTCGCTCTCCAATCGCTCCGGGACCGGATGCGTCACAACGGCGGCCGTGACTTCGACGTCCCTCGGCGGTTCGGGTCCGACGCCGATCGCCCGAGCGTCCCGGGTGGAAACGGTGGTCGGCTCGTCGTTTTCGGTTCCTCCCCGAACGGCCCCGGTCCTCGTTTTCGACCGCGTCGGCACCGGCGGAGAATCCGCGTTCTCGGCTAGCGTCTCCACGCGGTCAAATCGATGTCGAACGTCGACTCGGGTCCGTGGCCCGAGCGAATCGGTAACGACCGTTCTCGCCCGCGTCCGGAACCGATCGGCCGCCCCCGTGTCGTCCCACTCCTCGGCAGCGATCGCCATCGAGAGGAACTCCACGAGCGTCGCGTGAACGGTTCGCGAGTCATCCTCCGCTCCGGGCGTCGGATACGTGATTGTCGCCGTCTCGGTCGCCAGCCGGTCCGCGGCGTCGTCCGCGGTATAGCCCGTCTCGCCCGCTCCTTGCCCCCCTCCCGCGATCCCGAGGGTAATGACGCTTGCCGAGACGCAGAGCAGTAACACCGTCACGTCGACAACGGTACTCGTCATCCGTGGAACACCACCCGAAGGGTCCCGGGGGTGTTCCGCCCCGGGGCGACGCGGACGGTTACCCGCCGCTCGGTGACCGCACTCGACCGGCGATCTGGCCGAATGGCTCCTGTTTCTCCGACCGCCCCGAGTCCGACCCGCCAGGTTTCTCCGTCCGACACCAGTTCGACGGTCGCCGGCGTCCGCGTCTCCCCAAGGTCGCTCAGGCGGCTCGGCCGCGCGACGCCGCCGAGGGTCACGTCGCGTTCGATCCGGTCGACCACGACGCTCGCCTCTTCGGGCCCCTCCGTCGCATCCGAACGCACGTCATCCAGCACGCCGACATATAGCCCGAGCGCTGCCCCCACGGCGAGAACGGCAACCAGTGCTGCGATCGGCTCCACGGCCGCACGGTCGGCAGCGACGAACCACTCATCCGACGAGCGTGACATGTGTCTCATCGTAGTGAACCCGCTTCACGGTTATTCGGTCGGGAGCGACTCGCCATTCGTGTTCGAGCGTCCGTTCATGTTCCGCGGCCGCGGCGAACTCGCCCGAGTCGTCGAAGACGGTCTCCGGCGAGACACCGTCGAGTACCCTTCGGAGGCGGTCGTCGGCACCTGTCCCGCGGGGCGGGACCGGTGTTATCGGGCTCTCGCCGATCGTCGATCGAGCGACGACCCCGCCACCATCGATCTCGACCGTTCGTGGAGTGATCCGGAGCCGATCGGCCGAAACCCCGTGTTCCGCGGTCGCGACGTAGTCACTGCCGGCGACCGAATCGATCGTGTGCGCGACGCCGTCCGCGTCCGGCGGTGGCGACGCGGGGAGCGTGGCGACTACGCCGGCGGTGACGATGCTCACGGCCGCAAGGCCGAGCCACGCGTACGTGGCGTCGAGGTTCGTCTCGAACATGGGTCGGGTGGCCGCGGTTTCGTATTTAAACGATCGGACGTGGACGGGGTCGTGATCGTGACGAGTTCGACGCTCACAACAGCGCTCCTGCACCGGCAAACGCGACCACGTACGCCGCCGTCGCCGTCGGTAACGCGATACCGACCCGGTAGGCGACGAGCGTCGCATCGAACCCGTGTTCAAGCCCCGTCGCCAGCGCAGTCAGCGTCCCCGAGAGTAAGAGCACGTACACGCCGACGATCCGGCCGAGCACTGGAACGGACAACGCTCCACCGCCACCCCCGCTTCCGTCATCGCCTCCGCCGCCCTCTGCTCCGGTCGGTTCCGCCGTCGGAACCGACTCCGGACCCCCGCCCGCGAGCGCATCGGCCATCCCTTCGGTACCGCCGGACGAAGCCCCGAGACCGCCGACCCCGACCGTATCGACCCCGGTCGCGAGCGCGACCGTCGCCCCGCCGACGATCGGGGCGAACACGGCCGCGGTGTTCGATAGAGTCCCGGTTACGGTCGCGAGCTGTCGTCTTGCGTCGCGTTCGAGCTCGCGCAGCCGTTCGAGCTGGTCGGCGAGTTCGAGTAGAACGTCGCCGGCCGGCCTCCCCTCGCGAGCGGCGACGGCGAGCAACGCGACCGCGCCCTGGACCCGGGGCGAGGGGACGGTCGCAGCCGGGCCGCCCGATCCGGTGAACGCCTCCCGGACCCCGACACGAAGCGTGTCGCTCCGGCGACCGGCCCGCTCGAACACGTCCCCGGTCGCGTCGTCGAGTCGTTCGCCGGCGTTCGCGACGGCTCGCTCGACGGAGACGCCTTCGGCGACGTCGCCCCCGACGACCGTCATCGCGTCCGGGAGTCCCGACTCGATCGCTCTGATCTCCGAGAGCACCGCACGGCGCGGTCGAACCGCGACGACGAGTGCCGTCCCGACGCCGACCCCGACCGCGGCGACCAGAACGGTCCATCGGGCGATCAGTGCTCCCGAAAGGCCGGCCCCGATGACGCCCACTCCGAGCCCTGCGGCGACCGCATGTGGACGGCGATCGGGAACGTCGGGATGGCTCCCGTCTATTGATGGCGGTGGAAACGCCACCGGTCGACGGGCGAGCAACCACGCCGATGCTCCCAGGAGTCCGGCCGGGAGCACGACGAGATATATGCCGGCGACCATCGCCGGTCGGATCGGGACGCCCGAGGCCGCGGCCGCCGGCAGAAGCGCGATGAGGGCGAGCGGGAGAAGCACGCCGAACGCGTACAGCGCGGAGACCGGTCCGCGAACCTCCCCGACGAACTCGGCCAGTCGTTCGGTCGTCCCCGAGAGCGTCGCGCTCAGGGCGCGATCCAGACAGCGGCCACGGCGCTCCGGCGGCGCGGACGCGGCCGTCCGGACGAGCGTTGCCGCCCGGTCGATCGCGGGGAACCACGGTCGCCACTCGCGTGCGAACGCACGGAGGCCGCTGGTCGGGCCGTTCACACACCGGCGCTCGTGTCGGGTCAACCCCGCTGCCAGCGGTCCACGGCCCGTTCGAGCCGCAAAACGGACCGCCCGTTCGGTCGACGGGTCGAGGCGCATCCGCAACACGAGGCGACCGACGAGTCCCGGTGCGGCCCCGAGCGCACGAGTCCGCCGAAGCGATGCGATCCATACCGGTCCGCGGTGTACTGCGTGGGTTACAACGAGACCGACTGCGAGACCCGCAACGGCACCCACCGCCATCCCGCCGACGAGTGTCCCGATGATGACAGCACAGAGTCCGGCACCGATCCCGGCACGATATCCGGTTTCGATCACGCGTTGCGCGGTGACGCCCCAGCCCAAGAAGGCGATGGACCGACGGAGCTCCTCGGACCCGGCGTCGGTGTCACTCCTACCGTCTCCTCCCAACGATTCGCGACGGGGTCCGCTCATCGGCGTCCCTCGGTGTACCGTCCCGGAGCCGTTCGACCATACGCCACCGCCTCGCGGATCGAATCCGCCCGCCGTTCGATGGCCGATCGAACGTCCGCGTACGACTCGCCGGGTACAGAGAGGTAGTCGACGAGATGACTCTCTCCCCGGCGGGTTCGACCCGTCGGTTCGAGACCATCCGACGACCGTTCGAACAGCGGCTCGAACGACGGCTCGTCGTCGTGTTCGATCACTTCGACTATCGTGTCGACTCGGTGGTCGTTCAACACGACGAGGAGATCCGTCGCGCTGAACGACGACTGCGAGACGCCGAGGTCGGTGACGACGCGCTCCCGGACCGACTCCGGATCCTCTCCGTGGATCGTTCCGAGCACGGTCTCGCCGGCGGCCCCAACCCGCATCGCTTCGTACAGCGCCTTCGCCTCCTCACCACGCACCTCGCCGACGACGAGCGCGCCGCCGCCGAGTCGGAGCGCGGTCCGAACCGCTTCGCTCGGTGACGGTTCCGCACCGTCTCCGACGCGTAGTCGCTGGACGTCACGGTCGGCGTTCGCGAGCGCCGTTGCCGGGAGCTCGGGCGTGTCCTCTATCAGGACCGACCGCGTCTCCGGCGACAGCTCCCACAAAAGCGATCCGAGCGTGGTCGTCTTTCCGGCACCGCGTCCACCGGCGACGAGCCCCGTCACGCCACGCTCGACGGCGACAGACAACAGTCCAGCGGCCGGCGCGGAGAGCGTGTCCACGTTCACGAGTCGTGCGAGGGTCCATGCGTCCGGGTCGCCGCGGCGGAACGTAAAGGAGAGCCCGTCACTCGCCGGATCGGTCGTCGCCGCGACCCGGACGCGACCTGACTCCGTCTCGATCGTCGCGTCGAGCACCGGTGCCGCTCGCGAGAACGCCCGCCCGCTGGTCCGTCGGAGTCGCGACGCGAGCGTCGCGGCCCCTTCGGGCGGAAGCCGGACGTTAGTGTGACACCGTTCCCCGTCGAGGACGACACGGAGGGGGTTTTCGGCGACGGGAGCCGACACCGTCGCGTCGCTTACTCTGCCGTCGGCGAACACGTGTTCGAACGCCCCGTACCCGTGGGTGTGTCGACGGAGCGTGTCGGTGAGGAGCGGCACCGGGTCGTCCTCGCTCGCCACGGCTCGAACGGCGCGTCCCGGCGCTCTATCGCCGCCCGTCGGGTCGGCGAGCAGTCGTTCAGTGGCTGCTTCGAGCGTCGCGAGCGCATCGGCGTTGAGCTCCGTCGTCGGAGGCGTCAGGTGGTACGTGTCGAGCTCACCGGTTCCCTCGTAGCGTCGCACCGTCGCACCGGTGTCGAGTTCCCACCGATCGGTCAGAGTCGCCCCCGGCGGCGGGTCGGCCGCGATCCGAGTCGTGGCGACGGTCGGCCCGGCGTGTGCTCGGAGGACGTCGGCCGTCTCGCCGGCGTCGCCGACGGCCTCCGCCAACCCCGTCTCGGCGACGATCCGTCCCGCCGGGCCAGCGCGCCCCGTTGCCTCGCGTACGGCACCGACGGGGTCCCGCGCCACTCGTTTCGCGAGCCGCGCCTCGTGGAACTCGATCCGCTCGCGGAACCGACCCGCGGCGAGCAGACACGCGGCAGCCCGTCCCGCGTACGCGCGTTCACGACCGGCGTGTTCCGTTCTGATCACGTCCGCGTCACGATCGGTGAGCGCGTCGATGACGGTCGCTCGACAGTCCGAGCTCGCGGCGAGGTCGCCGCGTCCGGGACAGCCGTCTGCGTCGACCGTGAGGACGGTACGGTCGTCGACCCCGGTTCCCGCTGGCCGGTCGAACGACGTGTCACAGCTACAGTCGCCGTCGTCGCTCCCCGACCGGAGGAACGACGGGACGTCGATGCTCATGAGCGGCGTGGCCGCGGTATCGCATATAAAATATCGTTCGTCTCGGCTGCTCAACCGGTTCGGGAGATCAGGACCGACGTCTTCTCTTCGTCCGTGACGAACCGGAACTCGATCCGGCTCTCACCGGTGCTCCGGAGCGTTATCGGCCCCTCAAAGACGCTAAGACCGACCGTATCGGTCGGATTCGGTATCGGGATCACTCGGACCGGCTCTCCGCGAAAACGATACGCCAATGCCACGTCGGCGGACGTGACGCCTCCCTCATCGCCTCCGCCGACCACGGTCCCGTCATCCCGCTCGATCACGGCCCCGTTGCTCCGGTCGACGCTCGCCTCCCCGTCTCGATCGGGGTCGACGTTCACGAGGGTTAGGTCGTCTATCGGCGCGGCGGCGAACCCGCTCGGTGCGCGCACGACGAGCGATCCGCGCGCGGCGAGTGCCGGCTCGTCGACGGCGACCGACCCCGCGACGAGGTCGGCCGCCGCCCGCTCGATCCGCTCGGCCTCCGCCCCGATCCGCTCGGCGGTCGTTTCGGTTCGTGTGGCGTCGAGAGCGGGGAGCGAGGCGGCCACGAGCGCGACCGCGAGGAGGACCGTCAGAACGACACGGATCACAGCGCGTCACGAAGCCGTTCGAGGGGACCCTCGTCCGAGTTCTCCTCGTCGGGTCCGTGGTCCTCGCAGCTGCCCCGGTTCCTCGCGTCGGATCCGTGGTTCCGCCCCGTCGCGTGGTCGTCTCCCGGGATCGCCGCCTCGATCGCCGCATCGGTCGGAACCTCGGGAGCGTTCGTCCCTCGGTCGGTCGCACGTAACTCGTCGGCGGCGTCGACGTCGCGGGGTCCCGTCCCGATCTCGTCTCGTCCCGTCCCGGGCTGGTCTCGGGGTCGGGCCGCGTCGCGCGCGTCGGTCGCGCGGGCCAGCGCGAGATCCGCTCGCCGTTCCACTTCTCGGTTGACCGAACGGATCGCACCGGCGTACCCTCTGACCGCCTGTGTTGCGGCCTCCAGCTCCTCGATGCGCTCCTCCACCGAATCGAGGCGCTTCGCGAGCGTCTCGCGTTCCGCGGCGGCGGCCGCCCCGCCGTCGACATCGGTGACTTCCATGTCGCTCCCGGTGAGTGCACGTTCCACTGCGTCGAGTCGCTCCTCGAATCCGGTCTCGACGGCTCCCTCGGCCGTCGGGTCGGGCTCGGATGTCATACCGCGGATGGCCGCGGTTTCGTATTTAAACCGATGGGAAAAGGATATTGTTGACCGATCGTTATGATGGAGACATGAAAGCCGTCCTCGTCGGCGTCGGACAAGCGGGAGGCAAGCTCACGACCGCACTCTCGGAGTTCGACGCGGAGATGGGATTCGGCGCGATCCGCGATGCCATCGCCGTCAACACCGCGACCGCCGATCTCGAGCCCCTCCCCCTCGACACGGTACTCGTCGGACAGTCCAGAGTGAACGGCCACGGCGTCGGCGGCGACAACGAACTCGGTGCGGAGGTGATGGACGAGGACTCCATCGAGGTGTTGGACGCGGTGGCCCCGCGGGTCACGGCTGACGTCGAGGCCATCGTCGTCGTCGCCGGTCTCGGCGGCGGCACCGGTTCCGGCGGCGCGCCGGTGCTCGTCCGCGAACTCTCCCGGGTGTACGACGTACCCGTCTACGCGCTCGGCGTCCTTCCCGGTCGGGACGAGGGGGCGATGTATCAGGTGAACGCCGGGCGGTCGCTGAAGACGCTCGTCCGGGAGGCGGACGCGACGATCCTGCTCGACAACGACGCGTGGCGGTCGTCAGGCGAGAGCGTCGAGGGCGGCTACGCCGCGATCAACGAGTCGATGGCGCGGCGAGTCGGACTCCTGTTGGCGGCCGGCGAGGCCACGCAGGGGGTCGGGGAGTCGGTCGTCGACACCAGCGAGGTAATAAACACGCTGCGGGCCGGCGGGATGGCCGCCGTCGGGTACGGCTCCGCGCCCGCGGGCGAGGACGCCGGCGATAACGTGAACACGGTGACCAGCACGGTCCGGAGCGCGGTGATGACCGGGCTGTCGCTACCGAGCGCGACGACGGCCGACGCCGGCCTCGTCGTCATCGCGGGCGACCCCGAACGGATCTCCCGAAAGGGTGCTGAGAAGGCCCGTAAGTGGCTCCAAGAGGAGACGGGGTCGATGCAGGTCCGCGGCGGCGACTTCCCGCTCGACTCCGACCGGCTCGCGGCCGTGGTGTTGCTCACGGGCGTTGAGCGTTCGGACCGGATCGAGGCGTTCCTCGAACGCGCTCGACAGGCGATCCGCGACGAGCCGGAAGAGGAGCCCGATGCGGCGGAGGCGTTCCAGAACGACGAGATCGACGATCTACTGTGACCGCAGGGACCGAGGAAAGCGCTCGGCGACGAGGCTCATCGACAGCGTCGGCCGCCGACACGCTTCCGCACCTTTTTGGTTCCTGCCGGAAGACTCCCGCTCAATGAGTAACCCGTGGGACGACTGGGACCACGTGCTGAAGGTCGATCCCGACAAGGAACTGCTCGGGGACGACACCTTCGAGGACGTCTGCCGGACCGGGACGGACGCGATCGAGATCGGCGGGACCCTCGACGTCACCGCGGAGAAGATGACTCGGGTCGTCGACGCCGCCGCCGAATACGACGTACCGCTGTATCAGGAGCCGTCGAACCCGGGCGTCGTCATCGAGTCGCCGGCGCTCGACGGCTACCTGATCCCGACCGTGTTCAACGCGGGCGGTCCGTTCTGGATCACCGGCGCACACAAGGAGTGGGTTCGCATCGACGACCTCGACTGGGATCGCACCCATACCGAGGCGTACATCGTACTGAACCCGGACGCCGCGGTCGCGGAGTTGACGAACGCGAACTGTGATCTCGACCCCGACGACGTCGGGGCGTACGCGAAGGTCGCCGAGCGCATGTTCGGCCAGGAGATCGTGTACGTGGAGTACTCGGGCACCTTCGGCGACACGGAGAAGGTCGCGGCCGCCCACGACGCGCTCGACGACGCCACCCTGTTTTACGGCGGCGGCATCCACGACTACGAGTCCGCAAACGAGATGGCCGCCCACAGCGACGTGATCGTCGTTGGAGACCTCCTCCACGACGAAGGCGTCGACGCGGTTCGGGAGACGGTGAAGGGCGCGACGGACGCGTAAGGGCTCACCACGGCTCGTTCTTGACGCCGAGCACGTACGCCGCGACGTTCGTGACCACGTGGAGGACGGGCGTCATCACGACGACGACGGCGAGGACGGGGAGCGTGAACACCTCGGTCGCCCACGCGGGAGCGAGCAGGAAGACGGCGAGGAGCGCGCCGCCGACGAAATCGAGCTGGTCGAGCCCGGGGAACGCCGCGCCTCGCTCGCGACCCGAGCGCCGTTTGAGGAACGACGCGCCGATGTCGCCACACATCGCGCCGAAGGCGAGCGCGACCGCGGCGAGGAGGTCGAAGGCGGGGAGGTCGATGCCGACCGCGCCGCTTACGGGGTCGACGAGCGCGTTGAGAACGAGCGCGAGCGCGACGCCGACGGCCGTGCCGACCGCGGTGCCGCGCCACGTCTTCCCGTCGCCGAGCACGCGCGCCCCTCGCCACTCGCGGCCGCCGTCGATGGGACGGCCGCCGCCGGCGAGCACCGCGGCGTTGTTCGGCACGTACGCTGGTAACATCGCCCAGAACGCCGTCGCGACGAGCGAACCGACCATGCCCGGGCACACGACCGACCGCGTGATATAAACCCCGGATCCGGACGGAACCGCCACGGATCGGTGGCCCCCGCATGGTCGGCGGGTGGCAAGATTTGACAACGCTCAAGTTCGGTCGTCGCGATCCGTCGGTATGATCCCCCCGATCGCGCGACGGTTCGTCGCCGGCGAGACGGTCCCGGAGGCGCTCGATCACGCGCGGGCCTACAACGACGACGACATCGCCGTCATCCTGAACCTGCTCGGGGAGCACTACGACGATCCGGCGGACGCCCGAGCCGACGTGGACGCGTATCTCGACCTCCTCGACGACGTGGCACGGAGCGAGCTCGACGCGTCGATCTCGGTGAAACCCTCACAGATCGGGCTCGATGTCTCGGCGGAGCTGTTCGAGCAACACTACCGGGAGATAGTGGCCCGCGCCCACGAGCGGGACGCGTTCGTCTGGTGTGACATGGAGGACGCGGAGACGACCGACGACACCCTCGACGCCTTCGAGTCGATCGCGAACGAGTACCCGTGGAGCGTCGGCCAGTGTATCCAGTCGAACCTGAAACGTACCCGGGAGGACCTCGAACGCCTCGTCGACGTTCCGGGAGCGATCCGGGTCGTCAAGGGGGCGTACGACGAGCCGAAATCGATCGCGTACACGGAGAAGTCCCGGGTGAACGAGGCGTATCGCTCCGACATCGAGTACCTGTTCGAGCACCGCGACCGCGGCGTCGCTGTGGGGAGCCACGACCCGGAGATGATCTCGCTGGCGAACCGGCTCGGTTCGGAGTACGACACCGACCACGAGATCCAGATGCTGATGGGCGTCCGCGAGGACGCGCAGCGTGACCTCGCGCGGCAGGGCGTCGACGTGACACAGTACGCGCCTTACGGGAACAAGTGGCTCTCGTACTTCTACCGTCGCGTCCGCGAGCGCAAGGAGAACGTCCTGTTCGCGCTCCGGGCGATCGTCGGTCGGTGAGTCGAACCGTTCGTTCGAGGAACAGGTAGACATCCTCTTAAGGACGGGAGACACATACCGACGCGATAGATGTCCACGTGGAAACGCGACTTCGGCAGCGGGCTCATCGTCCTCGCCCCGCTTCTCGTTCTCCTTCTCGTCATCAGATGGGTCTACCGCTACGTCGTTTCCGTTCCTCTCATCGACGCGCTGCTGCCGGCGGCGATTCCCGAGCCGCTGGAGCCGTTCTCCCGGCTGGTCATCGCGGTCGCCGTGCTCGCCACGCTGGTGCTCGCGGTCGGCTACCTCATGCGGACGACAATCGGTCGGCTCGCGGAGGCGAAGATGGACGACACGATAAACCGGATCCCCGCGCTACGCGTGGTGTACAACGCGTCGAAACTCGCGGTCGAGACCGCCATCTCCGGGACCGACGACCTCCAGAACCCGGTGTACCTCGAGACGTGGCCCGGGATACGGATGACCGCGTTCCGGACCGGTAAGAAGACCCGCGACGGCAAGATCGTCTTGTTCATGCCGACCGCGCCGAACATCACGACCGGCTTCGTCATCGAGGTCGAACCGGAGCGGATCGAGGACACCGGCGAGACCGTCGAGGAGGGACTGACCCGCATCCTCTCTGCCGGCTTCGCCGAGTCGGCCCAACAGATCCCCGTCGAGGAGGAGCGACCGCCCGCGGGTGACGCGGACGGGACCGGGTCCCCGGGCGGTGTCGATCGCCCGGGCGGAGCTCCGGGGGCCTCCTCGACGGAGGGATCGGGGACACACGTCTCCGACGGTAGCACCACGGATCGGTCCGGATCGTAAGCGTCTCCAACCGTTCTCCCACCGTCTCGTCGGACCGTTTGGGACGATTGGGACCCTCTCGACCACTCCGAACCCGTCCCGGAGTCACTGGGCGACGACCGTGCTCAGAGGTACGTGAACCACTCGTCGTGGTCGTCGGTGCGTCGCTCGACTACCTCGAAGAACGCTTCCTGTAGCTCCTCGGTCACCGGACCACGGGTTCCCGCGCCGATCTCCGTGTCGTCGACGGAGCGGATCGGCGTCACCTCCGCGGCGGAGCCGGTGAAGAACAGCTCGTCGGCGGTGTACAGCTGCCCGCGCGAGATCATGGCCTCGTCGTGGACCTCGTACCCGCGCTCCTCGGCCAGCGTAATGAGGGTATCGCGCGTGATCCCTTCGAGGATGGACTGGGCCGGGCCGGTCGTGTAGATCTCGCCGTCGTTCACCATGAATATGTTCTCGCCCGGCCCCTCGGCGACGTTCCCCTCCTTGTTCAACACGATCGCCTCGACGTAGCCGTTCCGGCGGGCCTCCTCGCCCGCGAGCATGGAGTTGACGTAGAGGCCCGTGGTCTTCACGTTCGTGGGGACCTGCGAGGAGGCGTGTTTCCGCCACGAGGAGACCATCACGTCGACGCCCTCCTCTAACGCCTCATCGCCGAGGTACGCGCCCCACGGCCACGCGGCGAGCACGAGGTCGGTCGGACAGTCCTTCGGCGAGACGCCGAGCGTGTCGTAGCCGTAGTAGGCGATCGGACGGATGTAACAGGACTCCAGATCCTGTCGGCGAAGGAGCTCCAGCGTCGCCTCGGTGATCTCCTCGCGGGAGTGTTCGATCTCCATGTCGTACACCTTTGCGGAGTCGAACAGGCGGTCGAGATGCTCCTCCCAGCGGAAGACCGCCGGCCCCTTTTCGGTGTCGTAACAGCGGACGCCCTCGAACACGCCGCTCCCGTAGTGGAGCGCGTGCGTCAGAACGTGGGTCGTCGCGTCCTCCCAGTCGAGGAACTCCCCGTTCTTCCAGATCGTGTCGACGTCCATCTCTTCAAATCCCATATCCAAGAGTCGTGGCGTCCGGGCTTAAAATTATGACATACCGCCCGGTCGGCGGACCCCGGGTCGTGGACGGGAGCAGCTGGCAGCCGACGGCCTCACCGCAGCGCCTCGACGAGCGCCGCGCCCTCGACGTAGGGGATATCGTGGCGGGCGGCGTAGGCAGCGGCGTCCTCGGGTGCGAGCGCGTCGCCCGTCTCGTCATCGAGCATCTCACAGACCACGGCAGCGGGGGCGGAATCGACCGCCTCGGCGAGCGCGAGCCCGAGTTCCGTGTGGCCGACGCGGTCGTTGAGCCCCGATCGCGCGCCCCGGAGGACGTGGACGTGGCCGGGCGCGCGGAACGACGCGGCGAACTCCTCGGGAGAGTACGCGCCCGGGTCGGCGGCCGCGGCGTTCGCGGCGTTCGCGACCTCCGTGATCGTCAGCGCGCGGTCCGCGTCAGTGATTCCCGTGAACGTCTCCCGATGGTTGACCGGCAGCGAAAACGACGAACGGTCGTCGTACGCGGGGTCGTCGTCGACCGCAGGATGGTCGAGCGCGTCAGCGAGGAAGGGGAGTCCGAACGCGTCCGCCACCGGGTCCGTGACCGCGACGCAGATCAGCCCGCCCGCGTCGTTGCGCATGTGGGCGACCGCCGCCTCGTCGACCGCGCTTGCCGGATACATGAGGTCCGTCTCCCCCTCGCGGTCCGCGAAGTCGTGGACACACACCGGTTCGCCGGCGCGAAACGCGGTGAGCGCACGGTCGACCGCAGTTCCCGCGTCCTCGCCAGCAGCGGTTCCGGTGCCCGCCTCGCCATCGCCGGTTCCAGCGTCATCGTCCGCGTCCCCGGGTCCGGTCGGCGTCCCGGAGCGGTCGACGTCGTCGGCGTCGGCGTCCGCGCGCATCAGGCTACCTCCGCGTCGACCGTCTCGGTCGGCGCGTCCGCCCGCGAGGCCGCCTCCACCCGGACCTCGATCCGGTCGCCGTCCGCCAGATCGAGCTCGGTCCGGAGCTCGTCGGGCGCGATCACCTCCAACTTGTCGTCGTCGTGGTGGGTGCGGTCGGGGACGATGGCGTGCGCGTCCCCGTACCGCTTTCCGTCGGCGACGAGCGTGACGGCGTAGCAGGCAGCCGCGCCGTAGGTGCGGTCCTCGTCCTCCCACGCGTCGATCGGGACGGCGTCGATGCCCGCGATCTCGCCGCGCCGGCGGACGCTCTCCGTGTCGAGTTCGAGGTTGAGCGTCCCCGGGAACGGATCGTATCCCAGTCGGGACGCGAACTGCTCGGCGTAGCCCGGGAGCGTGATGTAGTGGCGGCCCTCGCCCATTCCGCCGGTGACGCGTCCACGGAGGACGAGCTCGACGTCGGTCTCGAACAGTCGGCGGTAGTCGGCGTACTCGCCGCGCAGCGCGGCCTCGCCCGCATCGGTGACCCGGACCCACTGGCCGTCGCCGACGACATCGCGGTCGACGAGCTCCGCGGATTCGAGCGCTTGGAGCCGTCTGGAGGCGGTCTGCGTCGAGGCGTCGAGGCGGTCGCCGAGCGCCGCACACGACACCTTCGTCTCGGTCAACCCGCCCGCGAGCGCGACGTGTTTCAACGCCGCCATCGCCGCCGGGTCGACTCTCGCCGTCGTCGCGTCTGACATATATGGATCGAGGTCGCGCGCACTGAAAAGTATAACGAATACGTTATGCGTCTCAAAAACGTTATCGGGCTGCGGAGAGGGAACGGCTATCGGGAATCGCGTGGAGTTCGACTCGGCATCCACCTAAGGGCGTCGCCTCCGGCGGTCGCTGCCCAGACGGCTCGCGTGTGAGCCCCTCACTCGCGGGCCATCGAAAAGTAAGGTACAAGTACGGACGGGATATGTTTCTTGATGCGGGCTCGTAGATCAGCGGCAGATCGCTTCCTTCGCAAGGAAGAGGCCCGGGGTTCAAATCCCCGCGAGTCCACTCCTTCACTCCCTTCGGTCGTTCAGTCGTTCCCTCGCGTGGTCCCGTTCGCTCCGCTCACGGGACCCCCACGAGTCCATTTTTGAACGCTAGTAAAAAATGGCGAGCTGAGCGTTCGCGTAGCGAACGCGTAGTTTGAACCCTACCAGTCACACGAAGACGTGTGATCTTCAAGAATGAGAAGCCGTCATTCACGGTCGGATGAGAGACATCGTTGACGACTCGGTTGTTTGTATTAACCGACCAATGAGAGATGTCAGTCATTTCCCGGCATCCGTCGATCGAATTTAAAAAAGAAGTCAGTTTTCAGCGGTCAAGGGGTGTGTCGTCGTCCGTGTCCGGTTCGTCGTCGTCGGCCGTATCCTCGTGGGAGTCCGTCTCTTCATCGGCATCCGTCTCGTCGTCTGCGTGCGCTTCACCGTCGTCGTCAACGGAATCGACCGCGATGGTGACGGGGCCGTCGTCTTCGTCGTCCGCCTCGTCGGGCTTGGCGTAGTCATCGAGCGTCGTCGAGCGCGTGCCGTCGTCGAACTCACCGTCGAGCTCGCTCACGGCGTATCCGACGGCATACCCAGTTGAGCCGCCGAGAAACGCGCCGATCCCCGCGCCGATCGGACCGCCCTTCGCACCGAGAACTGCGCCTGTAAAGCCGCCTACTGTCGCCGCGCGCTCCGCGTCGCGCTCGGGGTCGCCCGTGGACTCGAACGGGCGGGGCTGGCGCGCTCGATCGTGGTCGTCGGAGTCGTCACCGTGATGATCGTCCTCGTGGGGAGCCATACCCGGCCGTAGGGGCTCCAGCGGCGTATACTTCCCGGATGGTCGAGCCGGGACCGATTCAGACCGTGTGTTTCGCCGTCTCCTCGTCGACGACCTCCAGCCCGCGGTTGTTCACGGCGTGGGGGTCGAGCCCCTCCTCTTGGAGGAACTGCTTGTAGAGCCGTTCGGCGGTCTCGCCGTCCTTCTGTTTGTCGCTGGCGTGATCACACAGTTCGAGGAGGTTCTCGGGGACGTCGTTCTCGTGGACGATCCAGTGGTTGATCGTGTCCGAAAGCCGGCGAATGGGCGAGGTGAAGTGGCCGTAGATGTCGAAGTTGAGCGCGTGATGGCCGCCAAAGGGGTCGTTCATGTACTTCGCTCGGGGCATCACGTGTAACACGGCCCGCTGGATCTTGTTGAGTTGGCGCTCGGGTGACTCCTCCAGCGCGGCGTTGACGGCCTTCCGTGGGTCATCACCCCACGCGTCGCCGGGGATCGAGACGCCGTCGAGCTCCTGTATCTCCTGAAGGGCGTCGCTCCACTGGTCCGGAGTGGGTTGGGGATGGACGCGGTACATCGCCTCGACCCCGCGGTCCCACATCAGGGTGTGTGTCACGGCCTTGTTCGCCTTCAGCATACACTCCTCGATGATGGTGTGTGCCCGGTCCCGGCGAGGGTTCAAGACGAGGGAGCCGTCCTCCTTGCGCTGTTCGTGCATCCGATCAGCAAGCTCGAAGACGAGTTCGTTTTCCTCGCCGAGCGGGAGGGAGGAGTCCTCCAGCCGCTCCTCGCACTCTGAGTAGGTGAGCCGCTCGTTGGAGTTGATGACGGATTTGTAGATGTCGATGTCCTCGAACGAGAGCGTTTCGTCGTCGATCTCCATCTCTACCGTGTGTGCGAGCCGGTCCTCGTTGGGGACGAGCGAGCAGACCGTCTCGGCGAGGATCGGTGGGAGCATGTGAATGGTGTAGTCGGGGAGATAGACGGTGTTCGCGCGCTCGACCGCCTCGTCCCACATTGCGGTGTCGGGCGTGACGTAGTGGGTCACGTCGGCGATGTGGACCCACAGCCGGTAAGCGTCCTCCTCGCGCTCGATGGAGATGGCGTCGTCGAAGTCCTGTGCGTCGATCGGGTCGGTCGTCCACGTCGTCAACTCTCGGAGGTCCTTTCGCTCGTCGATCTCGGCTTCGATCTCGTCGTACACGCCCTCCGTTCGGGCCTCAGCCTCGCGGAGGACCTCGGGCGGGAACTCGTCGCGGATCTCGAACTCCTCGAACAGCTCCTCCCGTTTGTCGGCCAGCCGGTCGGCCAACGCCTCGGTGATCGTCACCGGACCTTGGTCCTCGGCGGATCCCTGTTTCGGCTCGTCGTCTGACATACGCGGACCAATGCGCGTCCGTTAGAAAGGCCTGTCGGGGACGTGCCCGACATGGCGGTCTATCCCCGGGATCACCCGACGATCGGCCGCCAGACCGGCCCGAGGAACGCGACGGCGATGACGACGAGCAGGCACCCTCCGACGAGCGGGAGCGCGGACCGCCCGATCAGCCGGAGCGCGGTCCGGCGCGGGCTCGCGTCGCTCACGACGAACGGGTTCCCGTCCGCGATCCGTGATTTCACCTCGCCGACCGGCGCGTCGGGGAACGCGCTCGCGTCGCCGACGACCGTCACCTCGTCGCCCGGCCGAATGAGACGCTGTCGATACCGGCGGTCGGGACCGCGGCCGACCGTGAACGGCCCCACGTCGTAGCCGGGATGGGTCTCGTCGACCGCGTCGAACGCGTCCACGAACCGCCGAATCCGATCGGGTGGTTCCTCGCTCGACCGCACCCGGATCGACTCGTCGAGGCCGAGAACGAACGTCGCTCTCGCGGGGTCGACGCGGACGCCCGTGCCGTCGACGACGACGCGGAAGGGGACCCCCGCCTCGCCGGAGTCGATCGCCGACCACGACTGGGTCTTCCCCTGCGTCCGGTACTCCGACACCTCGTAGGCGAGACAGAGCGCGTCCCCGTCGGTGAGCGGTGCCGGAAGGACCTCTCCGACCGACTCCGTGCGTCCGACGACCCGGACCCGGCGGTCGTCGCCCGCGAGACTCATCGGGTCCACGTCGCTAGCGCGGAGCGTTCGGAGCGCGGTCACCGACCCCGAGAGGCCGTACAGCGCCACCGCGACCCCGACGATCAGGACGAGGAGAGCGAGGACGAGGGTTACCGGGGAGAGGCCTAGTTGAACTGGAACGTCGAACTGGAGGGACATCGAGTGCTAAACGAGAGCGACGGAGCTACCCGTCCTCCGGAGGGTCCGCGGAGTCGGCTATCGCCGCGGCGTAGCGGTCGAGGAACTCCTCGCGGGAGAGCCCGTCGGACTCGATGGAGGTGATCAGCGATTCGAGTCCGTCGCGGGGCTGATGGCAGATGTCGTCGTCACAGTCGGTACAGAGGTACTCGAACTCCTTCTCGCGCCGGTCCCAGCGGTTCCCCTCCTTGTCGTACTCGCGCGCGTCCTCGCGCAACACGGAGTCGCCACACGCGATACACACCACCGTCCGCCGGTCCCGGCTCTTCCGGGAGCGCCACATACCCGAGTCCACAGCCCGGGTACACTTAGCGTTTTGTACGCGGCAGACGCCCGTCCGACGCGAGGTGGCGGAGGGGACCGTCGCCGGACGACTCACGTCTCCCGCGGCCGAGACGACGGTTCACTTATCATGGTCGGGTCGTATTCCCGCGTATGCCGATCACGGAATCCGACCTTCCCGGCGTCGGGAAGAAGTTCGAGATCGAACTCGCCGACGGCGAGATGATCGTCGTCATCCACAACACCGGAAAGCGGGAGCTGTTCCACCGTCCCGAGCCGAACGCCGACTCCGAGAAGGTGTTCGAGTTTCCCGACGAACTGGCTCGAACCATCGGGTCGATCATCGAAGGGGCCCACTTCCAGCCGATCGAGGCCGGGACACAGGAGACGACCCTCCCCGGCGGAATCCTGCTGGAGTGGTACGAGCTCCAACCCGGCTCGAACCTGATCGGGGAGACCCTCGAAAGTGCGGACATCGCCAACGAGACCGGCCTCACGATCGTCGCCATCCAGCGTGACGACGAGACGATCGATAGCCCGCCCGCCGACACCCGCCTGAAGGAGGGTGACACGGTGATCGGCGTCGGGACCCGGGAGAACTGCGAGGCGTTCGAAACCCTGCTCACCGAATGAACGCCGGGACCTCCCACTCCCCGGCGACTCTGACCCGCCGTTTCGAGGTGAGCCTCGATGGCTGATCTCCTCTTGGAGATCGGTATCATGTTCGCGGCGATCGCCGGGGCCGGCGCGCTCGCGAACCGGCTCGGCCAGTCGGTGATCCCGTTTTATATCGTGATCGGAATGGTGCTCGGCGAGTTCGTGCTCGGACGGGTCGACCTTCCGGTGATCGGCACCGCGTTCGTCGCGGAGTCGGAGTTCATCGTGCTCGGCGCGGAGCTCGGGATCGTCTTCCTTTTGTTCTTTTTGGGACTTGAGTTCAACCTTGACCGGCTGCTCGAACGCCGGACCGAGATCAGCACGGCAGGGACCATAGACCTCGGGATCAACTTCGGAGCCGGTCTCGTTATCGGCTGGCTCGTTTTCGGCGAGCTGTTGCCCGCAATCCTCGTCGCGGGAATCGTGTACATCTCCTCGTCGGCGGTGATCACGAAGTCGCTCATCGACCTCGGGTGGATCGCCAACGACGAGTCCGAGCCGATGCTCGGTACGCTCGTCTACGAGGACCTGTTCATCGCGGTGTACCTCGCGGTCGTCTCCGCGCTGGTTCTCGGTGGTGGCGACGTCGGCGCGGCAGCCTTCGACATCGGGATCGCGATCGGGTTCATCCTCGCGCTGCTGATCTTGGTGTACGTCGGGACGAGCTTCTTCTCGAAGCTCGTCGAGACCGACGACCACGAGTTCATCGTACTCCGAACCGTCGGTGTACTCGTGTTGATTTCGGGCGCGGCGCTCGCGCTCGGCGTGAGCGAGGCGGTTGCCGCCTTCTTCGTCGGGATGGCATTCTCAGCGACCGACTACGTCCACCAGCTGGAAGAGCTACTGGAACCGCTCCGAGACACCTTCGCCGCGGTGTTCTTCTTCTGGATCGGGCTCATCACGAATCCCGCGCTGTTCGCCGGGGTCGCCGGACTGATACTGCTCGCGGTGATCGTCACGACCCCGACGAAGCTCGTCAGCGGCTTCCTCGGCGGGCGGGCGTTCGGGCTTGACACGCGGCGGTCGACCCGCGTCGGACTGGGGATGACGACCCGCGGGGAGTTCTCGCTGATCATCGCGACCATCGCCGTTTCCGGCGCGGAAGCCGGCACGTTCCCCGCCGAGCTTGCTGCGACGATCAACGCGTTCGCCGTCGGGTACGTGCTGATCATGGCGATCCTCGGGACGACGCTGATGGGGTATTCGCGTCCCTTCGAAGAGGCCGTCGTCTCGTGGATCGACGGCGACGACGCGGACGGAGCGACTCCCGAGCCCGGCGACTAGTTCCCGGGTGGTGACTAGCTCCCGGGTGGCGACCAACTCTCGGGTGGCGACCAACTCTCGGGTGGCGACCAACTCTCGGGCGGCGACCAACTCTCGGGTGGCGACCGGTTCGTCAGGCGGCGTCGCGCTCGCGACGCCTATATACGCACTCACCCGTTTATTTCGGGTATGGACGCTGAACCGACGACGGGGCTGTACCCCGCCCCGCGATCGAACGTGACGCAGAACCAGGGGTCGTTCCGGACCCGGTTCAACTTCCCCGGACGCAATCTCTCCGACCACGACGACCACGGCTACGGGCCGCTCGCGACGGTCGTCGAGTCGTTCATGGACCCGGACACGCTGATCTCGATGCATCCGCACCGGAACGAGGAGATCGTCTCGTGGGTGCCCGCGGGCGTCATGCGCCACGACGACCGACAGGGGAACGATCTCGTCACCGATCCCGACAACGTGATGGCGATGAACGCCGGCACGGAGTTCTGGCACGCCGAGTACACCGCCGCGGACGACCCGCCGCTGCGGATGTTACAGATCTTCGTGCGCCCCCGCGAACTCGGGTTGGAACCGGGGATCCAACACGCCCCCCTTTCGGACCCCGTTGCGGGCGAATGGCGGCACGTCTTCGGACCTGACGGCTCCGACGCGCCCGTCACGGTGCGTAACGCGGTCGACCTGTACGACGTTCGCCTCGACGATGGGACGAGCGTCGACCTTCCCGCGATGGACGGCCGTGACGTGTACTTTTACGTCTTCGAGGGCGCGGTCACCGCGGACGGAACGCGCTTCGACGAAACGGAGAGCGGCCTGCTCGTCGACGACCGAACGCCCACGCTGACCGCCGAGAGCGACGCGATCGTCGTCGCCTTCCTCATCGATCCCGACGCGCCGGTCACCCGACAGGGAACCATCGGTCGATAGTCCTGGATCCGGACGTTCGATCGCAACCACGGAAAGATACTTATACCACCCGTGCTATAGTATAACACGCAATGTCTAGCGCACCCAGCTCGAGCGACGAGGTGTTCGACGAGTTCCTATCCGATCGTGGCCACGAAACGGAGATCGTACGCTGGGAGCGATCCTATAACAAGCTTCAATGTCCTGAGTGCGGTGCGCTCCATCCGGAGGGGACGTCGAGTTGTGGCGTCTGCGATTGGCGGCCGACCTGACGACGAGAGCATCGACCGACGCCCCACGGATTTTCTTCCGCGAATAATGGGCGGTAGTATTATGTGTAACTATCGATTAGTGGCGGACATGCCGACCTGCCAGAACTGTGGTTCGTTCGTCACGAGAGACTACGTACGGGTGTTCACGCCCAACGACGTCGACCGGCCCCGCGTCTGCCCCGCCTGTGAGGATCTCGTCCGTGACGGTGCCGATGTCCGCGAAGCGCGAGCGACTCGGGGGGACTGAGGCGAGTCCCCGGTTCCCACGCCCTCACGCCCGTCAGCGATGCCCGCACGTCCCTTCGTCCCCGTCCATATCGATCGTCGACCGGGGGCCGTCCTCGTCGACGGGAGACGACGGGCCCTCCAGCCCCTTCCAGCAGCTACGACCGCCGCCGACCCGAATCACGACCGCCGCCGACCCGAATCACGACCGCCGACGACCCGAGCCACGGCGTTTAAGAAGAGCCGGGGTCAGTGATCAGTAATGAACGACCCCACCGTCACACGACTGTTCGGCGGCCCCGGTAGCGGGAAGACGACCGCCCTCCTCGACCGCGTTGAGGGGATCTTGGAGGACGAAAACGCCGACGTGCGCGACGTGCTCGTCGTCTCATACACTCGCGCGGCCGCGGCCGAGATCCGCGAGCGGCTCGCCGAGCGACTCGACGTCTCTCCGCGGAGCCTCCAGGGGAACGTCTGTACGATGCACGCGAAAGCGTACGAACTCCTCGACCTCTCGCGGAGCGATGTCGTCGGCGACGACGACAAGGAGGCGTTCTGTGAGGAGTACGGGGTCGAATTCGAGGACCAACACGGTGGTGCTGGGCGTCGGACCGCCCGGTCGACGACGATCGGTAACAAGATCATCGCCACCTCTCAGTGGCTCCAGCGCACCGAACGCGACGTGGCCGACTGGTACGAGGTTCCCTTCCAGTGGAACGTCGAGGAGGTCCGGCTCCCGCCCGAGGAGGACCCCAACGCCCAGCAGGGGAACAAGTATACGCCGACGTGGCCCTCCGACGACGACCGTATCGACGTCCCCGAGACGATCCGCGCGTGGCGAGCGTATAAGGGCGATAACGACCCCGTCGGGTTCGCCGACATGCTCGAACGCGTGGCGCAGCGGTCGCTCGTGCCCAAGGTCGACTATCTCGTTATCGACGAGTTCCAGGACATCACGACGCTCCAGTACGGCGTCTTCGAGGAGTGGAAACCGCACATGGAGGCGGTGCTCATCGCCGGCGACGACGATCAGGTCGTCTATGCGTGGCAGGGCGCGGACCCCGACCTCCTCTTGGAGACCGATGTCGACGAGGACGTCGTCCTCCCGAACTCCTACCGGCTTCCTTCGGAAATCCTCAACGTCGTCAACGCGGAGATCCGCCACATCGACAAGCGTCAGGAGAAGGACCTCCATCCCCGCAAGGAGGGCGGATCCGTCGAAGCGATCGAGTCGCCATCGATGCTCGAACTCGTCCGTAACGTCCGGTACACCGTTGAGGACGACGAGGGGAGCGTGATGTGTCTGTTCCGCGCGCGCTACCAGATGTTCGACTTTATAGACGAGTTCATCGACCACGGCATTCCCTTCACGATGCTGACGGACGGGCGGATGTGGACCGACCGGATCCAGGACTACGTCGCGGCGATCGAGAAGATCGACGACGGCGAGCCGGTGACGCTGTTGGAGGCTCGCAGGCTCGCGGACATGCTCCAGGAGTCGGCGTTCGGGACCCACGACCGCGACGAGTTCTACGACCTCCTCGACGACCGCGAGGAGGCGGCCGACGCCGACGACGTCGCGCTCATCGAGGTGTCGAACGACGCGGTGACAGAGCACATCCCCTTCATGCCCGACCGGAACAGCGCGGACGACATGGTCCGGAAGGTGACGAGTTTCCAGCGGAAGTCGATGGGTGCGTACTTCGACGGCGAGCATCAGGGTGCCGACCCCGACGCGGTCCGCGTCGGCACCATCCACTCCGCGAAGGGGCGTGAGGCCGATCACGTCTTCGTCGCGACCGACCTCACGGAGAAGGTGGTCGAGCAGATGGCGGCCTCCATCGACGACCCGACCGGCGTGGACGGCGTCGAGGAGTTCACGAAGACGACGAGTCCGGTCCCAGTGCTCACCGACAACGAGCGCCGCGTCTTCTACGTCGGGATGTCGCGGGCCCGCGAGCGACTCGTGATCATGGAGAGTCTCATCGGCGGCGCGCCGACCCTCCCGATCAGCGTGCTTCTGTTCAACGAGCTTCGCGACGAGCCGCCACAGGAACTGATAGAGGAGGTACAGGCGGAGATAGCCGTCCCAGAGCCCGATCCGTGACCGGGGACGCGGGCACGGATCGGGATCCGCGGGAACGTGATCCACACGAGCAGGACCCGTGCGAACGCGACTCCCGGAAGCGCCTCCGGACCGATCTCACACCGATCGTCGACGCGGTCGTCGACGCGGACGCCGCCGCGTTCGTCGCGGTCGGCGACCGGTTCGACGACGACCTCCGATATCTGACCCGCTTTTCCGGCCCGGATCGGGCGTACGCGACGGTGATACGACCCGGTCGGGGAGCGTCGCCGGCGCGAGCGATCCTCCTCGCGCCCGGACTGTTCGCCGATCAGGCGGAACGGGAGTTCGTCGACGCCGCACGCCGGGGGCCGGACAACGAGGCCGCGCGCCGGGACTCCGTGGACGAGGGCCTCGGTCCCGACGCCTTCCACGACGGGGTCGTCCGCGAACTCCGACGCGACGGGGTCGGTGATCCGGCGGGCGTGCGCGCGGCGGCCGCGGTCGACGAGGGCCGCGACGGCAACGGGAGCAACGGAGACGACCCCGGCGGGAGCGAAACCGACCCCACCCTGCTCGTACCCGCGTCGATCCCCCACGACGCCGCCGTCTATCTGGAGCGGGCCGGCTACGAGCTGGCGTCGACGACCGTCGTCGACGAGATACGAGCGGTGAAGACTCGGGCCGAGATCGACCGGATCCGGCGGGTTCAGCGTGCGGCGACCGCTGGAATGGCACGCGCGGAGACGGTCCTCTCGCGGAGCGTTCCGGTCGGTGACGGACCGACGGATGCGGAGTCGACGGACGACGACCCGAACGGGCCCCATCCGAGCGGGAGCGCGGACGGGGAGTTGCGATGGAACGACGACCCGCTCACGACCGAGCGGCTGCGGCGAAGCATAAACGCGACGCTCGCGAGCCACGGCGTCCGCGACGCGGGCAACACCGTGATCGGCGCGGGACCGTCCGCGGCCGACCTCCACTACGTCGGCACCGACCCAATCTGCGCGGGCGAGACGGTCCTGATCGACCTCTCGCCGCGTGGTCCGGACGGCTACTACGGCGATCTCACCCGGACGTTCGTCGTCGACGGCGACGGTGGCTGGTCGCGACGCGCGTACGTCGCGGTCGAGGCGGCCCGGAAGGCCGCACTCGTGGAGATCGAGCCCGGCGTGACGGCCGCAACCGTCCACGAGGAGGCGGCCGCGGAGCTCGGCGCGTACGGGTTCGATCCCGCAGCTGACGAGGGTAAATCGGGGTTCACGCACGGGACCGGCCACGGCGTCGGCGTGAGTCTCCACGAGTCGCCGTCGCTGTCGAGCGACGCGGAGCTACGCCCGGGTCACGTCGTTACCGTCGAACCGGGTGTGTACGACCCGGCGACCGGGGGAGTCAGACTGGAGGATCTCGTCGTCGTGACCGAGGACGGCTACGAGATTCTCGCGGAGTACCCGTTCGGGACGACCCCCTCGACGCGGGAGTGAGAACGGACGAGAAGACCGCGGATGCGGACGAATCCGGCTCGGAGTCGTCCTCACTTCTCCGTCGGTTCGGCCTCGTCGACTTCGACCTCTGCGTCGGCGTCGTCTCCCGGGTCGCCACCGCGGAGCTGTCGCGGAAGGAGCCCCTTGGCGAGCCCGGCGAGGATCCGGCCCGGATCGAGGAAGTACTGCGGAAGGACGACCATCGCGACCGCGACGACGAGCAGTCCGGCACCGAGGGCGGTCTCGCCGGCGAGAAGCTGGATGACCGCGTAGTTACCGAGCGGGATCGCGAACGCCAGCGAGGCCGCCAGCCCGATCATGTCGAACACCCCGAGATTCATCACCCGACCGTAGCGTCTTGGCTGTCATAAGGATTTCAGGACGGCGGACGTCGCGACGCACGCGAGAACCGAGGGCCGATCCCGTCGGACCCAGAACGGATATCCGTCGGCCAGCCCCAGTTCCGATATGTTCACCGGCATCGTCGAAGGCACCGGAACGGTTCGCAAGCGAACGGAAACCGACGACGGCCTCCGGCTGCGGATCGGGGTCGACGGGATCGAGGACGGGGTCGAAAGCGACGGCGAGGCGGTCTCGGATGGCGGGTTCGACGACCTCCACCACGGCCAGTCGATAAGCGTCAGCGGCGTCTGTCTGACCGTCGAGGAACACGGGACGGGCGGCGGTAACGACGGACCTAACGGGTCGGCGGACGCCGAGACGGACTGGTTCGAGGTGTTCCTCGCGAGCGAGACGGTCGCGAAAACGTACCTCGGCGAGGTCCGCGAGGGCGACGTCGTCAACGTCGAGCGCGCGATGCCCGCGGACGGACGATTCGACGGTCACGTCGTTCAGGGACACGTCGATACGGTCGCGACGGTGGCCGGGATCGAGCAGGTGGGAGAAGACTGGCGGTTCACGTTCTCGATCCCGGCGGGCCACGGTCGCTACCTCGTTGACAAGGGATCCGTGACGCTCGACGGCATCTCGCTGACGGTCGCGGAGCTGCGGGACGCGGAGTTCGACGTCGCGATCATCCCGACGACCTACGAGCTGACGACGCTCGCCGAGAAGTCGGTCGGTGACCCCGTTCACTTGGAGGTCGACGTGATCGCGAAATACGTCGAGAACATGATCGACGGGTATGCGTAGCGCGGATCGGTGGCGTAGTCCCCTATAACCGAACCGGCAGAGTTGTCGATGACGGGTCGTCCGATGTCGTATCCGAAGGCGAGGGGGGCATCGGAGCAGGGGCCCTCATCCGAGTACCGCGAGCGCCACCGTCATCCCCGCGAGTGCGGCGGGCGGGATGGTGAGGTTGTCGTCGACTGCGACGCCCCGGATCACCGGCGGGAGGCCGTCCGCGACCGTCGCGCCGACTGCGCCCGCGCCCGCGAGGACGACCCCCGCGGTCGCCCCGAACGCGGGCACCGTGAACGGCATCGCGATGGCGACACAGACCAGTCCCATCGCGACCCAGACGGCGGGGCGCTTCGGTTCGGTCGGCCCGTTGTCCCCGAGCGTTCCGCTTACCGGGTCGCCGACGGAGAGCATCCACATCGCCGGGATCGCGAGCGTCGGCGTCGCGAGCGACGTGGTCGCTGCCAACGCGACGCCGGCCATGCTGATCTGGTAGAGTGCGTACCCCGCCACGCCGTCGGCCTCGTACTCGCGCACCAGCGCGTCGTAGACGGGCGTGAGCGGTCCCGCCCTCCCCGAGAGACGGACCGTTTCGAGCAGTCCGACGATGGCGACCCCGGCGAGCAGGACTCCGGCGGTCACGTCCCACGAGAGCCAGCCCAACAGGTACGGAACCGGGTAGACGGTTCCACCCATATGTACCAGCCGGCGCTCGAACTCCACACGCTCGCGCCAGTCTCCCGCCGGAAGCGTCACCGCTGAGCTCCTCCGATCACTCGGTCTCCACGTCCGTCTCGACCGTCTCGTACCGATCGAGCAGGTCGTCGAACGATCCGCCCGCCCGCAACCCGGCCAGCTCCTCGGCCAGATCGTCGACGGGGACGCGGATCTGTGCGGCGGAGTCGCGCTCGCGCACGGTGACCGTCTCCGGGCCGTCGCCCTCGATCCCGTCGCGGTCGACGGTGACACAGAACGGGGTGCCGACCTCGTCCTGTCGCCGGTAGCGACGCCCGATCGAGCCGGAGTCGTCGTGCGCGACCGCCAGTCCGGCCGCCCGGAGGTCCGCCGCGACCCGGTCCGCGAGCGCGACGAGCCGGTCGTCGTTCGTCACCAGCGGGAAGACGGCGGCGTCACGCGGCGCGACCTCCGGCGCGAGCGAGAGGTACGTTCGCTCCTCGCCGTCGACCTCGTCGGTCTCGTAGGCGTGCGCGAGCAGCGTCTGAACGGTTCGCCCGACGCCGAACGAGGGCTCGACGACGTGTGGCGTGATGTGTTCGCCGTTCTCGGTCACCGTCTCGACGGAGAAGTTCGCCACCTCGGCGTCGACCGCGACCTCGCGAGCGTCGTCTCCGCCGCTCCCGTCGACCTCGACCGTCACGGTGTCACCCTCGAACGCGTCCGGATCGCGGCCGGCCAGCGTTTCGAGCGCCTCGGCGACCGCGGCCGCGTCACCGCCGAACTCGGGTCCGAGTACGGACATGTCAGGGTCAACGGTCGCGCGCTCGACCGTCTTCGGCTCGTCGTAGCGTTTGAACACGGTAAAGGAGTCGTCGCCGTACGCGTCGTGTTTCGAGAGATCGTAGTCGCCGCGGTACGCGAAGCCGGCGATCTCGATCCAGTCGCCGTCGACCTCGCTTTCCGCGTCCCAGCAGTCCGCTGCGTAGTGGGCGCGCTCGCCCGCGAGGTGCTGGCGGAACCGGAACCGGTTGGTGTCGACGCCGATCCGCTCGTACCACTCCTGAGCAACGCCGAGGTAGTAGCCGACCCACGGGGAGCCGATGACTCCCTCCTCGACCGCCTCGCCAATCGTTGTGTCGAGGTAGTCGCCGTCCTCCGCCTGCTGCTCCGTGGCGGGGTACAGCCGAACGTCGACATCACGGACGCGATCGAGTGGCGGTTCGTCCGCCTCGGGATCGATGAACTGTTCTAACTCCGCCTGTGTGAACTCCCGGAGGCGGAGCAGCCCGCCGCGCGGCGAGATCTCGTTGCGGTAGGCGGGGCCGATCTGGGTGATCCCGAAGGGGAGGTTCCCGCGGGCGTACTCCTTCAGCCGCGGGAACTCCACAAAGATGCCCTGCGCCGTCTCCGGCCGGAGGTAGCCCGGTTGGCCGTCGCCCGGACCGATATCGGTCGCGAACATGAGGTTGAAGTCCTCGACATCGAGGCCGGCGAGTTCGGCCCCGCAGGTCGGGCAGGCGATGTCGTTGTCGGCGATGAGCTCCTCGACCTCCTCGCCGGGGAGCGCCTCTGCGTCCTCGATGTCGGTGACGGCCTCCACGAGGTGGTCCGCGCGGTGGGAGGAGCCGCACTCCGCGCATTCGACGAGCATGTCGTCGAACGTGTCGAGGTGGCCGGAGGCCTCGAAGACGGCCTCGGGCATCACCGTCGGCGCTTCGATCTCGCGGTTCCCCTCTTGCAGCGTGAACCGGTCGCGCCAGGCGTCCTCGACGTTCCGCTTGAGGGCCGCACCCTGCGGGCCGAAGGTGTAGAACCCCGCGGTGCCGCCGTACGCGCCGTTCGAGCCGAAGAAGAACCCGCGTCGCTTCGCGAGTTCGACGAGGTCCGCGTCGGCCATCAGATACCCTCCAAGAGATCGATGTCCCGGACGATGCCGGCGAGTTCCGTCCCGTTCACGAGCGGGACCTGCTCGACGTCGTTGGTGATCAGCTCCTGAGCGACGTCGCGAGCGGTCCGCGAGCCGTTGACCGTGACGAGGTCCTCGGTCATGAAGTGTCGCGTCGCGCCGACCGGCAGCTCGACGTTCCGGGTCGGGAGGTATCGCGCGCCGGTCGCTTTGATCCCCTCCCAGGACCACTCGGAGTCCTGCTCTGCGATGGAGTCGCCCGTGCTCGCCTCGCCCTCGACGACGCGGGCGACCGCCAGCACGTCGACTTCCGTGAGAATCCCCGCCATCGACGCGTCGTCGTCGAGGACGACGGCGTAGGGGACGCCCGCCAGCCCGATCTCGCGTTCCGCGACCGGCAGCGGGGTCTCGACGTGGGTCGCGTTGACCGACCTCGTCGCCAGCTCGCCGACCTGTCGATCCCCGTCGACCTCGCCGCGGGCGATCGCCCGGACCACGTCGGTGACGGTGACGATCCCGACGAGAGCATCGCCGTCGACGACCGGGACGCGGCGGGCGTTCTCGGCCACCATCGTTGCGGCCGCCTCCTCGATCGAGGCGTCCGCGGTCGTCGTGGGGACCTCGCGCATCAACAGCGCGAGCTGGTCCTCGTCGGGCTGATCGATGAGGTCGTCACGCGAGACGAGCCCGCGGTACACCTCCTCGCCGTCGACGTCCTTGACGACCGGCACAGAGGAGAAGCCGTACTCCTGGAGGTACTCCAACACGTCGTTCCGGCTGCCGGGGATCTCGACGACGACGAGGTCCGCACGCGGCGTCATGGCGTCTGCTACGTTCATGCTCCGCCTTTCAGCGTCGCTCCTCTTGTATCCCCCGAAGGTGACCGGCGGACGACGCCGACTGATCCGCCATCTGGGTTCGGAATACTTATAAATGATTGGGAAGTAATGACAACCATGTCACGGAGTTCCACTCCCTGGGACGACCCGGACCCTGACCGCCACCGGACGGGGTTGCCGACGGACTCGGACGCGACCCCCGGTTCCTCGCCCGACGTCATGGCGTCCATCGACTCCTCCACGTCGCGATCCGAGCTCGTGATCGCCGACGTCTCCCGCGAGAACGCGTGGCTCTCCGTCGACGAGACGGACGCCACGGTTCTCAAAGAGTGGTGTTAACGCTCTCCGGCCCCTCCCCGCCCGATCAGTCTCCTCGAACTCCCTCCCCGACCTCCCACGCCCGGATCAGCGCCGCCAGCATCCGGCAGGTCGGGACCGCGACCCCGTGCTCGTCGGCTCGCTCCACGACGCTCCCGTAGATCGCGTCGACCTCCGTCCGCCGGCCGTGCGTCACGTCCTCGCACATCGACGACCGGTTCGCGGCCGTGTCGCGAGCAACCCCCTCCACGGCCGCGACCGTCTCGGCATCGCGCAGGTCGACGCCCTCCGCGCGAGCCACCGCGGCAACCTCGCGAGCGGCCTCGCGCGAGACGTCGCCGCCGGGGCCCGTGAGCGTCTCGCCGTTCGCCACCCGCGCGAGCGCCGACACCCCGTTGATCCCGGCGTTGACGGCGAGCTTCTCGTATCGGCGACGGGGCATGTCGTCCGCGGCGACAGCCTCGATCTCGGCCGCGTCGCACGCGCCTTCAACCCGCGTCGCGAGGGCGCTCGCGCCGCCGGAGAGCGTCCCGACGACGACCTCACCGACCCCCGTACACCGGACGCGACCCGGTTCGAGGAACCGCGCGCCGTAGCTCGCCGTCCCGGCGAGCACTGGCGGGTCGAGCGCCGCCACCAGCCGCTCCTCGGTCAGTCCGTTCTGGAGCGAGCAGACGGCGTCGTACTCGCCGGTCGCGAGGTCGCGAGCCGCGGCGTCCGTGTCGTACGCTTTCGTCGTGACGAGCGCGAGATCGGCCGACCGGTGAGTCCCGTCGGTAAGCGCCCGCGGTCGGACGTGAGCGTCGAGCTCCCCGCCGATCCGGAGTCCGTCGTCGCGGATCCGTCGCATATGTGGATCCCGCCCCACGAGCGTCACGTCGTGTGCGCGCGCCAGCAGCCCCCCGATGAGGCTCCCCAGCGCACCGGCACCGTACACGAGCACCTCCATACGTGGTCCAACGATCCGCCACTGAAAAGGGATATCGGTCGTCCAACTACGGCCATCGGGTCGTCTGTACTGACATCGTGGTGAGTGATTGCGGGAGTCGATCGAGTATACTGTGACGGTGGTGTTTATAAGTGAGAGAATGGTGTTGTTGGCGGCGATTTATAAATAGATGGCTCCGTGGAAACCCGTTCAAACGCTCCGGTCGCTCGTTTATAAGTCGTTGATCGTGGATCGACGGTGAACACCTCCAAAGCCTCAGCCGCGAGGCGCTCCGCGCCTCTGGCAGCCGGACGTAGTCCGGCGACTGCCCCTTTGAGTCCCGCCCCGCAACCGCCCCTCAGGCCTCCCCAGCCTCGTCAGGGGCAGTCGCCGGAACCGCTCGGCGACTGCCCCTGACTCCCTCGCGCGCGAGAAACGCGCGCGCCACCGCATCGCTCATTTATAAGCGATCGCCGCTGCTACTCACACTCTTTTTAAGTACGATCTCGTTGCCGTCGATCTGATTAACCCACTCCCGAATCGACCACGGATCACTCCGCGGTAGACGGCCGTTCGCGTCGGCGACGCCCGCTCCCGGTCGGCTCTCGCTACCCTTTCAGTCCGCTCCCGGTCAGCGGGACGACGACGTCCTCGTCGTCGCCGATCGCTCCCCGCTCGCGGAGTTTTCGGAGCGCGGCCGGAGCGACCGCGCAGGTCGGCTCGGTATAAAATCCGGCGGCGTGAAGGCGGTCGAGCTCCCGCTCGGCGTCTGATCCGGTGATCGCGAGCGCGTCGCCGCCGGTCTCGGCTATCGCCTCGTGGATCCCGTTGATCCGGACGGGGTTCGCGATCCGGATCCCGTCCGCGCTCTCGTTGCCCTCGCCGCCCGGATCGGCCGCCTCGGGGCCGTGGAGCGCCTCGACGACCGGCGCGATCCCGGCGGCCTGCGCGCCGTACAGCCGCGGCAGTTCGTCTATCCAGCCGGCCCGTCGGAGCCGGCGGAAGCCCCAGTAGGCCCCGAGAAAAAGGGTGCCGTGCCCGAGCGGTGTCACGACCGCGTCCGGAACCTCCCAGCCCCGCTGGCAGGCGATCTCGTAGGCGATCGTCGCGGTCCCCTCGAAGAAGGCGGGGTTCCACGCGTGGCTGGCGTACCAGGCGGGAGACGCCCCGTCTCCACCCTCGTCGTTTCCGTCACCATCGCCTCCCGCTTCCCCGCCGAGCGCCGCGATACACGCCTCGGTCACGTCCGCACGATCCCCCTCGATCCGGACCGGGGTCGCGCCCGCCCGCCGGATCGCTCGAATCTTCGAGGCCTTCACGTCGGCCGGAACGTACACCTCGGCGTCGATCCCGGCCCGAGCCGCGTACGTCGCGATGGCGGCCCCCGCGTTGCCCGAGGAGTCCTCGACGACGCGTTCGACGCCAAGTTCGTTCGCTCGCGTCAGCGTCGTCGTCGCGCCGCGGTCCTTGAACGAGCCGGTCGGGAAGACGTACTCCAACTTGAACGCCGCGTTCCACGGACCGGGATCGTTCGAGGGACCGCTCCCACCCCCGTCACTCCGATCGGCGTCGACGAGCGGCGTCATCCCCTCCCCGAGCGTCACGCGATCGGCGGGGTCGTCGCCGACGGGAAGGAACGCGTCGAACCCCCACAGCCCGGCACGCGTCTCGGGCGGTTCCGGGTCCGCCGACTCGCCGGGCGGAATCGGCGGGTCAGCGAAGCGGAGGGGGGCTCCACACGCACAGCGCCATCGGTCGTCGAATCCGTTCCCGCAGTCGACGCATTCGAGGGTCCGTGTCGGATCTGCCGAGTCGCTGGCACGTCCCATCAGTAGCTATCCACGTTGGTTCCGACCGAGCAGACGTACTCTCCCTCGGCAACCTGCGGGAGTCGGCGAGTCCGCCAGAAGACGCCGCTCTCGTCGGCAGTCACCCGGCCCTTCCGAGAGCCGAAGACGTCGGTCACCTCGAACAGGACGTCGCCCTTGGTCACCCGCTCGCCCAGTTCGGTCTCGAACCGAACGAGCCCGCCCGCCGGCGAGCCGTATTGGTCGAAGCCGCGAGCGCGCGTCTGTGCCTCCACGTCCGCGGTCCCTTCGAGGAACCCGTAGTGACGGAGGACGTTGAACACGCCCTCGACGCCGTACCGGATCGACTCCTCGTCCCAGCCGACGCAGCCACCGAGTTCGGGGTCGATCGTCGGGATCCCCTGATCCGGGCCCGCTCGGGCGAGCTGTCCGTCCGGTCCCTTGATGTCGAGCACGTGGCCGCAGCCGAACACCTTCGCCAACTCCAGACAGTCGCCGTGGAGGTGGTGGCGGATCCCACAGCGGACCCGCGTCTCGTTTATCATCCGGCTCGTCGACCCCTGATGGAGGTCCACGATCAGGTCCGCTCGCTTGGCCGCCTGGAACGTCGCGTGGGCGATCCGCTCGCTCGTCGTTCCCTCCTCGTCGCCGGGGTAGCCGCGGTTCATTTTTCGGTCGTCGATCGGATTCCGGTGTTCGGCCACCTGAAACCCGAAGTAGTTGACGATGCCGACGACGAGCACGGCCCCCGACAGCTCTGTCGGCTCGATACGGGGAACGACCCGACTCACGACGCCCAGTCCGTTAAGTTCGTCCCCGTCGCTGACCGCCTGTATGTAGAGCGTTTCCCCGTCCTCAGCACCGTTGATGACGGCGACCGGCAGCCGGACGGGACTCCCGTCGCGCGTCTCGCCCACTTCGAGACGACCGGTGTCCGCTTCGCCCGGCGGGGCTCGCGCCGTTCCCAGCGTAATCATTACACGGAGGTGGGCCGGCGACCCCTTTATCGATTCGGTCCCGTCGGACGACCGTGCGGTCCGTACCGACGCAAGCTTTACACCTATCTCCACGAAACGGACGGTAGCCACTCCCGCACCGTGGGCCGCCGCCGGCGTTGACCCCGCCGTCGTCGACCGGCCCTCATGTGGCCGCACACTCCACACATGAGCATCGACATCGATCCGCTGTGTGACGCCGCCGGCCTCACGGTCACCGATCACATCGAGAACACGCAGTTCGAACTGTACACCGACCGGCGGGTCGTTCCCCGACCCTCCCCGAAGGAGGACCACTACTTTCCGGTGGACGCGAGCGTGACGGTCGAAACACGGTTCGTCGAGATCCCGCGTGTCGCGATCGTCGAAACGCGCTCCAGTGACGGTACGCTTGCTGCCCATGGAGACTCGTACTCCATGCCCACGGGCGAGTACTACGTCGGCATCGACCCTGCTCCGACGAAGCTGTACCTCCGGTTCGACTCCGGATTCACCGTCGTGAGCACGGACCAGACGACACGGATCGAACTCGATCGGGCGGCCGAGGTCACGCTCGGATTCCGTTCGCTCCATCAGGCACCCGCCGGGACGATCACGACGCCGACAGATCCCGAGTCGCTGATGGAAGCCGTCTCGCTTCTCGGCTCCGCCCTCCAGACGACGAGTCCGGAGCGGTCGTTTCCGACCCTGCGCGGTCACCCGCCGCTCATCGAACCGGGAGACGAGTTCCACGTGCCCGAACGGGTCGAACCGCCGGACTCCGGTGTTCGGATCGTGGTTCCGCCCGAGTATCGGTCGCTGTACCCGGTCGTCCCGCTCGCCTACTACTTCGCGGCGGAGGTCGTGCCCGGCGAGCCCGCGCGGATCGAAGGCGACGGCTGGGAACACGCACTGGAGCCGGACGTCGAGCGTCGGGCCGCGGAGGTGCTCCGGCAGTCGTTCCACTTCGACTGTATCGCCCGAACCGAGGGGTTCTACCCGGTCGACTTACACGAGCGGGAGGCGACCGCGGTCGACCTCGACTGGGAGGCCCTGTACGACATGCCGCTCGCGGAACGACTCGGCGAGTATCTCGCTGTCCCGTTCAAGACGGTCGAACCGGAGCTCCCGCAATGGACCCTGACGACGGATGTCCGCCCCGACCCGGAGAACATCGAGTCGCTCCCGTTCGTGGCGTCCGAGCTTTCGATCGTCCGATCGCCCGAGACCGTTACTCCCGCAAACACAGATGGTCCCGGCCAGCCCGGATTCTTCCGTACGCCCGATATACAGTCCGCGGAACTGTTTCGGGGCAGCGCGGATTCGGAGACTCGCGATGTCGACGCGGCGGTCCGCGGCGCGGACGTGCCGACCGAGCGCGGTGCGGCGCTCGACAGCGCGGAGTTCGTTCAACCGGAGGAGGTCGACACGGTGGAACACGCGTGGGTTGGGGAGGGGGTTCCGCTCGATGCTAACAAGGCGACGTTGGACGCGTATCATCGTCGGCTCGAGGTCGGCGCGATCGAGCAGTCACGGATCTCCGTACTCGTGGTGTGTAACGACGACCAGATGAGCGAGGAGGACGAGGTGTCGGAGCTGTACGGCCTCCGCGACATGGTTCAGTTCGACATCGAAGTACGCCACAACCTCTCTCGCAAGGAGATGCGGGAAGTGCTCGCGTCAGACGTTGATTTCCTCCACTATATCGGCCACGTCGACGACCGCGGGATGCAGTGTGCTGACGACTATCTCGATCTCACCCAGGAGGACCTGGAAGTTGGCGTCAGCGCGTTCCTCCTGAACGCGTGTCAGTCCTACAAGCAGGGCGAGGCGCTGATACACCGCGGGAGTCGCGGCGGAATCGTCACCCTGAGTGACATCGCAAACTCCCCGGCAACACAACTCGGCCGGATCATTGCCCGATTGATGAACAGCGGGTTCAACCTCCGGACCGCGCTCCACGTCGCGAAACGGGAGCTGATCACCGGCCATCAGTACATCGTCGTTGGCGACGGGGCGACAACGATCTGTCAGAACCGGAGTGGGTTAGCGATCGTCGTTTCTGTCACAGAACAGCACAGTGGCTCGTGGGACTTCTCCGCAGAGTTCTTCCCTAATGGACATCATGGGATCGGATCGCTGGCAACGATCAATCTGAAACCGATCGATTACAATTATTATGTGCCCACTATGCTCTCCTCATCAGATGTTTCTACTGAGGAGTTACGCTCTTTTTTCAATCTTGAATTAGCTCCAGTATTTCACAAAAACGAACTTGTCTGGAGCGATCGTTTTAGTATCGACTAGGGGCCAGGGTTGGCAACAGCCATATTCGCCGCTGCGGGAGCCGCCTGCGACAACAACAGCAGGGCGGTGAACAGGACGCCGGCCATTTTCGGGTGCTCTGCCACGTAGTCCGCAACACTTTCGTGCATATTACACAGAATAACGCGTGAGATTAACATCTAGTCTTATGCCATCTATCACGTTACGGATATTTAAATAAATAAATATGTGAAACGAACAGTATACGGGTTCGACGTTACTGAACAAGAGCGGCGTGATATTCAACCCCCGGCTGACCGACTCGCGGGTCCGTCGTACCCGAGTCCTTCGTTTCGACGTCGGTAGATTGAAACGGCTCTCGCCGGATGGAACCGTATGAGCGAGGACGACGTCGATCTGCTGGATCCGTTCCGCCAGTTCTTCTCGTTTCGACGGGACGTGCTCGTGTTGTCGGTGGCGATGTTCGCGTTCAGTCTCGGCTTTCAGATGACGAGCCGGTACGTTCCGGAGTATATGTCCGCGCTCGGGGCGAGCGCGTTCGTCATCGGGCTGTTCGGAACCGTCGGCAACGTCATCGGCGCGGCCTACCCGTATCCGGGCGGCCGGCTCTCCGACCGGATCGGGTCGCGGATCGCGCTCACGCTGTTCGGACTGGCGTCGAGTCTCGGGTTCGTCGTCTGGCTCGTCGCGCCGACCCTCGGAACGATCACGGTCGCCGGCGTGGTCCTCGAACCGTGGATCTGGATCTTCGTCGGGCTCTTTTTGGCGCAGGCGTGGAAGTCGTTCGGGCTGGGCGCGACGTTCGCGGTCGTCAAGCAGTCGGTCCCGCCGAACCGTCTCGCGCGCGGGTTCGCGAGCACGGAGGTGTTTCGCCGGACCGCGTTCCTCGTCGGCCCCCTGATCGCGGCGGGCGTGCTGTACGCGTTCGCCGACTTCACCGTCGGGTTCCAGTACGTGCTTGCCATCGCGGTCGTCTTCGCGGTCCTCGCAACGATCGCACAACACCGCCTGTATGACGCGAGCGAGGACTCGATCGGCAAGGAGTTTGAAGGGGTTTCGGAGGTCCTCGCGGACCTGCGTGGGCTCCCCTCGACGCTCCGTCCGCTCCTCATCGCCGACACGCTCGTCCGGTTCGCCAACGGGATGGTGTACGTCTTCTTCGTCCTCGTGGTCACGCAGTTCCGAGAGGTCGGACTCACGGTCGGCGCGATATCGCTGTCGCCGGCGGTCTTCTTCGGCGTCCTGCTCGCCATCGAGATGACGGTCGCGCTCGTGTCGATGCCGCCCGCGGCGCGACTCGCCGAACGAGTCGGACTGAAGCCGGTCGTCGGTCTTGGCTTCCTCGTGTACGCCGTCTTCCCCGTTCTGCTCATCCTCGCTCCCGGCGACCCGCTCGTGTTCGCCCTGCTCTTCGCCTTCTCCGGGCTCCGGTTCGCCGGGCTACCGGCACACAAGGCGCTCATCGTCGGTCCGGCAGAACGCGACAGCGGCGGAACGGTGTCGGGGTCCTACTATCTCGTTCGCAACGCGGTCGTCATCCCCAGTGCCGCGCTCGGCGGCCTGATCTACGGCGGGTTCTCGCTATCGTCGGTCGGCGTCACCTTCGCCGGGAACCCGACCCTCGCGTTCGGGATCGCGAGTGCGATCGGCGTCGTCGGCGTCGCGTACTTCGCGCTGTTCGGCGAGGAGTACGAAGCATACGCCTGACGACGACCGTCCCGCTCGTCCGCGGCTGGCTTTTTATACACCGAGCGAGAACCACGGGACATGACCGATATCGAAGCCGCGATCCGCGAGGCGTTCGAGCACACCGAGTACGACCTCGGTGACGTCGGTATCAATCGTCAGCAGGTTCGAATACCGGTGTTACAGGAGGGAGCGGACCCGGAGGCGCTCCGTGCGATCGTCGACGAGGCGGTCGGCGAGGACGGCGTCGTCGGACTCACGGTAACGACGGAAACGATCGGCGGCGACGACGCTGTCGGAACCGTCGTCACGTTCCAGTACCGTCCGTAAACACCGTGGTGAGTCCTGTTCCTCGACGACACGGTTATGCGTTGCGTCCCCGTATCCGTGACTCGTACGTGTTTACCCCGAGGTCTCGACAGCCGGCACAGCGTGAGCCCGTGAGATAACCTCATTATTGCTGACGACTCGACGAAGTTCTTCGTAT
>NZ_JAGGKQ010000015.1 GCF_017873815.1 Halorubrum alkaliphilum | reverse complement strand
GTACGAGCGCGCGCTTTCCTACTTGGATAAGTTGGCGTTTGTGATCGAACCGGAACGGAACGTACCGGCGTGGGAAGCGGTCGAACAGCAACAGGCAGAGGAAACGGCCACGGGTGAGGTTAATGTCTAAACTGTTCCCGTCGATCCTGCCGACTCAAGAGAACGACGACGAAGAGGAGGACGAAGAGATAAGCGGCGCTTACGATCAGGATAACACGAACGAATCCGGCGAAAACACGGGGTAAAAGCATGAGCGACGAACTTCAAGATAAAATCCAATCCGAGCGCGAAGAGGCGTTAGCGACATTAAGCGAAGTAGTGGATCACGCCCGATACAAGAGTCTGGGTGACGGAAGGATTAGAAATCCTGAGGCTGAACGTGTCAGATTGAAATTCCTCCGGGTGATTGTATCGGCTGAATCTGAACGGCGGAAGATACTGGCCGACAAAGAGCTTGAAGAGCTTGAAGAACGCCTCGAAGCGATTGAAGAGCGACAAAACAGCCACCGAATCAAATGAGTAAGAAAAAGATTGAACGGCGGCTTGAAGAACTTGAGCCGCGCGACGACGACGACGGACCGCCTATTATGATCCAAATGACCCACTTCGATCACGAGGGTCAATATCCGACCGTGGATGAAAGTCCACACCCGGAACTAACGGTTCAACAATTCCCAGAACAGCGACCGAAAAGCCTCGTGATCGCTGTGCCGAATATGCTCGCGGAACCCTACTGTAATCAACCACACCTCACGGTTGCGACGTGCGACACAGTAGGCAAACACACCCCGGAAGGAATCCCCGAAGAGAACGCGCCAGTACCGGCGTGTGAGCTGTGGGAAGCCTTAGACGAAGCCGACCTCGAACGTGAAAAAGAAATTCGCGAGGAGAACGGCGATCCGATCCCGGAGTTGCTGGCTGAATACTAACCTTTGCGGTGAGCGTAAGCAAATAGGATACATACCTGTTTGGAGGACATGATTAGGACTTATGTAGATCGGATTGAATATTTGGAAATATGAAAAGGCGAGAATATCTTGGCTGTGTATCAATCATGTCCGTGACCATGCTTTCGGGTTGTTCTGGATTGGACGCGGAGGAATCAGGAACGGTAAGGGCACCTGACGACGCGCTTCATAACATCGACGTTGAACAAGGGCAAACAATCCGGGTTGAAATAGATAACCGCGAGGGGTTCGCAACGGATGTAATCTTGGAAGATCCGGGGGGAAATGACGTATTCAATGAAATCGTTGAAACCGAAGGATCATTCACCCACACAGCTGAACAGAGCGGTGTATTCCGTGTGATTATATTCCCTGACGGGACCGCATCGTACGAGATATACATTGAAGATTGATTTTCACCACCTGTCTTTATTTTCCGAACAGGTCCTATAGGGGCAAGGCCCGCAAGTCTTCGCGGGATCGTACAAGCGTGGCGGCAAGAAGCCGTCACTCTCAAAACGGTTGTAACCGCCCGCTTACTTTTCCGCCGGCGATCCCGCTCGCCGACCGACTACACTCCTCAACCCCCGACTACGGATATTCAAGCGTCTAAGGCTACTCAACTACCGGTATCTTGGGGGTGTAGTCGGTGTAGTCGGGGGTGAAGTAAAACTCGTGATTGTGAGAGAGTAGAACCGTCTTAGGCGGTAGTATATTGTAGAAAAGAAGGTTGGGGGGTCCCCCCGACTACACCGGCTACATTTGATGAATCGGTGCCGAACCGCCGGCGATTACTGTGACGTTGGCCGGGATAGTTCCGCCCGGTTGTGGGATGCGTCCAGTTGTAGATCAACGGCACCGACAGGGTGGGGATCGAACCCGTCCGGCGAGCCGGGGCAACCGTAGTGCTCAACGATATGATCCATGTTCACTGTGCCGGCGACGCCGGGCGTTTGATATATGTCCCGGAGGTAAGCGTGCAAGTGTTCATAATCACGGATCCGCTGCCACCGTTCGGTTCTGAAATCCGTGATTGAGTCGCGCATTTCTCTCAAAGTAGTGGGGGTAGTGTGGTACACCTGATCGAACCGAACGAGCGTGGTGAACAGACAGACGTCGGCCTCTGTGAGCGAGTTGCCGACGAGGTATCGCTGGTCAGCGAGGTGGTCGTTCCAGTGGTCCAACGCGTCGAACAGCTCGTCGATCGCGTCGTCGTAGGCGGCCTGTGAGGTCGCGAAGCCCGCGCGGTACACCCCGTTGTTGACGGGTTCGTAGATCTCGGTGATGACCTCGTCGACGTCTGCGACCGTCGCTGTATCGTCGGCGTCCGGGAGCAGGGAGACGTCGTTACCGAGGTCGTCGAAGGCGGTCGAGAGCATCCGGAGGATCTCCCGCGACTCGTTGTTGACCACGGTGTCCTCCTTCGTGTCCCAGAGGACGGGGACGGTCACCCGGCAGGTGGCGTCGGGGTCGGCGGCGACGTAGAGCTCCCGGAGGTAGTCGTTTCCGTGGAGGTGGTCGGGGGTACACCCCTCCTTCTCGGGGGAGAACTGCCAGCCGTCCTCGCCGCGCCACGGGTCGACCACGCTGATCCCGATCGTGTCCTCCAGTCCGAGCAGCGACCGCGCTACCAACGTGCGATGCGCCCACGGGCAGGCGTACGAGACGTACAGGTGATACCGGCCGGCCTCGGGCTGGAACCGCTCGTCCGGCTCGGCGTCGACGTGGTCGGGAACGTCACTGCCGGCGATCCAGTTCCGGAAGGTCGTCTCCCCTCGCTGGAAGGCTCCCTCCTCGTCGGTCGTTTCGTACGTATCGGTTCGCCACTCGCCGTTCACGAGTTGGTTCATACTGTTAATACGGGCTCGATGCCTAAAGAACGGCCGGAGACACCGATGTTACCGGTTAATGTTACCGCGCCGCGACGGGTTTACTTGAGTCAAGAAGGTATCAACCGCTGTCATGGCTGTACAAGCGATGGATCGCGTTCCGCGATGGTACTGAGAGGACTCACGTGAACAGCTCCACAACCGGTCGACACCGATCGGAGGCCACACGATGTTGATCGACGGCGACGAGGCGAGCCACGCGGACACGGCAGTCGGTCGCGCGGGGATCGACGCCGCCGCGATCAAGCCCGCCGAGTGTGATGTCTCGCGGGCGGCCGACCTCCCGGTCGATCGCGTCGCGATCGACTACGAGGGGCGTGAACACCTCCCCGACGCCGGAACGCTCTCGGCGATCGCCGCGGAGACGACGCTGTACGTCACCACGCCGGTCCGCGCCGACGGGTTCGACCCGCTCGGCGACGACTCGCTTCTGGACCGGATCCCGGCGGACGCCCGGCGCGTGCTCGTCGCCGGTCACGGCGCGTATCTCGACGAGGCGGAGTCGTCGCGAGCGGTCGCTCCGCGATTGGGGGCGGCCCGGAAGTCGGCTCCCGACGCGTGGGTCGGCACCGAGGGCGTCGAGCGCGTCGCGCTGGCAGCCGGCGGCACCCAGTTCGAGCTGCTCTCGCGGTCGACCGACCGCGACGTTCGAGCGCTCCGCGCCGCCGGGTTTGACGGCGAGATAGCGTTGTACGCGCCGACGGTCCTCACCGACGACGAGGACGCCGTCCTCGACGCGGTCGGCGACTACGTCGCCCGTCGCCGCCCGGTCGCCCGCGCACTGAAGCGCGATGAAGAAAGTGAATCGACGAACGACGGGTCGGGATCCGAGGAGTCGGACACAACAGATGCGACCGCGACGGGACGGACCCGCGAGGTCCTATCGAAAGCCGCCCGCGACTTCGCGCTGGTCGGCCCGCCCGACACCGTCCGCGACCGGGTCGCCGACCTCCGCGAGGCCGGCGTCGACCACGTCGTCGGCTACCCGGCCCGGGGACTCGACGAGTTCCTCGGATAAGCGTGGGTTCGGGCGGAACCGACCCGCCGCAGGCGACGGTTTTTATCCGATCTGCGGGAACGAGGAGACATGACCGACAAGACGACGCGAAGCCCCACGGTCGCGGTCGTCGGCGGGGGCGCGGTGGGCGTCACGGCCGCGGCCGACCTCGCCGCTCGTGGAGCGGCCGTCACGCTGTACGACCGCGGCGAGCTCGCGAGCGGGAGCTCCGGCCGGGCGGCCGGCGTGCTCTACGACGCGTACGCCGAGGACGTCGACGCCGCGCTCGCGGCCCGCGCGATGGAACGGTTCCGCGCGTTCGACCGGAGCCTCCCGGGCTTTTCGTTCACTTCCCGTCCCTACGTCATCGCGGTCCGCGAGGGCGACGCGGACGCGTCAGCGGTTCCAGCGATGGTCGAACGCATGCGCGAGCACGGCCGCGAGGTGGCCGTGGTCGATCCTGCCGACCTCGGGGAGCGCTTCCCGCTCCGGACCGACGACCTCGCGGTCGCCGCGGTCGCGGAGGGGGCCGGCTGGTGTGACCCTGCGAGCTACGTCGCCGCGATCGGCGAGCGCGCCCGTCGTGAGGGCGTCCGGATCGAGACGGGAACCGAAGTCGCGTTCGACGGGAGGGCAGCCCCGATCCTTCGCGTCGACGGCGCGACCCGGTCGTTCGACGCGGTCGTCGTCGCGGCCGGCGCACACACCGAACGACTGCTGGCGACGGCGGGCATCCGCGTTCCGGTCAAGCCGTACCGCGTACAGGCGCTCACGAGCCGGGTCGCGTACGGTGGTCCGATGGTGTACGACGCGACCGCGGGCGCGTACTTCCGGCCGCATCCGACCGGGCTCCTCGCGGGCGACGGTACCGAGCCGGTCGAGGCCGACCCGGACGCGTACGACTCCGAGGCCGACGACTGGTTCGTCGACGACGTCTCGGACGTGCTCCGGGAGCGCGCACGGTACGACCCCGACGTCGACCGGGCGTGGGCCGGGCTGTGTACGGCGACCCCCGACGGCGACCCCCTCGTCGGACCGATCGGAGGGCCTGCCAGTGGCGTGGTCGTCGCTGCCGGGTGGCAGGGTCACGGCTTCATGCGCGCGCCGGCCATAGGCGAACACGTCGCAGAGGGAGTGATTGCGTCACTCTCCGAGGAGCCCGGGTCGTTCTCGGGGTCACCGTGGATCGACGCGTTCGATCCGGAGCGGTTCGATGGCGACGATTCCTTCGAAATCCGGGAGGGAATGACGGTGCGGAGTCGCGAGGAGTAGTCGCGGAGAGGGGCTCGGAAGCGGTCGCGGGTGAGCGCTGTCAGTCCGTTCGGTCGTCCTCGTCGTCCTCCTCGACGACGGTCACGTCGTCGGCCGCGCCGTCCTTGGGAATCTCGACCTCGAGCGTCCCGCTCCGCGTGAGCGTGGCGGTCGCCCCCTGCGGCGTCACGTTCGCGTCCGAGGGGAGTTCGGCGGTGCTCGACAGGGTGAGTCCGCGGCCGGGAAAGAGCAGATCGAAGCCGTCATAGAAGTCGCGGAACCGGTCGAGCCGGATCTCGACGGTGTGATCGAGGAACTTCACTTGGACGTCCTCGCCGCGGACGCCCGGGGCGTCGAAGACGACGAGGTAGGCGTCGTCGCTTTCGAGGAGGTCGTACGAGAGCGGGCGGCGCTCCTGCATCTTGCTCCACCCGCGACCGACCTTTTCGAGCGCCCGACGAACGACCGACCGACCGGTGTCGACGATTCGAGCCACGGCGTTAGACCTCGATCTCGGCGAGTTGGCTTCCGCCGCAGTACGGACACGCCAGATCGGCGACGGCGTGGTCGTCGGGGACGTCGTACGTGTAGTGGTTCTCGAACATGTCGAGGTCGCATTCGTCGTCGAGACACTCGACCTCCTTCGTGGCAGGCATACTGGACGGTAGGGCCGCGCGACTAATCAACGTTAGCCTCGGTGGTCGACCCACCGCTCCACCGACAGCTTCATGAGCTGACTCGCGCACCGATCGATAATGTCCGACGCCGGTCGACCCGTCGACGCGACGCGCGTCTACGGCGTCGATTTCAGCGCTGCCGCCCGCGACGCAGGCACGAAGACGTGGGTCGCGGCCGGAACGATCGCCGACGGCGAACTCCGGATCGAGAGCGTCGAACCCCTCGTCGAGTTCGCGGACCCTCCGTCCGCCGGCCGCGACGACGCTCTCCGGGCGTTAGCGGAGTGGATCCGGGAGCTCGACGAGAGCACGGTCGTCGGCCTCGACTTCCCGTTCGGGCTCCCACGATTCATCGTCGAGGAAACCGGTCACGACTCGTGGCGATCAGTTATCAACGGGTTCCCGGATACGCTTATAAACAACCACGCCGCCGACGATGACGTCGACACCGACGGCGACACCGACGGCGACGCCGACGATGACACCGGCGCCGACGGCGACGATCCGGTCCGTGCCTTCGCGGAACGGTGCGTCGAACTGACCGATGAGCACGGTGACGGGACCTACGACAAGCGTGAGACGGACGGCGCGGTCGGCGCGCGCTCGCCGTACGGCTTCATTGCGGACACGATCTCCTTTTACGGCATGCGCGACGTGCTCGCGCCGGTCGTCGACGCGGTCCGCGTCGAGCCGATGGACACGGTCGCGAACGACGGAGCCGACGCGACCAGTAACGGCATCCGACGGTCCCGCCCGACGCTCGTCGAGACGTATCCGGCGGCGGTGCTCGACGCACTCGGCCTCTGCCGAACGGATTATAAGGGATCGAGTGCCGCCGAGACGACGCGACGCCGGCGAAACGCCGAGGGGCTGGCTTCGGAGAGCGACGTGGGTTATAAAGAATCCGAGAACCTCGTCGATCGGATCGTCGATGACGACGGCGGGGACGCCCTTGACGCGGTCGCCGCCTGTCTCGGGGCGTACGCGGCGGCGGCGGACGGGTATTCCGTTGCGACCGACGGGGTCGATTGGGAAACCGTCGCGCTCGAAGGGTATATATACGCCTTACGCGGTCGCTAGCGCGGTTCGAGGTGTCGTAGCGGTGGTCCGAACTCGGATCGGTTAGAAAGCAACCGTCCGACGACTTCGGACGCCCCACCCGACGTGGGTTATATACTCGCGCCGCGGAGCTGCTCCGGAACCACCGTCCGCTCCGCGAGGCAGACGAGGATCCACCCGAGCACGACGCCGACGAGGAACCCGGGGCCGTACGGGAAGAGACTCGGCGCGAACGCGAGCGCGACCCCGAGCCAGATGGACGCGACGAGGACACCCGCACCGGCCGCGACGTACCCGAGCGTCTCCCGACGCTCCGGCGGAATTCGGTCACGCGCGAGCCATGCGATCGGTCCGAGAACGACGGCAGTGGCCGCCGCCCAGCCGGCGGCGACCCCCCATGGTTGGGGGTCGGCAGCGACGAACTGGGCGACGCCGTACACGCAAAACAGCCCGATGACGACGTAGCTACCGAGTCGCTGCCGGCGGGAGGGCTCATTCGGGGGCATATGGGCCGATCCAGTTGCCCAGAATATAAATCACGCGGCGCGGAGCGGGCACCCGGCGTATCCGCACGCGTTTTCCGTCTCGGCCGAGTACGTGGCCATCATGACCGATTCGCCCGCGTCGGGCCGGGGCTCGCTGCCGCCGGACCCGGCCGACCTCTCCGTCACCATCGTCGACGGCTACGTCGACGAGCCGGCGCACTTCGGCGTGCCGCCGTACGTCTCGACGTACCCGCGGTACACGGCCGGCGCGCTCGTCGACGCGGGCGTCCCCGAAGCACAAATCACCTACCACACCATCGACGAACTCCGCGAGGACCGGAACAAACACGCCGACGTCGCCGACGCCGACCTGTTCGTCTACGTCGGTGGGATGACCGTTCCGGGAAGCTACGTCGGCGGCACCCCCGCCGAACCCGACGAGGTCCGCGAGCTCGGCTGGACCGCCGACGGCGTCACCCTGCTGGGGGGCCCCGTCCGGTTCGGCGTCGGCGAGGAGAACGCCGGCGCACAGGACATGGAGCGTGACGATCTCGATTACGACTTCGTCGCGAAAGGCGACGTCGAGGCCGCCGCCCACGACCTCGTTCGGGAGGGGTTAGAGGGGTTCGGCAACCGGATGCGGACCAACGCCGAGGTCGACCAGTGGGCCGCAAACGGGGCGTTCGTCGTCGAACACCACCCCAACCACCCCGACTACCTCATCTGCGAGATGGAGACCTCCCGCGGCTGTGCGTACCGCTGTTCGTTCTGTACGGAGCCGCTCTACGGCGACCCGGCGTTCCGCGAGGCGCGGTCGGTCGTCGACGAGGTCGACGCCCTCTCGGATCGGGGAGTCAAACACTTCCGACTCGGCCGACAGGCCGACATCCTCGCCTTCGGCGGCGACGGCGAGGCCCCGAACCCGGACGCACTTCAGGAGCTGTACGGCGGCATTCGGGCCGTCGCGCCCGACCTCGAAACGCTCCACCTCGACAACATGAATCCGGTGACAATTACGGACTACCCCGAAGCGTCCCGGGAAGCGATCCGCGTCATCGCCGAGCACAACACGCCGGGCGATACAGCCGCGTTCGGCCTCGAATCAGCCGACCCCGTCGTACAGGAGCAGAACAACCTGCTCGTCACCGCCGAGGAGTGTCTGGAGGCCGTCCGCGTCGTCAACGAGGAGGGCGGGTGGCGACCGGGCGACGAGCCGGCCGGCGCGGGGGGCGTTCCGGGCCCCGACGACGACCGGCGATACGGCCCCTCGACCGGTCCCGACGCCTCGCCGCGTCTGCCAAAACTGCTCCCCGGAATCAACCTCGTCCACGGGCTCGCGGGCGAGCGGGCGGAGACCTACGAGCACAACAAGCGATTCTTACAGAGCGTTTACGACGAGGGGCTGATGGTCCGGCGGATCAACATCCGGCAGGTGATGGCGTTCGCGGGCACGGAGATGGCCGAGACGGGCGCGGACATCGCACAGGAACACAAAGACCAGTTCCAGACGTACAAACGCGAGGTCCGTGAGACCATCGACAATCCGATGCTCGACCGCGTGGTCCCGCCCGGGACGGTCCTCCCGGACGTCCATCTGGAGTACCATCAGGACGGAAAGACGTTCGGCCGTCAGCTCGGCACCTACGCGCTCCTCGTCGCAGTACCGGGCGAACGCGAACTCGGCACCGCCATCGACGTGGCGATCACGGACCACGGCTACCGCTCCGTCACCGGGGTTCCCTACCCGCTCGACGTCAACGCGGCGTCGATGAACGAGCTCACCGCGATTCCCGGGATCAACCGGAACAAAGCCGGCGACGTCGTCGTCGGCCGCCCCTACGAGACGGTCGCCGACGTGGACGCGGGCGTCACGGACCTCTCGCGGTTCGCGGTCGGCGGCGACACCGACGTACCGATCCCCGGCCGGGACCGCCCCGGGTCGGGGCCAGGGCTGGCCGCGCGGTCGCCGCTCGGCCGGACCGACTGATGCCGTCCCGAGTGACGCGGATCGAGGTTCCGGTCGAGACCCGCGCGCCGACGGGGACGACGAACGCCTACCTCGCCGACGGGCTTCTGATCGACCCGGCTGCCGAGAGCGACGCGCTCGACGCCGCGCTCGACCGGATCGGCGCGGACGCGGTCGACGCCGTCGCGGTCACCCACAGCCATTCGGACCACGTCGGCGGCGTCGCCGCCTACGCCGAGTCGACCGGAGCGACCGTGTACGCGCACGCGGCACACGTCGACCGGTTCCGCGAGGCGACGGGGATCGATCCGGACGCGACGTTCCGCGGCGGGGAGACGCTCGGATCGACGGACGTCCGCGCAGTCGACACGCCCGGACACGCGCCGGATCACGTCGCGTTCGCGGTCGAGGGCGGCAGCGGGTCCGGAGACGGTGATGACCCTTTGCGGGAACTCCTCTGTGGCGATCTGGCGGTCGCCGAGGGAAGCGTCGTCGTGGGCGGCCCCGGCGGTGATCTCCACGCGTATCTCGACAGTCTCGAACGCGTCCACGACGCCGACTATGACCGGCTGTATCCCGGTCATGGGCCCGCGATCGACGACCCGACCGCGACCTGTCAGCGACTGATCGACCACCGGCTGGAGCGCGAGCGAGCGGTGCTCGACGCGGTCGAGAGCGGCGCGACCGACCTCGCCGGCGTCGTCGACGCCGCCTACGAGAAGGACCTGACGGGCGTCGAGGACCTCGCACGCGCGACGGTCCGGGCACACCTTGACAAGCTGGCGGCTGACGGTCGGATAGCGGAGTCGTGGGCGTGCGAATAGGGCGCGAACGAAACGCGGCGTCACCGACTCTCGGCTTCGAGCTCCGCCGCGACCGCCGAAAGGGGCGTTTCAGTCACGTCGACGAACCGACCCCCGACGTCGACGATCCCGCCGTCGGTCGCCCGGTCGTCGCCCACGTGTACCAGCATCGCGGGCGCGACGCCGAGCGCGTCGGCGGCGACCTCGAACGCCTTCGGATGTGGCTTCCGCCACCCGCAGCCGACGCTCGTCGTCACCGCGTCGAACTCGCCGCGGAGCCCGGCGCGGATCAGGGTCTTCGAGACGAGTTCCGGTACCGCACAGTTGGAGAGGAGGCCGACCGGTCCCTGCTCGGCGACGTCTCGAACCGCAGTCAACGCGCCTTCCCGTCGTGTTACTTCCGGGTCGAACGCCGCGACGACGGCGTGTCGGACGACGTTCTCGCTGGCGTCGACGCCGCGGGAGCCGAGCGCGTGTGCGACGTGTGCCGGAAGCGGCGTTTCCGCCCCCTCGGGGGCGTCGACGTGCCGCTCGCCGTACGCGACGTGCCAGTCGTCCGGGACGACGACGCCGCGGGACTCCAGTTCGCGTGCGACGACCTCGGCCGGGTCGGCCGGATAGTCGGCGTCCACGAGCGTACCGAAGAGGTCGAACGTTACTGCCACGATACCGTCCGTAAGGGCAAACCCGGATTGAACCTGTCGGTCGGAGAAACGGTCGAAACCGAGTCGATCGAGAAGCCGGTGTCCGTCAGGACAGAAGCGGAACCAGATGGAGGACGTAAAACCGGTAGAGACCCGTTAGCCACGCGCAGATCCAGAGGATCATGAACCCGGCGACGCCGACGCGAAGGCGACTCCGCCAGTGGCCCATGTTCTCGTGGATCTCGTCGATGTCGACGTCCGGGTCGTTGTACGCGTCGGCGTTTCGCTTCGCCTGAAGGATTCGGACGATACCGGTGAGCGCGAAGACGAGCAGCGCGTACGCCTGAAGCCCGAAGAACGCGTGGATCACGGCGTCGCCGGTCAACTGTCCGAGGATCCGCGGAAGCATCCACGTGAGTATCGGAACGGTCGTCAGGAGGAGTCCGACGGTGATGTACTTGAGATGGTGAGTCAACACGTTCCACGTGACGGTTTCCGCGTCGATCATGATCCACGCCCCGTACAGGAGAAACGGAAGACTCGCCGTTACCGAGAGCCCGGCCACCGCCGCGATCACCGACTCGTCGACCATATCGGACGGTAGGCCCGGAGCGCGTAAAGCCCCCCGATCCGAGCGCGCATCCTGACTCCAGTCGTCGATTCCCACACCTCGACGGCGGACGAAAACAGTTAGCGTCCGGAGTACGTACCGCCATTCGATGGAGGACACTCCGACTCGATCGGACCCCGACGAGGGTGGCGACGACCGGGCCGAGTCAAGCGGTCCCGAGAGCGACGGCTCGGATGGAGGAGCGGTCGGTTCCGACGCGGGAGCAACCGACGGCGACGGAACCGAGCTCGACGCGCTCCGCGAGCGGGTGGACTCCGAGTACGACTTCGACGACTTCGGGCCGGAAGACATGGCGCGGATGAGCGCCGAGGAGTGGGATGCCGCGTTCGACCCGGACACGTGGATCACCGGCGCTCGACTGCTCGAACGCGTCGAGGCGGAGCTGAAGTCGCGGATCGCTAGACGAGAAGTGTTCGGACTGCTCGAACGCGTGCGCGAGGACGGCGAGGAGCGGATCGTCGTCTACTCCGACGAGGGGTACGCCATCATCCGCCCGAGCGGCGAGGTGAGCGGGCGAGGGACCGTTCTCCGGGACGTCGAGCCGATCGTCGCGCTGGCGGCCATGGAGTCGTACGAGGTCCCCGAACCCCCCGAGGACTGGTCGCTTCCGCATCCGGATACCGTTCCGGAGGGAACCGGCGAGTTCGGCAACCTGATGATCCAGGTCGTCGCCGCAATACAGCTGATCGCCGGAGTCGTTCTCATCGGGGCACGCGTGCTGTTCGGTCTGGGCGGGATCATCGCTCCCGCTATCGGGCTGTTGTTCCTGTTCGTCGGGGTGTTCCTGTTCGCGATGGTGGCGAACGCGCGACTCTCCGATCGCTTCCGCTCGGAGGAGTATCGAAACCGGCTTCGCGCCCTCCGCGAGGCGGAAGAGCGACCCGACTTCGTCCCGGTCGATGGAGAGGTCGTAACGGACGATACCGACACGGATTGAAACAGTCGAATTCAGGTGTTTCAGGCTGCCTACGTGACTCCACGCGAACGGTTATAGTCGGTGGGTTTAAGCGCGCCCCGTCCTGAGTGAGACTGTATGAAACGGCGGGACTTCGTGCGAACGGCCGGCGGTGCCACCGCCGCCCTCGCCGCCTCAAGTGCGGCGGCCGGATCGGTCGCCGGACAGGGGGCGGGAGAGCCCGACTTCGAGGGGTACCTCGGCGGCGTCGACGGAGGGTTTCAGGACCTTCGCGGCGAGGACGAGGTACGGGTCGAGGTCGGCGCGAGCGGAAACGGCGGTAACCTCGCGTTCGGCCCGGCCGGCATCTGGATAGACGAGGGAACGACGGTGGTCTGGGAGTGGACCGGCGAGGGCGGCGGCCACAACGTCGTCACCGACGAGGAGAACACCGACTTCGAGAACACCCACGACCTCGACAGTGGGAGCCCGGTCGACGAGGCCGGCCACGAGTACGAGCACACGTTCGAAGAGGGCGGTCGGACCGGCTACGTCTGTACTCCTCACCGTGGCGTGGACATGTTCGGCGCGATCGCTGTCGGCGATGACGTCGCCCTCATCGATGACAGTCCGAACACCGGATGGCCCGAGGACCTCGCGGACTCCGGCATCCCGATCCACGCACACTGGGTCGGTATCGCCTCGATGTTCGGGATCGTCCTCACGTTCGTGTTCACGTTCTACATGTTGAAATACGGCGAGTCCGCACATACGGGCCACGGGGGTGGGAGATGAGTTCGAGCGGATCCTCGTACGGCGACATCCACCGATACGAGCCGGCTCGCGAGAGCACCGCTGCGGCCATCGCCATCGTGCTCCTCACGATCATCGAGGTCGTGTTCGTGTTCCTGTTCGTCTACGGCCTGATGTTCGGGTGGGCGTCGACCGAGTTCGGGAACATGTATATGGGCGCATTGCTGGCGCTGATATTCGTCGATCTGGCGTTCATCCTCCTGTTGTATCGGAAGGAGTTCCTTCCCGACGTGATGATCGTCAAGAAACGTCGTCGGAAGTGGGAAGACCTGTACGTCCGCGAGGAAGACAAAGACGGCGTCGGCGTCGACACGACCGACGCGCTCGAGACCGTCAAGCGGGCGGTCTACCCGTACTACAAGAAGTGATCATTCAATGAGCCTTAAAAAGAACGACGAGATGGACCACAACGCGTGGCTCAAAACGCAGGACCTGACGGTCATCGAGACCGCCTTCCTGACCACGCTCATCTGGCTGGATAAGCGGCTACGCATCGTCGACTACCTCGAACTACTGGAGACGATGTACTACCGTGCGAACCTCCAGATGCCGAAAAGCCACACCGAACAGTACGACCTCGACAACAAGTTCTGGTACTGGTACCCCCTGTACTCGCTCGGGTCGCTGTCGATCATCGCGTATCTTGTCGCGGCGGTGTCGGGTGCGCTGCTCGGGTTCTACTACTCCCCGTCGACTGCCGGCGCGGTCGCGCAGGGCGACCCGACCGCGGCGTACAACTCCATCGTGGCGATCATACAGGATGTCCAGTTCGGCCACATGCTCCGTTCCATCCACCGCTGGTCTGCCCAGTTCATGGTGGCGGCGGTGTTCCTCCACATGCTGCGCGTCTACTTCACCGGCTCCTACAAGGAACCTCGTGAGGTCAACTGGATCCTCGGCATCGTGCTCATTGGCCTGACGCTTCTGTTCGGGTTCTCCGGATACGTCCTCCCGTGGAAGCAGCTGTCCTTCTGGGCGGCACAGATCGGCGTCGAGATGGCGCTCGCGACGCCCCTCGTGGGCGAGTGGGCGGCACAGCTCATGTTCGGGGGGTTCACTCTCGGACAGGCGACGCTCGTGAGAATGTACATCCTGCACGTGTTCGTTCTGCCGTTCGTGGTGACGGCGCTCATCGCGCTCCACGTCGGCATCGTCTGGGTGCAGGGCATCGCGGAGCCGCACTAATACAATGACCGACGACACAACCACACCGACCGACGCGGCGGACGCCGATCGGGCGGTCACTGACGGCGGAACCGACGAGGAAGCACGGACGGACGGTGGCCCGCCGGCCACGGTGCCGCCGGACGACGAGACCCCGACGTGGACCGACCGCAAGGAACGGTCACAGGGGCTCTCAAGGCTCACGTATCAGTACTTCGAGCGCTCACGCCGCGAGGACGAGGACCTGCGCGCGGAATCCACCTACGTCGAACGCGACGTGTTGGGCTTTCCGGCATGGCCCCACGAGACGATCCGAAACCTCGCCATTACGAGTTTCTTCGTCGGGATCATGCTGCTCGTGTCGGCGATTCTCCCGCCGCACTTCGGTGACCCGGCGAATCCCGGTTCAACCCCGGCGATCATCCTGCCCGACTGGTATCTCTACTGGTCGTTCGGGCTGCTCCACCTCGACCCGATCAACCCCGAGCTCGCGATTCTCGGCGGCGAGAAGGTCATGTCCGACGAGCTGTACGGGCTCGTCGCTCACGGCGTGATCTTCGGGGTCATCACGCTCGTTCCGTTCCTCAACAAGGGGAGCGCCCGCCGTCCGGTCGAGGAGCCGTTCTGGGCGGCCGTCGGCGTCTCGGGCGTGATCTTCTCGGTCACGCTCGGCGTGCTCGCCATCCAGAACCTCGTGCCCATCGAGCTCGACCTGCTGTTGAACCTCGTGTTCCTGCTGCCGGTCATCGGCGCGGTCATCACCTACGCGGTGTTGAAGACGCTGCGTGAGGGGTACATGTACGACCTTAACCGTCGGTACTACATGCTCCGCCCGCCGAAGTAGCAGGCACCTCTCGGTTCCACACCACACCATCCACATACCACTTCCATGTCCGATACCGGCAACGAGGAGCGGTTTCAGGCGACCGACGAGACCGGGGATCCGATAGCGACGGATGACCGTGACGACCCTCGGAACGAACCCGTCGGCCCACGGGTCGGCCCGGACGGCCGCGAGATCGTCGTGCCGCTTCGTCTGTACAAAACCGTTACCACCTTCTCGACGCTCGCTGCGGTGGTCGCGTACTTCATCGGCTTCACGCTCGTCGACGCCGCGACGCTACAGGTGAGTTTCATCCGGACGACGATCGTGTACGTTCTCGAAACGATCGGTCTCGGGATCGAGGAGGGCGTGTTGACCGCGTTGCTCGCGATCGTGGGGATCGGTTTGATACTGCTCGGAACGGCGGTGTACGTCCTCGGAACGCGGTTCAGAGCTCAGGGAATGGGAAAGGCTCAAGAGGACACCAGCGAAGGATAACGTATGGCAGACGAGTTCATGAAAGGGCTGGCCCTGTTCGCCCTCGGGGGGCTTGGGTGGATCACCTTCGGCGGGTGGTACCGGACGCCCTCGTACTACGAGATATCTCAGCTGTTCGGCCCCACACAGGGTGTCGAGTCCGTGTACGATAGCGTCGGGGTCTTCGCCGGCGACGCGTTCTTCTGGCTGATGTTCATCGGCCCGGCCGTGTTCTGGGTCCTGCTCCCGGCCGGGAGACAGCTCCGCGAATCGATGGCCGAGGACGCCGCGAACTGAGTTCCTCCGAGTTGACTGCGGGTTCCGTCCGTTTCTGACGGGGTACTGTTTTATACTGCCAGTGGTAACACGTCCGGGTGCTCCGGTACGGACGCGGACGTACGGCGAGTACTGTTCTCCGGCAGCTGGCACCCTGTGATTCCGGCTTTGACAGCGTTCCTGGTGTTCCGCCGGCAACGGCGTATGTGCGGACGGGTGAGTCCCTGCTACGCCGGCAACCGTTTATAAACAGCCGTCAGCAACGACGTATTCAGGGCCGTTAGCGCCCCGAACATTACGTCCGGGGGGTCGAAAGCGCTACGCGACCACGGAGCCGCTCCACACGTCGGCGACGACGAAGAACAGCGCGTAGTAGGCCGCGTACAACAGGACGAGCGCGGAGGCGACGATCGAACTTTTGGGTGCTTCGATCGGCATGTCGTTTCGAGCCTCGACGTTTCGTGATTCCAGTTCGAAGAGGTCCGCGACCAGCATCGTCACGACGACGATGGAGAGGATCGTTCCCCCGGTCGGCGCGTGGATCGCGAAGAGAGCGCTCAACAACAGGAGCCCGACGTTCGTGAACGCGTGTGGTCGGTACGAGTCGACGCTGTCCCCGTTTTGCCCCTGCTCGACGTGCCGTTTATGAGCGACGTGTCGGGTTGCGAGGTTCGCGATCGCCATCACGAGGATCGCGAACGGCAACATCGGCCCGACGACCGACAGCCAGTCCAGGGGAACGAGGAACTGCAGTGGATCCATATGTCCACACTTCCGGTCACGAGTTATTAGAACCTTTCCGATCGGTAGCGCCCGCTCGACTCGAACCCGAGGGTTGGGAAGCGACCGCGGTCCGGTCCGGAACGACGTCGACTCGGTCCGTGATAGCCACCCGAACCGACCGTCCAGGTACCACGATATCGCGCCGCGAGCCGTCGACGACGAGCGACACCGCCTCGGACTCGCGTTCCACCGACAGCGTCACGCCCTCCGGAACGACCCACGTGTCGCTCCGCGTCGTGAACGGCGCGATCGGGACGACCGCGAGTCCCCCGTCCGGAGTGATCACCGGTCCGCCGGCGGCGTTCGCGTATCCCTCGCTCCCCAGCGGCGTCGCGATGGCGACCCCGTCGGCTCGAAAGGACTCGCACCGGTTCGAGTCGATCTCGACCGCGTACTCCGAGATCCGGGCGGGCTCGTCGGTCACGAACGCGACGTCGAAGGCGGCTCTGTCGACGATCTCTCCGTCAGTCTCGACGGCCAACACCGGATACGGAACTCGTCGGTCCGTCCCGTCGAGGAGCCCTCGGATCCTGTCCGTGACGTGGCCGGTACCCGCTGATCCCGTCCCGCTTCGGAGGGGAACGACCGGACGGTCGCTCGACCGTGCGGACGACTCCGACTCGCCGACGAGCGCGTCACGGATCGCGTCGTCGCCGACCGCAACGATCGCATTGGCGGTCGCTCGGTCGACGAGCTGGGCTCCCACCTCCTCGATCGCTCGACGGACACGGCACGCCGGCCCCCCGTTTCCGATCACGGCAACGCGGGACGTCGGCTCTCCCATATCCGGAGGGTCCGCGCGGGACGATGGAAAAACCCCCGGTTCGACGGTGTCCCCGATCCCCCGTGTGTGGCCCATGCGGAGTCGATCGATCCGGAACGCGCTCCGGCCGCCTGTCGGCGCTCGATCCTCCGTCACGGGTCGTCGTAACGACTAAGAACGAAACGCTCCTCGGTTACGGTAATGAATCACGAGTTTTTCGCCCGAGGTGGTCCCCGTGGGCGTCGAAATTAAGGAGACGGAGGTGGCGGACGAGGATTTCGAGGAGATGAAGGGGTTCGTCAGGGACTACCTCGCCGCTAGCGTCGAAAGCGAAGAGGACGGCGGCCGGATGCGGTGGTACCCTTGGCACTCGGCCGACTACCGGTTCAACCACATCCTCAACGTCGTCGACCTCGCGGCGGAGATCGCCGAGGCCGAGGGTGCCGACGTCGACGTGGTCCGCGTGGCCGCGCTGTTTCACGACGTCGCCAAGTTGGAGGCGGAACAGGACGTCCACGCCGAGGCCGGCGCGCGCGTCGCCCGCGAGTACCTCCGGAGTCGCGGGAACTACCCCGAGTCGTTCATCGAGGAGGTGTGTAGCGCGGTCGTCGACCACTCGTACACCGGCGACCTCGCGGACGTGCCACTGGAAAGCCGCTGTCTGATCGAAGCCGACGTGCTCGACAAGGTCGGTGCGAACGGAGCCGTCCTGATGCTGTTACGCATGGGCTACGAGTCGCGGACCCACATGGACTCGGCGAAGATGGTGGACCGGGTCCTCGACCGAGGACACGATCACACCGATCGCGTCGTCTCCGACACTGCCGAGAGCATCGCCCACCAGCGGATCAAACGCGTGCGGTGGCTCCGCGAGTGGCTCGAAGAGGAGGTGAGCCGGATGGACTCGGACGGCGTCACCGAACGGTAGGAGCCACCGTCAAGCGTCGGGACCCGTCAAGCGTCAGGGGCCGTCAAGCGTCAGGGGCCGTCAAGCGTCAGGGGCCGTCAAGCGTCGGCGTCGACGCTCGGGAGCGTCGTCGAGAGGTAGCGATCGATCCCCCGCCCGACGTCGTCGACCCAGTCCCGGTCGTTCGTCGTCGCCCACCGGAGCATCGCACCGGAGGAGAGGGCCTGGAGGGTGGCGGCGACCTCGGCGGGCGTGACCGACTCGTCCCCCTCACGCGGGTCAGCGGAGTCATCACCGTCACGCGGGTCAGCGGGGTCGTCCGTGCGGACGGCGACTGCCGCCTCGCGGACCGATCGTTCGAGGAACCGGTGGAACACTCGGTCGCTGCGATCGAAGTGCGCTCGGTAGGCCGCATCGGTCGCCGCCTGTGCGCGCAGTTCGACGACGGCGGTGAGAAACCGAGCGTCCGGCGCGTGCTCCGCGTCGACGGAGGTCGGGTCGGTCATCGCCGCGACGTACGCGTCGAGACGTGCCCGTGGGGAGAGATCGAAGGCGTCAGCGGCGAGTGCCGACTCGAAACCGTCGAGCAGGTACTCTAGGAGGTCCACCAGCAACTCGTCTTTTCCATCGTAGTGGTGATAGACGAGCGAGGGGCTCTTCTCGAACTCCTCGCCGATCCGTTTGATCGTGAGGTCGGCGTAGCCGTGCTCGCAGAGCGCCCGGAACGCGGCCCCGAGGATGGCCTCGCGCGTGTCCGTCGGCTCCGCGAACGGATCCTCCATGCCCGACGTACTACGCCGGGGCATATATCGCTCTTGATTGAACGTTCATTCAACATGCTTATGAGTCGGGAAGCCGAGACGACCGTATGACTCGATTCTGCGGAACCGGGGGGTCGGGATCGCGGGGATCCTCCGGTTCGTCTGCGGACCGCCCCTTCGGACGGATCGCGTTCGGGGGCCACCCATGACGGAGCGAACTCGGCGACGAGGATCGGTGTTGGTGGTGCTCGCCGCCGGCTGTCTCCTCGCTCTCGCCGCCGGCATGGCGTTCGCGGGAGTCGCTGCGGACCCGATCGCCGACGCGGACCCGGCTGCCGACGGCGACGCCGGTACGACGATGGCGCTCGCGGACGATGACGGTCCGATCGCACAGGCCGGCGGCAGTGGCGGTCAGGTCCGCGGATCGCCCGCGTTGGATCTCTTCCTCTCCCAGCCGACCGTCCCGACGGGCGGGACCTCGCAGGTCACCGTCGACGTGCTCAACACCGGCGAGATGCGTTTCGGCAACGAGCTTGACCCACGCGTGACGACCGCCCGGGGGCTCCGGCTGGAGGCCGAGGCGGACGATGACGATCCGATCGAGGTCGAATCCGGGACGATCGCCGTCGGCGACGTCGCCACGGGCGCGCCGACGTCGGTTCCGATCGACATCGCCGTTCCCGACGACACGCCCGACGGCGAGTACGACGTCGAGGTGACCGCACGGTACCGGTTCACCGCGCAGGTGCTTCCGGAGTCCACCAACCACAACGACCGACGAGGAACCGACCGGTTCGACGTCACCGTCGTCGTCGACGACGGCGCTCGGTTCGCGTTCGTCGACGCCGAAACCGACGCGCAGGTCGGCGGGGACGGCGACGTTCGAGCGACGCTGGAGAACGTGGGCGAGGAGACCGCTCGCGACGCGGTCGTCTCCGGAACCGCCTCGGGCAGCGGCGTACAACTAGGCGTCGAGGGGGCCGGTTCGGACGTGTTCGTCGGCGACTGGGAACCGGGCGAGAACCGGACCGTGACGTTCGACTCGACGGTCGGTCCCGACTTCGCGAGCGAGCGTTACGTGCTCCGGTCGACCGTCGAGTACCGGAACCGCGACGGTACCGAGACGACGTCGCCGGCCTCCCGCGTCGGTGTGACGCCGATCCCGGAACAATCGTTCGACGTCGCTGACGTCGAGGGGACACTCGAAGTCGGCTACTCCGGGACCGTCTCGGGGACGATATCCAACGACGGACCGCTCGCGGTCGAGGACGCCGTGTTGGTCGCCGAACCGCAGAGCGCTCGGGTCAGCCTCGGCGAGGACCGATACGCCCTTCCCGATCTGGCGGACGGCGAGTCGGTCGACTTCTCGTTCGACGCGGACGTGAGCGGCCAGGCCGACCCCGGACCGCGACAGGTCCGGTTCACGGTGGAGTACACCGCCGGCGACGCGACGATGACCGCCTCGTCGAGCGATCGCGTTCAGGTCGATCCGCGTCGGCCCGAGTTCGACGTCTCTTCCGACGGAACGTCGATCCCGGCGGGCGAGACCCGACGGGTCACCTTCGAGATAACGAACCAGCGGCCGGAATCTCTCTCGTCGATAAACGCGGGACTGTACGCCGATAGCCCGCTGACGGCCGTCGAGGACGACGCGTTCGTCGACGAGCTCGCACCGGGAGAGTCGACGGAGATCTGGTTCGAAGTCGCGGCGGCCAGGGGCGCGAACGAGCGAACGTATCCGGTCGAGCTGGACTTCCGGTACGACGACGAGCGTGGGAACGACCGGATCTCCGACGTGACACAGTACCCGATCGACGTGACCGAACCGGTCGATGACGACGATGGACTCCCGATCGTTCCGATCGTTATCGGGGTTCTGGTCCTCGTTGCCGTCGGCGGCGGGGCGGTCTGGTACCGCGGTCGAGAGTCGTAACCCGATGACTAGACCCGTCAGGGATCCGATCGATCACCCCGGTCGTGAGCAACGGCGGGGTAACGGTCGACAGGGGCGACCGTGACCGCCGCCGATCGGTTCGTCGAGCGCGTCGACGCGGCCGTCACCGACCGGCCGGCCGTCGTCGTCGCGCTCTTCGTCGTCGTGAGCCTCGTCGCCATCGGGGGAGTGGTCGCGGTCACGACCGCGGCCGGCGCGGACCAGTTCACGCAGGACATCCCCGCTCAAGAGGCCCTCGACGACATCGACGAGGAGTTCGAGTCGTCGATCGGCGGTGCGGCCACCTCGGCCCAGTTGATCGTCTCCGACGACAACGTGCTCTCCCGGCCCGCCTTGGTGCGGATCTTGGAGACACAACACAGACTGGAGACGCGATCGACGCTCCGCGTGGGATCGACATCGAGCCACGCGAACGCGATCGCGACCCGACTCGATCCCACGGCGGAGACCGCCGCCGAACAGCGTGACGCCGTCGAGGAGGCGACGCCGCGCGAGCTCGCGGCCGCTATCGAGGAGGCGGACGCCGCGGGCGCGGTGGGCGCACAGGTGTCCGCCGACTACAACCCGACCGCCCAGCGCGCCGGGACCGCGATCGTCGGCGTCACCTACGACCTGCCGGAATCGGCCACGAGCGTGCGCGTCGAGGAGCTACAGACGCGCAGCGTCGGCGTCGTCGACTCGGTTCCGGGTTCGGAGGCGGGCGACAACGTCATTCTCTTCGGCGACGGGATACTTCAAAACGAGATCGCCGCGCTGCTGACCGACACCGCGATCATCGTGTTCCCCGCCGCACTCCTCTTTATCCTGCTTTTCCTACTGTTCGCCTACCGGGACCCGATCGACATGACGCTCGGGCTCACCGCGCTCGGGATGTCCGTGCTGTGGACGTTCGGGTTCATGGGATACGCGGGGATCCCCTTCTCCGACTCGCTCATCACCGTGTTCCCGCTGCTTCTGGCGGTCGGGATCGATTTCGGGATCCACATCATCAACCGGTATCGCGAGGAGCGACTGGACGGGGGTGAGATCGGAGATTCGATGCGGATAACGACCGATCAGCTGCTGATCGCCTTCATCCTCGTGACGATCACGACGGTGATGAGTCTGCTCGCGAACGTCGTGAGCCCGTTCGAACCGAACCGCGACTTCGGGATCGTCGCCGCCGTCGGGATGGTGTTCACCCTGCTGGTGTTCGGGATTTACCTTCCCGCAGCGAAGGTGCTCGTGGATCGCGGGCGGACGCGACTCCCGATCCCGGAATTCGGAACCACGCCGCTCGGGTCAGGCGGATCGCGGCTCGGTAGCGTGCTCCACGTGGGCGTCGACCTCTCGCGGATCGCCCCGGTCGCGGTCGTCCTCCTCGTGCTCGTCGGCGGGGCCGCCGGTGGCGTCTACGGAACCGGCGTCGACACCGAGTTCTCCGAGGAGGCGTTCTTCCCGGACCAGGACCGACTGGACGCGTACACGCAGTTGCCGGAGCCGTTTGCGCCGACCCAGTACACGTTCCTCCAGGTGTTGACGCTGTTCGAGGAGGAGTTTGAGCAGGACTTCATCGGCTCCGTAACCCTGTACGTCGACCAGTCGGTTCGTGACGACGACAGCCTCGAGCTCATCGATCGCACCACTCGTAATCCGCCGGACACCTTCGAGACGACGGACGACCGGCGGGCCGAGTCGACAAGCATCGTGACCGTCATCGACGATCACGCGGAGGCGGACCCCGCGTTCCGGGAGACCGTCGAGCGCAACGATCGGTTGGGGACGGGCGTTCCCGACCGCAACGTCGACGAGGTGTACGACGAGATACTGGCCTCGCCCGCGGAGGGGCAGGCGCGCGGCTACCTCGCCGCGGATCGAGGGAGCGCTCGGATCGACTACACGATCCGGCCGGGCGTCGACGGCGGGGAGGCTGTCGCCGACGTACAGGCGCTCGCCGACCGAACTCCCCTCGATGCGGTGGCGACCGGCCAGCTCGTCGTGGACGAGGAGGTGATCGAACTGCTGCTCGACTCCGCCGTTCGGAGCCTGATCGCAGCGTTCGTCCTCACCGCGCTCTTCTTGACCCTCTCGTACCGGTATCTGGAGGGAAAGGCGGTGTACGGACTGATCAATCTCATCCCCGTGTTGACCACCGTCGGGCTGCTCGTGGGATCGATGCGGCTGCTCGACATTCCGCTGACGCCGATCAACGCGCCGATCCTCTCGGTGTCGATCGGGCTGGGCGTCGACTACACCGTCCACTTCGTCCACCGGTTCGTCGACGAGTACAAGGGCGGCAAGCCGATCCACGAAGCGCTGGAGGTCACGATGGGCGGTACCGCGGGCGCGCTCACCGGGAGCATGCTCACTACGGTGACCGGGCTCGGCGTGCTCTGGCTCGCCGTGATCCCGCTGATCCAGGACTTCGGCGCGTTGCTCGCGCTCGGCGTGTTCTACGCCTACCTCTGTTCGATCGTGTTGGTCCCGTCGCTGGTGGTCGTGTGGGACCGCTTCGGCTCGGTCGTCGGACTCGGGCTGGAGGCGAACCTCCGCTCCGAGGAGGAGGTTCGGACCGACGGCGGTCGCTGATCGAAACCCACGTAGCAGAACGACTAACTATGTCGCCTCCGCTTTTGACGACATGGACGGACGCGGATCGGACGACAAGGGAACGCTCGCACCGATCTATCCGAGCGAGGCCCCGTCGCTCCCGGATACCGGACGACGATGGGTCGCTCTCTTCCTGTTAGTAGTATTTATAAGTGGATTCGTCGTCTCGTCCGCGCTGTGGATCGTCGGTCTGTTTTAGGCCGCCGAGGCGGTTCGGATCTCACTTCGAGTGCGCTCGTCGGAACGGTCCCGGCGGGAGGCGGAGCTCGTCGAGCTCGGGGACGTGTTTCACGTTGAACACGATCTTCAACTCGTCGGAGACGGGATAGCCGTTACACGAGAGCCGGAACCCCTGCTCCGTGTGGTCCTCGGAGAGGATGGTGTTGACGGGCTGGGAGAGCTCGCCCTCGGCGAGGTAGACCGCGCAGTTCGCGCACGCGCCACCGCGACACGAGAACGGCCACGTGAACCCCCGGCTCTCTGCCGCCTCAAGCAGGCTCTCGTCGGGATCGACCAGCAGGCGACCGTAGTCGGTCGCCCTCAGATCCGCGTCCGACGCCTTCACAAACAGGTCGTCGTCGTCGAGCGCCCAGCCGCGGTCGACGAGGACCTCGTAGTCGAGGAACTCGACGCGAGCCGGCCCGACGGCCGTCGCATCGTCGTCGGTCAGATCGACGTCCCCCACGTCGGCCCGGTCGCCGTTCGACCCGTCGGCCGGTCGCTCCTCCGTGAGTGTCCGATAAGCGCGCCTGACCAGCTGGAACTCTTCGAGGCTGCCGCCTTGGTCCGGATGCGCTCGTTTCACTCGCTCGCGGTAGGCCCGTTCGATCGCGTCCTCGTCGGCGTCGTCGTCGATATTCAACACGTCGAACGGCGACACCATTTGGCTGTCCGATCCTTGCCGTGGGACACACATAAACGTCCCACAACGCACCGCGGCTGCCGGTGTCCTCGCGGCGAGATCACTGGTATATCCGCATTGACGCCGGCGTCGCTCGCCGATGTGATGGTTTAAGAACCGGCGACCCGATAAACCGGTAATGGGAAACGCGGATCTTCGTGACCTCGCGTCGATACGGGAGGTGGCTTTCGAGGAGCTGGACGGAAGCGTCGTGGCCATCGACGCGCACAACTGGCTGTACCGCTATCTGACGACGACGGTCAAGTGGACGAACGACGGAGCGTATACCACCGCGGACGGCACCGAGGTCGCGAACCTGATCGGGATCGTTCAGGGGCTCCCGAAGTTCTTCGAGCACGACCTGATCCCGGTGATGGTGTTCGACGGCGACGTCACCGACCTCAAGGCCGATGAGGTGGCGGAGCGACGGGAGAAACGCGAGGCCGCGGAAGAGCGGCAGGCCGCGGCCGAGGAGCGCGGCGACGCCGTCGAGGCCGCCCGCCTCTCCGCACAAACGCAGCGGCTCACGGACACCATCCAGGAGACGACTCGGGAGCTGTTCGCGTTGCTCGACGTTCCCGTGGTCGAGGCACCCGCGGAGGGGGAGGCACAGTGCGCGCACATGGCCGCGACCGGGACCGTCGACCACGCGGGCAGCGAGGACTACGACACGCTGTTGTTCGGCGCGCCGACGACGCTCCGTCAGCTGACGAGCAAGGGCGACCCGGAGCTGATGGACCTGGAGGCGACGCTCGCGGATCTGGAGCTCGACCGCGAGGGACTGATCGACGTAGCGATGCTGTGTGGCACCGATTTCAACGAGGGCGTCCACGGCGTCGGCCCGAAGACCGCGGTCTCGGCGGTGAAAGAACACGGCGACCTCTGGGGCGTGCTCGACGCACGCGACGCGGAGATTCCGAACGCGGCGGCGGTCCGGCAGTTCTTCCTCGATCCGCCCACCTCGGACGAATCGTTCGACACGGCGATCGAACCGGACGTCGAGGCCGCGCGCGCCTACGTCGTGGACGAGTGGGGCGTCGACCCCGAGGAGGTCGACCGCGGGTTCGAGCGCATCCGCGAGTCGCAGGTTCAGGCGGGCCTCGACCGCTGGACATAGGCGAACCGACGGTCCGCTCGCCCGCGTTGTCGTCGCGGTAGGTTTACGGTGATTCCGCATGAGTAATCGAGCATGAGAGTACTGGTTGCCGGCGGGACGGGATTCATCGGATCGTACCTGTGTCGGGCGCTCGCGGACGGAGGCCACGAGGTGACCGCGCTGTCGCGGTCGCCGTCGGAGACGCCCGAGGGCGTCGACTCCGCCGTCGGCGATGTCACGGCGTACGACTCGATCGCGCCGGCCGTCGACGGCCACGATGCCGTGGTAAACCTCGTCGCGCTCTCGCCGCTGTTTGAGCCGAAGGGCGGGAACGTCATGCACGACCGCATCCACCGGGCGGGGACCGAGAACCTCGTCCGGGCGGCCGAGGAGGCCGGTGCCGACCGGTTCCTCCAGATGAGCGCGCTCGGAGCTGATCCTGACGGCGACACGGCGTACATTCGCTCGAAGGGCCAAGCCGAGGAGATCGTCGCGGGAAGCGACCTCGACTGGACGACATTCCGTCCCTCCGTCGTCTTCGGTGAGGGCGGCGAGTTCGTCTCGTTCACCAAGCGACTGAAGGGGATGTTCGCCCCGCTCGTCCCGCTGTACCCGCTTCCGGGCGGCGGAACAACGCGGTTCCAGCCGATCCACGTCGAGGATCTCGTCCCGATGCTCGTCGCCGCCTTGGAGGACGATGAGCACGTCGGCGAGACCTACGAGATCGGCGGTCCGGAGGTGCTGACGCTCCGCGAGGTGACGAACCTCGTGTACGAGGCGGAGCGGAAGGGCGTGACGATCGTTCCCCTGCCGATGCCGCTCGCGAGGCTCGGACTCACGGTTCTCGGGGCCGTCCCCGGCTTCCCGATGGGGCCCGATCAGTACCGCTCGCTGAAGTTCGACAACACCACCGCCGACAGCGATATTGGCGCGTTCGGCGTCGACGCTTCGGGGATGACGACGCTCGGGGAGCACCTCGGCCTCGAATGACGACGGCGCACGATCCCTCGGCGTCCTACCGGGCCACCGAGTCGCCGGGCGAGGTCACCGAGTCGCCGGGCGAGGTCACCGAGTCGCGCGGGATCGTCGGCGAACCGCCGAGCGATCGTCCTCGAATCGCCGGACTGAAGCGAGGTAGAGTGCGAAACTGTGGGGGCGTGGATCTCAACTCTGGTAACGTCACCAGAAGCCTTATATCCGAGATACCACTCTCATAATTTCAAAGGCCGAGGGAGTTCACGATGAAACTGGCAATGATCGGATTCGGACAGGCGGGTGGGAAAGTCGTCGACAAGTTCTTGGAGTACGACAAACGGACGGGCTCCGAGATCGTGCGAGCGGCCGCGGCCGTGAACACGGCCAAGGCGGACCTGATGGGACTCGAGCACATCGCCGAGGACCAGCGGGTGCTCATCGGACAGTCCCGAGTCAAGGGACACGGGGTCGGCGCGGACAACGAACTCGGCGCGGAGATCGCCGAGGAGGACATCGACGAGGTACAGGGGGCGATCGACTCGATCCCCGTCCACGAGGTGGACGCGTTCCTCGTTGTCGCCGGGCTCGGCGGTGGAACCGGCTCCGGCGGCGCGCCGGTGCTGGCGAAACACCTCAAGCGGATCTACACCGAGCCCGTCTACGGGCTGGGCGTCCTGCCGGGCAGCGACGAGGGCGGCATCTACACCCTCAACGCGGCCCGGTCGTTCCAGACGTTCGTCCGCGAGGTGGACAACCTGATGGTGTTCGACAACGACGCCTGGCGGAAGACGGGCGAGTCCGTTCAGGGCGGCTACGAGGAGATCAACGAGGAGATCGTTCGACGGTTCGGGATCCTCTTCGGCGCGGGCGAGATCCAGCAGGGACAGGAGGTTGCGGAGAGCGTCGTCGACTCCTCGGAGATTATCAACACGCTCTCCGGCGGTGGCGTCTCCACCGTCGGCTATGCGGAAGAAGAGGTCGAGGAACGTACGTCGGGCGGACTGCTCTCGCGGCTCCGGAACGACGACGACGGCGACGAACTCGACAGCGCGCACACGACCAACCGGATCACGAGTCTCGTGCGCAAGGCGGCACTCGGTCGCCTGACGCTCCCGTGTGAGATCGAGGGCGCGGAGCGCGCGCTGCTCGTACTCGCCGGACCGCCGGAGTACCTCAACCGGAAGGGTATCGAGCGCGGCCGCAAGTGGCTCGAAGAGCAGACCGGCTCGATGGAGGTTCGGGGCGGCGACTACCCGTACCGCGGTGCCGGCTTCGTCGCGACCGTTATCCTGCTCGCGGGCGTCACGAACGTCCCGCGGATCAAGGAGCTCCAGCAGGTCGCCATCGAGGCACAGGACAACCTCGACGAGATCCGCGACGAGAGCGAGGAGAACCTCGACGACCTCGTCAGCGACGACGGCGACGAGCTCGAATCCCTCTTCTAACGGGTCGAATGGAGGTTCTGGTCCCCTTCTCCGCTGACCGTCCGAAATCACGGCTTGCAGAGTTCTTTTCGCCGGACGAGCGTGAGTCGCTCGCCCGGTCGATGCTTGATGACGTGCTCCGTGCGGTAACCGGTGCCGGCGGCGACCCACGGCTACTCAGCACCGAGCAGCTGGACCCGCCGGTTGATCACCCGGTTACGGTCGACTCGCGGCCACTCACTGCGGCGGTAAACGCGGTTCTTGCGGAGCGCGAGCCCACCGAGAGCGATCCGCTCGCGGTCGTGATGGCCGACCTTGCGCTGGCGACGCCTCCGGTACTCGGTCGGCTGTTCGATGCCGATGGCGACGTGGTGATAGTCCCCGGTCGGGGTGGCGGAACCAACGCGCTCGTCGTCCGCACTCCCTCGTTCCGCGTCGATTACCATGGGTTGTCCTACCTCGATCACCGCGAGTCGGCCGCGGCGGTTGACGCCGCGGTCACCGTTTTCGACTCTCACCGACTTGCGACCGACATCGACGAGCGGGCGGACCTCGTCGAACTACTGATACACGGCGACGGGGCGGCCACGGACTGGCTTCGAGAGGCCGGCGTCACGCTCGATATCGACGAGGGACGTGTCGGCGTGGGCCGTAGCGACAACTGAGAGGCCGACCCGGATCCGGGACCACATCGCTTTTGAGACCGCATCGCGGAGAGGCTCTCGTGTTCACGGCGGCCGACGAGTACGGGATCCGGATCGACATCGACGACCGTGAGGTGGAGCGACTGCTTTCCGTGACGCCCGCGGACGCAGAGACGCCGGATCGGCTGTCGTTCGCAAGGAACGTGTTTATCCCGTTGACGACCGCCTGTCGATACACCTGTACCTACTGTACGTACTACGATGTCCCCGGGGAGGCGTCGCTACTGTCGCCCGAAGAGGTCCGTCAGCGATGTCGCGTGGGTGCCGACGCGGGATGTACAGAGGCGCTTTTTACCTTCGGTGACGAGCCGGACGATCGCTACACAGCGATCCACGAAACCCTCGACGAGTGGGGGTTCGACTCGATCCATGACTACCTCTATCGTGCCTGTGAGATCGCGTTGGAGGAGGGGCTGCTCCCGCACTCGAATCCCGGCGACCTCACCGAATCCCGGTTCGCCGATCTCCGTGAGGTGAACGCCTCGATGGGCGTCATGCTGGAGACGACCGCCGATGTCGACGCCCACAGTGGGGGCCGGCGCAAGACTCCCGGACAGCGACTCAACACGATCCGCGCCGCGGGTCGACAGGGCGTCCCGTTCACGACCGGGATCCTCGTCGGTATCGGCGAGGGGTGGCGGGATCGAGCCGAGAGCCTGCTCGCGATCCGCGACCTCCACGAGCGTCACGGCCACGTCCAAGAGGTGATCGTCCAGAACGTCGTCCCGAACAAGCGCTCGGACTTCCCGAAGCCGGATCTCGAAACGATGCGCCGAGTCGTGGCGATGGCGCGAGTCGCGCTTCCGCCGGAGGTGTCGGTACAGGTTCCGCCGAACCTCTCGCCGGCCGCGGAGCTCGTTGACTGCGGGATCGACGACCTCGGCGGCGTCTCACCGGTCACGGACGATTACATTAACCCGGAGTACGCATGGCCCGATCTCGACGGGCTCCGTGCGGTCGCCAACGCCGGCGGGATGCCTCTCCGCGAGCGGCTCCCGACGTACGCTCGGTTCCTACCGACTGATATCCGTCCCGCCAGCGTCGACGCCGCGCCGACACCGACGAACCGCGAGGCATGGCTCCCGGACGCCGTCACGGATCGGATCCGCGAGGACGACGTTCACGGTCGTCGGCTACGGGCGGTCGCACGCGGGGACGGGCCGCTTCGACCCGACGCGCGACAAAAAACCGCCGATGGGGCTCGGAATCGACGCCGCCAGTAGTTATTTTAAATACGGTCCGAAACAGGCGGGCAATGGTACCGCTACCGCTCCAGTTCGACGTGGACGCTCTGGTCGGAACGCTCGTCGATTTCCTGCTCGCGCTTCTCCTGTTCACGGTCGGGTTCGTCGGCGTGCTACTGATCGGTAAGCTCCTCGTGCTTCCGTCGATCCAGCGCGCGCTGGGCTCGAAGGAGTTCGACGACGCCGTCAAGAGTCTCGGAACCAGCGTCACGAACGCGGTGATCTGGGTCGCCGCGGTCGCGATCGGATTCACGATCGCCGGGTACGGCGCGTTCCTCTCGGCGTTCGCGGTCTTCGGCGGTGCCATCGCGCTCGCGGTTGGCTTCGCCGCACAGGACCTCCTGGGCAACTTCGTTGCCGGAATCTTCATCCTGAAAGACAAGCCCTTCGAGGTCGGCGATTGGATCGAGTGGGACGGCAACTCGGGTCGCGTCGAGGACATCGATCTCCGCGTTTCGCGGATCCGGACCTTCGATAACGAGCGGATCACGGTCCCGAACGGTGATCTCGCGAACAACGCGGTCACGAACCCGGTCGCCTACGAGACGCTCCGGCAGAAATTTGTCTTCGGTATCGGCTACGACGACGATATCGCACGGGCGACAGACATCATCGTCGAAAGGGCCGAGGCCCACGAGGCGATCCTGGAGGATCCCGGTCCGTCGGTCCGACTCGTCGACCTCGGCGACTCGGATGTCGGACTCCAGGCGCGCTGGTGGATCGAAGACCCCGACCGCGGCGACTTCGTGAAGGTCCGTTCCGAGTACGTGACGGACGTGAAAGAGGCGTTCGACGAGGCGGGGATCGACATCCCATACGTCCACCGCCAACTCACCGGGAGCGTCGAGGTCATCGAATCGGTCGCCGACGAGTAGGCGTCTCGTCGCGATCAACCCTCGATAGCAGTTCTCTTTCGTCCGCACGAGGAACGAGAGCGCAACCGTTTTGCGATTACCACCGAACCATACCACCGATGGATCCAACGACGTGGCGAACGTACCTCGTGACGGGAGCGGCTCACTCGGCCGGTCGTGACACTCCGAGCGTCGTCGCCGACGCGCTCGACGGCGGGATCGACGCCGTCCAACTCCGGGACAAGGAGGCCACCGCTCGCCAGCGGTACCACACCGGCCAGCGACTTCGAGAACTGACGGAGGCGGCGGGCGTTCCGCTCGTCGTTAACGACCGGATCGACCTCGCGCGGGCGATCGACGCCGACGGCGTCCACCTCGGACAGTCGGACCTGCCCGCCGAGGTCGCTCGCGACCAGCTCGGACAGTCCGCGATCGTGGGCGTTTCCGCGTCCACGGTCGCCGAGGCGACGACGGCCGAGGCCGCCGGCGCGGACTACCTCGGCGTCGGAGCCGTGTTCGGAACCACGTCGAAGGACGTCCCGGACGAGGAGAACGGGATCGACACGGAGCGGGTCAAGGCGATCGCGGACGCAGTCGACATCCCCGTCATCGGGATCGGCGGGATCGACGCGACCAACGCGGGTAGCGTCGTCGAGGCGGGGGCGACCGGAGTGGCAGTCATCTCCGCGATCACGGCGGCAGACGATCCGCAGGCCGCGACCGCGGCGCTTCGGGAGGTGGTCTCCGATGTCTGAGGAGCCGGCGTCGACGGCTTCGGAAGCCCTCGGCGACGACGGCCTCGCGGACGCGCTGACGGCGATCGACGAGACGGCTCCGCTGGTTCACCACCTCACGAACGACGTGACGACGAGCGAGACGGCGAACGTCACGCTCCACTGGGGCGGGCTCCCCGTGATGGCCGACGCGCCCGCGGAGGCCGGCGACATGGCTACCGGGGCGGACGCGGTCGTGATCAACACTGGGACGGCGTCAAGCGTCGACGTGGACGCGATGATCGACGCCGGGCAACGAGCCAACGAGACCGACGTGCCGGTCGTTCTCGACCCGGTCGGCTACGGCGCGACGCCGCACCGCGTCGAGTCGGTCGGCCGGCTGCTCGACGCCGTCGCGTTCGACGTCATCAAGGGGAACGTCGGGGAAATACGCGGGCTTGCGGGCGAAGAAGCGACCGTCAAGGGCGTCGAGTCCGTCGACGACGCCGTCGACGGCTCGGGCGTCGTCGACGCCGCGCGTGCGCTCGCGGCCGAAAGCGGCGCTACCGTCGTCGCGTCCGGTTCGAGGGATGTCGTCACCGACGCGGACGGGACGGCGTACGAGCTCGCGGTCGGTCACGAGCGGATGGGCTCGTTCGTCGGGTCGGGCTGTATGCTCGCGAGCACGCTCGGGACCGTGGCAGCGCTGACTCGCGAGCCGGACGCGACGATATCGACGGCGACGGAGGCAGCGCTGGTCGCGACCGCGGCGTACGGGCTGGCAGGCGAGCAGGCAGCGGCGACGGAGCCTCCCGGGCCGGCGAGCTATCGAACGGCGTTCATGGACGCGATCGCGGCGATGGCGGCGGATCCTTCGGGTGTCGACGCCGCTCTCGGCGATCGGCTGTCGAAGCTATAGGGGCGAACAGGCGGTGCGCGTGACCGGCGGAACCGCACGAGCCGGCTTCCGGTTCCGCCGGCGGCTCCGCGCGGGACCGCACCGCACACCCGCGTTCCCCCGCGCGGCGAGGAGGTCGGACACGGGGCGTCTGGCCTCGGTATCGGGTAAAAACAGTCGGGCCGCTCGGTCCCGGCTATCGTGTCGCCTGCTTCCACTCGCGCAGGCCGAGCCGGTCGCCGTCGAGTTCCTCGGCGGGTGCTTCGGTCGCCGCCCAGACGAACAGCGGGGCGACGCTCTCGGGGTCTCGGGCACGCTCCATGCCCGTGAGGTCGGTCGCGACGAGCCCGGGGTCGACGACGCCGACGGTCGCGTCGAGGTCGGCCGCAAAGCCGCGGGCGACCGCCTCGGCAGCGGCCTTCGAGACGGCGTACGCGCCCATCCCCGCCTTCGACTCGTGAGCGACCGAACCGGACGGCACGATCAGCCGGGCGTCGTCCGCGAGGTGCGGGACGGCTTCGGCGAGCGTCGCGAAGACGCCCCGGGCGTTCGTCCGCATCGTGTCGTCATAGTCGGCGTAGCTCGTCTCATCGGTCGGATTCTCGCCGGGTGCGCCGTGAAGGACTGCCGCGTTAGCGAGGACGACATCGATGGGGCCGGCCTCGCGGGCGACACGCTCGAAGAACCGCTCGAGGTCGAACTCGTCACGCACGTCGACGCGGGCACCCCATGCGGTGCCGGACGCGGAATCCGGACCTCCCGTGGTGGCCTCGTCATCACCGGGCTCGTTCAGCTTCTCGACGGTTCGATCGACCGCGTCTCCGTCGCGGCCGGAGACGGCCACGAACGCGCCCGCCTCGACGAACGCCGCGGCGGCCGCCCGCCCGATCCCGCTCGTTGCTCCGGTGATCGCGACCGTGAGATCCATGTGTCACGAAGTACGGCCGTGGTCGACTTAGTCGTACCCACTTGAGGCGTCTGTGTGGTATTTATACCGTTCCCGCCCTACGATCGGATATGGACGCGGCCCCGGACATCGACTCCGTAGCTGGCGAATCCATCGTCGTTATTGGCGGCGGGTTCGGTGGTCTCTCGACAGCCTGTTACCTCGCCGACGCCGGCGCGGACGTCACGCTTCTCGAGAAGAACGAACAGCTCGGCGGACGCGCGAGCCGCCTCGAAGCGGACGGGTTCCGATTCGACATGGGCCCCTCGTGGTACCTCATGCCCGACGTGTTCGAGCGCTTCTTCGGCCACTTCGATCGCTCGCCCGAGGAGTACTACACGCTCTCGCATCTCGACCCCCACTACCGGGTGTTCTGGAAGGACGGCGATCAGGTCGACGTGCTCCCCGATATGGAGCACAATCGCGACCTCTTCGAGTCATACGAGCCCGGTGCGGGCGACACGCTCGACGAGTATCTGGCGGAGTCGAAGCGGACCTACGAGATCGGCATGGAACACTTCGTGTACGAGGACCGCCCGAACCTGCGTGACTACGTCGACACGGACGTGCTCCGCTACTCGTGGGGACTCTCGCTTCTGGGCAAGATGCAGGGCCACGTGGAGGGCTACTTCGACCATCCGAAGCTCCAACAGCTGATGCAGTACACCCTCGTCTTCCTCGGCGGGTCGCCCACGAACACGCCCGCGCTGTACAACCTGATGAGTCACGTCGACTTCAACATGGGCGTCTACTACCCGGACGGCGGGATCGGTGCGGTCGTCGACGGCATCGTCGAACTCGGCGACGAGCTGGGCGTAGAGTACGTCACCGACGCCGAGGTGACGGCTATCGAGGGGCGGTACGGTGCGTTCGCGGTCGACACGGCCGGGAACGGGGACGGCTCAGACGGGGACCGCTACCTCGCCGACATCGTCGTCTCCAACGCCGACTACGCCCACACCGAGCAGGAACTGCTGCCGGAGAAGAAACGTCAGTACACAGAGGAGTATTGGGAGTCACGAACCTTTGCTCCCTCGGCGTTCCTGCTGTACCTCGGCGTCGAGGGCGACGTGCCGAACCTCGAACATCACACGTTGGTGTTGCCGACCGAGTGGAACCAACACTTCGATCAGATATTCGAGGAGCCCGCGTGGCCAGACGACCCGGCGTACTACCTCTGTGTGCCCTCGAAGACGGACGACACGGTCGCCCCGGAGGGCCACAGCAACCTGTTCGCGCTGGTTCCCATCGCGCCCGGGTTGGAGGACACGCCTGAGCTGCGCGAGGAGTATCGCGAGGTCGTCCTCGACGACATCGCCGAGAACACGGGCGAAGAGCTCCACGACCGGATCGTCTTTGAGGAGACGTTCTGCGTCGCGGACTTCGCCGACCGCTACAACAGCTACGACGGGAGCGCGCTCGGGTTGGCCCACACCCTCCGTCAGACGTCGCTGTTCCGCCCGCCACATCAGTCGGAGACGGTGGACGGACTCTACTTCACCGGGTCGACGACGACGCCCGGTATCGGTGTCCCGATGTGTCTGATAAGCGGCGGCATCACGGCCGAACGAGTTGCGGACACGATCTGAACGCGTGAAAACGACGGATCCGAACGGAACGGATGCGAGCCCCTCGAAGGCCGGTGACGGCGTACTCGGTCACCTCCGTTACCTGCTCGTGTTATCCCGGCCGCGGTTCTGGCTGTACCTCGCCGGCCCCGTCGCGGTCGGCGTCACCTACGGTATCGGTGACGTGAGCGAGCTGTTCACGCCCGTAACGGTCGCGCTCGCCGCGTACTTCCTCGTGCCGGCCAACGTCTTTCTCTACGGCGTCAACGACGTGTTCGACGCCGACATCGACGAACTCAATCCGAAGAAGACGGATCGGGAGGCGCGCTGGCAGGGGGACCGGCTCGTCGTCGCGGCCGTGCTCCTCTCGGCGCTGCTCGGGCTCGGGACGTTTTTCATTACGCCGACCGTCGCGTGGCCGTATCTCGCGGGGTTCCTGCTGTTGGCCGTCGGCTACAGCGCGCCGCCAGTCCGGTTCAAAACGACCCCGTTCCTCGACTCGCTCTCGAACGGGCTATACGTCCTTCCGGGCGCGGCGGCGTACGCGACCGTCGCGGGCGCGCACCCGCCACTCGCCGCGCTCGTCGGCGCGTGGCTCTGGACGATGGGAATGCACACGTTCTCCGCGATTCCGGACATCGAGCCGGACCGTGAGGCGGGTATCCGGACGACGGCGACGGTGCTCGGCGAGTTCCGGACGTACGGCTACTGTGTTGCGGTCTGGACCGCGGCGGCGATCGCTTTTGCCGCTGTCGACGTCCGACTCGGGGCGCTGCTCGGCGTCTACCCCGTGTTCGTGGCATGGGTCGCCGGGTCCGGTGTCGACGTCGCTCGCGCGTACTGGTGGTTCCCTGCGGTCAACACTGTCGTCGGGACGCTGCTCGCGATGGGCGGGCTCTGGCGGGTCTACCCGCTGTGGGAGGTGGTCGGATGAGCCGCGACGACTCGCCGACGGCGGCCTCGACGAGTGCGGCCGGATCGATTCGAAGCCGGATACCGGACACTCGCGAGGGGGTTGAGGCCGCCCTCGACCGGATCGTCCGTGAGAATCGGTTCACGATTGCCGTGCTCTTCCCCGCTATCGGCGCGATCACGCTCGTCGGGAGTGCGGAGGGGTGGATGCCCGACCCGCTCGCGTTCAACCCGTGGTTCGTGCTGTTCGGCGTCGCGGTGATGCGGTCTCCGCTCGTGGTCGGTGTGCTTCCGACGCTCGACCGGCGGGCGGTCGGCTGGATCGGCGTGTTGATCGCGTACACGTACTTCATCGAGCATCTCGGCGTTAGAACCGGCTGGCCCTACGGCACGTTCGAGTACACCATCAGTCTCGGCCCGATGCTCGGCGGGGTCCCGCTCGCGCTACCGATCTTCTTCATCCCGCTTGTGATGAACGCCTACCTGCTGTGTCTGTTGTTGTTGGGCGGACGGGCGTCGAGCGGGTGGGTTCGGCTGTTTGCCGTCATCCCGACCGTGGTGGCGATGGACGTGGTGTTGGATCCCGGCGCGGTCGCGGTCGGCTTCTGGGACTTCGGCGGCGGGGCCTTTTACGGAGTTCCGCTCTCGAACTACGCCGGCTGGGTGTTGTCGGCGACGGTCGCGGTGATCACGCTCGACCGCGCGTTCGACATGGCTGCGATCCGCGACCGGCTAACGAACTGTGAGTTCATGCTCGACGATATGGTGAGCTTCGTGATCCTCTGGGGTGGGATCAACCTCTTTTACGGTAACTACGTCCCGGCAGCGCTCGCGGCCGCGTTCGGGATCGGACTGGTCCGCACCGACCGATTCGACTCACAGCTGTTGCGGCCGTGGGGATAGCGGGAGCAGATCGGTTTATAAAGCCCGTCACAGTTGACGGCAGCGACGTTCGACGCTCCAAACCGGAAACGGGTCGGCGGAATCGTTTTTTCGACTGTCGATCCCTGCCGCCGACTCGAAATCCCTTATATACCTCCCGCTCCTGTCTTCTGTATGGAACGGATGTCGAGCGGAGGAGACCGACTACGTGGAGTCGATGAGTAGTCTGGCGATCGAGTACGGAACCCACGAGCGGGTTCGGGAGATAGTCGACCGGCTTCGGTTTTGTGCGGAACACGTCAGCGTCGATTTCGACGGCTGGGATGAGCCTCACGTAAAAGGGCCGGGACTGTACTTCGCAGTCGTCGCCGACCGCGACTACGGCTCATACGCGGACCCGATGGGGGACAACCAGTGGCCTCGGGACCGATGTGCGTCCGTTTTTGAGGAGGATGCGTTCGTCGAGGCCGCGGAACGCGTGAGCGTTCGAGCGGACGGCGGCATCGTCGTCGCCGTCGACGGCGAGTTGGAGGGCCAGATGGTTCGGTTCCGCGATCTGGGAACGAGAAGCGACGAGACCGAGCTCGTCGACGACGTCGCCTACGAGCCGTGGATGGGGTCGCGGCACATGAGCGCAATCGAGACCTCTGTCCGACCCGAGGTGATCGCGACGATTACCCTCAGCGAGGAGACCGGTCGTGTAAGCGTCTTCCGCGACGGCGAGGCAGACTCTACACCCCGCGGAGAGATCGGCGGCCCCTGGCGCGGCGACTGATCGGCGGCCTCTGGCGTGGCGACTGATCGGCGGCCTCTGGCGTGGCGACTGACTGTCGGCCTCTAGCGTGGCGACTGATCGGCGGCTCGGTTCACCTGTGGATCAATAACTCGGACCGCCAATCGTTATGAGTCCACCCGACGAATGACCGCGTATGTACGACGACCTGCTGGTGCCGACCGACGGAAGCGAGGCGGTCGAACGCGCACTCGATCACGCGATCCCGCTCGCGGTCGACCACGACGCGACGCTTCACGCGCTGTACGTCGTCGATCGGAGGGTGGCGACCGCGGGATCCAGCGAGCTCCACGACGAGGTGATAGCCGATCTGGAGAGTCAAGGCGAGACGGCGGTCTCAGCGGTCGCGGACCGGGCCCGCGAGGCCAGCGTCGATGTCGAGACGGTCGTCAGAACTGGCACGCCTGACACGGAGATCGTCGCGTACGCCGATGAGGCCGGTATCGATGTCATCGTGATGAGCCCCGAAGGGAAGTCTCCGAGAGAGCGGATCCGCTCTCTCGGCAGCGTCTCGGACCGCGTCACGGACGACGCGACCGTTCCGGTGTTTCTGATAAAATGAACCGCAGCAGGATCGATCCCTGAACACTCGACCAGATTATATGTAGCTGCGGGCGTAGCGTGGCGTATGGAACTCACGGTTCTCGGTACCGGCAGTGCGATGCCGGTTCCGGAGCGCGTCCAGGCCGGGTACCTCCTCGACGACGACGATCGGTCGTTGCTCGTCGACTGCGGAAGCGGCGTCCTCCAGCGACTCGCCGGAACCGAAACGGGCTATGAAGGTGTCTCGACCGTTCTGCTCACCCATCACCACCTCGACCACGTCGCAGCGCTCATGCCACTTATCAAGGCGCGCTGGCTCGCCGGCGAGGAGCATCTCGAGGTTGTCGGCCCGTCCGGAACGAAAGCGCTCGTCGACGGCCTCCTCGACGTTCACGCGTATCTCGACGGCCGGATCGACCTCGCAGTTCGTGAGGTGTCGCCGGCGCGATCGTTCTCGGCAGGTGGGTTCGATGTCGCCGCCCGCGAGACGCGCCACTCGATGGAGTGTTTTGCCTACCGGTTTTCCCCACCGAGCAGCGGTGTGGACCCCGCGGACGGGCCGCTGACGCTGTCAGGTGACACGGAGGCGTTCGCGGGCCTCGCGAGTTTCGCAGACGGAAGCGACGTTCTCGTTCACGACTGTGCGTTCCCCGACGGGATCGACGTGTCGAACCATCCGACACCCACCGAACTCGGCGAGTCGCTCGCGGGCACCGATGTCAAGACGCTGTTGCTCTCGCACCTCTATCCACACACCGGCGGCCGAGAAGCGGAGATGGTCGAGAGCGTCCGAACGGCGGGCTTCGACGGTGATGTCCGGGTCGCCGAGGACGGGCTGCGCGTCGACATCCCCACCGAGTAACTGTTGAGGGTTACGTCGACCGGACCACGACCCGGACTCTTAAGCGCTCGTAGTCGCTTCCATCCGGTATGACCGAGCCGCTCGCCGACGACTTCGGGCGGGAGGTGACGGGGGTACGGATCTCGCTCACCGACCGCTGTAACTTCGACTGTATCTACTGCCACAACGAGGGGCTCGGCGACACGCGCGGTCCCATGGAGCCGAGCGAGGACGAGATGAGCGCCGACGACGTCGTTCGGTTCCTAGAGGTCGTCGAGGAGTACGGCGTCGACTCCGTGAAGTTCACCGGTGGAGAGCCGATGCTTCGACAGGATCTTGAGGAGATCATCGAGCGCACGCCCGACTCGATGGAGGTCTCGATGACGACGAACGGGACCTTCCTCCCCGGGCGCGCAGAGGACCTGAGGGCTGCCGGGCTCGACCGCGTCAACGTCTCACAGGACGCGCTCGATCCGGACGACTTCGCGGAGGTGACGAAGTCGGGCGCGTACGAGCAGGTCTTGGAGGGCGTGAAAGCCGCCGTCGACGCCGGGCTCGACCCCGTGAAACTCAACATGGTCGTGTTCACCCACACCGCGGGCTACGTCGAGGAAATGGTCGAACACGTCGCCGACAACGAGGGACTCCAGCTCCAGCTCATCCAGTACATGCCGGAGCTCACCGGCAAACCCGAGTGGAACGTCGACATCGGACGCGTCCACGATTGGCTCGCTGACATCGCCCACCGTGTCGAGCACCGCGCGATGCACGACCGCAAGCGATACTTCGTGGGCGAGGAGGGTGATAGCGACGCTGACGCCGACGGGGAGGGGAGCGGCATGGTCGAGATCGTCGACCCCGTCGAGAACGAGGAGTTCTGTGCCAACTGCGGCCGCGTCCGCGTCACCCACGAGGGATATTTAAAAGGGTGTCTCAACCGAAACGACGACCTTCGCTCGATGGGCGAGATGACACGCGCGGAGATCGCCGAAACGTTCGAGGCGGTGGTGGCGAACCGCGTTCCCTACTACGGCGAGTACCTGATCGAGAACGACGACGGCGAGTACGAGATCAACGAGAAGTACCTCGGGACGCCGAAAGTGGCGGACTGAAGGGATCTTAACCGCCGTTGAGGGCCCCGGAAACACCCCGATAACCGACGGTTTCCGGACGGACACGATGGGACCCCCGTGAGTGTAGCGAACGGGAGTTCATCGTGCCCGCGAACGGAAGAGCCGAGCACGATGGGATTCGAACCAAAATCAGACGTGCTCACTCGCTTCGCTCGCAGAGAGCGAGCACGATGGGATCGCCGTGAGCGGAGCGAACGGGGATTCATCGTGCTCGTGAGTAACCGGAGGGAGCGAACGAGCACGATGGGATTCGAACCCATGACCATCGGATTAGAAGTCCGACGCTCTATCCTGGCTGAGCTACGTGCCCTCACGTCACCCGTCGGCGGCACCGATTAAAAACGGTCGTGATCCGACTCCGGAGAGCTCCGGAGTCAACGTACCCGTTCGGTGTCGACGGACCGAACATAGCAAGTTTTTCAAACGAATCTCGTGAGTAACTGTCATGGGTTATGACCCATCGGACGGCGGTGGCGGAATCGGAAGACGCGGGTTCTTGGGCTTGGCCGGCGCTACGCTCGGTACGGCGGCGGTCGCGTCCGGCTCGTCGTTTTCCCCGGTATCGGCACTGACGAACACCGAAGTCGATCTCGATGCGGTCTCCTTTTACTCGCCGGCGAGCCAGATAGCGTCCGACGGCGAGAGCGAACTGGCGGATCCCGAGCACGTGGTGATGTGGGCACCACCGGGATCGGAGAACTTCGAAACGACGGACGACGGGCCGGAGACCGTCGTCTACGAGGACGAGCCGATCCCGCTCGTCTCCGAGGACGGGCCGGTGGTCGGGTTCGGCTCCGTCGACCTCGTGAGCGACGATCAGGGCGGCTTCGATCTGGACAACGAGGAGTTCCTGCTGAACGTCTTCGACGAGAAGCTTGGCGGCGAGGGGACCGTGCTCTGGGACGAGGGCCACGACCAGTTCGGCGGGCTCGCGCTCTCGAACTACAACTCCTTCGACCAGTACGCGGCCAACGCGGGGTACGATATCCAGTCGACCGTCGAGATACTCGGAACGTCCTCGCTTCTGTTCCCGTCGACGGCGAGTCAGGTCGACCCGAACGGCGGGCCGCTGACGAACCCCGAACACGTGATGGTGTGGGCGGAGTCGACCGCGGAGAACGTCGACGACGACGGGGACGAGGCCGCACACGTCTACGGCGACGACGAGGAGATCCCGCTCGTCTCTCGCGACGGCGACGTGGTCGGGCTCGGCACGCCGGAGCTGATCGAGGACGGCGATTTCACCACGGCGAACGAGCAGTTCGCGCTCAACCTGCTCGCTGACACGGTCGGCTCGGAGGGGACGCTGGTGTGGGACGACGCCCACGACAGCTTCTACGACTCCTCGACGTTCGGCGCGTTCGCCGACACGGTCGAGAGCGAGGGGTACACCTTCGAGGCGGCCGCCGACCTGCTCGATGGAGCAGTGGAATCGGGCGGCGTCGACGAGTTGGAGTTCTTCTCGACGGCGAGCCTGCTCGACGAGAACGAGGAGCCGCTCACTGACGAGAGCCTGATCGCGGCGTGGGCGGAATCGACCGCCGAGAACGTCGACGAGGCGGGAACCGGCTTCGTCGACTACGCGGACATCGACGCCGACATCCCGCTCGTTGCGGTCGACGACGGCGTGGTCGGCGTCGGCTCCGAGCTCGCTCCGGACGCGAGCGACGAGGACGACAACCGGACGTTCCTCGTCAACGCGTGGGAGGATCGGCTCGACGGGACGGGCACGGTGCTGTTCGACGAGAGCCACGGGCAGTCGCTGTCGCTCGACGACTTCTCCGGACTCGCGTCCGAGGCTGAGGACCGCGGATTCGACGTGGAGTCGGTCGCGGACGACGCCGCCTTTGCCGCCGCGGTCGACGACGTCGATCTGCTGATGATCGCCACGGAGGACGACGACCTCGCTGACGGTTTCCCCGGCGACGACCTCGATGTCATCGCCGACTTCGTCGCGGACGGCGGCGTCCTCTTCCTCCACGACACCGCGGACTTCGAGGGGGATTCGACGGACACGCTCAACGACATCGCGGCGGCGGTTGACGCCGGCTTCCGGTTCAACACGGACCAAGTCGTCGACGAGGAGAACAACGGCTTTGCGCCGTTCGTTCCCCGAACGAGCAACTTCAACGACGAGTTCGACTTCTTCACTGCGGGCGACGGCGGCGACGGAGAAACCGAGATCCCGGGCGACGCGCTGTTCGTCCCCTCGCCGGCCGACGCCTACACCGACGCTGAGCTCGACGCGCTCGTCGACTTCGTCGCGGACGGCGGGAGTCTGTTCCTGCTCGACGAGTCAGAGTTCACCAACGAGGAGACGGCGAACCTGAACGCCATCGCCGACGCGCTCGACCTGTCCTTCCGGTTCAACGCGGATCAGGTACAGGACTTCGAGAACAACGCCGGCCAGTCGTTCCTCCCGACGACGACGAACTTCAACGAGGGGTTCGACGTGTTCACCGGGCTGGAGTCGCCCGGACTCGACGAGGCCGACGGGCTCGTCGTCCCCTCGCCGGGCGAGGCGTTCTCGGGGGCCGAGCTCGACGCGATCGACGACTTCCTCGCGGACGGCGGGAGCCTCTTTTTGTTCGACGAGTCCGACTTTGGCGGGCAGGGCAACACCGCGTTCGGCTTCGACGAGACGGAGAACCTGAACGCCATCGCCGACGCGCTCGACCTGGCCTTCCGGTTCAACTCGGATCAGGTCAACGACCCGACCGGCGACTTCGACGTGGCGACTTCGAACTTCAACACCGCGTTCGACTACTTCGGCGCGCGTGACGACTCGATCGGGATCGAGTTCCAGCGCGACGAGGCGTACTACGGCCGCGTCGTGCGCGTGTTCGACGGGGACACCTTCGAGGTGGAGTTCGACTCCGAGTACGACTACCGTGACGTGATCCGACACCTCGGGTTCGACACGGCGGAGACCGCGCCGGCGACCAACGATCCCGAAGAGTGGTTCGGGATCGAGGACCTCGACCACCTCGACGAGTGGGGTGGGTTGGCGACCGACTTCGCGCTTGAGTTGATGGCACCCGACGCCGACGCCGGCGAGACGAACGTCGAGGGTCGCCGCGTGAAGATGGAGTTCGACGAGGTGGAGCCGATCCGCGGCAACTTCGGGCGGCTCCTCTCGTACATGTACTACGACTCGGACGACTTCGACGCGGACGCCGGCAACGCCGACGATCCGGACGCCACCTACGAGGGCGACTACGACGTGGACTACAACCTCGAAACGGTCGAGGAGGGTTACTCCCGCGTCTACTCGTCCGGCTTCTCGCGACACGACGAGTTCGCGGCCGCCGAGGAGGCGGCGCTGGCGGACGGACGCGGCGTCTGGTCGGCCGCCGACTTCGACGCGCTGGAGCCGGTTCGTAACGACCCCGTCGAGGAGGTGTTCGTCCCGCGGACCTCCTCGATCACGACGGCGGACGGGCCGCTCACCGCCGACCGCGTCCCGGTGTACGCCGGTGAGGAGGCCGAGCAGGAGACGTTCGAGGGCGGCGACAGCGGCGGAGACGGGTTCGACGCCTACGAGGACGCGCCGCTCGTCGGCGTCGACGAGGATCGTCGCGTGGCGATGGTTGGCGGCATGCTGTTCAACGAGGCGTACGAGGGGATCGAGGGAGTCGAGGAGTTCGGCAACTTCCCGTTCCTCTACAACCTCGCGACGTACCTCTCGAACAACGACGGCGACGTGCTCATCGAGGGGGGTCACGCCCAGTTCGACGTGGACGGCTCGCTCTCCTTGGAGCGCGTCGAGACGTTCCTCCGGTTCGTGGAGGGGATCGGCAATCGTCTCCGTCAGTTCAACGACGTAGTGAACACCCTCCCGGCACAGGACGAGCCGACGGCGGTGTTCCTTACCTCACCCGGCCGCGCGTACACAGACGACGAGCTCGACGCCTTGGCCGACTACCGCGACTCGGGCGGTGCCGTCGTTCTCCTCGGCTCGACCGCGGCCTCGGCCGAGAACCGCTCGAACCTCGACGCGGTCGCCGCGGGGCTTGGCTCCGACCTCCGACTGAACGACGACCGAGTCGTCGACGCCGCCGAGAATCTCGACGGCGACGCAGCTGTTCCGGTCACGACGCGGTTTGACGCCGACTTCCCGCTGTTCGATCCGGTCGGTGAGGGACCGATCGCCGGCCTCGATCCCGAGACGCAGGCGTATCTCGAACTGATCGCGAACGACGACGGCGAGATCGACCGCGACGCGCTCGACGGCGCGACCGCCGACTGGGCCGCTGGGCGCATCGACCGCGACACGCTCGACGTGGTCGTTGAGGCGTACACCGAGGGCACGACGGTGGTGGCGCCGTGAGCACTCGCGAAACGGGCGGCGGCCGCGACCGGCTTCGTGCGGTCGCGCTGGCCGCGGTCATGCTCCTCGCCGTCGTCGCGATGGCTCCCGTGGGCTTCGGTGCCGCGAGCGACGGTCCCGCGGAGAGCCTGACGCTCGACGCCGATCCGGCGACGGCGAACGCCGACTCCACACACACGTGGGCGTTCGACGATGTCGACTTCGAGGGCGAGGTCGACACGATCAGCGTCTCGTATCCCGACGAAACGAGTCTCGACGGACTCACCGACGATGACGTGACCGTCACGCTCACGCGGACGCTGTCGAGCGGCGAGGATACATCCGAGATCAGCGTCAACCAAGACAGCTACGCCGGCAACGCGGCGACGTTCGATCTCAGCGGCCTCGCCACGACGGACATCGCCGGCGAGGGATCGGTCGTCATCGACGGGGTCGTGAACCCCGACGCCGGCGAGTACGAGCCGACGATCACCCTCACCGGTGACGAGGACGAGGTGACGGTCACCGCCGACGTCACCGTTGACTCCGGAGACGACGCGGATGACGGCAACGATGCGGATGACGACGACGGTCCCGCGACGGGACTGTCGTTGACTGCGGATCCGGCGGCGGCGAACGCCGACTCCACGCACACGTGGGCGTTCGACGACGTCGACTTCGAGGGCCAGGTTGACGAGATCGTCGCCGACTATCCGGACGCGGCGAGCTTCGACGGACTGACGAACGACGACGTGACCGTCACGCTCACGCGGACGCTGTCGAGCGGCGAGGACACCTCCGAGATCAGCGTCAACCAGGGCAGCTACGACGGCAGCGCGGCGACGTTCGATCTCAGTGGCGTCGCGACGACTGACATCGCCGGCGAGGGATCCGTCGTCGTCGAGGGGGTCGAGAACCCCGACGCCGGCGAGTACGAGCCGACGCTAACGTTCGTCGGCGAGGAGGACGAGGTGACCGTCGCCGGTGATCTCGTCGTCGGCGAGGACGACCCCGAACCCGGCGACGAACTCGCGGCCACGATCACCGACGGGGACGGCGACCCGCTCGCTGACACCGATGTCGTCGTGACGCTCGACGGCGCGGACGACGCCACCGACGGCGAGGAGGTCGTCGAGTTCGCGACGACCGACGCGGACGGCGCGATCACCGTCGAGGCACCGGTCGCGGGCGCGTACGACGCAACCGTCACCACGCAGGAGGCCGGCGAGGCGTCCGAGACGGTCGAGGTCGACGGCGAGACGACAGCGACGTTCGCGGTGATCGCGGGCGAAACCGGCGCGCTTGACGCGCTCGTCACCGACGCCGACGGCGACCCCCTCACGGAGGGGACGTGGGTGACGCTCTCGGCCGACGACTTCGCGGCTCCGCTGACGGGACAGGTCGACGCCGACGGCGTCCTCTCGATCGAGGGCGTCGCGCCCGGCGAGTACGACGTGACCGCCGAGACCGTCGCAGACGGCGGGACCGACCCGGTCTCGGTGAGCGTCGACCCCGGTGAGACGGCGACGACGGAGTTCACCTACGGAGAGGCACCGACGACCGCGACGCTCTCCGGCACGGTGACCGACGCCGACGGCGAGCCGGTCGCCGACGAGACGGTCGTCGTCGCTTACGACGCGCTCGATGGGGACGCGTCCGACGGCGCGACCGTGGTCGAGACCGACGCCGACGGCGGCTTCGCGGTCGACCGCGTCGCGCTCGGTACCTACGAGGTCACGGTCACCTCGCAGGACAGCGGCGAGAGCGACCCGGTCACGGTCGATCTCGGTTCCGACGAGACGGCCGATGTGACGCTGACAGCGCCCGAAACCGGCACGCTGGAGGGGACGGTGACGGACGCCGACGGCGAGTCGCTCGCCGCCGGAACGTGGGTGACGTTCTCCGCTGATTCCGACGCGTTCGGACCGGATCGCACCGTACAGGTGAGTGACGACGGGACGTTCGCATTGACGGACGTGCCGCCCGGATCGCTCGACGTCGTCGCCGAGACGCTGGACTTCGGCACCACCGAGCCGGTCAGCTTCTCCGTCACCGCTGACGAAACAACGACGACGACGTTCACCTACGACGAGACGCCGGACGGCGTCGACGAGGTGCGACTGAACAGCGAGGATGTCGACGGCGACGTGGTCGTCGGACCGGTCGACGGCGACGTCGTTCTCGGCGGTGACACGACCGTCGACGGCGAGGTCCGCGTGGTCGGCGATGTCGCGGGCGACGTAATCGTCCGCGGCGCAGCCACCGTCGAGGATGTCGCTGTGGAGGGTGACGTGGCGGGCGACGTGCGTCTGCTCGGCAGCGGCACCGTCAGTGGCGACCTGACGGCGGAATCCGCCGACGAGGTCGCTGTTCGCGGAAACGCGGCGGTCGCGGGGACGCTCGCCGTCGAGTCGGTCGGCGACGTCTCCGTCGTCGGATCGGGGTCGGTCGGTGCCCTCGAGATCGGTACCGGAGCCGACGCCGAACTGGTCGGTGGGTCCTCCGTTGGCGCGGTGTCCGTCGCGGGCGACCTCGACGCCTTCGAGGCTCGTGGCGGCGCGACGGTAGACGGGGACGTGACGCTGGCGACCGTCGACACGCTCCGTCTGTCGGGCGGCGTCACAGTTGCCGGCGACCTCGTCGCTGACGAGGTCCGGGAGACGCTCGATGTCCCCGACCGCCTCGTCGACGGCGAGATCCTGATCGAGGAGCGGCCGGCGGACGGTTCCGATGACACGCCCGGCAACGGACCGGGTGACGGAGCCGGCAACGGAGACGGGCCGCCCGGCAACGGTAACGGGCCGCCCGGCAACGGTAACGGGCCGCCCGGCAACGGAGACGGGCCGCCCGGCAACGGTAACGGGCCGCCCGGCAACGGTAACGGACCGCCAGCGCTTACCGGCGGACTGTAGCCGGTCCGAGTCGTTTACGGCCCGGTCGACGGCTGGCCCGCGCTTTTTTCACGGGCGTCCAACAGCAGACCTAAGTCCGGCACGGCAGTAGCCGTCGGTAATGAACGTCATCGGTACCGTCGGCTTGCCGGGCAGCGGCAAGGGCGAGGCGGCCAACGTCGCCGAGGCCGCCGGCGTCCCGGTCGTCGTGATGGGCGACGTGATCCGCGAGGAGTGTCGCGAGCGCGGACTCGACCCGGCCGAACATCACGGTCGAATGGCCGGCCTCCTCCGAGAGGAGGAGGGCGACGACGCGATCGCCGAACGGTCGCTGCCGCGGATCCGCGAGGCTGCCGCGGCCCACGACGCGGACACGGTGCTCGTCGACGGCCTCCGCTCGACCGTCGAGTTGGAGCGCTTCCGCGAGGCGTTCGGCGACGAGTTCACCCTCGTCGCCGTCCGCGCGCCCTTCGAACTCCGCGCCGAGCGGTTGGGAGAGCGCGGTCGTGACGACTCCGACTCCGACCTGAAGGCGCTTCGCGAGCGCGACGATCGCGAACTCGATCTGGGGCTCGGAGCGACCCTCGAACGTGCCGATGTCGAGATCGACAACACCGGGTCGCTGTCGGCGTTTCAAGAGCGTATCCGCGGGATACTCGGCGTGAGCGAGCCCGTCGACGGCGGTGGTCACCAGTGATCTACAGCGTTGACGTCAGGATCGTCGCACCGGTCAACGACACCGAGGTCACCGACCGAGTCGAGGACGCGATCCGCAACGTGTTCCCCGACGCGGAGCCCGTCCACGAGGAGGGGCGGCTGGTCGCGGAAGCACACGCCCTCGACGCCTTTTCAGACGTCCTCCACGAACAGGAGATACTCGACACCGCTCGACGGGTGTTCCTGCGGAACTCGACGGCGGACGGGTTCGAGTTCGCGTTGAAAAAGCAGGCGGCGTTCGAGGGGATCGTCAACTTCGCCGTCGGCGAGCCGGACGAACTCGGCGAAATAACCGTCGAGGTCCGCGTGCGCGAGCCCGACGTGGAGTCGTTCATCGACTATGTCGCACCGGAGACCGACGAGGGAACTCCCGTCGATCCGATGCGGGAGTACGGCGACCGGTACGATCCCGAGAGCGGCGAGTACTGATCCGCTCCCGGCGGGCGGATCGACCGGTCGATGACAACGATGCCTCGATCGATGCCGGACGTGGATCTCGTCCGGTCTTGGAGCGGCCGTTTATAACCGTACGAGTGGTGTTGCTGGCGGCCGTTTATAACTGTACGAGTGGTGTTGCTGGCGGCCGTTTATAACTGTTCGACGGGACGGTGAACGTGCTCAAACCACCAGCCGTTTGTTTATAAGTGAGAGACCGCGGATCGACGGTGGAGACCTCCGAAACCCCCAGTCGGTATTTATAAGCGATCGTCGCCGTCGCTCACAGCCATTTATATACGGCCTCGCCACCATCGACCCGAGTGGCCGACTCCCGATATCGTTCGCCGCCCGTTCCGGACTGAACGCAACCGGGTCACTGCTCCGGGTCGATCACGTCGTCGTCGACCCGTCGAAGGCTCTCGGCGAGTCGCGAGTCGTCGGGGACGGCATCGAGGAACGCCCGGGACCCGAACGCGGCGTCCCCGTTCATCGAGAGGACCCCCAGATCTTCGGGGTCGCCGTCGAGTCCGGTGAGGAACGCGACGACGCTCTCCGTCGTCACGCTCCCGGCGCTGCCGGCCGTGTCGACGGAGCCATACAGGGTTCGGTTCGTCGCCACGTGGTGAACGCAGGTCGGCGTCGGCGCGAACAACAGGAGATAGCGGGCGGCCGGACCGTCGCGACCGAGCTTCGGCTCCAGCCGATGCGCGTCGTCCGCGTGGAAGTATCGCTCCATCCGGCGGAACTGCCGGAGCACTTCGTTCGCGCCGGTCGCGCGGCGCACGGCGGTGTCGGATTTGAGTTCGATGACGGCGTCGACCGGCTCGGGCGTTCGACGACGGACGTACACGTCGACGACCCCACGGCGACCCTCGGCGTCGTACGGCTCTTCGAGACGGACCGCAGGGTCGTCGTGTGCGGCCGCGTAGTGGTCGACGACGCGCGTCGCCAGATCGTCCTCCCGCATGTCTCGGCGGACGCGACGGCGGCGGTTAAGCCCTCCTTCCCCGTTCGTCCCGCCGTTTCGGTCGACGGGCGTACAGAACGCCATCCGTGCCATTGTGTGTCTAACGCGTCCGCTATCATGAGGTTTGTAAGTCTTCGAAGCATACATTAGATGATGACGAAAGAACTGTCCAGACGGCGGTACGTCGCTGGCACTGGTGCGGCCCTCACGGTCGGCGCGCTGGCCGGGTGCGCCGACGACGAGGACCCCGAAGACCCCGATGACGGGGGGAACGGCGGCGACGACGGAAACGGTGGCGACAACGGGGACGATACCGGCAGCGACGACAACGGCGGAAACGGTGGCGACGACGTCCCGGGAGCCATCGACGACTTCCTCGCTGACGCACAGCTGTACGACGGAACCATCGAGGACCACACCGGCGAGGACGAGGTAGTGGTCGAAGTCGGGGGCGGAAACGGGCTCGCCTTCGACCCACCGGCGATCCGGATCGACTCCGGAACCACGGTCCGCTGGGAGTGGACTGGCGAGGGGGGAGCACACAACGTCGTCTCCACGGAGGAGTCGAGCTCCGACTTCGACAGCGGCGACACCGTAGACGACGACGGCGAGGTCTTCGAGTACTCCTTCGACGACGACGGCATCCAGCTGTACCAGTGTGTGCCACACATCGGTAGCGGCATGCTCGGCGGCATCGACGTCATCGACTGAGACCCTCGGTTCACCCCGTTGGAGACGGTTTCCCGGTAACACCGGTGTCAGCTGGTTCGGTTCCTGTTCGCGCGCATACAAGTACCCGCGGAGCGTAGCCCATACCATGAGCGAGACACTCGAAACGCCCGGCATCCACCACGTGACCGCCATCGCGAGCGACCCGAGCGCCAACCACGCGTTCTACACGGAAACCCTCGGACTCCGGCTCGTCAAGCGCAGCGTCAACCAAGACGACGTCGGCGTCTACCACCTGTTTTACGCCGACGACACGGGGAGTCCGGGAACGAGCATGACCTTCTTCCCGTACGTCGGCGCGAGATCCGGTCGTATCGGGGCCGGACAGGCTTCGACCGTGTCGTTCACGATCCCCGCAGCCTCCGTCGACTACTGGGTCGACCGGCTCGACGAACGCGGGCTCGACCCGGAGACGTTCGACCGCTTCGGCGACACCGTCGTCGCCTTCGAGGATCCCGACGGGCTTCCCCTCGAACTCGTCGCCCGCGCGGACGCCCCGGCCGGCGATCCGCCCGCGGGTCCGGTCCCGGAGGCCCACGCGATCCGCGGCTTCTTCGCGGTCGAGCTCTCTCTGTCCGACGCCGACGCCACCGTCGAGTTGCTGGCAGCGATGGGGTACGAGGAGACCGAGAGCGACGCGGCTGACCACCGCCGACGCTTCGAGACGGACGGCGAGGTCGGCTTCGTCGTCGACGTCGTGACCGATCCCGCGACCCCGTCCGGCAGCCCCGGTGCGGGCACCGTCCATCACGTCGCGTACCGCGTGACCGACGCGGAACAGGAGTCGTGGCGGGGGCTGCTCCAGGAGCACGGGCTCCGACCCAGTCAGGTCATCGACCGCAAGTGGTTCCGCTCGGTGTACGCCCGGACTCAGGGCGGCGTGCTCTTCGAGTTCGCCACGAAGGAACCCGGCTACGACGTCGACGAGCCGCAGTCCTCGCTCGGCGAGTCGCTCGTCCTGCCCGAGTGGCTGGAGGACCGCCGTGAAGAGATCGAGAGCGGGCTTCCCGACCTCGACGCCGCGGCGACGCCGGAGTGATCCCGCCACGAGCGACGGTCCCGTGTCGGGGCCTTTTCAGCGCAGGCACGACCAGCGAACGTCGACTATCTGATCGCGTTTTCCCTGTACCGTCGACCTCGCGAGGTAGTCGTTCGCGTTCACGCCGTGCTCCGCGAGCGCGACGAGCGCCTCCTCCAGCGAGCGGTCCGAACGCTCGATGCCCGCCTCACGGACGTAGGGCACGTCCATCGGTTCGTCGGGCGAGTTCGCGGTCGCGATCCGGTCGGTGAGGTCGCTTCCGAACGCGTACGGCGGCTGGTGGAACTCCCACCCGTTCACGGTGACCAGAAGCCAGACGTCGCCGTTGATCGCGTGATACTCGCCGGCGACGAGCGAGGGGTCGTGAGCGACGATCCGGTTCAGAACCGTCGTCTTTGTCCGATACAGCGCGTTCTTTCGGGCCGAGCAGACGTTGCTCCGGGTCGCGTCTCCGCGGTCGTAGGCCTCCGTGGCCTCGTCGGCGAGCTGTTTGGCAACCTTGTTAGTGACGTACAGCGATTCGAGCAGGTCGTCGTCGGGTTCGATCGGTTCCACGTGGATCCCCGGTCCCGGACGCGTCCGTAACCGGTAGACGGTCGACGAGCCGCGGGCATAGGCGTTTCGTCGTCGCGCTCGACTGAGCCGAGCGCCCACCGGACGGGCGTCACGCTCGGATGGATACTTCTTTAAGCACACGAACCAACCCCCATTCAACAATGGCGTCCCACTCCGTGAAACTGTACACGGCAATATACGTCGCTCTGCTGGGGTTGGCGGCCTCGAAGTTCATCTTCTTCGAGTTCGACCAGTTCTTCACTTACGGGCAGGCGTTCGCCGGGACGATGATCGCGGGCGCGATCAAGTCCGTCCTCATCGTCGCGTACTTCCAGCACCTCCGGTGGGAGAACCGCTCGCTCACGTACCTGATGCTGCTCGCGTTGGGGCTGGCGATGCTGTTGATGGCCGCCGCGACGTACTCCATCTCGTAGCTCGCGGGGCGATCCTCCCCCTCCGACGCGGTCCTCCCCCTCCGACCCGGCGCAGAACTTTTTGTACTCTCGCGTGGATCGGATCGTATGAACCTACGAACCGCGACCGACGACGACGTCGAATCGATCCGCGAGGTAGCGTTGGCGTCGCTGACTGCCTCGTACGGCCACGCGGTCGAGTCCGATCTGCTGTCGGCCGCCGTCGAGAAGTGGTACGGCGCGAGCGACGTGGGTGACGACGTCGCCGACCCCGACACCGTCTGTCCGGTCGCCGTCGTCGACGGGAGCGTCGTCGCCTTCGCGGAGAGCTACGTCGTCGACCGCCGCGAGCGGGTCGGCGAGATCGACTGGCTCCACGTCCACCCGGACCACCGGGAGTCGGGAATCGGGTCCGCGCTCCTCGAACGGGTCGAGGCCGAACTCCGCAAGCGCGACGTCGACAGCATCGAGGGGCGAGTCCTCGTCGACAACGAGGCCGGCACGGAGTTCTACGAGCGCGAGGGATACGACGTGTCCGGGGAGCGCGTCGTCGACGTCGGTGGCGAGTCCTTCCGGGAGCGGATCTATCGGAAGCGGATCGGTCGGGACGCGGCGCTCCGGGCGGCGGTCTACGAGACCGGCGACGGCGAGACGGTGTACGTCGACTTCGACGAGAGCGACCGCGGATCGATCGCGCCCCTCTACGCCGCCTATGCGGACGAGGCCCACGAGGAGCGGTACGGATACTTCTGTGGCTACTGTGAGAGCACCGATGTCGCCATCGACACGATGGACGCCGTCCAGTGTCTGAACTGCGAGAACCGGCGGAAGCCGACGCGCTGGGACGCGGCGTACTGACCCGACGGTCACGCGTCGGCGCTCGGAAGCCGCACCTACTCGACCCTGTATGAGACGGCGATGCCCGACCCGACCGGCAGTATCGCCGTCTCGACCGCGTCGTCCTCGCGAACCGCGTCGAGGTACGCGCCGATTCCACGGGTTTCAGCGTCTGCCTCCGCCTCGGGGAGCGGTTCTCCGTCGGCGGCGTGATCGACCAGTCGTTCGAAATCGATCGGGCCGCTCGTCACGTTGTCGGCGACGACGACACCGCCGGTTCGAAGCTTCGGGAGGACCGTCCGATACGCGTCGAGGTATCGAGACTTCTGGTGGTCGATCAGAACGATGTCGAAAGGGCCGTCGTGTCGATCGATCGTCTCCATCGCGTCGCCGACCTCGAAGGTCACGGCGTCGGCGTAGCCGTGCGCGTCCGCGAACGCGCGGCCGCGCTCGGCCTCCTCGGCGTCGAACTCTGTACAGACGACCGCGTCGGCACCGCCGCGCAGGAACCACGTCGCGGAGTAGCCGAAGCCGGAGCCGAACTCGAACACCCGCTCCGCATCGGTCAGGCGGGCAAGCAGCCGGAGGACCGCCCCCGCGTCGGGGCCGATGATCGGGAACTCCCACTCGTCTGCGAGCTCGGCCATCTCGGCCTGAACCGAGGTGTGGTCGGGTGCCGTCGCGGTCAGGAACCGTCGTCCCGTCGCCGAGAGTACGTCCATGTCGACGGCGTCGCGGCCCCAACACTTGAACGTGGTCGACAACGATTAAGTCGCCGTCGGCCGACCGTCTTTATAATGTTCGACCCCGAGGAACTGGAGGCGATCCGCGAGGCCAAGGAGTCGTGGGAGGAGAGAACCTACGGCGAGACCGTCGATCGGTTCGGGGAGCGCGAGGCGGAGTTCACGACCGACACCGGCGGCCAGTCCGTCGATCCCTTATATACGCCCGCGGACGTGGCCGACCACGACTACCGCGAGGACGCCGGTTTTCCCGGCGAGGAGCCGTACACCCGCGGCGTCTATTCGACCATGCACCGCGGGCGACTCTGGACGATGCGGCAGTACGCGGGGATGGGCACCGCCGCCGAGACCAACGAGCGATTCAACTACCTGATCGACGAGGGCTCCTCCGGGCTCTCGATGGCGTTCGACCTTCCGACACAGATGGGCTACGACTCCGACGCCGCGATGGCCGAGGGCGAGGTGGGGCGCTCGGGCGTCGCCATCGACACCTTGGACGACCTCGAGACGGTGTTCGATTCGATCCCGCTCGACGAGGTGTCGACGTCGATGACGATCAACGCCCCCGCCGCGGTGCTGCTCGCGATGTACGTCGCGATGGGCGACCAGCAGGGTGTCGACCGGACGGCGCTTCGGGGCACGATCCAGAACGATGTGATGAAGGAGTACGTCGCGCGAAACCTCTACATCTACCCGCCGGAGCCCTCGATGCGGCTGGTCACCGACATCTTCGAGTACTGTGCCGCGGAAGTACCCAACTTCAACACCATCTCCATCTCCGGGTACCACATCCGCGAGGCCGGGTCGACGGCGGCCCAAGAGGTCGCGTTCACGCTCGGTAACGGAATCGAGTACGTTCAGGCGGCCGTCGACGCCGGACTCGACGTCGACGACTTCGCCCCGCAGCTCTCCTTCTTTTTTAACGCCCACAACAACGTCTTCGAGGAGGCGGCGAAGTTCCGCGCGGCTCGTCGGATGTGGGCACAGATCATGGAAGAGCGGTTCGGTGCCGAGAACCCGAAATCCAAACAGCTCAAGTTCCACACACAGACCGGCGGCTCCACGCTGACGGCCCAACAGATCGAGAACAACGTCGTGCGCGTGGCGTATCAGGCACTCGCCGCGGTGCTCGGCGGCACCCAGAGCCTCCACACCAACGGGAAGGACGAGGCGCTCGCGCTCCCGACCGAGAAGTCCGTCCGGACCGCGCTCCGGACCCAGCAGATCCTCGCCCACGAGTCGGGCGCGGCAGACACGATCGACCCGCTCGCGGGGAGCTATTACGTCGAGAGTCTCACCGACGGAATCGAGGCGGACGCCTTCGAGATCATCGAGGAGGTCGACGAGCGGGGCGGGATGTTGCCGGCGGTCGAGAGCCAGTGGGTCCAACGGCAGATCCAGGACGTCGCCTTCGAGCGACAGCGGGAGATCGAAGAGGGCGAGCGCGTCATCGTCGGCGTCAACGAGTTCCAAGTCGACGAGGAGCCGGAGATGGACCTCGAGGAGGTCGACCCCGAGCAGGAGGCCGAACAGCGCGCGCGCCTGGAGGAAGTCAAAGCCGACCGCGACGACGAGGCGGTCGAGGCGGCGCTCGCCGGGCTCCGAGAGGCCGCCCGCGGCGACGAGAACGTCATGCCCCACGTCGTCGACGCGGTGAAGGCGTACGCGACGGTCCAGGAGATCAGCGACGTGTTCCGCGACGAGTTCGGGGAGTACCAGCCCGGACGGTGAAACCGGATTGAAACCGTCGACGCGTTCCGCCTACCGCAGCCGAACCGCCGTCCCGTATGCCAGTATCTCCGCGCCGCTGTCGGCGATGGAGGAGGTCGTGAACCGGACGTTGACGACCGCGTCGGCGTCGAGTGCCTCCGCCTCCTCGACCATCCGCGCCTGTGCCTCGTCGCGGGCGTCGGTCATCAGCTCCGTGTACCCCTTCAGCTCGCCGCCCGCGAGGTTGCGGAGACCCTGTGTGAAGTCGCGGCCCACGTTGCGCGCGCGGACCGTGTTTCCGCGGACGACGCCGAGCGTCTCGACGACCTCGCGACCGGCGATCCCGTCAGTGTTGGAGAGCTCCATGGGCGACGATCGCGGAGGAAGTATTTAAAAACCGTCGTGGATACGGCCGATTCCGGGCGTCTCACTGCCCCGGATCCGCCGGTAGCGGTCTAGTCGCCGCGGACGAACGTGACCGGGCAAGGGGCGTTCAACATCACTTCCTGTGCGGTCGATCCGAAGACGGCCTTCCCGGTCGGCGACCGCTTGCGGCCGCCGACGACCACGAGGTCCGCATCGATCTCGTTCGCGAGGCTCACGACCCGTTCGCCCTTCGTCTCGTCGTTCACGATCCGGCCGTATCGCTCGAAGCTCACGCCGGACTCGGTCAGCGCATCACCGAGGCGGCGGATCGTGACGTATCGTTTCGCGACGGCGTCCGGCGTCACCTCGCCGTCCGGGTCGAAGTCCAACTCCCGTTTCGCCCGCTCGTACTCCTCCGACCCGAAGACGTGAGCGAGCGCAACGGTCGCGTCCCCGGCCGTGCTCAGGTCCGTCGTCGTCCGCGCGAACGTCTCCAACCGCCCCTCGTCGCCGTCGCCGACGGCGACCAGTATCGTGTCCATGCTCATACCTCCCGTACTCGTCGTGGACGGATAAGGCTCTCGAATAGTTTACTCGAAACCGAATTATTATTCATGTCCTGTCGACCCCCGCCGTGATCGGGTAGGGACGACCGTGGGATCGTTCGCGTGACTCACGCCGGCGACCGCCGGGTATCGCTTATAAGTCGGCGACGGCCGAACGGTTCCGCATGCGCTTCGATCACGCCGGCGTCGCCACACGGGACGCCGCCGACCTCGCCGAGCTGTTCGCCGACCTGCTCGACGCGCCGGTCGCTCACGAGGAGACGTTCGACGGCATGCGCGTCGTCTTCCTCGAACTCGGCGGCGGGTACATCGAACTCTTAGAACCAACCGAGGGTGGCCCCATCGCGGACTACTTGACCCGGGACGGGCCGGGGATCCACCACGTCGCGTTCGCGACCGACGATCTGTCGGCGGCGCTCGACCGCGCTCGCGAGTGCGGCGTCGACCTCGTCGACGAGGAGCCACGGCCCGGCGCGTGGGGCCACGACGTCGCCTTCTGTCACCCGCGCTCGACCGGCGGCGTGCTCGTCGAGTTCGTGGAGCACTGATACGTGGGAGTCGTGTATCCGTTCCGGTTCGTTTATTTATAAGTGGTCGTGACGGAGTTCGCTGTTGGAGGATCGTTGATCGCTTATAAATCGTTGCTAGCGCGGTGAACACCGCCGAAGCCCCAGCCGATCACTTATAAATCGTTGCTAGCGCGGTAAGTACCGCAGAATCCCCAGGCGATTGTTTAGCTCTGTAGAAATAATATTATTCAGACATGTTCTTGTCTGAAACAGCTGGTCGATGAAGACTGCGTATTGACAGGGTCACTCCGAAAATGCGGATTCCAAGGGTGTGCGGTCGAGGCCGACAGTGTCGTAGTCTTGCTCGGTCGAAAGAACGCGCTCCTCGCCGGTTGTGACGAGTCCGGCATGAAGTGCGTCGAATGGTGTGAGCTCGTACTCATCGAGGAACGCTGCGGCGGCCAGAACCGCGTCCTCGTGTTCTTTCGGTACGATCGGAACTAGTTCGAGCAGGTTAGTGATTGCCCGCGGTGCGTCTATCTCATACTCGGCAGTCTCACGGTCGTAGAACAACACCAGCATCTCGGCATATGCAAGTATCGATGTGTGAATGTCATCGCGCTCGTCGAGGGCGCGGATTGCGGCCTCCTGAAGCCAGTCATCATTCTTTACCAACGCTGTGAGAAAGTCAGTCTCGACGTACACAGGTCACTCCTCACCGGCCTGTGACCTGGCTTCTGCTTCCTCTCGAACCTCTCGAGAGATCGCCTCACGCGCGTCTGTTTTCAGATCGGCAGTTTCCGCCTCTACGAACGCATCGCCAACGGCAGCTCGGAGCCCCGCTATCGGGTTCTCGTCGACGGGGAAGAGGGCGACATGACTCGGGAGTTCGACGATGCGATACTGGTTACCGAACCTCTCTCGAACGTCTTTTGGGAGGTAAATCCGCCCTCGTTCGTCCGTCGATTTCGACATGGTGTACTGCCTTATTGTACGGGAAGATTCAAAAACTTTCCCGTGATTCTTATAGACTTCACGTCTGCCGTCCCGTCTCTACCTGTACCGACTTTCTGTTCACCGACTGCCTGTCTCGTACTGAGCGATCCGTGAGTCCCCTGTACTGAGCGATCGAGGGTGTGAAACTATCAACCACTGAGGATTTCAACAAGGCCGATTATTTATAAATTATTGCTGGCGCGGTGACCCCTTCGAGTCCCACCCAACCGCGACCGCGACCGCAACCGCGCCTCAGGCCTCCCCAGCCTCGACCGGCGGCGACCGCGAAACCGCACCGCAGTGCGGCCGCCGCCGGTCTCCCTCGCGCCGTCGTCGCCGGCGCTACGCGCCGGCTGCCAGAGGGACCTTCGGTCCCTCGCGGTTCGCGCCCATAAAAGGGCGCGAACCGGGGCGCGCCACCGCATCTGATTCGGTTCGTCTCAGTCGGTGGATCCGTCGTCGACGGAGCCTCAGTCCTCGCCGTCGTCCTTCCCGTCCTCGCGTGCCGGGTCGTGGGTCTCGTACCAGTCGAGGATCGACTCCAGCCGGTGGATCGCGCGGTCGGGGTCGCCGATGTTGTGATGTTCTTCCGGGTAGACGACGAGTTTCGCGTCGACGCCGGTCTTCTTCGCCGCGACGTACAGCTGCTCGGACTGGCTCGGCGGACACCGCCAGTCCTCCCCGCCGGCCATGACGAGCAGCGGCGTCTCGATGGCCCCCGCGTCGAGGATCGACGAGGAGGCGTCGAACGCCTCCGGCTCCTCCCACGGGAGCCCGTACTCGTGTTCGATCCAGATGTGCGTGTCGTCGGTGCCGAACGCCGACCGCAGGTCGTAGATGCCGTGTTCCGGCGCGGCCGCCGTGAACAGGTCGGGCTCCTGGGTAACGAGGAACCCCTGTGCGATCCCGCCGTAGGAGAACCCGTGTCCGAAGACGCGATCGGGGTCGGCCCAGCCGCGGTCGACGAGCGACTCTACCCCCGCAGCGATGTCCGTCACCTCCGCGGTGCCCCACGCGCCCCGGAGCTCCTCGGCGAAGGCCCGGCCGCGCGAGGACCCGCCGCGGTAGTTCGGCCGGAAGACGACGTATCCCCGGCTGGTCAAGGCTGCGTGCGAAAACGAGAAGACGGGCTCGTCATAGGAGACCGGTCCCCCGTGGATCGCGACCACGAGGGGGTGTGACCCGTCGGCCGGATCGATGTCGGGATCGTGATACACCACGCCGTCGAGAGTCCACCCGTCGGACTCCCACGCGACCCGCTCGACCTCCGGCATCGGATACGACTCGATCAGGTCGTCGTTGACGGCGGAGACGCGCACCAGCGACGCCGGCTCGTCGGGAAACGATCCTACTCCCTCGTCCTTGGCGACCGCGACGGGGTCATAGGGGTCCGGCGACGGTGCGGGCTCGCCCGTCGCCGGATCGACATCGACGAGGTCCGCGGCGTCGATGGTGAATGCGTCGCTTCCGTCCGCCGGATGCGAGAGCACGAGTCCCACCGTCTCCCCGTCAGCGGAGACGTCGACGCCCCCGACCGCGCGCTCGTCGCCCTGCGCGTCGAACAGCCGGACGACCTCCCCGTCGGTGGTGGCCCGAACGAGTCGCGTCCGCGAGTGGTCGGCGATCGTCGTCAGCACCGCGTCGCCGACCCACGCAACGCCCCCGCCGCGGGCGACCGTCCGGTCGAGGCCGCCGGTGACCGACTCGAACGTCGCGTCCGGGTCGAGGTCGCCCCCGGCGAGCGCGTCGCCGACGAACAGCTCCGAGGGACGGGCGGCGTTCTCCGGGTATCCCGCGACGAAGCCGAGGGTCCCGTCCCCGCGCCACGTCGGGGCCGAACAGCCCAGATCGCTGCCGGTGAGCTTCGTCGCCTCGGGATCATCCGCGTCCGGGTCGATCGCGTACACGTCCTGAACGGTCGTGTCGTCCGGGTTCTTCTGTCGGTAGGACGTGAACGCGACGTACCCCTCCTCGCCCCAGTCCGGATTCAGCCCGGAGAGGTCGGCGAACGCGCCCCCGCCGTAGGCGTCGTCGAGGCGGCGCTCCTCGCCCGTCTCGACGTCGACGACGAACAGGTACGTCCGCACCTCGTCGGTCCACCCGACCCCGTTGATCTTGTGCTGGAGCCGAGTTGTCTCGACCGGTCCCCCCTCGGTCCGTGATTCGCGGTACTCGCGCTGCTCGTCGGTCGGATCGTCGGCGGCGACGACGAGTTGGTCGCCCTCCGGCGACCAGTCGAACGCCGAGACCCCGTCCTCGCGGTCGGTGACCTGCCGCGCGTCGCCGCCTAGCGCGAGGTCGAACAGCCAGACCTGCGGGGACGGGTCGTCGCCGCCGGGCTCAGAGCTCTCGTCGGCTTCGTCGTCGCCGCCGTTCGCGTCCTCGTCGTCGCCGACGTCCGACTCCTCGTCGCCTTCCTCGGGTTCGTCCTCGTCGATCCCTCCGTCGTCCTCGTCGGAGCTCTCTGCGTCGTCCCGCCCGACACGCCGCGCTGGGTCCTCCTCGCGGGCGGCGATGAAGGCGAGTCGGTCGCCGTCGGGCCCCCACGACGGGCTCCCCGCGCCGGCGACCCGCGTCAGCCGGTGGGGCTCCCGCGAGCCGTCGGCCGGGGCGACGAACAACGATCCGACCGACTCATCATCGGTCTCGTCGTACTCGGTGGTCGTGAACGCGACGCGGTCGCCCGCGGGCGAGACGGCAGTCTCGCCGATCTGTGTGAGATCGTAGTACGCCTCCAAGGGGAGCTCCGACATGTCCTCACCGAACGCCGGGCGTCGCAAATACGTTCGGGAGCCGGAAGTCGACGGTGAACCCCGAAGACCGCGGAGAGCGCTACTCGTCGCTCCCGGTCGCCTCACTCTCGGCTCCGTCGGCTCCGTCCACGGCGACCCCATCGGCGAGGGCGGCCGCGATCCCCGTGTAGCCGGCCGGGGTCAGCGCGCGGAGCTCCTCCCGGACGGCGGGGTCGATGTCGAGATCGTCGAACAGCGCCCGAAAGTCTTCCAGGGTAACTCGCGAGCCACGAGAGAGCTCCTTGACGCGCTCGTACGCCGCCGTGTCTCCCTCACGGCGGAGGATCGTCTGGACCGCTTCGCCGATGATCTCGGGGGTCGCCTCCAACTCCTCGCGCATCACGACCTCGTTCGGAACGACCGTCGAGAGCCCGTCAGTCGTCTTCGAGTAGCCGATCAGACAGTGAGCGAACGCGGCTCCGACGTTCCGCTTCACGGTCGAGTCCGAGAGGTCACGCTGGAGCCGCGAGGTCGTGACGTAGTCCGCGAGGAAGGTGAGATCGCTGTTCGCCTTCGAGAGGTTCCCCTCGCTGTTCTCGAAGTCGATCGGGTTCACCTTGTGCGGCATCGTCGACGACCCCGTCTCGCCCTCGACCGCCCGCTGACCGAGATAGCGGTCCGAGACGTAGAGCCACGCGTCGACGTCCAGATCGAGGAGCACGTTGTTGACGCCTCGAAGCGCGTCGAACAGCGCGGCCAGATCGTCACAGGGGTTTACCTGCGTCGCGAGCGGCTGGTGGTCGAGACCGAGCCCCTCCACGACCGACCGGGAAACGCCCTCCCAGTCGACCTCGGGATAGGCGGCGACGTGAGCCGCGTACGTCCCCGACGCGCCCGCGAGCTTCCCGGAGAGATCGTCAGTCGCGGCCTCGACGCGGCCGAGCGCCCGGCCGAGTCGGGCGGCGTACACGGCCATTTCCTTCCCGAACGTCGTCGGCGTCGCTGGCTGGCCGTGGGTCCGCGCGAGCATCGGTGTGTCGCGATGCTCGTGGGCCAGCTCGACGAGCGCGTCCCGCACTTCCCGGACCGCGGGGACGAGAACCTCGCTGACCGCGGGGACAATCAGTAGACGCTGTGCGAGATTGTTGACGTCCTCGCTCGTGAGCCCGAAGTGGATCCACGGGAACAGCATCTCCGCGTCGTCGATGGGGGCGATCGGGTCCGCGCCGCCTCCGCCGTCCGCGCCGCCCGCATCGTCGTCCGCGCTGCCCTCGCCGCCCTCTGAACCCTCCGCGATCTCCGTCAGTCGAACGCGCAGGAAGTATTCGACCGCCTTCACGTCGTGGTTCGTCGCCGCGTAGCCGGCCGCTCCCTCGGTCTCCAGTCGTTTTATTAGCCGAGCGTCATCACCCGAAAAGGACCCGTAGAGGTCGCGGAGAGCGGCGACCGCGTGGGTGTCGAGATCGATCGGGGTCGCCTCCAGCGCGGCGAGTTGGATCAGATACTCCACCTCGACGCGGGTCCGGGCCCGCATGAGCGCGGCCTCGCTCGCGTACGGCGAGAGCGACGCGGTTCGGCCGGCGTATCGGCCGTCGATCGGCGATACCGCCGCGAGCGGATCGTCGCGGGAGAGCCCGGGGATTGTCCCCCCGTCTGCCGGCTCGGCGTCGGTTGGATCTGCGGCGTCGGTCATGCTCGCGACTGCCCCCGGAGCGCGCAAAAGCGTGTCGATGACCTGCCCGCCACGACACACGGTAGTGTATACTGGTTCGCGGAGAGCGGTCCTTGGACGGAGTATGTAACCACGATCGTGGATATCCTGTCGGAACCGACCGTAATCGATATACGCGATCGGTCGGTCGGATCGACCATGAAGATCGCCGGACTCGCCAGCAATCGCGGACGCAACCTCCGACACATCGCCGACGTCGCGCCGGGGGGCGCGGAGCCGTCGGTCGTTCTGACGAACCGTGAGGGCGCGCCGGTCATCGAGGCCGCCGCGGAGCGCCGGATCCCGACCGAGGTCGTGGTCCGCGAGGACGACGAGTCCCGCGAGAGCCACGAGAAGCGGATCCTCGACCGACTCGCCGCCTACGACTTCGATCTCGTCTGTCTCGACGGCTACATGCGCGTGCTCACGGACGAGTTCCTCGACGCCGCGCCGACGACGCTGAACGTCCACCCCTCGCTGCTGCCGGCGTTCCCGGGCACCGACGCTCACGAGCAGGTGCTCGATGCGGGCGTGCGGACCACCGGCTGTACCGTCCACGTCGTCACGGAGGCGGTCGACGACGGGCCGATCGTCACCCAAGAGCCCGTTCCGGTCTACGAGGACGACGACGAGGACACGCTCAAACGGCGCGTGTTACAGGAGGCGGAGTTCACCGCGTACCCCCGGGCGGTCCGCTGGTTCGCGGAGGGATCGGTCGACGTCGAGGCGGACGCCGACGGAACCCCGGTGTCGGTCGCGGTCGACGGCGACACCGGAGGGTCGTTCCCGGCGCGACGGTTCGCCTCGGAGGACCGGGCCGCATCCCTCCGGTACGGCGAGAACCCGCATCAGGACGCCGCGCTGTACGCCGACCCCGCCTGCGAGGAGGCTAGCGTCGTCGGTGCGGACGCGCTGAATCCCGGCTCGAAGGGGATGGGCTACAACAACTACAACGACGCGGACGCCGCCCTCGGGCTCGTCAAGGAGTTCGACGCGCCCGCGGCCGCCGTGATCAAACACACCAATCCCGCGGGCTGTGCGACCGCGGACACGCTCGCCGGCGCGTACGACCGCGCGCTCCGGACCGACGCGAAGTCGGCGTTCGGCGGGATCGTGGCCCTAAACCGTCAGTGTGACGCCGACACCGCGGAGGCCATCGTGGAGTCGTTCAAGGAGGTTGTCGTCGCGCCCGGCTACACGGAGAGTGCGCTCGACGTGCTTCGCGAGAAGAAGAACCTCCGCGTGCTCGACGTCGGGCCGCTCGGCGCGGGCGACGAGCGCTTCTCCGAGCGGTTCGTCGAGAAGTCGATCGTCGGCGGACGGCTCGTGCAGGAGCGGGACCTCCAGTCGCCGAGCGTCGACGATCTCGAGATCGTCACCGAGCGCGACCCGACCGATGAGCAGTTGGAGACGATGATCTTCGCGTGGAAGACGCTCAAACACGTGAAATCCAACGGCATCCTCTTCGCGACCGGCACCGAGACGGTCGGGGTCGGGATGGGGCAGGTGTCCCGCGTCGACGCCGTGACGCTCGCAGCGATGAAAGCCGAAAAGGACGCCGAGGGCAAGTCTGCCGCGGGAGCGGTGATGGCCTCCGACGCGTTCTTCCCGTTCCCGGACGCCGTGGAGGAGGCCGCGGCGGCCGGCATCGAAGCCGTGATCCAGCCGGGCGGCTCCGTCAACGACGAGGACGTGATCGAGGCCGCGAACGACCACGACATGGCGATGGCCTTCACCGGATCGCGCTGCTTCCGCCACGACTGAGCGATCGACGGATCACGAGGCCATCACCGAGGTCGGCTTCGGACCTTTTAAGCCCGCGACGGACGCTTCACAGGACAATGAGCGAGGGAGACGACCAGGACCTCGGGATCACCGAGTCCAAATCACACAACACCGGCGAGTGGTACGCCGAAGTCGTGCGGAAGGCGGGGTTGGCCGACTACGGCCCCGAAGGGATGAGCGGCTTCATCGTCACGCGTCCGCGAGCGTACGCCATCTGGGAGCGCCTCCAAGGGTTTCTCGACGCGAAGTTCAAGCAGACTGGCGTCCAGAACGCCTACTTTCCGCTTTTCATTCCCGAGTCGTATCTCGAACGGGAAAAAGAGATAGTCGAGGGGTTCGATCCAGAGGTCGCGTGGGTGACCGAGGCGGGAACGAAGGAGTTGGAGGAGCGACTCGCGGTCCGACCGACCTCCGAGTCGATCATCACCCCGTACATAAGCCAGTGGGTGCGGAGCCACCGCGACCTCCCGTTGCGCGTGAACCAGTGGTGTTCGGTCGTTCGATGGGAGGCGACGGAGACGAAGCCGTTCTTCCGCACGAAGGAGTTCCTCTGGCAGGAGGGTCACACCGCTCACGCGAAAAGCGAGGACGCGTGGGAGGAGACGATGACGCGACTCGACCAGTACGAGTCGGTGTACGAGGACTTCTTGGCGCTCCCGGTTTTAAAAGGACAGAAGCCGGACCACGACACGTTCCCGGGCGCGGACACGACGACGACCGTCGAGGCGCTGATGCCCGACGGGAAGTCGGTTCAGGCCGGCACCTCCCACCACCTCGGGCAGTCGTTCGCGGAGGCGTTCGACATCACCTTCTCCGACGAGGACGAGGAGGAGCGCGTCGCCCACACCACCTCGTGGGGGCTCTCGTGGCGCGCGCTCGGCGCGTTGATCATGACCCACTCCGACGAGCAGGGACTCGTCCTGCCGCCGACCGTCGCGCCGACGCAGGTCGTTATCGTCCCCATCTGGCAGGAGGACACCAAAGACGACGTGCTCGACTACGCCGAGGGCATCGCCGACGATCTCGAAGCGGCCGGGGTCCGCGTCGAACTCGACGACCGCGACGAGCGGAATCCCGGATTCAAGTTCAACGAACACGAGCTCAACGGCGTCCCGCTCCGGATCGAGATCGGCCCCTACGAGGTCGACGACGCCGAACTGACGCTGAACCACCGGCCGGACGGCGAAGAGCGCGTCGTGGACCGCGAGAACGCGGCCGACACGATCCGTGATCACCTTGATGAGGTGTATGCTAAGCTGTACGCGGCCGCCGAGGAGACGCTCGACGGCGAGGTCCGTGAAGCGGACGACCGCGCGGAGATCCTCGGCACGCTCGGCCAGCACGGCGGCTACGTGACGAGTCCGTGGTGTGGTGACGAGGCATGCGAGGAGCCGATCAAGGAACCGATGGCCGCGGAGATCGTAATGGTCCCCTTCGAGGACGACGATCCGCTCGTGGGGAGCGACGGCGACGAGACGTGTGCGATCTGCGGTGACGACGCCGAGCGGACGGCGTACTTCGCGAAGTCCTACTGACTCACGCGGGGAGCGGGACTCGCCGCGCGGGCGATCCCGGACGACACCTGCCCCGGTTTATAGGTCGCGGGAGCGACCCAAATGGAGCAGTTCTCCGCCGCAGTCACAGCGTCCCGACTCCTCGGACCGCGCGCCGCATTCGAAACACTCGTACAGTTCTTCGCCGGATGTCGTGTAATTCGGTCTCATGATACCGTGTATCATGGCCATCCACATATCTGTCGTCCTAATACACGTAGTATTGTTTAATCGATCTCCGATCCCCGGTGGACGAACGATCGGATCCGGGCGATACGATCGCTCGGGGACGAATCGGTCTCGTGAGGACGAATCGGTTTCGTGAGGACGAATCGGTTTCGTGAGGACGAATCGGTTTCGTGAGGACGAATCGGTCTCGGGGGCGGTTCCGTCGACGTCGGCCTCGGCGGAGGGCCGTCCGGCACTCAGATGCCGAACGTCGCACGTAGCATGTCACGCGTTCCCGGACCGAGTCCGACGGCTAACACAGTGATCAACAACAAGAGCGTGTACCGCGGCGACTCCTCGAACAGTTCGCCGTTGAACACCCACACGACGAACGTGGCCGCGGCGAGTTTCACGAGCAGGAAGGGCCACGCGTCCTTGGTGACGACGACGATGGCTTCGGGAAGCAGCCGTCCGGTCCAGTTCACGATCAGCTCGTTCACCACGTGTTTGGGGACGAGATTCGCGGTCCCGGTCAGCTCCGGCATCCAGTTGAGCCCGATGACGTTCGCGACCCCGTCGACCGCGTGTCCCCAGATGATTACGAAGCCGGCGAACCCAGTCGACTGGTTGATCGAGGGCTTCCACCCTCCGATCACCTTCCACGTCCCGGCCGTCGCGGCGGTCGCGAGGACGAGCGTCAGGACGAGCACCTGCGGATACATGGTCACGTAGTCGGTGGCAACCGAGAGATAGCCGAGATACCCGACGGTCGCGACGAGAGCACCCGTACCCATCCCGAACAGCGGGCGGGCGTAGTCTTCGGTCAGTCCGCGTTCAGCGAGCGCGTACGCGGCGAGCACACAGCCGAGCGTCACCCCGAAGACGACGAAGTAGATGAACGGACTGATGATCAGCGCGCTCCACGGGAACGCGATCAGCGGCTCGGCTCCGTTGCGCAGGGCTGCGATCCCCGCGTCTTCGACGGTACGGAGGGCTCCGCCGAACAGCATGAACGGGAACAGCGCGTAGAAGAACCGGTACTCGTCGCCGATCTCCAGCCGGCGGAGCAGGAAGACGACACCGATCAGCATCGCCAACAGGATGAACACGTAGCTCACCGTCGAAACGGTGGTGTATCCCGGCTCCGCGACGACCCGGCCGGCGGCGATCGCCTCCGCGCAGGCCGCGTTGCTCGTCAGGAGCTCGGTCCCGCCGCTCTCGGGCCGCACGGCACACTGTGCGCCCTGCCCGTCCGCCGCGACGGGTCCCCAGAAGTACCGCCAGAGGAACCGATCGTACACCTCCCGTGGAAAGACGAGCGAGCCGACGACGAGGAGCCCGGTGACGAGCGTGACCGCCGCGGCCCAGGCCCGTTCCGGCGAGAGCCCGAGCCGCTCCGCAACCCATGAACTCATATCAAGGGTTCGGGCGCTTCCCGAGTTGAGCGTTCCGGTCCCGGGCGCGCGGACTACGCCTCCGTCCCGGCTCAGATCGTTTTCCGTCCCGGCTCAGATCGTTTTCCGTCCCGGCTCAGACCGTCCCGACCCCGCCTGTCTCGCCCGCGGACCGTCTCAGATCGGCGGCCCGTCCGCCTCGTAGTCGGTCCCGAGGACGATCATCGTCTGTGACCGCGAGAACCCGTCCATGTCGGCGATCCCCTCAAACATGAGCTCTCGAAGGCTATCGGTGTCCTCGGCGACCACCCGGAGGATCACGTCCCACTCGCCGGTCGTCAGGTGGATCGCCCGAACGCCCTCGATCTCTCTGAGGCGTCCGAGCGCGTCCTCCTCGCGGCCCTGCTCGACTCGGAGCCCCACGAGCGCACGGACGCCGTAGCCGACCGCTTTGGGGTCGACCGTGGCGTGATACCCCTCAATGACTCCGGCCTCCTCCATCCGACCGACCCGATCGTGGACGGTCGCACTGGACATATCGATTCGCCTCGCGATCTCCGAAAACGGGGTTCTCGCGTCCGCTTGGAGCATTCGAAGGATCTCCCGATCCGTGTCATCGAGTTTCATAATGGATGGTGGTCGCCGCCGGTCTTTGCGTTTGTGCTACGAACACCGGTCGAGCCGGGTCCCCGGCCGACCTGATCGGAACTCGAAGATTTAAGTATCTGCCAACCAACGCCGGAACGATGCCCTCCAGACGCCCTCTGATGAGACGTGTGCTTGCGCTCGCCACCGGCGGAACGGCTCTCGGATCGACGCTCGGGACCGCGACCGCTGCGGACGATCGAACGACGAGCAGCGACCGACGATCCACGGGTTCGCGGTCGTCGGCTGACCGCTCTCTGAAACACACGCCATACGACGCGAGCATCGTCGCGGACGGTGACACCGTGATCACTGCGACCGTGGATCCGTCCGTCGTCTCCACGACCGGACTCCCGGTCCCGTGGGCGGACCGCCTCCTCGACGCTCAGCGGCGTGCCGACGGGGTCTCGATCTCGGATGTCACGCGATTGACCGGCAGCGCGGTGATCGACGAGGAGACCGTCGAAGGGGGCGCGGTCGCCCGTGGATCCTTCGACACGGACGCGGTCGTCACGGCAGTCACGGAGCGTGTCGGTCCCGTCCGTGAACACGCGGACGGGTCGCTGCGACGCGTTGTCGGGGTCGATGACCCGTTCGCCCTCGCAGTCGACGACTCCGAGGTCGTGGTCGGATACGGCCCCGACGCGGATCGCGCCGTCGAACACGTCGACGCGGCGCTCGAACGGGGGACACGCCACGAGGAGGCCTCCGCGAACTACGGCTCGCTACCGTCCGGTCTCGAGGGCGACGCCGTCGTCTACGCCGACCTCGGTCGTTCGGGTCGCGAGCGCGTGCGCCCGGTGCTCGCGGACGCTCCGGACGCGCTCTCGACGGCGGTGTCCGCCGCCGGTGCCGTCGGCATCGCGCTTCGTGCCCGGCAGAACGCGCCGGCGAGACTCCGCTACGGAGCCGTCGCCGACCCGAAACGCCTCACGCGTGACCGCGTCGAGCGGCTCGCGGCCGAGGCGGAACGGGGTGCGGACTCGCTCGACGAGACGACGATAACGCGCCGAGGCCGAACCGTCGTCGTCGACGCGGTCGCGGACGACGACTCCCTCCTCGCCGCGCATGCCGACCTCGTCGGCGAGTCGGTCGACGCGACCCGCGACGTCGACGTCGCCTGAGGGGGCCGCCGCGTCGCCCGAAGGGCCGACCGTCGCTCGGGAGGGACCGTGCGGGGTCCGAACGCCCGCGGTAGCCACGCGTATCCGATATTTTTCTCTATTTGGATATAATGATTTAAGTAACCGCACTCTCCTGATAAGATCGCATGCCAATCGGCCCCGTAACGAACGTGAGCAGGCGGCAGGTCCTCGTGGTCGTCGCGGTCCTCGCCGTTGCCGCCGGTGCCCTCCTCGCACCGCAGGTGTACAGCACGGTAACCGACTCCGACGGAACGGTCGCGGTCGTGGAGATCGACGGTACGATCTCCACGCCGATGGCTCAGGACGTCGAGGACCAACTTCGGGACGCGCGAGCGAACGACAGCGTCGACGCGGTCGTCCTCGAGGTCGAGAGCGGCGGTGGCCTTCCCGCACAGAGCGAGCGGATGTACGCCGCCGTCGACCGAACCGCCGACGAGATGCCGGTGATCGCCGCGGTGGACACTCTCGGCGCGTCCGGCGCGTACCTCGCGATCGCGCCCGCCGACGAGATATACGTCGCTCCGTCCGCACAGGCGGTCGGAAGCGTCGGCGTCGCCGGCACCGCGCCGGCACCGAGCGGGCCGAACGAGGGAACCTCCGGCCCCGACAAGAGCGCCGCGAGTCCTTCGGAGCAGCGCGAGCGACAACAGGTGCTCGCGAACCTCTTCATCGAGAACGTGATCGAGCAGCGTGGCGACGAGATCGACCTCGACCGTGAGGAGATCGCCCACGCCGACGCCTATCTCGGCACGCAGGCGGTGGACAACGGCTTCGCCGACGAGTTCGGGTTCGTCGACGACGCGATCGACGACGCCGCCCGCGAGGCCGGCCTCGGATCGTACGAGATCGAAACGCACCGGAGTGGGACGCCGGGCGGGCTGGATATACCCCTCATCGAGAACGCCGACGGCGAGATCGTCGTCGCGGACGACACTGAGGCGCTGAACGCCGGACTGATCCTCGCGGTCGCACCGCAGGTATGGGACGAGACCGTCGGCGAGGACGTCGAGATCCGGAGCTACTCCGGGGACCACCCGGTCGACGGCGAGGACACCGGAGGTGATGACGAATGAGTACGCTGCGAACCGCGATCGGCGTGTTCGCGCTGGTGTTCGCCGTGACGCTCGGCGTCGTCGCGGTCGGCGGCGTCGTCCTCGACGACGGGACGCCCTCGAACGCCGAGATCGAGACGGACCACTGGGAACTGGACGAGGTCGCCGCGGAGTCCGCCGAGAGCAGTGGCGAGATCGACATGGAGAGCGCCGAGCTGGGGAACACGGTCGTGATCCACGTCGGCGTCGCGGCGGCAGGCGGCGGCGAGCCGCTCGCGATCCCGATCGACGGGGAGCGTGACCCCACTGAGGCGTCCGTCGGGACGATCGGCGGTGCGGAGCGTGACGTCGGACCGCTGGCCTCGACGCTCGTGGCGAACGGCCACGACGTGGTCTTCTATCAGGACGAGTTCGCGGACGGCCCGCTGCCACAAGTGCTGGCCGATGCCGACGCGTTCCTGACGACGAACCCGGCCGCGCTCGGGCCCGCCGAGGCCGACGCAGTCGAGGAGTTCATCGAAGCCGACGGCCGGACGGTGGTCGCGGCCGATCCCGGTAGCGCCGGGGCGACGACCGAACTGCTCGGGCCGCTCGGAGCGTACGCCTCTCCGGGCTACGTGTACGACATGGGGAACAACGATGCCAACTATCTCAGTCCGTTCGTGACGCCCGCGGCGGATACGGAGCTGACCGACGGCGTCGAACGAGCCGTCTTCCGCGGGATCGCACCCGTGGGGGTCACGGACAGACAGGGCGACGCCGTCTTCGAGACGGGAGAGGGCGCACGGCTCTCGACGACGCGGGAGGCGGGCACGTATGACGCCGCGGTGACGGCCGGCGAGCTCGCACTGATCGGTGATTCGAGCTTCCTCGCGCCGGAGAACGCGTACCGCGCCGACAACGACGTCCTGATCGGCAACGTCGCGGACTTCCTCGTGACCGGCGAGGAGCCGGACGTGGACCCGACTCCGCCGGGTGGCGAGCCGATCCCGCCGGGTGGCGAACCGATCCCGCCGGGTGGTGAACCGATCCCGCCCGAGGACGGCGACGAGGAGGAGCTTCCCGATGAGGAGCCGGACGACGAACCGCCTGCGGAGGACGGTGACGACGTCGACGATAGCGAAACCACTGCCGACGAGTAGCCGAACCGATACCCGGCCCTTCGCCTTCGGTTTTTACCTCCCCTTCTGATTCCTTCTCTGTTCGTGTGACAGCCGAGAACCGCACCGAAGTCGCCGATAGCACAAGGGTATTATCGGCGACCGATCAACTACCGAGTAGTCGAATCGAGGCACGTCCCAATGCTTGAACCCGGACGATACGGTAGCCGATGAGGAACCCGACCACGGCAGTGACGGACGGGTTGGGCGTGAACCCGCAGGTGCTGGCGTTGGCGCTCGCTCGAATGTCCGAGTCCGTCGGGAACTCGTTTCTCATCGTCGTCTTGCCGCTGTTCATCGCGTCTGATCTCGTCGGCGGTGGAACGTTCGGACTCACGGAGGTGTTCATTACCGGGTTCATTCTCTCCGTGTTCGGCTTCGTCAACAGCCCGCTTCAGCCGTTCACCGGGCGACTCTCGGATCGAACCGCCCGCCGAAAGGTGTTCGTGCTGTTCGGGTTGGCGCTTATCGCGGTCGCCGGCGTCGGCTACGCGTTCGCCACGACGTACTGGCAGCTCGTCGGCCTACGCGTGTTACAGGGGATCGCCGGCGCGTTTATTATCCCGACTACCGTCGCGCTCGTCAACGACCTTGCCACCGACGAGAACCGCGGCGGAAACATGGGAACGTACAACACGTTTCGGCTGGTTGGATTCGGAGTCGGTCCGATCGCCGCTGGCGGCGTCGTTGCCGCCGGGCCCTTCTCGTTCTCGGTCGGGGCGACGACCCTCTCGATCACCGGCTTCGACGCCGCGTTTTATTTCGCCGCCAGCACCGCGGTGCTCGCGTTCCTGCTCGTAGCGACGCTCATTCGGGATCCCGATATCGAGCCGACGGAGAGCGAGGAGTCGTTCCTCGACTCGCTCGCGATCCGCGATCCGACGGGCACACAGCTGCTCGACCCGGTGTTTGCCCTCGCCGTCGTGTCGTTTTTTATGGCGCTCGGAATCGCGGTCTTCGCCACGCTCGGCGACATCGTGAACGCCGAACTCGATCAGGGCCCCGATATGTTCGGACTACAGTTTGCCGCGTTCGTGCTCGCACAGATCTTTCTACAGGCACCGATCGGGCGCGCAACCGATTTTTATGGCCGAAAAGTGTTCATTCTCCTCGGAACGGTTCTTCTCGTACCGACGACGCTCGCACAGGGACTGATACCGGACTACTCGCTCGCGTTCGGGTTGATCTCGGACTCGTGGGTCATGTTCGTTGCTCGGTTCTTCCAGGGCGTCGGTGGTGCGATGGTGTTCGCACCGGCGCTGGCGCTCGCCGGCGATATCGCAAAGGAGGGAGAGTCCGGCACCACGCTCTCCGTTCTCACGATGGCGTTCGGCTTCGGAGTCGCCGCCGGACCGCTGCTTTCTGGATGGCTCGTCGCGTGGGGATTCGTCGTTCCCTTTGCGCTCGCGGCCGGACTCGCCGCGGTCGGCGTCGTCGTCGTTATCACCCAGGTCACCGAGGTAAACGCGCCGCGACGACCGATCCCGTTGGTCGGCTACGTGACCTGATCCGACTGCTCGTCGACGACATCACTCGTCGGTTCCGAACTCGCCCTCGCGGATCGCGGCCTCGGCCGCCGAAAGCGCCGCCTCGGGGTCAAACGAGTCGACGATGGAGCGCAACTCCGCTGGCGACGCGTTCGCGAGGTCGCGGGCGTGTGCCGTGACGCTCGGAACTGCGCGGATCACGTTGTCGATGATCGGGATCGCCGCGGCCCTCGGCGACCGGCTTCCGGGGTTGAGATCGATCACGATCTCTGTCTTGCCGGCCGCCGCGAGTGCCTCCGCGCGGTCGCCGTCCTCCAAGGGAACGACCACGACATCGGCCGCGCCGATCCCGTCAGCATCGACGATGCCGCGGGCGTGGTCTAGCCCGGGGATCTCGCCGTCGCCGGTCAACCCCTTCACCGACTCCGCGCCGTGTTCACGAAGGTGGTCGGCGATCGCCTTCATTCGTTCCTCAGTTCGGTTGAACAGGTTGACTTCGAGGTCGGCGTCGACCGCCTCCGCGAGTGCGACAGTTTCCTCGGGCACGAGCGCCGCCACGTTTCCGTTTACGGAGATAACGGGGTGGTCGGCGAGCAGGAGGCGTGCGGCCGCGGCTCGTTCGGCGGCGTCCGCGCTCGGGAGGGTCCGCTCGCCGAGCAGGTAGTCGAACGCCTCGCCGCGGCCCTGTGCGATGAGCCCCTGTCGGGAGGTGATCCCCGCGTCGACGCCCGCCTCGATCCGGTGGCGAGTGACGAGCGAGGCGTATCTGGGATGGTCCTCCGGAACGTCCGTCTCCGTCATACTCGAAGCACGGAACGCGGCGAGTAAAGTGCCGCGTTGTCCGGCGACCGAGGGGGGCCACCGAACCTGTAAGCGACCAATAACTAAGTCATGGGAGTGCGTAGACCAAGTCGTAATGAACCGGACCGGCAAATACACGGTCGTCAAATCGTGTAACGACCACGGGGCGGTAACGCTGCGGGACCACCCGCGGAACGGGACGTTCCACGTCGTCGAGTACGGCGACAGCGACGCCGAGGAGGCACTGGCCGACCTCGATGCCGGTTCCGTCGTCCAACTCGAACTCGAACGGACCGGACGACGAGGGAACGCGTGGCGTGTCGCCGCCGCGGAAACCGTCGAGAGCGGATAAAACTGATCACCTGTCGTCGCGGATCCGTTTCCGTGGTTCTCCTGACTGCCGGGGATTGTGATCGATTCCGGGAGTGGGTGTCTCACATCGGTGGTGGCAGGATCGTATTTAAACGGACTGTAAGCGACAGCGACGATCGTTTATAAACGGACGATACTGTGGCGCGCCCCGGTTCGCGCCCTTGAAAGGGCGCGAACCGACGGCGCGAGGTCGCCGGCGCTCCGCGCCGGCTGCCAGAGAATCTTCGATTCTCGCTGGAGCCCGGAACGGCGCTTGCGAGCGCCGTTCCGGCGAGGCTGGGGAGGCGTGAGGTGCGGTTGCTGTGCGGTGCGGGGTGGGACTCAAAGGGGCAGTCGCCGGACTACGTCCGGCTGCCCGAGGCGCGGAGCGCCTCGCTGCCGTGCGGGCGGCGTAGGCGTTCACGAGAGCAGAGCTCTCGTGAGCCAATCAGAACGCGTAGCGTTCTGATGACGATGTAAGCACCGCAACGAGGGAGCCTGCGACCGAGTGAGGAGCGCAGCGAGCGTACGCCGCCCGCACGGCTGGGGCTTTGGAAGTGTTCACCGACGATCCGTACTCAACCACTTATAAACGAACAGCTGGAGGGGTAGAAGCGTTCACCACAGCATCATCTACGTATAAACAGCCGCCAGCAACTCCAATAGCTCGTTCGCTCTTGTGAAGTACATTGTTGGTGACTCAGAGAACTGCTCGGACAATGTCTTTCAATGCCTCTTGACCGGGTTTGCGAAGGATTCGTCGCCGAAGTTGG
>NZ_JAGGKQ010000014.1 GCF_017873815.1 Halorubrum alkaliphilum | reverse complement strand
CGTCGCGGTTCGGGGGGAGTACGTAAACGCGCTCGAACGGCGATTCCTCGATTATGTCGGGATCTGATACGTCGTTACCTTGGGTCATATAGTCGCTCATTTTTTGTTTTAGTTTGCTAATGTGTTCGCTCGCCGGTTCGTCGTCAATGGTGATCTTAATCACGCAAATCACCCGTACGGAAAACCGCGCGCGGATCGGTAGCTTCGGTGTGATTGTTCCCGCGCCTGATGTCCGAAGTGAAGCTAGCCGCGTCCCCAAACCTTGAGATCGACATTAAGGGACTTGGATTTCTCGAAGCCACCGGGCGGTATGCCTCACCGTGAGTTGCCAAGCCCCGGATCATCGGCAGCCCGCTCATACGGGCACGAACACCTCGCGTTTCGCGTCCCACTTGCGGGCGTACTCCTCCCCACAAGTGCGGCACCGGATCTCGTTCTTAGTGTGCCGGTGTGTGTATCCAGTGTGCCCGCGCGGGCACCGCATCCGCCACGGGTCCCTACTCATGGTACTGGTACACCCCCTCGGATTCGCGGGTCAATACATGGCCGTCAAATTCGTCGCACAACCACGCCAGCCCTAACTCGGCGTAGCGTTCCGACTTGCCGAGCTGTTCGGCAACGGCGTCCGGTGTGAGCGTGTCGCCGTCGGTGTATGCCGCTTGCACGTCCGCAAGAAGCGACGGGTAGCCAACGCCCGAACTATCGGGTGCTGGAGCCGGATCTTCCGTGTCTTCACCCTTGGGGTCGGGTGTGTCTGAACCGCTCTTGTCGGCCGTTTTTTCGGTCGGCGCGCTTCCATCGTCGTAATCGTCAATCGAGCGGGGTTCGGTGTCATCGTCGTCGTCGTCACTGCCGTCCGACGCCGAGATTACATCGATTGGATCGGTTTCGCCCTCAACGGTTCCAAAGTTCTTGTACCCACGGCGGGGCGTTGCGTGCCGATCGGTTCGGACGCTACTAACATACCCAAGGTCGGCACCCGAATCCCGTGCGGCGTTCGTGAACTTGTTTTGCCCGACCGGATCCTCACCGTTCTCGCGGCACCAACGACGGTACACGTCCCACGCCTCACCCGTTGTGATATTCGGCGGGTCCGGATCGTGCTCGGCAACGTTGGACAAGAAGTAATCGAGACTGTCACCCCACGTTTGCCACTTGCGTCGTGTGTCGTCGGGCGACCCCGGCACGTTCGTGAACTCGCCGCGTTCCATAAGGCGCGTCCATCCTTCAATCGCCCAGTTGAGAACAGCGGACAAGTTCTCGGGTTCCTGCAGGCGGTCGCCAAGCATGGGGTCGCGCCGGTCCGAACCCTCGGGGAAGTAGTTATCAAACTGAACGATAATCCAACGCCGCCAAAAGGCGGTGTCGTCGTCGCTCACGGGCACGTCCGGCACTTCATTCGCCGCAAACAGCATCCCGCCGGTGTACGTGAACTTGAACGGATCCTTATACAACCGCTTTGCCGTCACGGCGTCGCCGCCGGTGAGCTTCTTAAACTCACCAAGGCTCCGGCCAGTAATCGAGCCACTGGATAGGTCGGCCGCTATGTTGGCTAACCCACCGTGCAACTCGGCTTTGCTCGGCTTGTCCCCAAAGTCGTATGGACTAATGTTCGTCGTGTTGTCGTCGCCGAGGAGCGCGCCGATCGTCTCAAGGAACGTGCTCTTACCGTTGGCTCCGCCACCGACAAGGAGAAGCGCACGCTCGAACGTGGCATCCCGGTGTAAGCAGTAGCCGATGTATTCCTGAACAGCGTCAATCATTTCATTCTCAACTACCTCACCAACGAACGGTTTCCACTCCCCGTCCGCATCGGGATTGTAGTCAACCGGGAGCCGCGTCTGTGCGTAATCGTCCGGCCGCAACTCCCGGAGCGCGTTCGGATCGTCCCGAGCCGCTTTTTCCAAATTCAGCAACCCGTTTTTGACGGCGAGCGTTCCGGGGTCAAGGCCGAACGTATCCGTTGAAACCTCAACGGTGGGATCGGCCGCGGCTTGATTCTTTAACTCCTCAAGCACGTTGCCGCCGTAGTTCACCGCGTCGAGCGTCTTCCGTGCGGCTTGTGCTAAGGCCCGCTCGCCGTCCGCGTTCCATGTGCCACGTTCCGAATCGTAGGCCCATAGCGCGCCGTTCTCGCGGCTCACGCGGACGTAACACTCCTCGGACGCTTTGATCAACTCCCAAGTGTACGCCGCTTTCTGCCGGTCGTTGAGGTCGGAGATCTCCCCGTCTTCACCAAGGCCGGCGTACGCCTGCAGGTCGTCCGGACGCAACGTTACCGATCGCGGCGCGTCTCGCTTCGATGGGTCCGGACGCGTTGACGACGGCGGCGACCAACCGGCTTCTTTCGCGCTGTGTACGAGCGTCGCAACGCTCACACCCGCGCCGGCGGACGCGTCGGACCAAATCGATTCAATCTGGTTCTCGGCGGCGGCGTCGTACTTGGATCCGCGTTGCGACCACGACTCAAAGAGCGACCGCCCGCGGCTTCCACTATCGTAGTCGTGAACCGCATAGGCAAGGCGGACCCATTCCGAATGTCCAACGTCCGGATCAATATGGCTTAGAGCTTCCTCAACGTCGGACTCATCAAGCCATTCGTCCCCGTCGTACTCATCGGGCGCGCCGGCGGCGTCGTTCAGTCGCGGCGGCTCACCGCGTAGTTCCTCATAGGCGTCAAACAACCACGGGGTAGGGTCGATCGCGGCGATCGCACTCCCCGATTCCGGCACGGAATTACCAGTGAAGGTGCAGAACTTGTTAGTCAACACGTCAACGCCTTCATGATCGCCGATTTGGCTATCCGACCACCAATCAGGCACCTTACTCCCGTCAATCGGGATGTGGATCCCCGTGCCGCTCGGCGACCGCTCGATGTAGGTCGCCGCTTTGCTGAACCGATCCAAGCTCGGCACCCACTCTTTCAGGTCGCCACTGTCGGTAACGCCGCCGTCAATGTCAATCACCCCGAAGGCACCTGCAGGGTAATCGTCGTTATCGGCGGCCGTCACGTAGCCGATCCCCCACGTCTCGCGTGAGCGGGCGGCTTGAACGGCTTTCTCAAAGGAGTGCCATGCCTGCGGATCGGACCAACTAATCTGGAAGTCGCCCTTCCAGTGCGGCCGGCGCGGCGTCTCGGCCGATAAATCCCACAAGAGCCATTGATCGCGCTCTTTCAGCTCACTGGGGACGTTTTCGTATGGCTCCGTGTCCGTACGGTGGGGGCTTTCTGCTCGGCTCATTCCTCACCTCCCTTGGGATCGGTCACAACCAAACCGGACTCCGTAACGTCGTACTCCACGGCGTCGGTGACTTCGGGATCAACGCCGAGCGTGCGGAGTTCGTCGCCGGTGAGGAAGATCCCACACCCGTCGTTGCTAACGCGAGCTTGGCGTTCACTCATGTGACTGCCCCTCCGTGGCACAATTGGCGGCGTACACATCCTCGCGGCCGTAATATTCGACCGTAGAGCCATCAGTACGGTCCAAATCAACCGCGAGCGTGCGGCTGGGTGCATCCTTATGGTCCGCGCTATCGTACCTACACATGACGACCACCCGTCGTCAGACCCCTTCCGCCGCGCCCGCGCCCCAACGCGGGTGTTTTCTTGTCACTCATCGTTTACCGACCACTCTCGCGCGCGTCGAGGATTGACCGGAGAACCTGATCGTAACTCCGGGCGTCGCGTTCAGCTTTAATCCGCTTCAACCTACGCCGAGTTTCAGTTGAAACGGGAATGCGTGATTCACTTGCGGCCATGTTACCACTTTGGCGAGCCGGTAAGATAAAGTACGAGTAGGTAGTAAATTCTACTATGGCTCCGAAACGGCGATCTTCCGTACTCACGGATAAGCACCGGAAATACCTGCTCGGCCGAATGGAACCGAGTAATGAATCAGAATACCGCGGGCGGATTCGGGATGGGGTCTATATGAGCGTCTTCGATTATCACCTCCTACTCAACGAATTGCCGATTGATGATATTCGGCGAGCACTTTCGGCACCCGAACCAGAAATTGACGACGACGATGTTACTGACCTTGAGGATTCTGAACCGGATGTACTCCACAAGTTCGGTACGGCGTTGCCTTCGCTATTCGGACTACCTTACATCAAACTGTTTCCGGAGGAACAGCAAGCCGAAAACCAACCCCTTGGGTGGAGAATGGAGAGTTATGTTGAGCGCGGAATTATGCGAGCGCTAAACCGAATGGGAGAAAGCTACACTAACGTCAACGTTGAGATTGAAATCGAACTGGGAGAGTCACTTGAAGACTTAGCAGATAGGGATCTGACCGAATTGGATCACGCGACGCTTTCACAACTCCGGAAAGGCGGGCATATTTCTGACGACCAATTCGCAGAAGCTTGGGTTGCGATTAAAGACAGAAACCAATCCGAGGAGTGAACTTACCCAAGTAATTACACGTTCAGTTTGAAGATTCGTTCCCGGTACTCCTCCTCAATGTCCTCGTAATAGGTGTGCAGGTAGTGGCGAATCGCACCCTGATCGCTTAGTTGCGTCCCGCCAACCGTGTCCCCACGCATATACTTCACTAACTCTTGGTTCAGATCCTCTTTCACGCGCCAATAGGTCGTGAAGTAGTGCCGCCCGAAGTGTGAGGTAATCGCCCGGTGGTCTTCGGTTTCGGCATACTCGGGGTGGAAATTCGGTTTCCACACGTCCCTGTTGATCGCGGTCTTACGCATTTGTACCCGACCGTTTTTCGAGAGGAATAGCCACGGCTCACCGTTATCAGGCCGAATGAGTAGGTAACGGACCAACACCGCCCGGAGTTCGTCGTCAAGCGGGAGTAGGCGCGGCCGGCGCGACTTGTTGCCCTTGCGGTCGTGAGGGATATACAGGGCGTTCTTGCGTCCTTGTAGACCGCTCGCGGTCCCCATGTCGTCATAGTGGTCCAGCACGTCGCTGTTCTGGATGTGTAACTCGGAGAGTTTGATGTTACACACTTCGGTCGCTCGAAGGCCGAGCTTGAGCTGTAAGACCACGATCGCCCGGTCGCGGATGTGGGTAATGTCGGACACTACATCCTGTAGTTCGTCAAGCGTCAGCCGTGGCGGCTCTTTCGGACCGCCACCGTTCAGGTTGACCGTATCCTTTGCTAATTCGATCGGGTTGTAATCCGTTGGGTGGGGAAAGGCGGCATCGTCCTGCCAATACTGATACGGCGCGTTCAGGTACATGAGGCGGTTCTTGACCGTCCCCGGCGCGTTGCCACGGTCGTCACGCAAGTAGTCTATGAAGCCCTTAACGTGGTCCTCATTCGGGCACGCGGGATGCCGATCCACGGTGCTCATGTGCTTTTTCCACTCCCGAAACGTCCGGTGGTACTCCCCGACCGCGGAATCCGATATGTCCTTGGTCGACAGTCGTTCCTCAACGTACACCTCGAATGGGTCGATCCCAGTTTCCTCGAAGGTGCTCGCGTACTGTGCAAGCGGGTCTAACTCACGGCCGAACGCGTCGGCCAATTGTCGGCGGGCGTCGTTGTCACTCATTTGCTTTCTCCAGTTTCCGGTTCCATATCTCACGCGCGCTATTCTCCGCGTCGACCACGGCCATGTGGAACGGGTTGTAGGTGTGTTGGTGCTCCGTGTGCCATAGCAACCAGTCGTAGAAGCCTTCAATCACGTTCCAGTGCTGATAGGCCCGATCGATACTGAACCGTCGCACCAACTCCGCGGACCACGCTTCCACGTCGTCAGGGCGGGCAAGGGCATGGTGTCGGCCGCGATCGTCCATGTGCTCTTTCCACCGCCGGGCGAATAGATCCCATTCCTCACTCATTCGATCCGATAGCTCAACGGTCGCCCGATAGTCCGCCCATGTGTCGCGCCCCTCATAGGCCGGAGCAAGGTTGTAGAGCCGTCGCCCGTCCGGCACGTCCGACAGTTCCTTGAACACACCAAGGCGGTCATACGGCGGTTCTGCGCGGCTCATGTCCCACCTCCCGTCGGGTAGTATTCGCCACCCTTCTTTTCGAGGTCCACACCTTCGAGCGCGTCAAGGTGGGGGTTCAACCGCTCGGGCACCGTGTCCGCGAGCCGTTGGCCGATCTCCGCGCGGGTCGCTCCGGGGTTTTGTTCCACGAACCGGCGGATCGTCTCACGCTCGCCACGGTGTAACTGGTTTTCGAGCTTGTCGATCCGGTCGCGGGCGTGTTCCAGTTCGGCTTTCAGGTCGTTGCGTTGCTCGCGTAGTTCACGGACCGTTTCGTCCGGTTCAACACTCGCGTCAAACTTCTTGCGACCGGCTTCGACCATCGCCTGTATCCATTCGGACACAGACATATCCATGTCCGCGGCGTCGGCTTTCCAATCCTCGTATTGGTCCGTCGCCGGGTAGGTCATGGCCGGTTGTGTGTCGTCGCCTGTCATGGTATGTAAGAGGGTTGCGTCCCCTCTTACTAATACTTATTCGCTTTACACCGGCCACGGTCTCGTCGGGACGACCCACGCCGCGGACATCGAGACCCTCGTCAACCGAGTGATAGAGCGGGGACTCCCGCCGTACCTGCTCCGGGAGATCGATCTGGTCGTGTTCCCCCGGCAGGTCGGGCGCGACCGGTACGTCGCACAGGCGGTCGAGCCCCTCTCGCCGGACGAATACGACGCGCTCGACCCGGCCGCACGGCGGAGCCGGACCGGGGACCCGAGACACGGCGGGGCGGACGTCGTCGAGAAGGGCGGGACCGCCGTCCACTACAACACGGTCGCGTGGCGCGAGCCCGACGGGACGTTCCGGATGGACGGCGCACCGACCGGCGAGGGTGTCGAAAGCGGAGGTGGAGGCGGGTCCGGAAGTGACTCGGGCGGAGTCGGGGGCGGCGGTGCCGGGAACGGGAGACGGATCCACGCGCTCGCGCGACTCGCCGAACGGACCGACCGCGACGTCGCGGCCGTGGAGGACGAGTTCGCCGCAAAACACCGATACGTCGAGTACCTCGTCCGTGACGGCGTGAACGACTTCGACGAGCTCTTCGAGTTCCTCGCGGACCTTCGGGCCGATGAGGCGGCGACGGTCGAGCGCGCCGCACGGACGCGACGCGGGGGAGACGAGCCGTGAGTCGGGACGGACCGTCGACGGCCCTCGGAGAACGCCCCGGGACCACTCGTGACGAGAGGGCTGGCGGCGTCCGGGAGTCGGATCGGCAGGATCCCCGTCTCTCCGGGATCGACCGCTGGATCCACGCGCTGTTCGCCCGGCACGCGGACGACCGCCGGCACGACGCGGACCGGCGGCGATACCGCGGGTGTGACCCGTCGACGGGGTTTGAGACGTATCTCGCCCGAACGTACGCGCTCTCGTGGGTGACGGGACTCGCTGTTCTTCTCACGACGCTTCTCGTCGGGCGCGCCGCCCTCCCGGAGGCGGCGATCACGGCGGACGCGGCACTCGGGGGAGCGGGTGTTCCCCTCTCGTTCGGCGTCGCCGACGTTCCGGAGACGGCGCTGGCCGTCGGCGTCGCGCTCGCGGCCGGGGGGCTAGCCAAGCGGGCGACGATCGCCGGGGGTGGGCTCTACCTCCGGTGGCTCGTCTCGGCTCGCCGGACCCGGATCGAGCGGACCCTGCCGGGTGCCGTCCGCTATCTCGACGCGCTCTCCTCCGGCAGCGACGACGCTCGGACGATGCTCGCGAGGGTGGCCGCGAACGACGCGTACGGCGGAACCGCGGTCTCGTTTCGGAAGGCGCTCAACGCGGCCCGGCTGACGGGAAGCCTCGGTACGGGGCTCGGACGCGTCGCCCGCGACACCCCCTCGCGGGACCTGCTCGCCCCGTTCCTGCTGAAGTTCCGCCAGCACGTCTCGCAGGGCGACGAGGCGCTCGCGGCGTTCCTCGGGACGGAGAGCCGGCTGCTCGCGCATCGACAGGAACACGCACGAACCCGGGCGCGACGGTACCTGAAGCCGCTCGCGGAGCTGTTCGTGCTCGTGCTCGTGTTGCCCGCGCTGCTTGTGATCGCGGTGACGGTGGCGAGCGTGTTCGCGCCGACGCTCTCGCGGCTGATCGACACGCCGATCGGCGCGGTCTCCCCCCGGGCGGTCGCCGTCTACGTCTCGATGGGGTTCCTGCTCGCCGTGGGAGCGGTCGGGATCGCCGCGATCGGCGCGCTTCGCCCGATCGACTCGCGGCGGCGGTACCGACACCCCGGAACGCTCCGCGGGATAGCGGCGTCCGCGTCCGCGAACCCGGCCAGCGCCTCGGTCCTCGCGCTCGTCCCGGCCGCCGCCGTCGCCGGCTGGCTCGCGTACGCCGGCTACACGCTCGTGAACGTCACGCTGCTGTCCTACGTCGTCTTCGCGGTTCCGGTCGGGCTCGTCGCGGCGCGGCGCGACCGGATCGACGACGCGAAGGACCGGCGGATCGCCGAGTTCGTCTACGCGGTCTCCGAGCACGCCTCGTCCGGCCGACCGTTCCCGGAGGCGGTCGAAACCGTGGCACACGAGGCCGACCTCGGCGTGTTGCGGTCGGACGTCTCGGACCTCGCGTTCAACCTCTCGTTGACCACGACCGCCGATGGTCGGACGGACGACGAGGGCAGCTCGGCGGCGACCACGTCCGCCGCGCCGTCCACACACGGCGACGTGCGGGCGGCCGCGCTGGACCGGTTTGTCGACCGGGTCGGGACGCCGCTGGCCGAGCGAACGATCGGGATCGTCAGCGGCGCGTTGAACGCGGGGAGCACGGTCGACGACGTGTTCGAGACGCTCCGGGTCGAGGTCGACCGCCTGAACCACGAGAAGCGCGCGCTCCGGGCGGCGATGCGCCGGTACGTCGCCGTCGGCTGGGTGGCCGCGGTCGCGGTCGCGGGCGTCGTCGCCGCGATCAACGCTCATGCCATGGAGACGGACCGACTGATCGCGCTCGCGGCGGCGCTCGACGCGCCCTTCGATCCCGACCTGTTCCACCCCGGGTTGGAGCGGTTCCGGCTGTACGCGGTCGCGCAGGCGACGATGCTCGCGTCCGGCTGGTTCGCCGGGGCCGCGGCCCGCGGGCGGTACGGCGCGCTGCTCCACTCGGGCGTGCTCGTCGCGCTCTGTTACGCGGCGTTCACGCTCGGCGGGCTGGTGTGAGAGGGACAGGAGTTCGTCGTCGAACTCCGTTGTCACACCCCATCGCGTACGCTCGGCGGTGCGGTGAGAGATCCGCTCTCTATTCGACCCGATCGATTAAAGTCGGCTTGCGGTAATCCATCGCTAGTGGTAGTAATCGATCGAACGGTCGGCGGAGGGACGCGACCGAGGCGGCGAGCCGGGGGCCTCCCGTGAGCACGCCGACGCTCGTCGTCGTCGCGGGGACGACGGAGACGGCCGCGATCGACGGGATAAGCGCCGCCGGAGCCGACCCGACGCTCCGCCGGCACACGCCGAGTGCCGACCTCGACGTCGTCGCGGACGGCCGGCCGATCGCCGACTCGCCCGTGCCGGTCAGCCCGAGCGGCTGTCCGACCCCCGCCGTCGTCACGCGGGCGGTCCGGGAGTTGGTCGGGTTCGACCTCGTCGCCGTCGACGCGGGACTCGCGGTGCCGACCGGAACGGCGACCCGGGAGACGGGTGCGGAACCCGGGGGCGACGTTCGGGACGCGGAGCCCGTCCCGGACGCGGCCGCGGCGTTCGATCGGGGGCGTCGACTGGCGGATGCGCTCGCGAGCGGGGATGTCGCCGCGACCGACGGCGACGAGGACGCCGAGGCCCCGGACGAACTCCTCCTCGCGGAGACGATCCCGGGCGGTACGACGACCGCGCTCGGCGCGTTGTACGCGCTCGGCGAACGACCGAGCGTCTCCTCGTCGCTCGCGGCGAACCCCGTGGAGCGCAAACGTCGAGTCGTCGAGGAGGGACTCGCCGCCAGCGGCCTCGGGCCCGGCGACGCGGCGGGCGATCCCGTGGAGGCGGTCCGGCGGATGGGCGATCCGGTGTTGGCGGTCGCTGCCGGGTTCGTCGTCGGCACGGTCGAAGGCGGGGTCGACGTGACGCTCGCCGGCGGGACGCAGCTGGCCGCGGTCGCCGCGGTGGCGCGCCACGCCGGGGTCGACCGGCGGCTACCGCTCGCGACGACGAGCTTCGTCGCGGACGACCCGACCGCGAACGTGGCGGGGCTCGCGGGCGACCTCGATCTGACACTGACCGCGATGGATCCGGGATTCGACGGGAGCGATCATCCGGCGATGCGGGCGTACGCACGTGGCGAAGCGAAGGAGGGCGTCGGGATGGGCGGCGCGCTGGCGCTCGCCGATCGGGCGGGCGTGCCCGGGAGCGACCTCCGCGAACGGGTGGCGTCGATCACGGACCGGTTGCTCGCGACGCGGGAGTCGGCGAGGACGACCGGATCCGACGGGGATACCCGACGATGAAGGGGCTCGTGGTCGGCGGGACGAACTCCGGGGTGGGCAAGACGATCGCGACGCTCGCGACGATCCGCGCGCTCTCGGACGCTGGCCACGCGGTCCAGCCGGCGAAGTCCGGCCCCGACTTCATCGATCCGAGCCACCACGCCGCCGTCGCCGGACGCCCGTCCCGAACGCTCGATCTCTGGTTACAGGGTACGGACGGGCTCCGTCGGAACTACGCGCGCGGCGAGGGGGACGTCTGCGTCGTCGAGGGGGTCATGGGCCTGTACGACGGCGACGGGTCGAGCACGGCGATGGTCGCCGAGGCCCTCGATCTGCCGGTCGTGCTCGTCGTCGACGCGAGCGCCGGCATGGAGAGCGTCGCGGCGACCGCGCTCGGCTTCGAGCGGTTCACGACACATGCCGATCGCGATATCGAGGTCGCGGGCGTCATCGCCCAGCGGGCACACGGCGGCCGCCACGAGGCGGGGATCCGCGAGGCGCTCCCGGACGAACTGACGTACTTCGGCCGGATCGCCCCCGACGAGCGGCTGGAGATCCCCGAGCGACACCTCGGTCTCCGTTCCGGGGAGGAGGTGCCGATAGCGGACGCGGCGCTCGACGCGGCCGCCGCCGCACTCGACGCGGACCGGCTCGCGGCGGTCGCGCGAGAGCCAGCGCCGCCGGACCGGACGGGCCGGTCGGACCGGCGCTCCGAGGGAGGTTCGAACGCGACCCGAAACGGGGCGGACCGGCCCCGCGTCGCGGTGGCCCGCGACGAGGCGTTCCGGTTCATATATCCGGCGACGATCGAACGACTGCGCGAGCGGGCGACCGTCGTCACCTTCGCGCCGACCGCCGGCGACCCCCTCCCCGACTGCGATGGGGTGTACCTCCCGGGCGGCTATCCCGAACTCCACGCGGAGGCGCTCGCCGCGAGTCCCGGGCTCGACGACCTCGCCGCGGCGGCCGCGGACGGCGTCCCGATCCTCGGCGAGTGTGGCGGCTTCATGGCGCTCGCGTCGACGTTGACGACCGCCGAGGGCGACACGCACGACATGGCGGGGGTGCTCCCGGCCGACGTGCGGATGCACGACCGGTACCGGGCGCTCGACCACGTCGAGTTGCGGGCGAAACGGGACGGGCCGACCGCGACGGCGGGGGCGACGCTGCGCGGCCACGAGTTCCACTACTCGGCCGCGGACGTCGACGACGACGCCCGGTTCGTCTTCGACGTGGAGCGCGGCACGGGGATCGACGGCGACCACGACGGACTGATCGAACACCGAACGCTGGGGACGTACTGCCACGTCCACCCGGAAAGCGGAGCGTTCGACGCCTTCCGGGACGAGCTCCGATCGTGATCGGGAGCACGACCGCCTCGTCGCCCGCAGTCCCGCTCTCCGCAGTGACGCCCCCGCTCTCCGCAGTGACGCCCCCGCTCTCCGCAGTGACGCCCCCGCTCTCCGCAGTGACGCCCGCAGTCCCGCTCTCCGTAGTGACGCCCGCAGTCCCGCTCCTCGTGGCCCTCGGCGTCGCCGTCGCGGTCGACACGGCCGTCGGCGAGCCGCCGACGCGGTTCCATCCGGTCGCGTGGTTCGGCTCGGTCGTCGGCCGCGTCGACCGCGAGTGGTCGCGTCCACGGGTCGTTGGGGCCGCCGTCGCGATCGGTCTCCCGCTCGCCGCCGCGGTTGCTGCCGGCGTCGCGGTGGCGACGACCGCGACCGTCGCGGCGGCAGTCGTGGGCGGCGGTGCCGACCGGCTCCTCGGGACCGGCGGTGCCGGATGGCTTCCCGCGAGCGTCGTCGCCGGCGTGATCCTCTCCGTGACCGTGAGTCTCCGGATGCTGCTCGCCGTCACGGCCGAGGTCGTCGCCTCCACGGAGTCGGACCCCGAGACGGCCCGGGAGTCGATCCGTGCGCTCGTCGGCCGGGAGACGGCTGATCTCCCGCCGTCGGCCCTCCGGAGCGCCGCCGTCGAGAGCGCGGCCGAGAACCTCGCGGACGGGTTCGTCGCGCCCCTCGTCGGGTTCGTCGCCGGGGCCGCGATCGGAACCGCGCTCGTGTTCGGCGCGGGGGAAAGCGTCGCGATGGGCGGGAGCGGGGCAGCGGTCGGAGTCGCGCTCCCGCTCTCGGTCGGCGTCGCCGGCGCGGTCTGGGTGAAGGCCGTCAACACGCTCGACTCGATGCTGGGCTATCGGTCGAAGCCGGTCGGGGGGGCCAGCGCCCGCCTGGACGACGCGGTCATGTACGTCCCGGCCCGGCTGACGGCCGCGTGTCTCGCGCTCGCCGCGGGTCCCACCGGTTCCGTAGGAACGCTCCGGCTGGCGAGCCGATGGGTACGGGAACCGAGCTCTCCGAACTCCGGATGGCCGATGGCGACCGCCGCGGTCGCGCTCGGCGTTCGACTGGAGAAGCCCGGCCGATACGTGCTCAACCCGGCCGCGGAACCCCCAACGGAAGCGGGGGGCGAGCGTGCCGTTCGACTCGTCCGCCTCGCCGGCGGCGTCGCGGTCGCGGTGGCGGCCGTGACACTGGTGGCCGCGGTGGCGGCCGTGGCACTGGTAGCCGCGGTCGCGGAACTGGTAGCGGCGTCCGTGGTAGCCGGCTGGACGGTCGGATCGGCCGCGTCGCTCCTCCTCGCGCGCTCGACGCCGGGGGTGTTCGAACAGTGATCGCCGCACTCCGCGGGGCGCTCGGCTTCTTCACTCGGATCCCCGTCGGACGGGACGAAGCGGCGTGGGAGGCGTTCGCCCGCGCGCCGTGGACGTTCCCCGTCGTCGGCTACCTCGTCGGCGCGCTCGCCGCGGTCCCGCTTGTGGTCGCGGCGGTGGGTCCGGTGCCCGACGCGACCGTCGCGTTGGGGGTCGTGCTCGTGGTGTATGCTCTGACGGGGATCACCCATCTCGACGGCGTCGCGGACCTCGGCGACGCCGCGGTCGTCCACGGCGACGCGGACGACCGCCGGGAGGTCATGCGGGACTCATCGCTCGGCGTCGGCGGCACCCTCGCGCTCGTGTGCGTCGTCGCCGGACTGCTGACGGGGGCGCTCGGCGTCGCGGGAGTCGCGACCGCGACCGGGGACGGGGGCCTCCTCGCCGCGGTCGTGCTCGTCATCGCCGCCGAGGTCGGGGCTCGCGCGGCCACGGGAGTCGTCGTCTGCGCCGGGGACGCCGCCCACGCGGGGCTCGGCTCGACGCTCACCGCGGCGTCGACGCCGCGGGACGCGCTGCCGGTCGTCGCGGTGGCGCTCCCCGCGGTCGTCCTCGGATGGCCGCGTCCGGAACCGGCCGTCGTCGCCCTGCTCGCCGCCCTCGCGACGGCGGCCGCGCTCCAGCGGTGGGCGGCCCGGCGGCTGGGCGGCGTCTCCGGCGACGTGTTGGGCGCGACAACTGAGACCGCGCGGGTCGCCGCGCTACAGGCGGGGGTGATCGTATGGACGCTCTCGTGATGTGTGGCGGTCGCGGCACTCGTCTCGGGGGCGACACGGAGAAGCCGCTGACCACGGTCGACGGCCGTCCGATGGTCAACCGCGTCCTCAACGCGCTCGTCGGGAGCCGGGTCGGAACGATCCATCCGGTAGTCTCGCCGCACGCGACAGCGACGAGGGCTCACCTCGCCGAGCTCGCCGACGGGAGGTGGTCGGACGCGGGTTCGGACGCCGGTTTGGACGGCTCTATCGTCGACGCGCCCGGCGAGGGCTACGTCGCCGACCTCCGGTACGCCCTTGAGGCGCTCGGGCTCGACGGGTCGCGAGTCCTGACCGTCGCCGCCGACCTCCCGCTGCTCGACGGGGCGGCGGTCGATACCGTCCTCGACGCGGCGCGGGCCGCCGCGCCCGACTCGCTCACGGTCCGCGTTCCAGCCGAGCGAAAACGCGAACTCGGCGTCAGCGCCGATTCGACTCAGGAGATCGACGGCAGAGCGGTGGTTCCGGCCGGGATCAACGTCGTCTCCGGGGCGACCGACGACGAGGCCGTTCACCTCACGGACGACCGCCGGATCGCCGTTAACGTCAACTACGCGTCGGACGTGCGGATCGCCGAGGCGCTGCTCTCCGCGACCGGCGACGGAACCGGAGGGGGTCCGTCCGAATGAACGTCGACGACGCGATAGCCCTCGACCGCGCGCCCCACGGCAGTAGCGACGACGCCGATCTGCTCGACTTCTCGGCCAACACGAACCCGGTCGTGCCGGACGGGCTCGAAGCGGCGTATCGCGAGGCGTTTGCGGCGTCGCGGACGTATCCGGCGGACCCGCCGGAGCGGTTCCGTGAGGCGGCCGCCGACTACGTCGACTGCGAGCCCGAGAGCGTGGTCCCGACCCCGGGCGGACTCGCGGCGATCCGGTCGGCGATCGACCTCGCGATCGACCCCGGCGACGCCGCGCTCGTGCCGTTCCCGAGCTTCGGCGAGTACGCTCGGGAGGTACGTCTTCGGGGTGGAACACCCGACTTCGTGCCCGCCGACCGCGTGCTCGAATCGGATCCGGCCGACCACGCGGTGGCGATCGTCTGTCACCCGAACAACCCGACGGGGACCGCCTACGACCGGGGGACGCTGCTGCGGTTCGCGGAGCGATGTCGGGCGGCCGACACCCCGCTGCTCGTCGACGAGGCGTTCCTCGGGTTCACCGACCGGCGTTCGCTCGCGGGCACCGAGGGCGTCGTCGTCGCCCGATCGCTCACGAAGCTGTTCGGAACGCCCGGACTCCGCGCCGGCTTCGCGGTCGCAACCGGGCGGCTCGGGGCGGCGCTGGAGAGCGTCCGGCGACCCTGGAACGTGAGCGCCCCGGCGCTCGCGACGGGAACGTACTGTATGGACCGGTCGGGGTTCGTCGCGGACACCCGCGAACGGGTCCGAACCGAACGTGAACGGATGCGGGACGCACTCGACGAACGCTACGCCGTCCACCCGTCCGACGCCCCGTTCCTGCTCGTCGACGTTGGCGGTGAGCCGGCGACTGCGGCGGGCAGCGAGGACGGCCGGGCCGCGACGGCAAACGAGGACCGTCGAACCGCGGCCGATGTCGTCGCCGCCGCCCGCGACCGTGGCGTCGCGATCCGGGACGCGACCACGTTCCGCGGACTCGACCGACACGTTCGCGTCGCAGTACGACTGCCGGCGGAGAACGACCGGCTGCTCGCGGCGATGGGCGTCGGGGAGTCGGGGGTGAGAGATGAGTGAGACGCCGGCGGTCGCCTTCGAGGCGACCGTCCGCGACGAGGTCCTCCGGCTGGGGCGACCCGGAACCCGCTGGCTCTCGACGGGCTGGAACGGCGGTCGAACGCGGGGAGCCGTCGCGTACAACGTCTCCGTCCCGGAGGGGTTCGAACGCACGGATCTCGGGGCGTACCGCGAGGAACGGCTCGCTCGTGCGGGATTTCCGACGGTCGATCCCGACGGAGCGGATGCTCCCCCGACGCTCTTCACCGGCGTCTCCATGGCGCACGCCCGCGGTGCCCGCCACGGACCGGTCGTCGTCTACGCCACCGCCGGGCTCTCGAACCCGGCGATGTTGCCGATGGAGTCGACGCACACGGACGACGACCCGGCGGACGCCGCGGACGTGACTGATGCGACCGGCGTCGCGGACGCCGCGGACATCACGGATACCGAAGGAGACGCCCGCGACCCACACGGGACGGTCAACCTGGTCGTCGGCACGACGCGTCGGCTCGCCGACGGCGCGGCAGCCAACCTCGTCGCGGTCGCGGCAGAGGCGAAGGCGACGACGCTGCTGGCGACGGCGGGCGTCCCCGGCACGACGAGCGACGCGATCGTCGTCGGCGACGACCCCGACGGCGAGCCGGCGGCCTTCTCCGGGAGCGCCACGCCGGTCGGCGCGTCGACCCGGATCTGCGTCCGGGACGCGGTCCGAGCGAGTCTGCGGTCGCGGTACCCGGCCGACGAGTTTCCCGGACCGGCCGCCGAGGCCGAGCACGGCGCGGTCGCCGACGAGCGCGCGGAGGGTTTCGATCCACAATGACGAACGATACTGACACCGACGGAACGAACGATGGGGAATCGAACGAGAACGACACACGAGCGCGCACCCCCGGCGGTGGCACCGCCCCGGACGCGGCCCCGATCGACCCCGCCGCACCGGACGAGTTCGGCCTCGTACAGGCGTGGTGGGGCGACGGCAAGGGGAAGACGACGGCGGCGATGGGAATGGGGTTCCGCGCGGCCGGCCACGGCTACCGCGTCCACATGCTCCAGCTGATGAAGGGCGGCGCCGACAGCGTGGACGCGGTGCGCGGCGAGTACAACGCGATCGCCGCCATGCCCGGGTTCAGCTACGAGAACGCCGGCCACTACGGCTGGCACGGGCTCCTCGACGGCTCGGAGGACGACGAACACGCCGCAAAGGCGGCGGCAGCGTTCGAGCGCGCCGAGACGCTCGTCGAGGGCGCGAAACGCGCCGACCTGACCGAGCCGCTCCCGCTCGACGGCGACCCCGACGAGGGGGTCCATATGCTGATCCTCGACGAGCTGTTGTACGCCGCCGATCGGGGTCTCGTCGAGCCGGCGTCGGTCGTCGATCTCGCGGAGTCGAAGCCCGATGACCTCGAACTCGTCCTCACCGGGAGCCACGCCGAGCCGGCGTATCTGGAGGGCGTGGCCGACCTGATAACGAACGTCCGGAAAGTGACACACCCGTTCGACGCGGGCCACCGGGCTCGGCGGGGGACGGAGTACTGAGCGATGACCGCGGTTCGCCGACGGACGGCCCCGAAATGACCGAGACGATCCTGATCGCGGGGACCGCGAGCCACGTCGGCAAGAGCACGCTGGCCGCCGGGCTCTGCCGGCTCCTCGCGCGTCGCGGCGTCGACGTCGCGCCGTTCAAGGCACAGAACATGAGCAACAACGCCCGCGTGGCGCTCACGCCCGCCGGCAACTGGGGCGAGATCGGCGTCTCCCAACACGTACAGGCCCGCGCTGCCGGGACCCCGGCGACGACGGACATGAATCCCGTTCTACTCAAGCCACACGGCGACGGGGAGAGTCAACTGGTGATCGACGGCAAGGCGATCGGTCGTTTCGCCGCCGGCGACTACTACGAGCACCACTGGGAGCGCGCCCGGAGCGCGGCCCGCGACGCCCATCAACGCCTGACGGCCGACCACGACGTGGTCGTCGCGGAGGGGGCGGGCAGCATCGCCGAGATCAACCTCCACGACCGCGACCTCGCGAACGTCGAGTGCGCCCGCTTCGCGAACGCTCGGATCGCCATCGCGGTCGACATCGAGCGCGGCGGGGCGTTCGCGAGCCTCTACGGTACGCTCGAACTGCTCCCGGAGGACGTTCGCGACCGGGTCGTCGGCGCGGTGATCACGAAGTTCCGCGGCGACCCCTCGCTGCTGGAGCCGGGTATCGAGGAGATCGAGACACGGACCGGCGTGCCGATCCTCGGCGTCGTCCCCTACGACGACCCGGGGTTACCGGCCGAGGACAGTCTCTCGCTGCCGGACGCGGCCGAGGGGGACTCGTCTGCGGGTCCCGAGTCGGGCGTGCTCGGACGCGACGACGACGTCCCCGACGCCGAATCGGTCCGGATCGCGGTCCCGCGACTTCCCCGGATATCGAACTTCACCGACCTCGACCCGCTCGTCCGTGAACCCGGCGTTCGCGTCGCGTACGTTCCGCTCGACGGGAGCCTCGCGGACGCCGACGCGGTCGTGATCCCGGGATCGAAGAACACCGTCGACGACCTGCTCGCGATCCGCGAGGCCGGCTTCGACGAGGCGATCCGCGCGTTCGACGGCCCGGTCGTCGGGCTCTGTGGCGGCTATCAGATCCTCGGCGAGCGGATCACCGGGGCCGAGATCGAGGGGACGGGATCCGTCTCGACGGTCGAGGGCATGGGAGCGCTTCCCGTCGAGACGCGGTTCACGACCGACAAGCGCGTCGAGCGGGTGACTCGGTCCGTCGACGGTTCCGGCCCGATCGTCGGGGCGGCCGGCACCGCGACCGGCTACGAGATCCACATGGGGCGTACGTCCCCGTCGGAGCCGGTCGAGCAGCCGCTCGGGCCCGAGAGCGCAGCGACGGGTCGCGTCCTCGGCACGTACCTCCACGGGCTCTTCGAGAACCAGGGCGTCCGCGACGCGTTCGTGGAGGCGGCGTTCGCCGCGAGCGACGCGTCGCGACCGTCGAGCGGTCCCGACCGTGACTCGGACGACTCCTCCCCGATGGACGCGTCCGACGACACGCCGTACGACCGGGCGGCGGACCTCGTCGCCGACGCGGTGGATCTGGGACCGCTCGGCCTTGCCGGCCCCTTTTGAAGGGTGCGAGGGACGGGACCGATGTATGTCGGCCGACGGGCCGGCTCGACCGAGGCCCCGGAGAGGCACCGAACCACGACGGGGAGCCGATCCGGACGGACGCAGCACGAGCGAGAGCGGGAGCGAGTGGATCGGATCGACGGCACCGAGATCGTATTTAAAAGAGCGTGAGCGGTCGCGACGGTCGCTTATAACCGAACGGAGTCGTGCGGTCGCCGTCACCGGCGGTGGAGCCGCCGGTTGTTAGCGAGCGCTTCGCTCTCACCCTGCGCGCCTCCGAGCGCCTTTTTAAGAGCGCCAGGGGCAGGCGCGAGGTCACCGAGCGGCTCCGGCGACTGGGGCTGTGGCGGTCTCGACCGTTGACCCGCAGCCACCTCCTTATAAATGACTCCGACTCCGGCCGCCCGCGCCGGTCACCCGACGTAGTCGAAGGCGACCGCGAGGTCGTCGGCTCCCCAGAAGACGAAGCGGTAGCGGCCGGGTTCGAGGTCGGGACAGACTCGCAGGTGGTCCTCGTGGGGGCCGCCCTCGACCAGTCCCTCCTCGGTCATCGTGAACGACCACTCGACGGTCTCGGCGGGTCGCGTCGAGACGAGTTCGTCCGTGTACGCGAACCGCGAGGCGTCTTCGCCCCCGCGGACCTCGGTCCATCCCTCCTCCGTGTACGCTTCGAGGTTGTACTTCCCGTGGTTGCCGACGCCGATGTCGCGGGACGAGACGTTGGTCATCTCGACGCGGAACTCGTCGCCGCGTTCGAGCCGGAGCGCTTCCACCGGGTCGTCGCCGTCGTACGCGGGGTTCACGAGCCGCATTTCGAGTCCGTCCTCGTCGTCGACGCTTCCGGCGGAGCCCCAGTTCACGTCGTCGCCGGCGGACGAGTAATGCCGCTCGAACTCGTCGTCGGGACAGTCGAGCGCGGCGGGCACGCTCGCCGGATCCCCGTCGGGTCGCACGAAGCCGTCGAGCGACTCGGGGTCACGGATCCCCCCCTCGCCGGTGAGTTCGGCCGTTTCGTCCCAGCCATCGGTGACGGCGAGTCGGAGCCGATCCGGGGGCGACGCGGCCGTGACCCGGACCATCGCGCCGGAGTAGGTGACCGCCTCCCCGCAGGCGACGTCCTCGCCGTCGGCAGTGCTCGCGACCGTCGCGTCTCCGACGAGCGTTCCGTCCTCGACCGCGAGGTCCGCGAACTCGATCAGCGAGTCGCAGGTGGTCGGCCCGACCGACTCGACGTACGCGACGACGGACTCCTCGAACTCCGTCTCCTCCAGGAACGACTCCGTCTCGGCGTCGGCCTCGGCGAACAGCCAGCCCGCGTCGCTCGGATCGGTAACCAGCAGGCACACGCCGACCCGGTCGCTCCGTCGCCACGCGGGGCCGGAGAGCGCGCGCCCGACCTGGTGGACCGCTGTTTCGATCCCCTCACCGCCGGCATCGCCGTCACCGGTCCCGTCGTCGTCTCCGAGTCCGGTGTCGCCGTCGCCGACGCAACCGGAGAGCAGGGCGGTCGTCGCGGCGGCTCCGATCCCGTACAGCGTCTTGCGTCGGCCGAGTCGTTTCATACCCGTCGCTACGACCTGAATACGTAAGGGCTTCGTGTAAACTCAAACGGATTTCTGTCCTATCGTCGCTCGGGAACGCCGTCGTGAGCGTGGTCCCGACCCCCATCAGTCGTTCCGACCCACCTCGACCGGGGTAAGCCCTGCTCACGGTCGCTCGAACAGGCGGCGTATTCCCGCCTCGTCGAGGTCGGCCGCCAGTCCGAGGGCGAGCGCGACCCGCGCCTTCGCAGCCGGGAGGTCCCCGGCGAAAGTCACGCCGTGGCGTTCGAGCGTCACCGCGCCGCCCGGCGTTCCGTACACCGGTTCCGTCGGTCCGGCGGGGGGCCGACCGGCGACGACGACCGGAACCGAGCCGACCGCCTCCCGGATCGTGTCGCCGAGCGCGGCCGTGACGTTGCCGAGCCCGGTCCCCTCGACCACGAGTCCGCCCACGCCCGCGTCCAGAGCGCGTTCGATGGACCCCGCGCCCGCGCCGGTTCCAGAATGGATTACCGGCACCTCGGGGACGCGCTTCGCGGCCGTTCCGGGGTCGACGCCCGCGAGCGGTCCCTTGGATCCGGCAAGTGGGTCGGCGGCAACCCCGCGACGCGGCTCCCGCAGGATCCGCGAGCCCCCGCGGGTGAACGTTGCGACCGGGGCGCTTCCCGGCGAGGTCATCGTCGAGAGCGCGTTGCTGTGGCCCTTGATCACGTCGCGGGCGGCATGGAGCTCGTCGTCGAACGCGACGTGGACGCCGTCAGCGAACCGTGGGTCCGCGGCCGCGCGGACCGCGAGCGTCAGGTTGGCAGGGGCGTCACTCGACGGCTCGTCCAGTCGGCGCTGTGCGCCCGTCACGATCACCGGAACCGGGAGGTCGGTGAGGACGTCGAGCGCGTAGGCGGTGTCCGCGAGCGTGTCCGTTCCGTGAGTGACCACGATACCGTCGGCGCCCGTCTCGTCGACGCCATCTGCGGCCGTCCCGTCGACTCCGTCAGCCGCGTCCCGAACTGCGGCCGCGGTCGCGAACAGGTCGCGCCAGCGCACGTCGAGCCCCGGCCGGGCACAGACCTCCCGCGCGGAGACGCTCGCGTGGTCCTCGACGCTCGGCACGGCCGCGACGAGATCGTCGCCGGTCTTCGCGGGCGCGGCCCCGTCAGCGTCGGGCTCGGAGGCGATGGTTCCGCCGCAGGCGACGACACGTACGTGGGGGATCGCGTTCCCGGATTCCGGAGCGTCCATGCCGTTCGATGAACGATCCGGACCGAAACGGCTTCGGTTCGCTCCCGGCTCCGCTCCCCGTCTCGAAGCGCTTACCCGCCCGCCGGGCCGACGACCGGTATGACCGACGGGACTCGCGTCGAGTGGCGCGACTGGGGCCGGGAGTCGTTCGCCGAGGCCGACGACCGGGACTGCCCGGTGTTGCTCTCGCTGTCCGCCACCTGGTGTGAGGGCTGTCACGAGATGGACGCGACCACCTACGCGGAGCCGCGGGTGGCCGCCAACGTGAACGAGTGGTTCGTCCCGGTCCGCGTCGACGTCGACCGACATCCTCGCGTCCGCGAGCGATACAACATGGGCGGCTTCCCGACCACCGCCTTCCTCACACCGGGGGGAACGCTTCTCACGGGGGCTGGCTACCTCGGCGTCGACGGGATGCGTCAGGTGCTCGAGTCCGTCCGGACGATGTGGGTCGAGGACGGGCGGTCCGGGGGCCGGGTCCCTCGCGCGCTGAACGGCGACCGACCGCCGGCCGGCGAGCTCTCGGAGGTGATCGAGAGCCACCTCGCCGGGCAGGTGGAGCGGAAGTACGACGCCGAACACGCCGGCTGGGGATCGGACGCGAAGTTCCCGCTCCCGCGAACCGTCGAGTTCGCGCTGAAACGCGACCGCGACCGCGCGTTGCGCACCCTCGACGCGGTCCACGATCACCTCGCGGACGACGTCGCGGGCGGCTTCTTCCGGTTCGCCGGCTCGCGCGACTGGGGGGACGTTGCCTACGAAAAACCCGCTGACACCAACGCCGCGGTGGCCCGGGCGTTCGCGAACGCCTACCTCTACACGGGCGACGAGGCGTATCGGACGCCCGCCGTCGACGCGGTGGAGTTCCTGACCGACGACCTCTGGACCGGCTACGGCGTCGGCGGGAGTCTGGGTCCGGGACTCGGCCGCGCCTACTACGCCGCGCCGGCCGAGGACCGCGCCGAGCTCGACTCGCCGCGTCGTGATCTCACGGTCTTCGCGGGCGCGAACGCGCTCGCGGCCGACGCGTTGCTCGCCGTCGCCGCCTACACCGACGACGAGCGCGCCCGCGAGTACGGCGACCGGATCCTCGACGGACTCGAACGCGACCTGATCGACGCGGACACCGGCGAGGTGGTCCACTACCGCGCGAACAACGAGGTCGGGGAGGCGGACCTGCTCGAAGACGTCTCACGCGTCGTCGCCGCGTACGTCCGGGGGGCGGGCGTGCTCGGCGAAGGGGCGACCGTCGCCCGTGCGGTCGCGGACCGGGCGATCGAGACCCTCCACGTCGACGGCTCGTTCGTGGACGGTCCCCGTTCGGGACCGGCGCTGCTCGACCGGTCGTTCCGGCCGCTCGACGGCAACGTGGCGCTTTCGTCCGCGCTCGTCGACCTGGCGGCGCTCACCGGGGATGAGCGGTATCGCGAGGTCGCCCGCGAGACCGCGGAATCGTTCGCGGGTGCGACCGAGCGACTCGGGGTTCAGGTCGCGGAGTACGGGAGCCTCGTCGGGCGGTTGCTCCGCGGGACGACCGTTATCGTGGTCGGGACGGAGCCCGGCAGCGACCTCCACCGCGCGGCGTGGCGGGTCGCCGACCACGAGAAAGTGGTCGCCCCGAACGCACACCGGGCGGACGCGCCGGCTCCCCGAGTCGTCCCAGAGGGTTCGGCGGTCGTCCTCGTCGACGGGGTCGCCTCCGAACCTGCGACAACGCCGGACGAGTTGATGACGCGCGTCGCCGAGACGATCGACTGATCCCGACTCGCCTCGTCCGACGGACGTTTCCGACCATATCGCTCCGGTTTCGGGTCTCTTCTTTGTCCGTATCGTCGGGACGAACTCGCGTAAACGTCCGACGCGTTTATATCGTGTCCGATGGATCGTCCGGTATGGCATCCCTTCGTGACCTCGGGCTCTCCGAGTACGAGGCCCGAGCGTATCGCGCGCTGTTGCGGACCGGTCCGACGACGGCGAAGGACCTCTCGCGGGCCAGCGAGGTCCCGATGGGGCGGATCTACGACGTGCTCAACAGTCTGGAGCAACACGACCTCGTTCGGAGTCAGGCCGCCAGCCGGCCGAAGAAGTACGCCGCGGTCGAGCCCGACGCCGCGCTCGACCGCCTCTTAGAGGAGAAACAGCGGGAGCTCGAGGAACGGGCGGAGCAGTACGGGGAGGTCGTCGACGAGCTGTCGACCGAGCTCGACGCCGGGGAACCGGTCGACGGACAGTTCTGGACGGCGGCCGTCGGCGGCGAGGACGCGACCGACCTCCTCTTGGAACGGATCGCGGCCGCCGAACGCCGAATGGTCGTCGTCGCCGGCGCGCCCGCGACCGGGTTCGACCTCGGAACGATCGGCGAACAGGTGACCGAAGAGTTGGAGGCGGCGCTCGACCGCGGCGTCGAGGTCCGCGTGTTGCTCTCGCCCGAAACCGTCGACGCGCTTCCACGAAGCGTCGGCCGCCGGTACACGTCGGAACTGGCCGAGGTGGACGGGTTCGAGGTCCGGACATCACCCGGCGTCGACGGGACGTTCAACGTGTTCGACGAGATAGAGGTGTGTATCGAGGTGCCACACCCGCTGTCGGCGGACGAGCCGTTCGCGATGATCGATGTGAAAGACGTGGAGTTCGCGACGAGCGTGAAAGAGCAGTTCGAGCCGCGCTGGGCGGAAGCAGAGCCGCTGACGTTCGGGCAGTGACGGCCGGATCGACCGCTATCTCCTCGTTCCGACACCGCTCGCATCGTTGCGGTATCTCCCCGAAATATACAAAAAGGGCATATGGCCTGTCTCGTGTTACTGATTCCGAGCTATCTGGCCAGTTTCGTGGCCGATGGCCCAACAAAGGCCGCCGACGGCGAGGACTCCGACGGTCCCCCACGTCGACTCGATGAGGAACTGCGCAACGAGAAGCGCCGCGCCTATCGAGACGCTGACGTACACGCCCTCCGGAATCGAAACCGGGAGGCGATTCCGTGACTGAAGAGCCACAGCCACGAACGTCAGCGCCAGGGCCACTATCCCCGCCAGTGGGAGTGTACCAAGGCTGGTCGTTATTGCCATAGTTTCAGATAATCACGTCATCGGAAATATATTCGGGGTGAGTGTCGTACGGTAGTGTGACATCGACGAGTTCGTCGTACGAGGGATCCGGACTATAAGACGCTCACCAACCGCGTTTACACGCTTACCGACGCAGTTCGTCCCGCAGGTCACCCATCCGAACCTCGCGTTCGGCGTGGGCGTTGTGCTGGTGGATCGACTCGTCGTTCGACTGTTTCATGTGGATCACGGCGTCGTCCGGGAGGTGGTCGAACTCCTCGACGGTCCCCTCGGCAAGTGCGCGGACACAGTCCTCGACGAACTTCGCGTCGGCGTGGGCCTCGTAGGTCATGTGGTCCTCGTCGGGGCGCTTTGCCATGTTATAAATGCGCGCGCTCATCGAGTCGCGGGCGACATCGATTACGTCACGAAGGTCGACCGCCGGACTGTCGTCGGTCGTGATCGTCAGGGTCGCGTGGCCGCGCTGGGAGTGACCCGGCTGCGGAACCGCATCGAGGAACTCCTCTGTCGTCTCTTCGTCGATTCCGAGTTCGTGAAGCTTGTCACGGGCGCGAGACTCCGACATTCCCTGTGAGCAGGGACACACCGTCATGCCAGTGACTTCTGCGCCAATCTCCGCGCGAGTCCCCTCGTCGGTTGCGGTCGCGCTGGCGACGATGGTCGCCGTGCTCTGTGTTTCGAGTCCGGAGGCCGGCGTCTCCTCGCGGGTGACTAGCTCCGCCGACATCGACACCTCGGCGGTGGTGGTGTAGTCGTGTTTCTCCAGAAGACGCTCGGCGGCGTCTCCACAGACGTCTTCGACGCGGTACGCTTCCTCACGAGTGATCTCCTCTAATATCTCGTCTATCGTCGCGAGGTTGCGAGACATGTCGATTCCCTTCCGTCCGCTCGGGAGGTCGACGAACACCTCGAACTCGGCCATCAACACGATCGGTCGGTCGTCGCCACGGGCGAGTTTGACGAGTTTCTCCACGCCGGTGACGCCGACCTGCGAGAGGCCGACGGTGACGTCAGGAGCGGTCGCCTGTACGTCCGGCAGCTGGTGACTCATTTCGAACACGTTAGGGGAGGCGGTAGATTAGTGCTTTCGATAGGGGTACTCGACTCTGGGACCGGCGGCGATCCCCGCGACCGGCGTCCGTCGCCTCCGCAGTCACTCCTCTCGCCTCCGCAGTCACTCCTCGTCGCCTCCGACGGATCGTTCGGCCTTCAACTGCCTGACCTCCCGCTCCACATCGAGGTCGTCGAGATCGTCGAGCCGAACGGTCAGCGTCTCGTCGTCGCTCGGGGTCGCAGCTTCCGCGTCGTTGCCGGTCGACGAGGTCGAGGAGTCCGGCTCGGACGCGGTCCCGTCGGTCTGACCTCCGGAGACTCGCGTGTCGACCCGCCGGACCAGTACGTAGGTCGTGGCCGCGGTACCGGCGGCTACGGCTCCATAGGCGGCCAACAGCGCCTCGGCACCGAACCGAGCCTCCAACACTGGTCCCGCGAGCCACGCGAACACACAGACGCCGACGAGGAACGCTGTGGCGACGGGGACGGCTCTGCTCATGTGGTCCCCTTCGGCGTCATCCGACAAAGCCCTTCGCTCGCCGGGCGTTCGCGGCCCCGAAGCCGTGCTCGGCGGGACGTAACGCACCATTTATAACCGCGGCAGCGGAACCGTATCCCAACGACCATGCCGAGTTCCAATGGACCCCAGAAGGCGACCCGAGACAAGCTGTCGAACAAACCGAGAAACCGCGGTACGTCGCCGCCGCAGCGAGCGATCCAAGAGTTCGATGAGGGATCGCAGGTTCACCTCAAGATCGACCCGAGCGTTCAGAAGGGTCGCTTCCACCCCCGTTTCGACGGCCGGACCGGCACCGTGACCGGCAAGCAGGGCGCGGCGTTCACGGTCGAGATCACGGACGGCGGCAAGACGAAGACGCTGATCGTCAGTGCCGCCCACATGAGCCGTCAGAACTGAGATGACGATATTCAAGGAGAAGATCAGCGAGGAGTACGTCACGACCTCCGAGGCGAAGGAGATCCTCGCCGATATCGAGGCCGACCGTGCCGACGACGAGGAGCGCGAACTGCGGTACGAGCTGGCGCGAGCGATCGAGCACGCGAATCGGTTCGCGTTTCTCGACGCCGAGGAGTCCAGAGAGCTCGTCGAGGAACTCGCCGACCTCGATCCGATCGACGTTCCGACCGCGATCAAGATCGCGGACCTGCTCCCCGAGGATCGAACGGAGCTCCGATCGGTGTTCGCCCAGGAGCGCTACTCGCTCGACGGCGACGAGCTCGACGACGTGTTGAACGTCGTCGCGAAGTACGCTTAACACCGGTTCGCCGTCTCGCGCCTCGTCTCTCCCGTCGACGCTTCCCGTCACCGACGGAGGTTTTTTGTCCGTTCGAGCGCTACCGTGTAGCATGACCCAAGACGACCCTGCCGCGTCCGAGGGTGCCGGTGCGAGCGCCGAGAACGGGCCGGAGAACGTGCCTGCGGGTTCGGGTGACGAGGCCGGGTCCAGTGGGCCGACCGACGGGTCGGCCGGTACGGTCGCGGTCCTCCTCGACGTGCTTCCCAACGGTCGCCCGGACGACGACCGTCCGGCCTACCAGAAGTCGCCGATCGCCTACGGTCTCGGCGCGCCGTCGTTCCGGCTGTACGAGGTCACGCTCGACGACGACGCCGACGTCTCCGTCACCGATCGGGTCCGGCTCGACGGGACCGCGGTGTCTCGGTACCGAGCGGTCGAGTTCGACGACCTCACCCGCAACGCGGCCGCCGAGATCGAGTACGCGGTTGAGGCGATCGTCGACGCCGACGAGCAACGGTTCGTCGACTTCTACAACGAGGCCGGCCCCATCACCCTCCGGCTCCACCAGCTCAACCTCCTGCCCGGCGTGGGCAAGAAGCTGCGAAACAACGTCCTCGACGAGCGGAAACGCGGTCCGTTCGAGACGTTCGAGGAGATCTCGGATCGGGTGTCCGGACTCCATAGACCCCGCGAGGTCGTCGTCGAACGGATCGTCGAGGAGATCCGGGCGGACGACCTCAAATACCGGCGGTTCGTGAACCGCGAGGAGTAGCCGGCCGATCTCGCTGACGGCGAAACGGGACTTTTACCCCCGGCGACCGTCTACCGCGTCCATGACCGATCGATCGATGGATCCGGGAGCGGCGTACGGGACGCGCGATCCCGACGCGCTCGCGCGGCGAGCCGGTACCCGTGCGGACCCGGACCACGATCAACACTTCCTCGTCGACGACCGGGTTCTCGACCGGTTGCCGACGTACCTCCCCGACGACGCCGACGCGAGCCACGTCCTGGAGATCGGAGGCGGGGCGGGGGCGCTCACCGACCGGCTCCTCGCGCTCGTCGACGCCGAAGGGCAGGATTCCGGCCGCCTCACCACTGTCGAGCGCGACCCCGAGTTCGCCGCCTTCCTCCGCGAGGAGTTCGCCGACGCCGTCGACTCCGGCGTTTTCGACGTGATCGAGGGCGACGCGCTCGACGTGGCGTATCCTCCGTTCACTGCCTGTATCGCCAACCTCCCCTACGGCGTCTCCTCGGAGATAGCCTTTCGGCTGCTGCCCGAACGGAAGCCCCTCGTCCTCACCTTTCAGGCCGAGTTCGCCGACCGAATGGTCGCCTCCGCCGGAGAGTCCGAGTACGGTCGTCTCTCCGTCTCCGCACAGCACTACGCCGCGGTCGAGATCGTCGAGCGGATCCCGAAGGAGGCGTTCGATCCGCAGCCGGCCGTCGAGAGCGCGGTCGTCCGGTGTACGCCGCGGGACCCCGACTACGCCGTCGGCGACGAGGCCTTTTTCCTCCGGTTCGTCAAGGCGCTGTTCACCCAGCGACGCAAGACGGCCCGAAACGCGGTCCGCAACACCGGTCACATCTCCGGGCTGGACGACCCCGACGCCGTCGTCGAGGCGGCCGACGCGGACCTGATGAGCCGTCGGCCCGGGACGCTGGAACCGTCCGCGTTCGCCGCGCTCGCCGAACTCGCTCGGGAACACGGGAACCCGACGGAGGTCTGAGATGAACGGGGTCGGCGTCGTGACGGCGATCGGTTCCCTCCCGGACGTCGAGCGGCTGGTGACAGCGAACGTCTGGCGGCTCGCCGTCTCGGCCGCCATCGTCGGCGTCGTGCTCGGCGTCCGGTATCTGACCGGTCGAGTCAAACGTCGGAACGGCGAGTTGACGTCGAAACAACGCCTGCTGCTCTCGACGACCGTGGCGGGAACCACCGCGGCCGGCGTGTTGGGGCTGCTGGTCGTCTGGGAACGGAGCGGCGCGATCGTGGACGCGTACGAGGCCGCACTGATCGCCGATCACCTCTCGAACATCGTCCTCGCGGTGGTGTTGCTGGCGAGCGCCTACGCGGTGACCGACTTCCTCGGCGGCGTGATCCGCGAACTCGCCGTCGAGAGCACGGCGATCTCCGAACATCAGGAGGAGATGCTGCTTCGGATCGTCCAACTCAGCGTCTACACGCTGGTCGCGCTGGTGACGATCGGCCTGTTCACCGACAACGTCGGCAGCCTCCTCGTCGGTGCCGGGTTCCTCGGGATCGTCGTCGGGATGGCGGCGAGACAGACGCTCGGTGCCGTGCTCGCCGGGTTCGTGTTGATGTTCTCGCGACCCTTCGAGGTCGGCGACTGGGTAGAGATCGGCGACCACGAGGGGACAGTCACGGAGATATCGATCATCAACACGCGGCTCCGGTCGTTCGACGGCGAGGTCGTGACGGTGCCCAACGACCGGGTGCGGTCCGAGACGGTCGTCGACCGGTCCCGTCGGAACCGGCTCCGGATCGGGATCGAGGTCGGCGTCGACTACGATACCGACGTCGAGCGGGCGGCCGCCGTGATCGAGTCGACGGTCTCCGATGTCGACGGGATCGCTCGAATGCCGGAACCCGACGTGGTAACGAAGCGGTTCGCGGACTCCGCGGTCGTCCTCGGGGTTCGCTACTGGATCACGAAACCGAGCATGCGGAAGCAATGGCGCACGCGGACCGCCGCGATGAACGCGATCAAAGCCGATCTGGAGGCCGCTGGGATAACCATCCCCTTCCCGCAACAGACGCTGTCCGCCCGGAAGGAGGAGTTCGGCGTTCAACTCGACTCGCGTGTCGGCCGCGACCCCGATTCCGGTACGTCGAACGCGGGAGGTTCGGGCGGGACGGGTGCCTCGAACGCGTCGGGGACCTCGGACGCGGAGGGGTCGAAGTGACCTCGGCGTCCGCGCTCGGGGCCGTCCACTCGGGGCTGCTCCCGGGATCGTTTCCGTCGGCGGTCGTCGGGACGACGGAGACGCAGCTGTCGTGGTACTGGCAATGGGCCCTTCGGATCCAGCGATGGATAGACACCACGGGGGGACAGTATCTCGCGACGCTGGCGACGATCGGGGCGTTCGCGGCGATCGTGTTCGTCGTGTTCGGTGCGGGTCGGCCCCTCCGGGAGCGGTTCGGCTCCGACACGGTCCGGGCGGCACAGTGGTCGCTGGTGACCGTCGTCTCCGTGGTGTTCAGCGCGTTCCTCGTCGCCGTGTGGCGGCTGACGGGGGAGGTCGAGGCGGCGCTCGAGTCCGTCGCCGTTGGTCCGGAGGCGGCGATCCGCGCGCTCGTGACGCTCATCGCGGTCGTGGCCGCCTACTCGGTCACCCGACTGACGAAGCGGTCGGTGAAACGCGCGGTCGCTCGGGGGAGCGTCTCGGAACACCAGCGGGAGGTCGCCCATCACCTCGTACAGGTCATCGTGTTCGTTCCGGTCGCCGGGTTCGTGGTCGCGTTGTGGGGGATCCCGGTGCGAAGCCTGTTTCTCGGGGCGGGGGCGCTCGGGATCGTGGTCGGGTTCGCGGCCCGACAGACGCTCTCCGGCGCGCTCTCGGGATTCGTGATCCTGTTCGCGCGCCCGTTCAAGGTGGGCGACTGGGTACAGGTCGGGAGCCGTGAGGGGATCGTGACGGACATCACGCTGTACAACACCCAGCTCCGGACGTTCGACGAGGAGCACGTCCTCGTTCCGAACGACCAAGTGACCGGCGACGAGGTCGTGAACTACACAAACACCGATCGGCTCCGACTCACGACGGACGTCGGCGTCGACTACGACTGCGACGTGGCGCGGGCGGCAGCCGTCGCGACGCGGACGATGGAGGGGATCGACGCGGTCGCGGACACGCCGGACCCCGACGTGGTTCGCCACGCGTTCGGCGACTCCGCGGTCGTGATCCGGCTTCGCTACTGGATCGAACCGGCGACCATCCAAGGGAAGTGGCGGGCGCAGAACGCGGTGATAGAGGAGGTCAAAGAGACGTTCGAGCGTGAGGGGATCGATATCCCGTTCCCGCAGCGATCGGTGTCGGCTCGGCTCGACGGAGTCGAGGGATCCGCGGCGACGGTCGGTGCCGACGCCGCCGGAAGCGACACGGAAGACGCGGGTAGTGGCGACGGGGCGGAACGATGACCGGGCTCGACCGCGGCGGACCGGACGTGTACCGCCCGGCCGAGGACTCCGGACTCCTCGCGGAGGCGGCGGTCGAGACGGCTCACGGCCGGGTTCTGGAGGTCGGCACCGGATCCGGATGGGTCGCGGAGCGGATCGCCGAGGAGCGCGGACTCCGCGTCATCGGCAGCGACCGGAACCCACACGCGGCCGCGGAGGCCCGCGAGCGGGGAATCGAGGGAGTCGTCGCCGATCTGCTCGATCCCTTCCGCGGCGGCGCGTTCGACACGGTGTGTTTCAACCCGCCGTACCTGCCGACCGATCCGGACAACGAGTGGGACGACTGGATGGAGCACGCGCTCTCGGGCGGCGAGTCCGGTCGCGAACTCATCGCGCCCTTCCTCGTCGACGTCGGCCGAGTGCTCGCACCCGGCGGCACCGTTCTGCTCCTCGTCTCCTCGCTGACGGGGTACGAGGAGGTGCTGGCGCTCATCGCGGATGCGGGGTTCTCCCACGAGGTGGTCGTCGAGGAGTCGTTCCCGTTCGAGACGCTCACCGTCCTCCGACTCGAACGGGAAGGGTGATCGAAGCGTCGGACTGCGATCCCGACGGCGTCTACTCGGTGACGGATCCAGATCGTCCCTCCTCAGTCGGGCGATCGCTCGTCCCGCCACGCTCGGCGGACTCCACCGGCACCCGCCGGACCCGCCCATCGGACTCTCCGGATCGATCGGGGTGGATCACGGCCGCCAGCGCTTCGAGCGTGTCGACGACGCGGTGGCTGTGGCGGTTCAGGTAGGCGGTGCCGTCCATCGCGTAGACCCGGCCGTTGCGGACGGCCGACACCGCCTCGAACGACTTCCGATCGAGGAGGTTCGCGGCGGCTCGCTCCGCGCCGGCAACGTCGTAGCCACAGGGACCGACGACGATCACTTCGGGGTCGAACTCGCGGACTGCGGCCGCACTGACTTTCCCCGCACGCTCCCCGGCGGCCGCGAGCCCCGACTCGCCCCCCGCGATCTCGACCAGATCCGGTATCCAGAGTCCGCCGTGCCGGAGCGGATCGGTCCAGTCGAAGACGGCGACCCGCGGACGGGCCGCCCCCTCGGGGTCCGAACGATCCGGCGAGACCGCGCCGGCGGCCGGAACCGCGTCGACCGGGACCGCGCCGGCGACCGCCTCGATCCGGGCGTCGAGTTCCGACCGGAGTTCCGTCGCGGCGTCGCAGCGGTCGACCGCCTCGCCGATCCGCTCGACGTTCGCGAGCACGTCGTCGAGGTCATCGGCGTGAACGTCGAGCACCGTGGCGTCGAGTTCGAGCCGCTCCACCGCCCGCCGTGCGAGGCGCTCGTCGAGCGCGCAGACGGCACAGACGCCCTGCGTGAGCACGACGTCGGGGTCGGGCGCGGCGAGTGCGTCCCCGTCGACGTAGTAGACGTCGTCGTAGGCGACGACGCGCTCGACCGATTCGGGGTCGGCGTCCAGTTCGGACACGAGTCCGGTGAGGGTCGGTCGATCGGTTACCGACGGTGGACGGTCACACTGATGTGACACCGCGACCGGTGTGGCACCCAACGCCGCGGCGACCTCTGTGGCGGAGGGGAAAAGCGAGACGACGGACATATTAATCGGTTCGGACTCGAGCGTGTTAACCGTTCACCCTCGGATTCGCCAATAACTAGAAGGCATAAAATACATTAGCAAATATTATAAATTGGCATATCGAACGTTCGGTGATGACTGAACGAGTCGCAGCCACGCCGGGGCTGTATCCGCTTCCGGACTGGGCGAAAGAGACGCTCTCGGACCTCAAGGGCCACCAGAAGGGTGACCTGTTGAGCGGCGACGAGAGCGAGGCGATAGTCGAGCAATACGACGAGGTGCGCGCGGAGTACGTCGACGACCAGTTGGACGCCGGCCTCGACCGCGTCGTCGAGGGACAGGGTCGCTGGGACGACATGATCGCGCATCCGCTAACGGTACACGAGAGCGTCGAGACCGGCGGGATCGTTCGGTACTACGACAACAACAACTTCTATCGCGACCCACGGGTCGTCGACGACCTCGACTTCTCGGGCGACGTCGCGGCCGAGCTGGAGTCCGCGGTCGAGCTGATCGACGGCGACGCCCCGCTCGCGGCGACGCTTCCGGGCCCGTACTCGCTCGCGCAGCTCGCGACCGACGAACACTACGGCGACGAGGCGGCGTTTCAGGCAGCGATCGCCGAGTTCCTCGCAGGCGAGGTCGAGGCGTTCCCCGCCCACGAGACGCTGTTCCTCGTCGAGCCATCGCTGGTGACGAACCCGCCCGCGGAGGGCGAGGAGTCGGCCGCGACTGACGCGATCGCGACGGTGGCCGACGCGACCGACGCCGAGGTCGTCGTCCAGACCGCGTACGGCGCGCTCGACGAGAAACTGTACGCGCACCTCGTCGACGAGGCCGGCGCGGACGCGCTCGGACTCGATCTGGTCGCCGGCGACCGCGACGACACCGTCTATAACGTCCAAGAGTTCGGCGCGACCGACTCGCTCGCGCTCGGGCTCGTCGACGGACAGAACACGCTCGTCGAGGAGCCGGAGACGCTCGCCGAGCGCGTCGAGTGGTTCGAGTCACAGGTGCCCGCCGAAGGGTTCGAGACGACGTACCTGACGCCGAACACGGAGCTGTTCTACCTACCGGCGAACAAGTACCGCGCGAAGCTGAACGCCCTCGCCGCCGCCGCGGAGGTGCTCGAGTAATGGTCAGAAACCCGTCTGCAAACCGCGAACAGTTCCGCCCGCACGACCACCCGAACGAGTCGTTCCTGCTGACGACCGTCGTCGGCTCGTACCCGAAGCCGAAATGGCTCAACCGGGCCGACGAGCTCGTCGACGACCCCGAGTCGAAGTTCGACGACGGAGACCTCGAAGAGGCCCACGACGACGCCTGTCGACTGATCACGCACGAACACGAGCGTGCGGGTCTCGACACGGTCGTCGACGGCGAGATGCGCCGTAACGAGATGGTCGAGTTCTTCGCCGAGCGCATCGACGGCTACGAGTTCAACGGCCCCGTCAAAGTATGGGGGCACAACTACTTCGACAAGCCGTCCGTCGTCGAGGACGTCACCTACGACGAGCCGTGGCTCGTCGACGAGTTCGAGTTCACCTCGAACGTCTCCGAACGACCCGTCAAGGTCCCGATCACGGGGCCGTACACGCTCGGCTTCTGGGCGTTCAACGAGGCATACCCCTCCACCGAGGACCTGGTGTACGACCTCGCGGATCTGGTCAACGAGGAGGTCGAGAAGCTCGTCGAGGCCGGCGCGCGCTACATCCAGATCGACGAGCCCGCGCTGGCGACGACGCCTGAGGACCACGCCATCGTCGGCGAGGCATTAGAACGGATCGTCTCGGGAATCGACGAGGAGATTCGGATCGGACTCCACGTCTGTTACGGCGACTACTCGCGGATCTACCCCGAGATCAACGACTACCCGATAGACGAGTTCGACGTCGAACTCTGTAACGGCGACTACGAGCAGATCCCGACGTTCACCGAGCCCGAGTTCGAGCCGGACCTCGCGCTCGGCGTCGTCGACGCGCACACCGCCGAGGTCGAACCGGTCGAGGAGATCAAGGCGAACATCCGGCAGGGGCTCCGCGTCGTTCCCCCGGAGAAGCTCACGATCTCGCCCGACTGCGGGCTGAAACTGCTGCCACGCGAGATCGCCTACGGGAAGACCGAAAACATGGTCACTGCGGTTCGGGAGATCGAAGCCGAGATCGACGCCGGCGAGATCGACCTCGAAAACCCGCTCGCGGACGACTGAGCGCGGCTACGGTCGACTTCGACCGTCCATCCGAATCCATCCCGGTCACGTCGGGCGATCCCGGTTATATCGGACGATCCCGGTCACATCGGACGATCCCGGTCACGTCGGGCGATCCCGGTTATATCGGACGATCCCGGTCACATCTCCGTTACCACGCGTTTATCTCTATCGAGGTAGACGTATGACCATGACGAACGTCATCGTCGTCGGCGGCGGCCCCGCCGGCCTGAGCGCAGCCCTGTTCACCGCGAAGAACGGCCTCGAAACGACCGTCTTCGACACGGACGGAACGTGGATGCACAAGGCGCATCTCTTCAACTACCCCGGTATCGGCTCCGTCGACGGCTCCGGGTTCATCGAGACGCTTCGCGAGCAGGTCGACGACTTCGGCGTCGAGCGATACGACGCGAAGGTAACCGGCGTCGAGTCGACCGACGACGGCTTCGTCGTCTCCGCGGACGACGAGACACACGAGGCGACGTACGTCGTGCTCGCGACCGGCGCGAACCGTGATCTGGCCGAGTCGCTCGGCTGTGCGTTCGGCGACGACGACACCGTCGACGTCGGCGTCGACATGGAGACCTCCGTCGAGAACGCCTACGCGACCGGCGCAATGGTCCGTGCCGAGGAGTGGCAGGCGGTCATCGCGGCCGGCGACGGGTCCGCGGCCGCGCTCAACATACTCTCGAAGGAGAAGGGCGAGCACTTCCACGACTTCGACGTCCCCGCGGACGCCGAGCGCGTGTTCGGCTCGCTCGTCGACGACGAGTAACGCGACCGATCGCTGAAGCCCGCGTATTGAGCGATAGCGGGAGTAGATCGAGTATACTGAGACGGTGGTGTTTATAAGCGAGAGAGTAGTGTTGCTAGCGGCGGTTTATAAGTAGACGACTCCGCGAGAAACCACTCACACGTTCCAACCACTCGTTTATAGGTGGTTGACTGTGGATCGACGGCGAACACCTCCAAAGCCCCAGCCGTGCGGGCGGCGTAGGCTCGCTGTGCTCCTCACTCGGTCGCAGGCTCCCTCGTTGCGGTGTCGCCGGCGGCGCCGCCGCCGGCTGTCTCTTTGAGTCCCACCCCGCACAGCAACCGCATCCTCACGCCTCCCCAACCTCGTCAGAGGCGGTCGCCGGAACCGCTCGGCGACCGCCTCTGACTCCAGCGAGAATCGGAGATTCTCTGGCAGCCGGCGGCGGAGCCGCCGGCGACCTCGCGCCGTCGTCGCCGGCGCTACGCGCCGGCTGCCAGAGGGACCTTCGGTCCCTCGCGGTTCGCGGCTCTCCGAGCCGCTCACCGGGGCGCGCCACCGCGCCATCTATTTATAAGCGATCGTCTCCCGCTCACCCCCCACCGTTTAAATATGATCTCGCCGACATCGATTCACGAGACCCACTCCTGCTATCGGTCACCAGCCCCACCGCTCCCGGAGCCTGCGTTTTTAAGTCGACGCCGGGTCAGTCGGTCGGTATGGACATCGGACTGACCGTCGGCGTCGACGTCGATCGGGCCGCGGCGTCGCCGTCGGCGTTCGACTTCCTCGAACTCGGGATCGGCGCGTCGAGTCTCCCGCCTGAATCGATCGACCCGGACCGGCTCGACCGGGCGCTCGATGGTCGCGACCTGCTCGTCCACCTGCCGTACAGCCAGCCGCTGACGAGCTACGCCGACGAGATCAACGACGCGATCGTCGCCTACCAGCGACGGCTGCTCTCGACGGTCGGAGAGCTCGGCGCTGAAAAGGCCGTGTTACACGCGACCTCCGCCGACCGCGACGACGTAGACTTTCGGGACGTCGCCGCCGATCAGCTCGCTCGGGTCGCGGAAGCCGGACGAGAGGCGGGCGTCGAGGTGGTCGTCGAGAACGTCGGTCACCAGCACAAGGGCCTTCAGCTGTCGGTGCTCGGCGACATCGCCCGCGAGACCGACACCCCGATCTGTTTCGACGTCGGGCACGCCTACATGGAGGGCGGAAATAAGGCGATACGCCGGTTCCTCCGGGGCCATGCGGACCGCGTCTCACACCTCCACTGTCACGACGTCCGCCGCCGCGGCGACACCCACCTTCCGGTCGGGGCGGGCGAGATCAACTACGAGGCGTTCGTCGCCGAGCTCGACGGGTTCGACGGCACCGTCGCAGTAGAGGTGTTCACCGACGACGACGCGCTCCTTCTCGACTCCGCGTCGCGGGTGGCCGACCATCTCGACGCGGAGTGGTGACGGGACGGCGACCGCAGCTGCCCGCGTTCGCTCCTACTTCTCGGGGTCATCGTCGGTCGCGGACGGATCGTCGTCCCCGTCGACGGCGGACCGAGCCTCCTCGTCGTCGGAACCGTCCGCCGGGTTCTCGGCTGCCGGATCCCCGCTTTCGACGGCGTCGAGCTGTCGTTTGATCGAGTCGAGCTCGGACTCGACGTCGACCTCCGGGCGGTCGTCCGCCGGCTCGGTCGTCTCCGCCTCCCCACCGCTCGCGTCGGCTCGTTGGGCGGATCCGTCCTCGCGGCCTCCGTCGGGGTCGGTCACGTCGATGTGGACCGCACCGTCACCACGCCGGTCGGTTCGATCGACGTCTGTCCGGCCTGCGACATCGTTCCGGCCAGGGTCGTCGCGGTCGCGTTCGTCGCGGCCGCCACGGTCTCGCCGGTCCGGATTCCGGGCGTCGTCAGCCCGCCGGCGGCTCTCCTCGATCCGGGCCTCGATGTCCGCGGTGAGTTCGCGGGCGTCCTCGATGATCGAGCGTGAGGCGGCCTCCTCCGGGAGGTCCGCCTCCGCGAGCGCGGTTCGGAGCTCGGAGAGCGAGCGCGCGAGTCCATCGGCCGCCCCGTCGCGGACGTCCGCGAGCCGCCCCGCCGTGGCCTCCGTGTCGCTTCGGACGGTACCCTCGGGATCGAGCAGCCGGAGCGTCCCCTGTACCAGCTTCAGCGACTTGATCGTCGTCTCCAACAGCGCGATCACCGTCGGAATGGTGTACTGCTCGGTGAACCGGACGAGCTCGGAGAGCCGCGGAGGCCGGGGGAGATCCGAAGAACGGTCGCGTCGCCGCTCCGGCTCCCGCCGCGATCCGTCGTTTCGGTCCGGATCCCCTCTCCGGCGTGGCTCCGGCGACCCCGGAAGCCACCGATCACGTTCGCTCGCCCGGAGGTCGGCACGGAGCTCGGAGAGGACGTCCTCGAGTTCGTCGAGGCGCTCCTCGAGGTCGTCGTCGTGCGGTCGGTCGCGGGAACTCATACGCCGTCGTACGGGGCCCGAAGGTAAAAATCCCGTTAGAACCCCTCCCGGAGGAACGTCCTCCGAGGCGAGAACAGGTCGTTCAGATCGGCGACGACGCCGTCGACCGCATCGTCATCACCCGTTCCTCCGTCGCTCACCGCGAGGTCGCCGTACGTGACCGCGTCCCGAACCGAGTGATACCCGGCGTACAGCTGTGAGAGAGTTCCGATCCCCGCGGTCACGTCGGACGTTCCAGAGTCGTTCGGCTCCACCGCGTTGACGGACACGGTTCCGTCCGCCACGTCGACCCGAAACGTCCGGTCGTTCCACGCGGCGAGCGGGTCCGCGACCGCGAGGGTGACCCGGAAGTTGAGCGCCGGATCCGGTTCGAGCATCTCGAACGCGCCGGCGACGTCGACGAGCCGGAGCATCGGTCCGGTTCGCGACTCGACCGTGACCGCCCGGGGGTCCGCGACCCGGTCCTGGAGGTTCACGTCCGGGGGCGCGCGGATCCGGATCTCCTCGACCTGCGAGTCGTGGTCCCGACAGAACCGGAGCACGTGGAGCCACGCCGTCTCGTCGACGGTCGCGACGTCCCTGACGGTCATAACGGTCCCGTCGACGTTCGGGTCGCCCGGATCCTCCTCGAAGACGTACGACCAGAACGCCCGTAGCTCGCCGTCGCGTTCCCAGCCGTACACGAACGGGTCGGTCTTCCAGCCGCGCAGGGTACGCTCGCGCCACCACGCCTCGGTCCGGGCCATCGTCAAGTCGTAGCGGTCGGCCATCGACGACAGCACGGACTCCGCGGCCGCGTAGTCGTCGTCGTCGAGCCGGCGAAACCGGCCGCTCTCACTCCCGTCACTGGTCGATCGCCTCACCGCGTCGACGAACCCGAGCTGCTCGGGCGGGATCCGAAGGTATCGGTACCGACTCACCGTCGCCCAGCCGTACTTCCGGTGAACCGCCTCGGGGTCAAGCCCCGAGGCTTCCCGTGGGTTAGTCGGACACTCCCACGATACCATCGGCCTGATAACCTCGAACGGCGTCGTGGGTCACGGTCGGGGCGTCCACGGCCCCCGATGCCTGCCGTCGCACCTTCCGAACAATGGGAAGGCTGTTGAGAGCAGACACATTCCAATTCTGATGCTTCTTGATGCCTTTCACGGCGATGTTGACGCTTACACCTCGGTCGCTGTGGTCTTGATGCCCGCACGACCGACACTTGAACCGCTTCTTGTTTCGGTTTGCTCGCTCCGTATGTCCACACATCGGACACCGCTGACTAGTGTACTCGGGGTTAATCCACGCGGTCGGAATCCCCTCAAACGACGCCTTGTACGACGTGTAGTATTGGAGGGCGCGGAACGGGAGGTGGTGCAAGCGTCGGTTCATCCGCGTGCCGTAGTCGATACTGTCGCGCATCTCTTTGAGGTCTTCAAAGACGATGCACGGCCTCTCGAACTGACGGCTCCACTCCACGATGTGACGACTTACCTTGTGGAGTCGGTCACGGACAAACCGTTCCTCACGTCCTTCGAGCGTGTCGTGGATGCTCTCTTTCCCTGCGTTCTGCACCCGCTTTCGCATCGTGAAGTAGCGGTGACGCTCGAACTTGATTTCAGGGAAGTCGATAACCAACGTGTCCTCAACGCCACCCTCGGAGAGTGCGGTGAGAGCCACGTTGTCCTCGTTCACGTCCACGCCGATGACCGTCCGTGAGTCCTGCTTGTCTCGAACGGATTGCTCGGTGTTGGTGACGTTGACGTGCAACTCGACGTTCTCGTTGTGGAAAAGGGCTTCTGCCGTCCCAATCTTCCACTCGTCGCTGGTGAGCGCGGTCTTGAGAATAACGAGGTGAGCGTCGTCGCCTTCGAGAACACCCTTAACGTGTTTGTACGGCTTCGCGCTGATGCGAAACGCCACGTTGCCGTCGTCGGTGAGCGACAGGTTGTACCCCTCCTCGTAGTTCGCTCGAAGCGGGTACGTGCCGTCCTTGGTGTGACTCGGGAGTCCGAAGTCGTCGTACTCGTAATAGTTCTCCATCGCGCCGAGAGCCTTGGCGACAACGCGCTGTGTCGTGTTCTTCACGAGGTCGGCGTCGTCGGCTACTCGGTCGGGGATGTCGTCCCAGTCCACGCCTTGCTTGGCGAGGCGGATGGTTTCGTTGTACGCCGACCGTGATTCGAGGGTGGCGTCGTACAGCAGGCTCTCGTTGTCACTGTGGATGTTGAGTTGGAAGTCCAGCGTCTTGACGAGAGCCTGTGCGTCGGTCATTCTTGGTCGTTGGGTTGGACGTGACGGTAGTGGAGGAGGAGCGTGCGGAGTACGCTGTCGAAACTCGTGTGTCCCTCCTTGTCCTTGAGTTCATCAAGCTCGTCGTACACGGCGTCGGATACCTTGAGTTGCTTCGTCACGTCTACCCCTTGTTCTTCCACGCTTAAAAGTTTACTGGTGGTAGTCTATGAGTCATTTCAAGGAATACTTTTGATTGGTCGTTGTATTGGTAGGTATGGGTGAGAAGCGGTCGAACCACACGGTATACAACGTCAACTACCACTTCGTGTGGTGTCCAAAGTACCGCCACACGATTCTCGAACTAATAGAGGACTCGTTGGAAGCGAGTTTCCGCGGCGTGTGCGACGAGTACGACTACGAGGTACTGTCGTCGTCCGAAAATCGAAGATTTTCGTGATCACGAGAGACTCCGTCTCTCGAACGACTCCACATCTCGCCTGACCACGTACACCTGTTCCTGTCAGCGCATCCGAAACACGCGCCGAGCGAGATTGTACGAACGGTCAAGAGCATCACGGCGCGGGAGATGTGGGAACAGCACGAACCGTTCTTGGAGGAGTTCCTGTGGGGTGGTGGGTTCTGGGAGGAGTCGTACTACGTTGGGACGGCAGGCGATGTTTCGACCGACACGATTGAGCAGTATATCGAGCGCACGGAACACGTTTAATCGGGCTTACGGCCTTCACCCTCGGGGTCAAGCCCCGAGGCACTCGGCCTGCTCCGCCTGTAGAAGCCGTACTCGAAGGGCCACAAGACCGAGACGTGGACATCGTCGTCGTGGTACTCCGCGAGCGACTCGCGGAGGATCCGCTCGATGTTGCCCTGCCGCCGGTGTTCAGGAGGTGACGCCACTGCCGAGAGGCCGGCGACGTCGCGGTCGGATCCACGGATCCGGAGCGTGAAGTCGTGGTGGCCACACACCGCGACCGGCTCGTCATCGTCGAACAGTCCGCGGTAGTCGGCGAGGTGTTCGCGGTCGTCATCGTCCGCCTCGGGGTCGTAGGGACCCTGCTCGGGAGCGAAGGCGTAGCGCATGAACGCACGAAACTCGTCGGCGCGCTCCTCGGGGAACGGTCGATACTCGATGCGTGGATCCCTCGACGGGAGAAAATAAGCGTTCCCGGTCCGTGCGACCGGTTCCCGTCCGTTCCGCGTATCGAGGAAGGAAGCCGGTCGCTGCGGAACTACGGAGCTGTCCGGCGTCGACTACGAGAACCGACCGCGACGGTACTGGACCGGCCACTCGATCTCCGCATTGAGCTCGTGAGCGGCCTCCAGCGGCCAGTAGGGGTTCCGCAACAACTCCCGGCCGAGCGCGACGAGGTCGGCCCGGTCGTTTCGGACGAGCGCGTCCGCGTGAGTCGGCTCCGTGATCCCGCCGACCGCGGCGACCGGAACCCCCGTTTCCTCGCGGATCGCCTCGGCGTACGGGACCTGATACCCCGATCCGGTGCTCGGAAGCTCCTGATCCGGATGAATCCCGCCCCCGGAGACGTCGATCAGGTCCGCACCGGCTTCCTCAAGCAGGGGAGCGAGACGGACGGAGTCATCGACGTCCCACGAGTTCCGTCCTTCGATCCAGTCGGTAGCGGAGATACGGACGAACACGGGCTTGTCGTCCGGCCAGACCGACCGGACCGTCTCGACGGCTTCCCGGAGCAGTCGAGTCCGGCTCTCGAAGTCGCCGCCGTACGCGTCGTCCCGGTCGTTCGTGACCGGGGAGAGGAACTGGTGGAACAGGTAGCCGTGTGCCGCGTGGACTTCGGCGATCTCGAAGCCCGCGTCGAGCGCGCGCTCGGCCGCCGCCCGGAAGGAATCGGTCACGTCCTCGATGTCCTCGGCGTCCATGCGGCGGGTCGCGGCCGTCTCGTCGCCGGGATACGGCGTGTCGGTCGCCGAAACCGTCTCCCAGCCTTCGTCGTGGGACGAAGGAAGGGCGTGGCCGCCGTCCGAGGGCGGAGCATGCGAGGCCTTGCGACCGGCGTGAGCCAGCTGGATCGCCGGCGTCGCGCCCTGTGATCGGACGAACGCCGTGATCGGTTCGAGCGCCTCGGCGTGTTCGTCGGACCAGATCCCGAGACAGCCGGGCGTGATACGGCCGCGCGGCTCAACGGCGGTCGCCTCCGCCATCACGACCCCCGCGCCGCCGACGGCGCGCGTCCCGAGGTGGATCCGGTGCCAGTCGTTCGCCATCCCGTCGTCGGCGGAGTACTGACACATCGGCGACAGCATGACGCGGTTCCGAATCGTCGTGTCACGCAGCGTTATCGGCGTGAAAAGCGAGTCCGTCATCGTCGAGTCCGACGTCGCTCGGATAGTAATGTGCCTCGATACCCGACGTAGCTCGCCGCGACCGAAGTCGAAATGCGGATTCCTCGAAACGGATTTAGGTGGACCGAAACCTATAACAGCGCCGCACCCCGAGCAGGTGTCAATGAGTACCGGAGAACGTGTCGAGCGGGATTCCGACGCGAACGCGGACCGGCGGCCGGCCGTAGCGGCCAGCCATACCTCCCCCGAGCGGACCGTGTTCACCGAACAGGGCAACACTGACGCGTGGATAGCGACGGATCTGACGGTCGATCTCGAACGGTAGTTCTCGACCACTTTCACGTCGGGTTTTCTCGGTAGCGACGTCTCAGGATCCGGCCGCGGCGGCAGCGCGGGTTAAGCGGAGCGTGCGGTTTTAGACCACCGACGACCGAGGTCGGGTATGGACGAATCGGCGCTCCGGACGGACATGATCGAGGGGCTCGAACACCAGATCGGCGAGCCGCTCGGTGCGTCCGTGCTCTCCGCGCTCCAAGCGGTCCCCAGAGAGACGTTCGTCGATGACACCCCGTACGCGAACCGCGCAAGCGAGGAGGCCGGGACGCGCGCGCTCGCTCCGGCCACCGTTGCCCGGATGTTGATGACGCTGGACGCCGACGACGGGGACGAAGTCCTGCTCGTCGGAGCCGGCATCGGGTACACCGTGGCGACTCTCTCGGAGATCGTCGGTCCGCGCCACGTACACGCCGTCGACATCGACCGAAACGCCGTCACCGTCGCTCGGTCGAACCTCGACGACGCTGGATACGGAGCGGCTCTCGTCGACCGACGGGACGGGGCCGGCGGACTCCCGGAGTACGCCCCGTACGACCGGATCCTCGTCGAGACCGCCGTGGTTACGCCACCGCGAGCGCTCCGGGAGCAACTCGCCGACGGCGGGCGGATCGTGTATCCCCGCGGATCCACGGAACAGACGATCGTCGCCGTAGAGCGGGAGTCGGTCGCCGGTGATACGCGTGATGCCCGGGCTGCTGCCGGCCGAGACCACAACGACGCGGCACCGGATGGATTTCGGACCGTCGAAACCGCCGGACCGGTTCGACTCGATCCGATGCTTGTCGACGGCGAGCAGGCTGGCGTCGAGCGCAACCGAACCCGCCGCGAGGACGCCGAGATCGAACGGCAGGGTCACTTCGCGCGCACCGGCTGGGAACAGGAGTGGATCGACTGGGACGACCGGATCTAGTCGTCGACGACGAGCACCGCGGTGTTCTCTCGTTCGTCGACGTAGTCGCTCCCCGCCGGCGGTTTGATGTCTATCGAGAGCGTTCCGTCTGGCTGGTTCGGGCCGAGTTCGGGATCGACGCTCACCGTTGCGATCCCGTCACCGTCCGTCGTGGCCGTTGCGGGACCATCGATCCGTGCCGACCCGCTACGAACGATCACCGTCGCGTCGGAGACGTGTCCCCCATCAGGATCCACGACTGCCACGTCGATCGACTGAGAGCCCGTCGACGTCACCTCCGGTTCCGGTTGCGCATCGAGTTCCGTCGCTGCAAGCCCGTCGATGCTACCGATCATTCCCATCATCACGCTGAGACTCGCCACACCGACGACGAGAGCGATCACCAGCCTGACCGGTAACCCCTCGATCGCGCGGCGGTCGGCGAGAAACGATCCGTCGGTGCCACGAACGTCCGATATGGCGTCGAACATACGACCGGTTGGCCGCGGTATGGGTTATAAAGAGTCGGAGGAGAGAGCGAAGCGAGGGAGCGAAAACCGATCGATTTCCGTCCGCCAACCGACCGATCGAGCGACGATTTATATATGATGTCGAGGCGATCCACCGCATGAGCGTGCTCGGACGCGAGAACAACAGTGATGCGGACGAATCGCTGACGGTCCGACTCGGATCCTTCCTCGCACGGGACGGGAGCGACGGGGCGGCGGTCGATCTCGACGTCGACTCGCCGCATGCCGCCGTCGTCTTCGGGAAGCGTGGCACCGGAAAGTCGTACACGCTCGGCGTCCTCGCGGAGGGGCTCGCCGACAGTCGGGGCGTTTCCCCGGTCGTCGTCGACCCGATGGGGGTGTTCGGCGGGTTAACCGCGGCTGGTGGTCGAATCGTCGAGCCGACGGTCAGACCCGGGTCGATCCCCGCGGCCGTCTGGCCGGATCTCGTCGGTCTCGATCCGACGAGCGGTGCCGGGAGTCTGCTGTGGCGAACCGTCGCCGACGCGGTCGACGACGGTAAGGGTCGCGGAGGCAAGGTTGACGGCGATACCGCCGCCGGCGGTAAACCGTCGGTTCCGGCGTCGATCGACTCGTTCCGTCGGTTCCTCTCCGAGGCCGACGCCCCCGACTCAACTCGGCGCACCGTCCGGAACCACCTCCGATTAGCGGAGTCGTGGGGGATCTTCGACGCCGACGCACCGTCGGTGTCATCGTTCGCGGCCGACGGGACGCCGACCGTTCTCGACCTCGCCGGAGTGCCCGAAACCGCGTCGGCAGGGGTCGTCCGTGCGGTCGCCAGGGGACTCTACGACGCGCGGGTCGACGGCGACGTCGACCGGCTTCCGTGGCTGCTCGTCGACGAGGCACACGCCTTCTTCGGCGGCGTGGCCGATCCGGCGCTTCGCACGCTGCTGACCCGCGGGCGCTCGCCCGGCGTGTCGTTCGTCTGTGCCACGCAGCGACCCGGAGCGCTCCCGAGCGTCGCCGTCTCACAGTCGGATCTCCTCGTCACACACCGCCTCACGGCCGAACCCGACGTCGAGCGTCTCGCGGAGGCGGAGGCGACGTATCTCGCCGGCGACCTCGCCTCTAGACTGCCGACCGGAACCGGTGAGGCGCTCGTCGTTGACGACGCGACCGAGACCGCACATACCGTCCGGGTACGACGAAGACGGACGCCTCACGAGGGGGGCAGTCCCAGCGCCAGCGAGGTCACCATCGACTGACCGGAACGCCACCGCTGGCCGAGCGATCAGAAGCTACAAGATCGGCGCTGGCGACGGTGGGAACATGGAACGGACGCTCGCGGGTGCCGCACTCGTCGCAGCCGGGGGGTTCGCCGGTGCCTTAACGCGATACGCCGTCGACATCGCCGCGGGCGACGTGACCGGACTCGGAACGCTTCTCGTGAACGTGGTCGGGTCGTTCGCGCTCGGCCTCTTGGTAACGCGAGCGACCGAGGTCCGGACGCAGCTGTTCGTCGGTACCGGGTTCGTCTCGTCGTTTACGACGTACAGCACGTTCGCGGCCGACGCCGTCGCGCTCGGAACGGTCGCCGGGACAGGCTACGTGGTCGTCAGCTACGCCGCCGGATTTCTCGCTGCGATCGCCGGACTCGCGCTTGGGAGGCGGCTGTGACGGAGCCGTTGCTCGCCGCGATGGCCGTCGGGATCGGCGGGGCAGCGGGAGCACTGGCCCGGCACGCGGTCGGGCTCGCGATCGAGAGCCGGTGGTCGCTGGTCGTCGTCAACACGCTCGGGAGCTTCGCGCTCGGGGTCGTCATCGGGGTTCCGACCGGGCCCTCCGCCACACTCGCCGTCGGGGTCGGGTTCTGTGGCGCGTTCACGACGTTCTCGTCGTTCGCCGTCGAGACCGTCACGACCGCGGAGGCGGGCGATCCGGGAACGGCAACCGCGTTCGCCGCTCTCAACGTTGTAGCCGCAGTCGCCGCGCTCCTCACTGGATCCGGTCTCGCTCTCGTGGTGACGTAGCGATTCCGGAGACGAGACCGGATTCAGTGAGGAGCGCTCGACGGAACGACAACGAACAACGCGAACGAGGAACGATAGGTACACGGGGACGGGGGCCGTACGAACGAGCGTGACCGACGACGTCGGCCGTTCGGACGGGAGATCGGACGTTCCCACTGACGAGGAGGCGGACGTTCCCACTGACGAGGCGACCGAGACTCCTCGCGGTCCTCGAGCCGCGAGCGAAGTCGATTTCGCGGACCTCTCGCTCCCCCAGCGGGTGTTCGTCGCCGCCGTCCAGAACCCGACCCGAGGGGTGGTGATCGTGGCGTTGTTCGCGTTCGCGTTCTCGTTTTACATCGCGTTCTGGATGGTGTTTCCACGGATCGCGGCCGTGTTCTCCGTGCTCGTCGTCGTCCTCGGCGTCGCCTTAGGCGTCGTATACTACCTGTTCGACCGCTACGTCGACTGATCCGTGTCAGGGGTCACGTCAGGGCCGTGGTTCGTAGAACTCGCGGAACGCACTCCCAAAGCGGTCGGCAAGCGTGGCAACCGCGTCGCCGACGAGCACGTCCCGACCCTCGAACGCCGGCTCGATCCGCGCCCCGAGCGCGACATCGCTTGCGGCGTCGCTTTCGAGGTATTCGCGGACCGTCGTGAACTCGCGTTCGCGCTCGACCACGTATCGATCCCCCTCGATGAACGGCCCGTACGTGTCGGGATCGCCGTCATCCGCGTACGACTCGTAGAAGCTCGCCGCGTGTTTCCGGACGGCGACCGGCGGCCCCTCGTGCCGAGTGACGGCGGGACGCGTCGCCGTCTCGACCTCAGCGTACAGAGCAGCACGCTCGGGGCCACTGCGTCGTGACACGGTCGTGTCTCCATCCGGGGAGTCGCCGCCGAAACCGCGACCGTCGTGTGCGTCGTCGACCATCGCTTGCGCGCGGAGGACATCGAACCCGCGGTCGTCCAGCCCACGGACGATGCCGTCGAGCGATCGGCGGAGCTGCGGCCACAGCTGGTCGTCGACGATGTCGGGCGCATCGAGGACGACGGCAACGGGGGTCGCCTCCCGCCTGTCGAGGTGCTCGCGAATCGAACCGGCGTCGAGCGGATCGTACTCCGGCGGCCGGAACAGCACCTCGCGGGGGTCCGCAAGCAGGTCGCGAGCGTAGTGTTGGAAGCGTGCGAGGTTCGCGGCCGACAACACCGCCGCGACGTTCCGGGTCGGGTCGGTCGGGTCGACGACGACGAGTGCGTCGTCGAACGTGCGCTCCGCGTGGCCCTCGGGGTCGAACTCGACCGGCGGATGCCAGCTGCGTGCCGACTCGACGAGGGGCACGAACCCGCCGAGCTCGGCGACGAGCAGCTCCGTGAGGTAGCCGGAGAACCCCTCCGTCCGGAGATCGCTTCCGTACGCCCCGATTCCCTTGAGAAACGCTTTCGCGAGGACGACGTCATCGGCGAGGTCCTCGTCGAGCCGTTCGGTGAGGTACGCGTCGTGGAACGGGGTGCGGTCGACGGCGGAGACCAGATCCCCGGCGGTGTCGACGTCGTGACACGGTACCAGATCTACGTCGAACCCGTCGTAGACGCCCTTCACGTACGGGTGTTCGGCGTACTCCTCGTGGCCGTCCGGGAGGACGGCGTGCCCGACCGCGAGCCCGTACTCCTCCAGCTCCGCGCGGTCGAGATCCGCCGGAAACCGGACGAAGAGATCGATGTCGCGGTCGCCGGCGACCCACGTGCCGCGGGCGGTCGAGCCGACTTGGACGACATCGGCCTCGACCGGGAGGTCAGCGATCGCCTCGCGAGTCCGTTCGGTCAGCGTCGCGGCGGTCGCACGCAGCCGCTCGCGCTCCTCGGGGTCGGGGAGGACGCGCTCGCGGACGCGTGCCAACACCGCGTCGAGTTCGCTCATGGCCGGGATTCACGTGGTCCGGCCGAAAGCGTGTCGGTCGGACCGACGCCCGCGCGACCCCGTGAGGTCGGAAACCATACTCGGGTCGGGCGGAAACGAAAGCCCTATCAAAACCACTCGAGTATCCCGAGACGGGCCGAAGTAGCTCAGTTGGTAGAGCGCCTCGCTGTTAACGAGGCGGTCCCAGGTTCGAGTCCTGGCTTCGGCGTCTTCTCTCACGGGTGACTGAGTTCACGAGCGACTCGACGAGACCCGGTAGGCTAAAGAGGGACCAACAGATACCGCTTGATGAGAAGGGCCTTTAGCTTAGTCTGGCTTAAAGCGATTCGCTCATAACGAATTGATCGCCGGTTCAAATCCGGCAGGGCCCATTTCTCGCGGCGAGCAACTCCGCGAGCCGCGAGGCTGGAGAGTCGGGTTTGAAGCAGGGAGTGTAGCGAGCGAACGCGAGCCGAACGACCGAGGCTCGAATCCGGCAGGGCCCATCCGTTCTCCGGCTCTACCTCGGCGGTAGCAGAAGTGTTAGCGTCGGTGCTTTCGACGTCGTGCCCGGTTGTCCATGGCCCATCGTCCGTCGATCCCGGGTTCAGTCGTCCGAGGATTCGAGCAGGTCGACGAGTCCATTCACGTCTCCGAGGACTGCATCAGCTCCTTCGGCGCTGAACGCGTGGCGACCGTCTTTGCCGGTCAGTCCGCCGGTGAGGACACCGATCCCGTAGTACACCCGCGACTCGTCCTCGCAGGCGGCGTTGCGCGCGGTTCGGACGTCATCGAGGGTGTCGCCCGCGAACGCGACTCTCTCGGCATCGAATCGCTCGGCTAACGCGACCAGTCCCTCCGGATCCGGCTTTCCGGCCTCGGGATCGTCCATCGTGATCCGGTGTTCCTCCGGAACGTCGAGTCCGACACGCTCCAAGGCGATCTCGGCCTCGGCCGCGGGCCGCCCGGTCAACACGCCCACGTCGAAGCGGTCAGTCAGGTCCGCGAGCGTCTCGGGGTCGACGAGCGTCGGCTCGTCGTGGATGTACCCCGACGACGACACCGGCGGATCGCCGCCTTCGAGCTCGCGGTACAGCTCTTCGCCGAGATAGAGCGCTTGGAAGACCTCACGGAGGTGTTCGGTGTCCCACTGGTCGCGGACCCGCGCCTGTGCGACGCTCGGGAGGTCGCCAACGACGCGTTTGGCCGCCTCGATTCCCCCCTCGTCGTCGGCCGCGATCCGGTCGGTGAACGCCTCAACGTCCATTCGGAGCCCTTCGCGTCGGGCCAACACGAACAGCGCGGCCGCGTCAGTGAGCTCCCAGTCGTTGTTGAACCCGCCGGCGTTCTTGAACGCTTGGACGCCCTCGCGGTCGACGGTCTTCCCGCAGACCCGATCGACCGATTCGATGATCGCGCGCCGATAGGAGTCCGCGACGTCGACCAACACCCCGTCGATGTCGAGCACGACAGCGTCGACCTGCATATCCCTATGCCGGCCGGCGGAGGGAATGAACGTTCGGATCCCAGCCCGCGATTCCGGATCCTCGCCCGCGGTTCCGGATCCTCGCCCGCGGTTCCGGATCCTCGCCCGCGGTTCCGGAGCGTAGTCGCTCGCCGGACGAAACGCCGCCGGCACGGATCAGGTCTCCCGGTGGGACTCGCGTGCGACGTGAACTGTCGTCCCCCGGACGGACCGACGCTCGGCCGGAACGATCGGCTCCTCGAAGCCGAGCGTCGTGAACAGACAGTCCGCGTCGAGCGCATCGGCGAGCGAGACGGCGGGTCGCTGGAGCTCCGCCGGGAGGTTGAGCGCGTACACCGCGTCGAAGTCGTCGACACCGGTCGGAGCGGGTCCGCGGTCGACCGGATCGCTTGGATCGGCCGACTGCGGACCGTCAAGCGCGGTGAGCGGACCGTCGAGCGACGCGATCGCGACGACATCTCCCCGCCGGACCAGAAGCGATCCGTCAGCATCGGTAGGACCGTATTCGATCCCTCCGTCGACGGCGACGTCGACCGCGACCACGTCGCACCCGCGATCGGCGAGCGCGCGGGCGACGCCCCGGCGGTCACCGATACCGACCTCCAGGAGTCGATCGTATCGGTCGAGTTCGTCGACGAGCACACGGCGTGAGGGAAACACCACGGCGCGGGGTTTATGACCGCCGCGGTCAAAAGCGGTTCCATGCTCGTGGACATCGTTCCCGTCGGGGAAGTTACCCCACGCGTGAAGCGGGAGGCTTCCGCCGCGCTCCGGTCGGTATACGACTGCGACGTCACGGTCCACGACGACCAACCGATCCCCGAAAACGCGTACGATTCCGGACGAGACCAGTACCGTGCCGAGGACCTCATCGAGGTCGTCGGGCGCGTCGGCAGCGGCGAAAAGAACATCGGCATCACGCCGCGAGACCTCTACTACCGCCGCCGAAACTACGTGTTCGGGCTGGCGTATCTCAACGGGAGCGGCTCCGTCATCTCGACGCACCGGCTCCGGACCTCCTCGGACGGAGGGGTGTCGACGAAGCCGGCGGTCGACGTGTTCGCGGATCGAGTCCGCAAGGAAGTGGTCCACGAGATCGGCCACACCCTCGGGCTCGAACACTGCGACAACAGCAAGTGTGTCATGTGCTTTTCTCCCACAGTTCGCGAGGTCGACGTGAAAGAGGAGAACCTCTGTGGATCGTGTTCCCGGCTGATTCGGTGAGTTCGACCCGAGCCGACGGCCCGATCGATCCGCTCCGCCGGTAGAGGTAAACCCCGTCCGATCGAAACGTGAGGTATGGCCGCAAAGCCGGAGTACCGCGACCGACCGGACGTCGAGGTCGCGCTACTCGACGCACTCGTCGATCGCGGCGACGACGGAATGACCGTGCTTGAGCTGCGTGCCGCGGTCGACGCCGACATCGACGCGATAGAGGAGGCGCTCTCGGCGCTGAAAGCCGACTCGCTGATCACCGTTGAGAACGGCGACCACGTGCGCGTCCACCCGCACGACCGAGTGGTTCCCGACCCGGACGCGCCGGAGGAGGAACCGCAGGACGGCCTCGTCGGCGTCATCCGAGACAGGCTCGGACTGTGACCCGGAGATATCCGGCGTGACACCCGCGACCTTTTGCCGCTCCCCCGACTCGATACGGACATGACGCTCGTCTCTGACGCCCACGTCGACCACGGCGCGAGCTACCGCGATCGCGGCGGTCGGCGGGTCGTCGATCACTACGGAAAACCCGAACGCGTCGGGAAGGCGGTTCGCAACGTCGTCGGCACGATAGAGATGGGGTACGGGATACTCGCCGTCACCGGCGAGGACCGCGTCGACTTCGTCGACAACGCGGTCACCAACCGCGTTCCCGATGAGGACGGCCGCGGGGCGTACGCGCTCCTGCTCGATCCGCAGGGCGGCATCGAGACGGACATGTACGTCTACAACGCCGGCGAGCGACTCCTCGTCTTCGTCCCGCCCGAGCGCGCCGAGCCCGTCCGGGAAGACTGGTCGGGGAAGACGTTCATACAGGACGTGGAGATCGAGGACGTCTCCGACGGGCTCGGCGTGTTCGGCGTTCACGGTCCGAAATCGACCGAGAAGGTGGCCTCGGTGCTCGGCGGTCCGGGCGCGCCGGAGGAACCGCTGACGTTCGTCCGCGGGTCGATGGTCGACGCCGGCGTCACCGTGATCGCGACCGACGCCCCGCTTGGCGAGGAGGGATACGAGGTCGTCTGTGCGGTCGAGGACGCTCCCGAGCTGTTCGATACGCTGATAAACCGCGGACTCAACGCCGCCCCGTTCGGCTATCGGACCTGGGACGCCCTGAGTCTGGAAGCGGGAACGCCGCTCTTCGAGTACGAGCTCGAAGGAACCGTTCCCAACGTCCTCGGGATCCGCAACGCGCTCGACTTCGAGAAGGGGTGTTACGTCGGTCAAGAGGTCGTCTCACGCGTGGAGAACCAAGGCCGGCCCAGTCGACGGCTCGTCGGGCTGGCGCTCGACGGGCTCGTGGACGCGCTCTCGGGTGTCGACGGCGACGCCGACCCGGACGCTGTTTCGGACCGGCTCCCCGATTCGGGTGCAGCCGTCTTCGACGGCGACGAGGCGATCGGCGAGGTGACGCGGGCGGCGGTCGGCCCGGATTCGGGAGAGCCGATCGCGCTCGCGCTCGTCGGATTCGACGCGACGCTCGACGCGGTTGCCGTCCGCGTCGACGGGGCGGAGGTGGGAGCGAGTCGAGCCGACCTCCCGTTCGTCGACGGGAGCGCACGCTCGGGCCGGTTGCCGACGTATCCGGGCGAATAACGACGATCTCCGCCAGACGAGCGCACTTATATCACGAACGCGACAGCGGAGTAGACGCCGAACCCGAGCACCAACGATCCGACCAGCGATGCGACCCACGCCAGTACCGTGTATCCCATCTTCGAGCGGCTCACGCCGGCGTCGCCAGCAGCGTAGCCGGCACCGACGATCGCCGAGACGATGATCTCGTTGAACGAGACGGGGATGCCGAACGCGACCGCCGCCTGCGCGATCGCGAACGACGGGATGAGCGCCGCGATCGACCGGCGCGGCCCCATCGAGGCGTAGTCCTGTGAGATCGCTTTGATCATCCGCGGCGCACCGGTCCACGAGCCGACCAACAGGCCGAGCCCGCCACCGACGAGCAGCGCGAGGAGGGGAACGTCGACATCGCCGAAGATCGGAACGAGAGGCCCGATCGCGAGACCGACCTGTGATCCGCCGGCCGAGAACGCGACGAGTCCACCCATCGCGAGCAGGAACCGTCGCTGTGCGCTCGCGCGGTCCCGACCGATATCGGCGTAGACGAGGCCGGCAACGAGGACGGCGAGGACGAGCGAGACCGCGGCGGTCCCCGGAAGGTCCGGGACGCCGAGCCCGGTACCGATCGTTCCGGCGATCGAGGCCTGCTGGCCGTCCGGACCGAGAAGCGCGAAGCCGATGTTCGCGAGTATCAGGCCGACCACACCGGCCAGCGTCGCGGTGAGCGCCCGTTCCGGAAGGCGATCGCCGATAAGCGCCCGTGCGACGACATAGGCGACCCCCCCGCCGACGAAGGGTGTGAGTATCCACAGCGTGAGGATCTCCGCGTACTTGGCCCACGCCGGATCGCCGCCGAGCGCGAGCCCGACGCCGACGACAGCACCGGTGACCGTGAACGCGGTCGCGATCGGATAGCCGGCGAACACGCCGATGGCGACGAGCATCGCGGCGGTAAGCAGCGCGACGATCGCCGCGCCGGCGGTGAGGGTGACGCCGCCGATCAGCTCCGTCCCGACCGCCTCCGTGACGTTCGCACCCTGTAACACCGCGCCGAGGAACCCGAGGACGCCGACGACGAGTCCGGCGCGCATCACCGAGATAGCGTTGGCACCCACTGCGGGGGCGAACGGCGTCGAACCGGACGAGCCCGCACCGATCGACCACGCCATGAACAGACTGGCGGCACCGGCGACGAGGAACGTGAGCGTCGTGACGACGACCATCGCTATTGCTGCCCGTCCTCGTAACCCTCACGGAGGCCCATCAGAGTCCGGCGGACGAGGAGAAAGCCGAAGAAAAAGAACCCGAGAAGGATGGCGAGAACGAGAATCGGGAGGATATCCACCGAGGTCATACACGAGGATCCGTGGGCATCGACTTGTGCGTTTCGACGCACCGCCACCCGCAGCCACGGACGGGAGAGAGACTCGACAGTGAACTACCCCTGCCTACTCGCCGCCGTTGGCGGCTCCTTGAGGCAGGGGGCTTAGCGCCTGAAATTAGCTAAAACGAACGTTTGTGCCTCGGACACCTATAAATCGATCCCGTCGACACGTTCAGGTGCGACCTCCGCTTCGGCCCTCCCTCGGATGCCCGACCTCCCGGCCATCCGGTGAGCCACCGAATCTGCCAACGAAGAGGCACACGCCGCCGCGTCCCGAAGGCTCCCCGTCCGAATCGATACCGTCTCTCCGGGCCGAAGTCGAGGGTCGCCCTCGCTCGTCAGAACTCGATCCGGAACCGCTCGAACACCTCGCCGTCGGGAGTGACGAGCCGACCGGCGAGTCCGTCGTCGTCCCCTTCCAGCTCCGCGTGTGCCGGGCGATTTCCTCGCGGCTGGGCGTGACTCCCCGGGTTCAGGATCGGCAGATCGGTCGAGTCATCGAACCGCGGCCGATGGCTGTGTCCGCAGATCACTGCGTCCGCGTCGCGGCCGCGACCGAGCATGACGAGCCCGGTGTCGCCGCTCCGATGTCTGTGTGTCACGGCGAATCGCACGCCCTCGTACTCGACGGTTCGGACCTCCGGGATCCGATCGCGGATCGTCGCCCCGTCGTTGTTGCCGAACACCGCCCGAAGCCGGTCGGTGGCCGCCTCGAAGCCGTCGAGAACGGATTCGTGATAGAAGTCGCCCGCATGAACGACGAGATCCGCTTCGTGGACCGCCTCTCGGGTCCGCCCGCGGAGCCGCGGGTCGTCGGTGCTGTGGGTGTCGGAGAGAACGACGAGCATACCGACGGGTCCGGTCCGTCGGGTGTTAAAAACGTGGATCGGTTGATACCCGCTCGATCCTTATCGGACCGTCAGCAGCCGGCGGAGGATGTCGCCGTACGCCGGGCGCGTGATCAGGACCCCGACGAGGACGCCGAGGATCGTGAAGATGGCGAACCCGGACAGATCGCCAAGCGAGAGCACCATCAGCGGCGACATAGCGATGATCGTCGTCGCGGCGGCCGCGCCGATCACCCAGAACGCGCGGCGGAACCGCGAGTCGAACACCTTCCGAGAGTTCACATCGCCCTCGCTCATCACCTCGTCGGCGATGATAACGAGGTCGTCGACTCCGGTTCCGACCACAGCGATGAACCCGGCTATCACCGCGAGTTCGAGCGGGTAGCCGATGAGCGCCGCGAAGCCGAGGAGAATATACACCTCTGCCAGCGCCGTGACAGTCATCGGCAACGCGACCTTCGGCTCGCGGTACCGAAGGAACACCATGCCAGCGACCGCGAAGACCGCGAGAACGCCGGTGATCATCGAGTAGATCCGGAAGTTCTCACCCTGTGCTGCCGAGATGGTCGAGGAAGTTCCCTGTCCGGCGATGTCGAGTTCGGCCGGAAGCGCGCCGGCGCGCAGGTTGATCGAGATCTCTTGGGCGTCCGAGTAGGAGGTCGTCGTCAGCCGAAATATCCCTTCGTTGGCCCACGATCCGGAAACCATGCTCTCCGCGAGGCTGTCACGCATTCCGAACGCGTTAACGACCTCGTCGTCGACGACGAGCAGGAGACACGAGTCGACCGACTCGCCGACCGGCTCCTGCATGTACGTACACGTCGCCCCGCCGGTGGAGGTGGCGACGCCGCGGTCGACGACCGCGTCCTGGAACCGGTGGGCGGGGGACTGCTCGCCCTCGGCCGCCTCGTTGATGACGGAGACCGAGACGTACGCGCCGTCACCCTCCTCGCTCCGGCTGGCGGTGCCGATGTTGGTGAAGTCCTCCTGGATCAATGCCTCTTCCTCTATCGCGAGGCCGTCCTCGGCGTCCTCGTCCGGATAACCGATGTCGATCTGGACGGTCCCACGCTCCTCCAACAGATCGATCACGTTCTGACGGTCCCCGCCCGGCACCTCGACGAGAATGAAGTACTCGCCGGTTATCGACTGGACCTGCCGAACGGTCCCGCCCTGTAGGCCGAACTCATTGACCTTCTCCTGGATGACCTCCTCGGCGGCGTTGCGGGTCTGTTCTGTAACACCGCTACGTATCCCGCCGTAGACGTATCCGGAGGCGTCCATCGCCGCGCGGAACTGCTCCTCGGTGACATCGGCGTCGGTCACTTCCACCTCGCCGCCGTCCTCCGAGTCCCGCTCGGCGGTGACGTCCCGCGTCGAGACGCCGTCGAGCTCGGCGGCGACGTCGCTCGCGACCTGTACGGTGCTCTCACCGCCGAACTCGACGCTCGTCGCGGTGTATCCGAGCAGCGGCGCGCGGATGCGCGTCCCGCCCGCGAGATCCAGCCCGTACTGGAGGTTCGAGATCCCCTGGCGAGCCTCGCCGGGGTCCTCTCCGGGTGCGGTCTCCGGGCCGAACGCCGGCAGGAACAGCGCGACGGACGCCGCGACTATGAATACGACTAACAGGAGTATCCGCCAGTTGTCCTTGATCGGTTCGAGCATCAGCGCTTCACCCCCTCGAACTTGTACCAGCGAAGCAGCGTCACGTTCATCAGATACGTGTTCATCATGTCGGCCGCGAGTCCGATAGCGAGGATGATCCCGATGTCACGGAGCAGGTCGATCCCGAACAGCGTCGCGACGAGCGCCATGACGATCATCGCCGACATCGAAGTGATCGTCATCGTGACACCGGTCCGCATCGCCCGACTGACGGACTCGTAGAAGTCCCCCGTCCGACGCAACACGGAGTTGTTCAGCAGGATGTCCGAGTCGACGCTGTAGCCGATGATCATCAGCAGTGCGGCCACGGTTCCGAGCGTCATCTGGATTCCCAACAGGTTCATCGCCGCGATCGGAATGACGATATCGGAGAACGCGGAGGCGACGACGGCGACCGAGGGAATGAACGTCCGGAACAGCGCGAACACGAGCACGCTCATGCCGAGGAACGCGAGCGCGACCCCGAAGATCGCGGTCTGAGCCGTGTCGGCCGCGAAGCTCGCCGAGACCTGATCGATAGCATCGAGCGTCAGTCCCGCCTCGTTCGCTTGGTCCTCCAGTTCGCCGGCGAAGCCGTCCGGATCGTCTTCTGACGCCTGGAACGTCACGACGACTACGTCGTCGGCGGGGATAGACCGGATCGAGTCCGGCTCCTGTGCGAACGCCGCATCGATACGCTCCTCGATGTCCCCGTTACCGTCGTCAGCGATCCGTAACTCCACCCCACCGGTGAACTCCAAGCCGAGGTTCGCCGGCGCGCCGGTGACGAAGTACCATCCGCCGATGATCATGATCGCCAGCGCGAGGACGGCCAACGGCACCACGACGAGCTGCCGGTTGGAGTAGTCGGTGTAGTCGACTTCCGGTACCTCGATCGCTCCCATGGAACCGCATCGTCCGTGAACTCGAATAAGCCTTCTTATCTCCCGGATCGGAACGGTTCGGCGTCAGGGGAGATAGCGCACGCTGAGAACGCCCGGTTCCGAGCGAATCTCCACACGGTTCACGCCGAGCCTGGCGGCCCGGGACAGCGTTCCCTCGCGATCGTCTATCACGTCGTCGACCGCGTCGTCCGTCCGGTCCTCGGGCGGACGCAACACGTGAATTTCGCCCGTGCCCGCACGCGGCTCGCGGGTCAACTCGCCGACGGACAGCTCCGCGGCGAGTTCGCGCTCCTGAACCGTCGGCGGCTCCTCAGTCCGCTCGATGGAGAGCGGCCAGCGATCCGCCACCTCGATCACCTGATACGTGACTTCCATCGGTGGGTCGGGAGCGACGGTCGCCTCGACGGCGTCGTCGACGTCCAGGCCGGGATTCGAGCTCAGGGTGTGGACCTGTCCGTCGTGGACGTCCTTGAGGACGGCCGACTCCGACTCGACGTGTGTCACGAGGAACGTGCTCTGCTTGTCATCGGTCATCGTGAGGAGGAACGTGGTCGAGACGTTTCCGCGTTTCGAGCCGTCATCGCCAACGCAGTCGGGGGAACCCAGCCGTGTGCGGACGGGTCAGGAGGTGTCAGAAGAGTCACTCACATCGGATGAGTCGGAAGCATCGCTCGCGTCTGCTGAGCCGGAACCACGGAGGCGGTAGTGGGTGACGAACACGACGGCGGCAGCAGCTATCGGAGGGACGGCCCCGGAGACCGGTGGCAGCGCGTATAACGCGGAGACGACCGTTGACTCGGTCGGGTCACGGAGATCCGCCGGGGCGGAAATGACCATACCGAGGTACAGAGAGATCAGAAACAGGAACCCGGAGTATGCCAACCAGCGATCGTACCCGGCGGCGACGGGGTCGTTTCGGCGGTGGCGACGGGCGACGAAGAGCAACGGGGCCAGAAGCGGTGCGACCGCCGCAAAGCCGGCGATGACGTATAAGGAGCGAGAAAACAGGAACGTCCCGCTTTGGACATCGGCGGTTTCGCCCATCCAGACCACGAGCGCGAGCGTGACGACGAGCGCGATGGCCCCGGCCGCCAACCCGCCGACGATCCCGTACACCCGCATCGTCCACGACTCGGTGTGACGGATCGCGTAGGGGATCGCGCCGAACACCCCACGGTAGCTATCGGTCATCGGACGAGCTAAGAGTGACGCGGGATTAAATCCCTCGTCCGCAGACGACTCCGTCTCGTCGGTCGGCTCGCCGAGCGGTCCCACGAACTCTTATACGCTTCGCGCGAAACGGGCCGGTGTGGGCCTGTATGACGCGTACCTCTCCGTTCGCCATCGGCTCCATGACGGGACTCCCCCTACGCACGTGGCGATAGTCATCACGGAACGGGACCTGCTCGCCGACGGCGCGTTCGAGACGCTGGCGTCGACGCTACGGTGGGGGTTCGAGTACGGCGCGGAGCGGGTGACCGTCTCGGTGTCGGTGTTGGATCCCGCCGTCGTTCCGTCGTTGGTCCGGGAGTTTCGGCGGCTCGACGCGCCGCACCCGATGTCGATCCGCGGTCCGGACGACACCGAGCCGGCGGACGCGCCGATCCGGGTGAACGTCGGACTCGGCGGGAAAGCCGAGTTCGCAGCCGCGGTACGGGATCTCGCCGGCGACGTCGATGCCGGAGAGATAGGTCCTGAAGAGATACACGAAGAAACGATCGCCGATCGGCTCGTGTTCCCCGCGGAGCCGGATCTCGTTATCAAAACCGGCGCGGAGCGGCTCTCGGATTTCGCCATCTGGCAGTCGGTGTACGCCGAGCTCTACTTTACCGACGTGAACTGGCGCGATTTTAGACGACGCGATTACCTGCGGGCGGTGCTCGATTTCCAAGACCGACAGCGCCGATTCGGGCGGTGAGGAGAGGCGTCACCAAACGAACTCGAACAGGACGTAAAACGTCACAAACGCGCCGATCGTCGAGAGCAACGGGACGACGTTCTGTAACACGACGACCCTCGCGGTGGTCGACGGATCGAACAGATCCGAGGCCGCCGGGATGTCGTCCGGGTCCTCCTCGCCGATCTCCGTCACCTCGTCGCCGGGTTCGTCGGCCTTCAGCGCGCTGACGGAGACGTTCGCCTCTCCGTCCCCGCGGATCCCCTCGCTGACGGTAACAGGTCGCGTCGCACGTCCCCAGCCGAGACCGACGATCGACATCGTCGCGATGATGACGAACGACGCGGGGATCCCGATCGCCGAGAGCCCGATGACGATCCCGGAGGAGACGACGGCGACGACGATGGCGGCCGTCAACGGGAGGTCGGTGATGTCGTTGCCGAGGGTGTCGAGCGTTCGGCGCGCGATCGTGAACGCCCCGACGGCGACGGCCGCGCTACCGAGCAGGATCATCGGGTTCATCTCGACGACGCCCGCACCGACCAGCGGCGCGATCGCGTTCGCGATGTTCGACGTCCCCGAGGAGAACGCCATCAGACAGCCGATGGCGACGACGACCACCGCACCGACGACCTCGCGACGGGTCGTGTTCGGGCCGAGCGAGGGGCGAGGGAGAAGGCCGGACCGATCGAAATCCAGGAGCGGTCCCTCCGTGCCCTCGATCGCGACCCACTGGTTGATCCGAGGATAAAAGTATCGACCGATGACGCCGGAGACCCAAAACCCGATGATCGGCGCGACGAGCCACCAGATGGCGATCTCGCCCATAACTGCCAGATCGAGACTGCTCGTCGCGACGCCCAGCCCGGCGATCGCGCCGACGGCCGTCATCGACGTCGACGCCGGGACGCCGAAGTAGTTCCCGACGAACAGCGCGCCGCCAATAAAAAAGAGAACGATGATACTCGATTCGAGCGTGAACACGCCCGCCTCGGTGATGAGGTCCTCCCCGAGCGTGTCGACGACGCGCCGCCCGAGCGTCCCCGCACCGATGAAGAAGAACACGGACATCAACGCGGCGGCACCCGCCTTCGAGATCACGCCCGCGCCGACCGCCGGGCCGAACGCGGGGCCCGTCGTCGCTCCGCCGATGTTGTATCCGACGAACGCCGCGACGACGAGACCGACGACGAGGAGGATCTCAACCATTCGTCTGAAGAAACCCGTCTCTTACGGTTAAGCAGTCCGCTTTCCGAAACGAATCCGCACCGCGTACGGCGGTGACAGCGTGTCCAACGAACGGGAGGAGTCGGGTCGACCCGGAGCCGAACGGTCGTCTCGACGACCCTTATAGCTCAACCAAGAAGTGGCGCGCGCGAGAAACGCGCGCGAGGGAGTCGGCGGCGACTGGAGGGGGCCGCCGACGAGGCTGGGGAGGTGTGAGGTGTGGTTGCGGTCGGCTGGGGCTTTGGAGGCCTCCATCGACGATCCGCGGTCAACGACTTATAAATGAACGGCTGGGGCTTTGGAGACGATTTCGGTACCCTCAATCACTTATAAACCGCCGCCAGCAATCTCGCTCGTCCACTTATAAACGATCATCACAGTGTATCGAGACACCCACTCTCGGTGTCACTCAAAAAGCAGTTCTCGTCGACCCAGTCTGTCGGACAGCGGCGTACGAGGGGATTTCACACTCACAGTGATTTCGCTCACGTTGTTCGCAAAATACACCGGCCGAGATTCCCGCGAGCAATGCGAGCGGGAAGCCGGGCGGGGCACGACCGCAGGGAGTGCACCGGCCGAGATTTGAACTCGGGTTGCAACCATGGCAAGGTTGCGTGATACCACTACACTACCGGTGCGTACTTCGCAAATACGTCTCGTCGGGTCGGATATTTAAACCTGTCACATCGCGTCCGGCGGTCGGGGCGAGCGGTCACGACTCCACCACCGGTTCGGCTCGCTCGGCTTATGAGTCTCGCTCGTGTGGCTCCTCGTCGCCGGCACGATCCGAGCGGATCGATGCGGCGTGTCTCTCCACGAGCGTCTCGAACGCGGTCGCCTCGGCCGCCTCCCGCGTCGCGTCGTCCCGTCGGTCGCGGATCCGTTCCTTGATGACCCGGAGCGCGTCCGACTCTCCCTCGGCGATCTCGTCGGCGACCGCTCGCGGATCCGCGGCCACGCGCGAGACCAGCCCGGTCCGGAGGGCGTCGTCGGCGTCGAGGACGCGGCCGGAGAGCGCGAACTCCAGCGCGTCGCCCTCGCCCATGACGCGGGGGAGCCGGACCGTCCCGCCCCACGCGCCGAACAGCCCGAACCGGACGCCGGGCTCGGCGAACGTCGCATCCGGCGTCGCGACCCGGACGTCGGCGGCGAGCGCGAGTTCGACCCCGCCCCCGCGGGCCGCTCCGTCGATCCCGCAGACGACGACCGCGTCCGCGTCAGCGAGCGTTGAGGCGACTCGCTGTCCCTGCCGGGCGAAGGCGGCCGGATCGTCAAGGGTCGAAACGACATCGAGGTCGGCACCCGCACAGAACGCGTCGCCGGCACCATGGAGGTAGACGACCGGCTCCGTCGCCTCCGCGACGGCGGTCCGGAGTGCCGAGAGGTCGGCGGGCCGTAGGGCGTTTCGGCTGTCCGGTCGATCGAGCGTGAGAACGCGCACCAGCCCCTCCCCGCGGCTGCGTACCATGGTGTTGGGAGGGGGTCGTTTCCAAAGGTCTTTGCCCTTCCCTATCGAATCAGATCGTAATGGACGACACCGCGCGGGCGCGCAACGCCGCGCTCGAAGCGCTCGCGGACGTCGAGCCGGATCGGCTCCGCGAGACGATCGGAGACCGGCTCGCGGACGCGGCGGTGACGCCGGGCGTGTTGTCGCTCGTCACCGCGCGCGCGCTCGATCCGGACGTTCACCTCGGGGAAGTCGTCGACCGAGCCGCCGGCGTCCAGCTCATCTACGAGGGGCTCCGTCTCACTCGCCGACTCTCCCACGAGGAGCCGTGGGAGTCCGCGGCGACCCCCGAGAGCGACATCGACGCCGACATGGACGTCCTCGCCGCCGACGTGCTCGTCTCGCGGGGCTTCTCCCTGCTCTCTCACACTGGCGCGGCCGCGGCAGCGGTTGAGGTAGTGCGGGCGTTCGGGCGCGACCAGACCCGCCGCGACCGGGTGGGGATCGACCCGGACGATGCGACGGCACTCGACAGGAACCTCGAAGTTGATGCCCTCGAACTCGCCGTAGTCGCCGGAACGACCGCGGTCGGCGGGGATCCACCCACAGAGCTACTCGAATACGCCCGCGAACTCGCCGCTGACTACGACGGCGAGTTTCCGCCGCCGGGCCGTGCCCTCCCCGAGACGACCGCCGACCGGATCGCGGACATCTCCGAGCGAGCCGTCAGTGCGACGGAGCGCTGACTCGGCCGCCGAACTCGACGGACCGGAGCCGCATCGGGGTCGGATCGAAACCCATAAAGTTGGTTCCGGACAACCAACGACTGCGCCTGGGTAGCTTAGCCTGGTAAAGCGCGTCCTTGGTAAGGACGAGAGCCCGGGTTCAAATCCCGGCCTAGGCTTCAGCGGCCTCAGCGTCTCTCTGACCTGATTTCGACCTTCTCAGGAGAGACGAAATATGTCCAAGAACGTCCGAAAAAACTACAACCCGATAGCCGCGCCGTCTTGCGATTCCAGAAAGTGTCATGGCACACAAACAAATCGAGGGGTACAGGGATGACTAACCAGCCCGATCCGCTGGACAATCTCCCCGCGGGTAATGGCGCTCCGCGGGAAGGTCTTCCGCCAGCTCCGGAACAAGTAGAGTTTGACTTCCCACTCGTCAGCGAACGCTCACGCGAAGACCTCGAAGCGTATGGCCTCAATATGGTCGAAGACTACCACGACTTCAAGAAGGAACTCCTCTCGTGGCTCGCCACATACGGCAAGCATCCAGAGAAGGGTCAGGGCCTCGCAGAGAGTACCCTTCAGTCCACACACTACAAGCTTGAAATCGTCTTCCGATGGCTTTGGGAGGACGAGGACGCCTACACGACAGCGTTCACACCGGATCACGCTGACCGCTTCATCCGCCTCCTCAATCGTTCAGATGGGATGGCTGATTCAAGCGTGCTCCACTACGGGAAAGCAGTTCAGCGGCTATTCAAGTATCAGAATCACATTCACGGAACCGATTACGACTGGGAACCCAAACCGGAGCTGAGTCAGGCGACCGGCGACGAACGTGACTACCTCCGCCGAACCGCGTTCAAACCACTCTATCAGGCCGCGCTGGAATACAACTCGGTCAAGAGCTATCACAGCGATATGTCCGCTGAGGAGCGTGACAGACTGAAAACGCACGTATCACAGCGCCTTGGCGTGCCCAAGTCGGAAGTCGGCCCCGAGCACTTCGAGCAGGCGAACTCGTGGAAGGAACCGTCGATGATCGCTGTAACGCTGGATACCGGACTTCGTCCCATCGAAGTGGGTCGGGCCACCACGGACTGGGTCAACCTTGAGAACAACGAACTCAACATCCCCAAGGACGAGTCCACTAAGAATGAGGCCCACTGGAACTGCTCGATCAAGAAACGCACGTCAAGAGTTCTCGAACGATGGTTAGAGGAGCGAGCAACGTATGACAAGTACAACGGTCGGGATGAACTCTGGCTCACGAAGCAAGGGAGCAAGTACAGTTCAAAATCGTGCAACTATCTACTGAGTCGCCTCGTTGACGAAGGTGATCTACCCATCCCAGACCACAAGGAGATCACGTGGTACTCGATTCGTCACGGAGTAGCTACCTACTGGGCGAATCACATCGGTCCACATCACGCAAAGGAACAGCTCCGTCACAAGAGCGTCACCACGACGATGAAATATCTCCACTCTGACGCTGAAACTCGCAACGACGCCGCCGAGCAGATCTGGTAGACACCCTGCTGTCGGAGCATCGGCTTACGTCGCGACAGCAGGGTCGCGCTGTCCTTCGATTTTGACTGATATATCAAAGTTTATTTACACTAACAAGTATATAATATAAACAACAATTCAGGGAAATGACACCAGGCTCAAGAGAGGCATCGCTCGCCAACCAATCACCGAGAACGAAACTATGAGTGACAACAAACGCGACGACGGCAAGTACAGAAATGACGACGAAGTCCGCTCAGGACACAACAAATACGATGTGTTATCTGTGCTACAGAAATCGATCAGAAGAGGCGACCGAGAGAAAGCGATGTGGGCGGCATGGTCTCTCACGCGCTCAGGAATGGCTGGTCTCTACTGGCATCGTATCAAGGTAATTATGATTGAAGATTGCCTACTACCTCCCGAAGAAGCCCACATCGTCCAGACGGTTCAGACGCTCCACGACCTCGCTACAGGGAAATGGGACGACGACGAAGGTATGGGGGTCGCGGCGGCCATGAGGTGTGCGTCAATCTTAGCGATGTGTACCGGGTCTTATGAGACACTCCTTATGAAGTCGTACTGGAGTAACGTGGCCGAGGAAGGTGACGACATCAAGGAGATTCAAAAGCAGTTCCCGATTCCGCCCGAGCACGAGAATCTGGGGAAGGTCGGGAGAATCTGTCACGATATGCATACTTACAAAGGGAAGAAGCGGGGCGAGAACTACGCCTCATTCCTGATCTCGGCATCACGTACAGATACGATGACCGATCTCGGGCGCGACTACCGGCGACAGCTAATGGAAATGTTGTCCTACAAGTTTACTGACGAGCAGGTCGAAGCCGCCACGACACCTGTGACAGAGCAAGAAGACGCCTGGGATGACCCAAGCGTCGGTTTCCCGCGTCACTAAGTGGGCATAGACCCACCCCCAGGTTTCGGCCCCAAACCCTCCCGTTCGGGCGTAGCGGCTCACCCAGGTCCACTTTTACTCGGGGGCAAGATTTCACCGACTCGCGTCGAACACCCCATGTGCCGTTTCAATAAGATCAGCGAACTTGCTCGCAATTTCGTCTTGTATCTGCTCATCGTACAATGGCTCTACGGTCTCAATCCCCCAGGTGAACATCACCACACGATAGGTAGACCGCGTATGGCTCACCTCGAACCCCTGCTGTCGGAACTGTTGCTCAGCGTTCCGCACTGTCTTGACAAGCCCATCACCGTTATTGACATCCAAGGAGACTCGGACTGTATCATTTTCAATAGGCTTCACTCTTAGACTGTACTCAATTCCCTCGGGATGATCCGGATTCTGAGATTGAACGGTCGGTTCCCGACGTGAAAAATCTGACACTACAGCATCTGGATTCTGGGCATGGAGGAGATCACCGACATAGCCGAGAGTCCTGTCCACAATCTGGCGACTGATGTCTTCGTACGTCGGCTTCCCGTGTCTGTCTGGTCTAACCTCACGTAAGTCGTAATCCACGACAACATTGCTAATAAGAACATCAGTCTGCTCATCAGGATTGTTGTATAGCCGCACCTCTTGACACTGAAGATTCAAGCCTTGATCCTGGAGGTAGCGAGCATTTTGTGCCGTTTGGTCGGTGATCTCCTCGGCGAGCACTACGAGGCGTTGCTGTTGATTGAACCATCCCGATTTCAGCGGTTGCCCGAAGACCGCCTCAAACGCATCGTCCAGAGACTCTGCTGGAACAGCCGAACTGCCTACCTCCCACTCACCTGTCTGGATCTGCTGACGATACTCCTGGTACAATTCGTTGAGGTCATCGTAGTCGAACGGAGCCAACGCCCTGGCATACTGCTGAGGTTGCGAGAGGATGGATTCTTCGCTGGCGCTACCTGAACCGCTCAGACCCCGCTTAAGCTCGAACACCGTGACGTTGCCAAACTGATCGAGTGCGACGAGATCAGGGAGACCGGGATCAAGACTCGGCTGACGGCTGAAAATGAACACCTGCTCGTTCAGCAACAACTCAGGGTTTTTGTGAAGTAGAGATTCCAGTTCCTGCTCGGTATCTACTGGTTGGTGGTTGAGTTCCGATACACTGGTTGATCCGTCGGCTGGCGTGGGTTTTGATTTAAACGCTCTCATGCGTCCGACCGATACGTCAGACCCACAGCATATAGAATTGAGTACCATAGGCTAAAGACTTGAATACTCTATGCTATCAACATGAGACAGTAATGCTATACATAGACCAAAGGGGAGCGCGGAGTAATGCGGCCGCGTGTTCCCTGGATGACGAGTGCAGATAACCGGATCCTCGAGTTTCTCGATGAGACGGACATCGTGGCCACGCCGCACGTCATTTCCGCGAACATCGATTACAGTCAGCAGTACGTTAACGAGCGCGTCCGCATCCTGGCGCAGAATGAGTTAGTCGAACAGACTGAGGGCGCATTGTACCGAATCACAGACCGTGGACAAGCATATCTGACCGGAGATCTCGATGCCAAGGACCTGCCGCCGAAGCACGAAGACGAGTAGTATGCCCCCCAAGAGCGATTGTTAGAAGTCACAGGGGTCCGAATCTCGAATAATCAACCAACGGGACTGCGAATTAGTATAATTTGTGTTATAAGAAAGGTGGAGATCCACTCTTTCAGACGGGTAACTCTCACCCGAAATTTCCTATGACTGCCCCACCCAGTAGAACACATCTTCGACGCTTCTTTAGCCAAAACTTTTATTATCTTTCCCTTCCTACTATTTATAATATTCGAAACTATCTTTAACCTCGGTCACATAGATTGAATTGATTCGATTTATGAAATCAGACCAGCGCAGTACAATACCCGTTACGAGCAAGACGCGCCAACTGGTCAAACGAAACAAGCGTGGGGGAGAGTCATACGATGAACTCCTACGCAAAATGGCCAGACAATACGACCCGGAGGTGACTACGCAATAACTCTCTACTGAGCGTAAAGTGGACCGACACTACCGGGCCGACTGATTGGTACCCAGAAAACCCGGTATGTCGGGAGGCTGGTTCGCTCGGTAGGTTTTGAGGAACCATGGTATACTTAGACTTACAAGCAATTAGACGTTTCGGATTTTGGACCCATCGGAGGGTTCGGAAAGGTATTGTCCAGTGGCTGGTGCGGGTCGAACCGGGGGTGACGGAGTGATGGCGACAGCTCACTATCGGTCTCAATACAGCGACTGTCCCATTTGCGCGTGCGATGGGTTCGACGCTGGATTCATCGACAAGCGTCTGAAGGCCGACTACTGGCCAGAGGGTGCTTGGAAGCCGAACATTCAGCCGATGAAACAGGAGCTCCAAGATCGGTTCGGGCTTACAGTATCCGAAGCCGACGTTGAGGAACACTGGGAGTTGCACGTCGCACACAGGCTGGATGGGTATCGGGAATGGGCCCGCGAGGAAATGAAACACAGTCCGTTCGAAGACCCGCACGAAAAAGGGTGGCCTAACGATGAGTGACGTAGATCTGGTTGAGGAAATGCACGATACACTCGAAGCTAACGATGAAGATCCGATGACACTTCTGGATCACCGTGAGTGGCCGTACATCCTCGCCGAGTGGTACGACTCCGACGAGTTCGAGGACAAGAAGAAGTACCAGAAGGTCGTCAACTACATCAACTGGCGGTTGGTCGATATGCGCCGCGACGATTTCGATGATCAAATCGAGTCGGTTGTCGCCGAGATCCAGGATGACGAGGACTCACAGTCTATCCACGAAATGAGTTCCTCGGAGTTCTTCCGCGAGTTCACTTGGAACGATATGCCTGATCGCCAAATAGCGTACTTTTGCCACCTGTGGTGTAAGGAAAACGCTCAGATCGTCTTCAGTAATGGTCGAATATTCGTCTACGATGGAGACATCTGGGTTAACGAGCCAAAGAGAGTGGCAAAGATTCTCCAGGGGCTCCTTCGCGCTCACTACGGCAAACACGTCAAAGAGGAGTTTCTCGACGGCTATGTCTCTGTCAACGACGCCTACCAAGTGGACTGGAACGAGATGGGCATCGGCGGTCCGCGCTGTGTGGTGGAGAACGGTATCCTGAATCTCGTTGAGGGTGAGATCGAGCGCGAAACCAGACCAGACGATTACGCTCTCATCCGCTTCCCGGTCCGGTGGGAAGGAATGGATGCGGAACGTGATCGATGGAGCAACGAGTTCTTGGATCGAAGCGTAAACGACGGCGATCTCCAGAAACTCCAGGAATTCGCCGGATATTGTCTCCACACCCACAACTATCCGTACAAGAAGGCGCTGATGATGCTCGGCGACGGCAACAACGGTAAAGGCGTCTTCGAGGACGTGATCACCGCCGCCATTGGTCCGGACAACGTCATGAACTACGGGCTCCGCGATCTGTCCGGAGCCAACTTCGGTCTCCAGCGACTCCAGAACACGGCGGTCAACATCAACTCTGACATCGAAGGCAACGAGATCACCCGTACCTCGGCGTTCAAGAAACTGACCGGCCGCGACCGGTTCAAAGTCGAGCCGAAGTACGAGACGCCCTTCGAGATCGAGAACGCGGCCAAGCTCATGTTCGCGGCCAACCGGATTCCCGACGTGGATACAGACGACCTCGCGTTCTACAGTCGCTGGATTTTCGTCGAGTTTCCCCACCGCTTCACCACGCGCGATGATGACGGCTACTTCGACGCCGATCCTCACATTGCCGAGACGATTATCGAGGACGAGCTATCAGGTGTCCTGGCTTGGATGGTTGAGGGGTACCAGGAACTCTGCGAACAAGACCACTTCACCGGAGAGATGGAGCCCGAGGAAGTCCGAACTGAATGGTCGCACCTGTCGGACCCGACGGTGACGTTCATCCGGAACTTCGTGACGGACGGACATCCCGGTGAGGAAGGAGATCCACTCGAAGGACGGATGACCGTCTCCACGCTGTACCAGCTCTACCAGAGGTACATGGCGACGACTCCCGTATCGCCTGTGTCAAAACAGAAACTGGCTCGATCCATAACGAACAGGTTCGAGGCCGAAACCGTCTCCGAACGACGTGGGCCGGATAACGACGACGTAGCGCGAGTGTGGGATGGCGTGTTCATCCCCCACAACAAACGCGAGGAGATCCGGGAACTCCGCACCGAGTCGCTGTAACAGCCAGGGTTCAGCCCCACCCCTCGGAATCCCGGGTTTCAGAGCCTGAGAGTCTAATGTAACAACCCTGTCTATAGGCTGTTACACCGCTTACAGCCACTCTATCTTTTGATTTCGGCTGTTTCGGAACCTATGTAACAGCCCAGCACTTCATTTCGGTGGAATAGAGTTGCTCACTGTACAGTGGGGAAGACACTGTGGATTTTGTGAGGGAAAAGAGTGGCTCTGCGCTCGGCTCTGAGTCTGTGCTGTTCTCCCTGATTTGGCCGCTAATAGATCCTCTACCTCGTGTAACAGCCTAAGTAGGCGTTGTTACAATCAGCGACGGGGGCCCAGAGCAATGGGCGAGGGAAGAGATGCGCACCACCTGCTGTCGGAACGTTTGCTGACCAACGACTGTACGGATACCGTTACCTTGGGTTCCGTCTCGACAGCAGGGTTCGGATCTGTCTACAGCCAATATATCTACTTGCGCGGTTGCGGATCTTTGTGAGATAGGGGACGAGGTGAAAATCAAGGAGAGCGCGTCATTACTATCAGCAATATGTTTATTCGATCTCTGGAAAAACCGCTATCCACGGAATAAGTAATATCACCCGTCTTAGATATTACTATAATCCTTCCACCCCTACTATCTAATACAGGGAATCCATAGCTACAGCTCTCGGAACTTGGTTCCGGAGTAGGAAACCGGTGATAGGAGCACCGGTCTGTGGGCTTCCCTGAGGAGCAAGGAAGCAATGTCAGATACGAGTTCAAGAGTGGAAACGCTGTCGGACAGACACCCGGATGCGGAACAAGTCGGCCCGCATCTGGTCATCGACAAGGCGGAGTGGGTGCCCGGAAAGCATCCTGATTCTCATCGGCAACACGAGAACCAGACCGAGTACCTGGAGCGATACCTCCGGTGTATCCAGTGCGGTGTTGAGGTGCTTCGAGAGCGTGACTTCCCGGACAACTGTGAGGGTGAGCCGTAATGAGTCAGAATCTCCCTCCTGGAGTCTCACCCGCCGATATTGACCGACACTTCGGGGGACCGACTCACGAACACGAGTGGGAACCAGTCGAGCGCGACTATCCGATTCTTGAGGATATGGCGGCGATATTCCACGAGCGATGTGTGTGGGCCGAAGTCGTCAACTCGTACACCGACCGCCAACGCGATGAGGTCTATTACGAGTACGGTCGCGAGTGTGATGAGACGCGGTGGCGACGGTTCGATCTCGCCTACGCGACAGAGCTGACGGGCGACGAGTATCCAGAGCTACAGTTAGATCGAGGCGACATTAACCGGCTCGAAGAACAGGATGCAGAGTTGTTCGACACTATCGTTGAAGCCGTCATTGAGGCCGAGCAAGCGTTCCCGAACGAGACAGAGATCGTAGAGATCGACGCTGATCCTGAACAAGGGCAAGTGGTTATCCGGCACGATGGGTTCGAGTTCGGTTACGGACCGGGGGTGACTGACGATGAGTAGGACCGAAGAAGAGTCGTTGTGTCGGGAGCTTGGCTGTCAGAAGACGGGGACTCACGTCGCAATTGTGAACGCGCCAGTTCGAGGATATGCGGAAGACCCGGTCTGTACTGAGCACGCGGAGAAGGCTCGGAGTCACGCCTACGTCAGAGAAGTCCGACGACGAGGAGGTGAGGAGGCGTGAGTTCCGAATCCGTTCAGCCTGACGTGGAGCCTCGCACTCGCAGGGCGCTCAAGGAGTATATGACTGTCATCGAGGAAGCCCCAGCGATGTTTAGTATTTCAACTCAGTCAGGCTCGGAGTACACCGTTGACCTCCGAGAGCCAGCTTGTACCTGTCCAGACTTCCAGCATCGAGAGGAAGTAACAGAATGTAAGCATATCAGGAGAGTTCGAATGGAGGTCGGCCAAGTTGATGTTGAGTCGCTTGAGGAAGAACTCGAACGCACTGCCAGCGAACTGGTGATGAGTGCCGAACAGCTTGAGCAACAAGCTGACGACCTCCACGCGGAAGCCTCGAACTTGGAGTCCGCAATCGACCGGCTTCAGGAGGTGACAGGCTGTGAGTAGCGACAAGCGACCCTCAATCGCGGATACTCCGGGTAGGGTTGGAACGACGGAACAGGCCGTCTACCGTGGCCGCCGCGACCCCTCTGCCCAGGTCGGTGACGAAGTTGAGGTGATGGTTGATGGCGAGTCGTTGGATTACCGGTATGATCTGCTTAGTGCCAGTCCCTCGGGATTCGAGTGGGGATACGGTGGAAGCGGGCCAGCACAGTTGGCTATCGCTACTCTCGCACACGCGTACAACAACGAGTTCGCCTGCGAACACTACCAGCGATTCAAATGCGAAGTCGTATCGGAACTCCCCGAAGAAGGCTGGACGCTGACGAAACAGGATCTCGATGTGTGGCGTCGGGGGGTGATCGACGATGCTTAGAGCCTGGATCAGGTTCATCCGTTGGAACATCCGTTTGTGGTACCCGGTCCTGCGATTGTTGGGACGGGTCACAGGTCAGGAGGACCGCGTCGAGACGTGGATCGATCTTACCGAGGAGAATCTTCAGAACAGCCTCGACAGGCTGGCAGGTGACGACCAATGAGCCGTCCCGACCCAGCGGCGGCGATGAACGGTGTTGGTACGGGTCATATCTGTGACTCGTGTAACAAGCGGATTCAGCACGGCGACAAGGCAGGCCTCTATGCCACGTGGTACGACGAAGGCGGGTGGACACCCCGACGGACGTGGTGTCTCGACTGTTGTCCCGAATCAGTTTATCCCAGCACCGAGGGAGCCGACGAAGCGATCTTGGTCGGTGTGTTCTTCAGCCATCGGCTCGCAGGTATTCGCGTTCGAGATCGGAGTACGCCAGAGGAGGAGCGATGCTGACCTTCACGAAACACGAGTCGGCAACGTGCCCGGACTGTGGCACACCCTTGGTCTACGGGCTAAAGGAGGAAGCTTCGGGCTGGAAGGTCTACTACGAGTGTAACAACCGCTGTGGCTTCGAGCGAATGACGGGCCGGGTGAAGCTGTCCAAAGTAGACCATCAGGACGATATACACGAGCTCGCCCGAGAGATGGGTGAGCAGTGGGCCGACCGTAACGAACAGGGGTAAGCCCTGAGAATCCCCATTTATGAAACGCTTCGAGGTTGGTGATCGTGTTCGGATCGACATTCCCGATACTGACGATCCCGACTTCGACCGCTACCACGAACGAACCGGAAAGGTATACGAGGTGATCGAGGACGACGCTGGCGAGGCAACGGGTGACGAACGCGACTCGTACCTCTTCAGTGTAGAGTTCGAGAACGGAGACAGCGACCACTTCCGCTGGCGCGATCTTCGACCAGCACCGGAGAAATAAGGATGGAACTCACGGATCGAGAACACGAAGTCGTGACCAACGTCTACGGCGACGAGACGCCCCGCGATCTCCGAGAAGTCGAGACCGAGCAGTTAGTGGCGATGCACGAACGGGTATCGAAGGCTGTACAAGCCTGCTACGAAGAGACAGGTGTAGACAAAGACAGTCTCGGCATTCTTCTCCCACTGGAAGGAAAGATTGTTCAGGTGCTTCACGCACGACTTTGATGGACAAGATCAGGTGGATTCCTCCAGTTCTGTCGTGTATTCGGGATTCTGCTGGAGCTTCGAGAATGAGACGTACCGATGGCCTTGGACGAACGCAACCGTTCGGTCGGAATCACTCGCTGTCTTGTCGTTTGTGATCGGATGTGCAAGCTCTTCGCCCTCTCGAAGGAAGATCACTTTCTCTGTGTCCCCATATCGCTCTGACCCCTCGGCATGTAACTGTTCGACGCCGTTCAGCAGTTGTTCGCGTTGGGACCGTGAGAGATCGGGATGTCCTCGGACTGTTTCCTCGGTGAGTTCGATACTCTCGATAGAATCTGTGACTCTCGGTATGGTGGGCTTGATTTCGCCATCTTTGTAGAACGCCATGTACGAGACGGGTTTGAACGACCGGTTCGGTTGACAGAAGTAGAGGCCGTGTTTCTGGTATTCCGGCCAGGCCTTCCTAGCCGCAACGACGAGCACGCGATCTTCCCTCCCGCCAACAAGGTCCTCGTCGTAAATGAACCGGATGAGTTCGCGGAGCAGGAACGCCTCGCGTTCGGTGGGAACGGACATACTCATCTCCGCCGTTCCCACGTCCCGATCCAGGACGGTTTCGACGGTGTCCACGAGTGTGTCGAAATTCACCCACACGATCCGCTCATCCTCGATCTCGACTATTTCCTCAGGGATTCGTCCGTCAGGTGTTAGGACAATAAGTCGCTGGAGTTCCGAGGAATCGTCATCGAGTGCTTTCAGGTGATTCTCCAGTTGTCCCCGGTCAACCGCGTCACGACTGGTCTTCGTTTCGAACCAGAGCGCCGTCGAACTTCTGATTGCGGCATCCGGTATGGATTCGACACCCGTCACCTGATTATCGAATGAGACGAGGCCCAGATCCGATTCGTCGATGAGTGCTTCGAGAATATCCTCCGTCAGTTGGTTGTTGACGTGTTCGAGGACAGCGATGATCGTTGAGGTAACCCGATTCTCGCCCTGGGTATACGTTGAGAACAGAGGATTGGGCATAATCAGTTTACAGATACCTGTTTCAAAAAGTCTCTGTCGCTGTCAGCATAAAGGTCAGCAAGACACTTCTCCGGCATATATTCCCGAATCTACTGCCACCTGATATTTGAATTGGAGAATGCGTAAATGTAGAAATATATTTATCCATTCGGTCTATAGTATGCGGAGAGGAGAGATACAGATGGCGACAAACCTCGCTCCGACACGAACCGACGTCGAGATCGATACCTACGCGCTCGTAATCCACGAGGGCGGCCAAGACCTGTACCAGTACGAAAAACCAACCCCCTGGGAAGAACCAGAATGGATCGAGAAGCGTCAATACGATCATGGTGATGTCCCCCCACTAAATTTGGAGCAGACACAGGTCGAACAGCAAACTAACGGTGAGAGTCTACAGTGGGTGACGCTGTACGCCTCGGAACTCGATGCCGATACCGAGCAGGTAGGTTCAACGTCGAATGATAACAACGACTCCGACAACGAATCCTATCGTGGATACGTAATTCGGTTCTCTGACGGCCAGATGATCCCTGATGAAGATGAAACCACACAAACGACGCAGGAGCAGAATATGGGGGCCGCAATCGATTACCTCGTCAGAGAGTATGATTTGATCGACGAGATCGAGATTCCATATCTGCCGTCTTGGGCTCGACAAAACTGTACCATCAACTCTGAGGAAGCCCATCCCAACGGCGACGAGATGCGAGGGGCCTACGAACTGACTGGCGGTTACTATCTGTACACGTCCCTGAACAAGAAAAGCAAGAAAGATCGAATCAACGATCTCGCTGGTAAGGTCGATCTCGATCCCGAGTTCCTGGGGAATTGGTAGTTCTACCTTCACCCATACGTGTGCGTTAACGAGTATGTATCTCAGTGTGCCACCAAATTATATGAAACGCGAACTATTCGGATAGGTATATGACCTCTACGTTTCTTTCCTCCCGAAACGGACGCCCCTGGAACTACGATCGGGAGGGGAATGAGTACGAGTACTACCAAGGAAACGGCGCAAGCCAACTGGAGATCGCAGTCGCCGATCACGGTGAGCGCCCGACGAAAGAGTTCCTGCGGAAGACGTACTCGGATCGTCGTGGAAACCGCGCGAACCCGATTCTGATCGTCGCCATCTACGGCGACAAGGTCGGTCTCTGTGGCCCGAGTGGTGAAGAGCCGCCCATCTATCGTGACGTTGACCGCGGACAGGCCGAACGGGTGTGCGATGCCGCGCTCGACAAGCCGGATCGGTTCACCGCTCAGCAGTTCCTCAGCGAGATGCTCCCCCAACTCGACGAGGAACTCACCGGGCTCAGGAATCAGGGACTGCTTTCGACGCACGAACTCCGCGTCGGTGTCCCCGAACGTGACGACTGGGAGGACGCGACTGAACAGGCTCGTCGCGCCCTCGATGACGATGACCCACGGGAGATGGTCAAGGGGCTGAACTACGAGATCGACCAGCTCACCGACCAGAGCTACGTCCTCAAGGACTCCAGCGACGGCCACGAACGCGCAGTCGCGATGTTCCTACAGGAAGACGAGTCGTTCGACCACGCCCAGGACCGGTTCGTCGGCCAGTCGCCGGTCGCCTACGCCCTCAACGAGGCCGACAAGCGCAACCTCGACTACGTCATCGGGAGTAGCGGTGACACGCTCCGACTGTACACCACGAACCCCGATGCCGGGTTCGGGTCGCGCGGTCGTACAGACACCTATGTCGAGGTGAACACGAACTTGCTCGCCGACGACAAAGCCGCGTATCTCTGGCTCCTGTTCTCCGCGAACGCGCTCCGGGACGAGGGAACGCTCCACGACATTATGGAGCGGTCGAAGGACTACGCCGCCGACCTCGGCGCGCGCCTTCGTGAGCGGATCTACGACGACGTCGTCCCCGATCTCGCAGAGGCCATCGCTCGTGCTCGTGATCTGGAGGACCCGACGAAAGAGGATCTCGACGAAACGTACGAAATGGCGCTCGTCCTGCTGTACCGGCTCCTGTTTATCTCCTACACCGAGGACGAGGAGTTCCTCCCGCGGCGGCGCAACGCCCGCTACGATCAGGACTCGCTCAAGCGCAAGGCCCGCAACCTCCACGAGTTCGTACAGGACGAAGGCGAGTTCGACGAGAACTTCTACGACCACTGGGACGACGTGATGCACCTCTCGCGGGCGATCCACCACGGCCACGACGAGCTGGGCCTGCCCGCCTACGACGGTCGGCTTCTGTCCGAAGACCCCGATATTTCGGAGGCCGGGGCACGGCTCGCAGACATCCGGCTCGACAACTCGGAGTTCGGCCCGGTGCTGGTGAGTCTCCTGATTGACGAGACCGAAGACGGATTCCAGGGGCCGGTGGACTTCCGGAACATCGGTGTCCGCGAGTTCGGCGTCATCTACGAAGGGCTCCTTGAGTCCGAACTCTCACAGGCCGACCAGCCGCTCACCGTAGACGACGAGGGACGCTACGAGCCCGTCAGTAATGACGGACAGCAAACGCTGGGTGAGGACGACGACGGCGTGGTCGTCCAGGAGGGAGAAGTGTACCTCCACGGTCAGTCTGGGGAGCGCAAGGCTACCGGAACGTACTACACCAAGACTCGGTTCGTCGAGCATCTGCTGGACTACTCGTTGGAACCCGCACTCGACGACCACATCGAACGCATCGACCGGCTTCGAGAGGAAGAGGGCGAGAACGCCGCCGCGGACGCGTTCTTCGACATCCGAGTGGCCGACATCGCGATGGGATCGGGACACTTCCTCGTGGGTGCTGTTGACCGTATCGAGTCGCGGCTCTACTCGTATCTTACTGAGAACCCACTGCCACCTGTTGAGGATGAACTCGACAACCTCGAAGACGCCGCGTTAGACGCGTTTGCCGACGAGGAGTACGCGCCACCGGTTGAGCGAGGACAGCTTCTTCGTCGGCAGGTTGCCCGACGGTGTATCTACGGCGTGGACCTCAATCCACTGGCGACGGAACTCGCACGGCTGTCTATCTGGGTCCACAGTTTCGTTCCCGGCCTCCCGTTAACATTCCTCGACTACAACCTCGTGACGGGCGACTCACTGGCAGGGATCGGTACGTTGGACGAGGTAACCGATATTCTTGATATGGAACAGTCTTCCCTGGAGATGTTCATGGGTGGCCAGAGCGTGATGGACGAAGTGCGCAATGACATTGATCGCCTCGGGGACTTCGCGGATGCCAGCGCCGAACAGGTTCAGGAGGCTCGTGAAACCAGGGCAGAGATTGAGACGCGTATCGATCAGGTTCGGGCACGCTTCGACATCTTGGCCGCCTCACGGATTGACGATGACATAGATACGGGTCCGGTCTCAGACACGAGTATTGATGACGTAACCGCACTACCCGCATATGATCGAGCACAGGAAGTACTTGAGTCAACTGACCCACTACATTTCCCTGCTTCATTCCCCGAAGTATTCGATGGCGATCAGTCTGGGTTCGATGTTGTCGTTGGCAATCCTCCCTGGGAGAAGGCGAAAGTCGAACGTCACGCATATTGGTCCAGACACTTCCCGGGGCTCAGATCACTGACACAGAATGAACGGGATGATAAAATATCGGTACGTGTTTAGCCCGAGCTGATTTCGTCACTGTCTCGTAGATAGAGACACGCGGGGGACACATGGTCCGTCAGCAGGAATCGGGAATGCCTTCTCAGGGATGGTCTCCGAG
>NZ_JAGGKQ010000013.1 GCF_017873815.1 Halorubrum alkaliphilum | reverse complement strand
CCATACGAAGAGCTTCGTCGAGTCGTCAGCAACAATGAAATGATCTCACGGGCTCACGCTGTGCCGGCTGTCGAGACCTCGGGGTAAACACGTACCTCAAATCTATTGAATTTGTGTCAGTCGGCCAAAGAACCTATTACTGAGGTAGGCCATTGTACGATCATGACTGCTCCCTACATCCATCCAAAGATCGAGGATGTATCCGTGGATCCTCGTCACGGCGAGCGAGTCGATCTCGTCCTCGTTGTGGAAGAGGGCGTGGTCTCCGAGGTAGTCGAGACCATTTCCATGATGGATGGAGCCACGCTACTGCGTGAACTCGACGGGGGTGTGTTGACCATGGATGTAGCCGAGTCTCAACTAGAACGCATCATTGAGATCGAGGGCGTTTTGTCGGCCTCCCCCGACAAAGAAGCCGAGATCCTTCACTAATATCGTGCCACCGGAGTGGATCTCTTCACCCGAGGAATTTCGGTCGTTCATACTTCAGGCACACAGTGAGTCCGTGAACGCGCTTCGCATGGGAACCGGCGGATCGGGGATCCATGTCGGTATCGCGGACTCGGCAGCAACGTTATCCGACGAAACTATCGATACTACGACGGTTGTTTCAGATTGCGGTGGCTCCTTTATTGACTTGGATGAACCGATTACAAACCCCCACGCAAAACACGTCTTCCGTCAACTGAAGCACTATGCCCCGTTTATTGATGTGAGCTTCTATCAGGTGATCGATGACAACGGGGATCTCGGCGTTGAGGCGTATCATGACGCAATTGACGCGGCAATGGATGACGAGGTGGATCTGCTGAATCTATCGCTTGGCGACCCGTGGGATGTTCCACGCTACGCACATCCACTTTATAAGAAGACTCAGTCAGCGATCGAGGCAGGGATCACTATCGTCGCAGCTGCGGGGCACGAAAAACCCGGACACGATTCTAAACCACCTGTCCACGTGCCTGCGGTCGTTGATGGAGTAATCGCTGTGAACGGGTTCGTATCTCACTGTCCGGAGTCCAAAGATACTGTCCACGACTCCGAAGGCACTGGGCCATACTATCTAGAACACGAGCAAGACGTGGACCACTGGGTACCGGATGGCGTTTATTGTGGGTATAACGGTTGCTCGGGCCAGAGCTGTATTGGTCGACAAACGGAGGAGAACTGGCCACGAAACCCACGACCATCGAACGGAAAGCCGGACGTCGCAGCGCCAGTAGTTTTTCCAGTCTGTGAAAACGACGTGTTTGAGTTCAAAAGCGGGTCCAGCTACGCTGCGCCCGTCGTCACCGGGGTTCTGGCGTCAGCTTTCGGTGACATTCTCGATGAAGGTGGTGAAATACCCACGCCGACGCAAGCCCGAGAGATCATCACTAGTACCGCATCACCCCTCAGAGATGGCGATTGTGGCGTGGTGGATGGGTTTGCCGCACATCAACGATTCAAGGAGCGATACACGTCGGTGGAACCCAGCCAGCATACTGGGTAGTGGAAGCCTTGGGGGTGAGTCGGTCCAGTCGCTACGCCTCGACCGCGTTCTCTACGATCTCGATCTCCTCGTCGGTGAGCCCGTACAGTTCGTAGACGATCTCGTCGATGAGCCGGTCCGTCCTCGCGATCCGGTCGTCGAGCTCGTCGGCGCGATCGCGCGTCTCGACGTAGCGATCCAGATCGGCGGCGACGTCGTCGGGATCGGGCAGCGTGATCCCTTTTAAGCGGTCGACGAGGGAGTTGGTTTTCGTCGCGTTGTCGCGGAAGCCGGCGATCTCGTCGTCGACGGCGACGGGGACGAACGCCGCGACCAGAGCGGCCTCGGTCTCGGAGAGGTCCGTGAGCGAGAACGCCTCGAAGAAGCCCGTCTCGGTGTAGCCGTAGGTGTCCGTCTCGTGGGCCTCCTCGTCTTCGGGCTTATACCGCGCGGTCGCCTCGATGGTGACCGTCGTGTCGCTGCGCTCCACACGGGCGCGCTCGATCTGGAGTTTCTCGTAGTCCTCCGTGGTCGCGTCGAGGACGTTCTCGCCGGTGGGCTGGAAGAGGCCAATATCGGGGAGCGAGGGGCCTTCAGTGTAGTTGCCGAGGTAGTCGGGAAGATCCAAATTAAATTCATTCCTTCGCTTTTTATCGTCCAGCATCGACTTTGAGAGATGAGATAAGAACTCACGTATGACAGTGTTGGAGTAGCTGGCCGTCTTGGGCATGGACCCTTTTTGAATATATTTGTCATATTGTTCTATGAGGGTTTCCACTTCCTTTTTATAATTTGTTTCTTCATATTTTTTGTCAATATTTAATAGTGGAATTGGAACGTTCTTTACATATTCATTTATATATCTATGATACCCGCCTCTGATGCTGGGGCTGTGTATTCGGAACAGCGTCTCAAATATCTTTGAATTGAGTATGGACAGTAAATAATAATCCTCAGAGGGAATCATAAAAACGGTATTGGCGAGATAATCTCCACTCGTGTCCATACTAAAACGGGAGTGTTTCGCGATGTCCGGATAGATTATCTTCTTTTGAGTGAATTCCTCAATATACTCCTCTTGAGGTTGCTGTAGCTCGTACCATTCCTCATCAGTTGCTGTCCCTTCCAACTGAGATTTGTATTGTTTTAAATATAATTTGACGGCCGGATACTCATCAATCTCTATTCCCGAGTGGCAGTATATAAGGTATTGTCTCTCTCTATCGTGCTGATATCTGGATATATCCGTCCCTTTTATACATGAGTATATGATATCTTCAGAACTTCCATCTTCTTTTATTAATTCATCCTTCGTTTCTTGATCAACAAGAAACGCCTCGTTGAGCCCGGTCACAACACCGCGTCCGATCCCGTCTCCGATGTCCGTTTCACACGTCTTATGTATGTATTCGGAGACGTATCCGTGTTTTTCTTCCAGTTTGTCGTTTATTTTCGCAACTTTTGGATTCGTAACAGTCCAGTCTCCATCATCAAACAAGTCTGGAGGAATTGTAGCACTGTTCTTGGATACTACGTCCGGTAGCGAACTAAATTCTAGATTCTCGACCTTTGTGACCGATACTCCATTTTTAAGTGATCGATTCGTATTTACCGTTAGGATACACGGATATGCTGTCGCTCCCTCAAACACTTCTAGATCACCGAAATCAATGATCTCCTCTATCTGGTGTTTATCTAATACAGAGCGGATCTTTTCCCCATATTTGGATTTAATCCACTTATTAGAAACAACTACTCCGTACCGTTCTAGGGTTAAATCCAGACTCTTTTCGATGAAATATCCATAAAGGTCGACACGGGTGTCGTGGACATCGTAATTTGAAGCGAGATACGGCTTGAGAGGCTTTATTTGTTCCATTCGAATGTACGGCGGGTTCCCGATCACTGCGTCGAACCCGGCATCCGCCTTTCGGCCGCCGTCGACGTCATAAAACGCCACCGGGAACTCCAACTCCCAGTGGAAGAAGTGCTCCTCCGCGGCCATCGCCTGCGCGTCTTCGAACCAGTCCTGTCCCTCGATCTTCTTCCACGACTCACTTTTAAGCGCGCGTGCCATGCGTTCGTCGGCGTCGCTCGGCACGTCGAGGCCGAACGCCTCGGCGGTGTGAACGTTCGCCATCGCGAGCAGGTTCTTATATAGGTCGTCGTCGCGCACCTCGTCGTACACGTCCTCCATCCGCTTTGCGTCCGCGAGCGTCTCGTTGTCGATGGACAGCAGGTTCTGGAACCGGTCCATCACGTGCTCGATCGCCTGCTGACGCGTCCGGTCGAACGACTGCTGAAGCGTGAGCTGCCCCGACTCCGCGTCGTCCCCGCCGCCCTCGCCGTTCGCGAGGACGTCCTCGATGTCGCTACCGACCAACGAGTTCCCGGTTTTTAAGTGGTGGTCGAGGAACGCGAGCGGCTGCTCCGCGGCGAGCGTGCGGAGCCACAGCGACACCTTCGCCAACTCCGTCGCCAGCGGGTTCAGATCGACCCCGTAGATACACCGCTGGGCGACCTTCCGACGCGCCCAGTTGATGTCGCGGTCCATGTCGATCCGCGACTCCTCGCCCTCCTCGCGCTGCTCCGCCTGCCTCTCCTGTGCGTCGATGATCTCGCGAGCGAGGTAGTCGACCGCGCTCGTCAAGAAGTGCCCGGAGCCCATCGCCGGATCGAGCACCTTCAACTCGAAGATCCGCTCCGCGAACTCCCCCGCGAACGTCCCCGCCTCGCCGTCGTCCTTCTTATATGTCGACTGACCCACCAGATCCTCCCGAACGTCGTCGACGAGCGGCCCCAACGTCTCGTCGACGATGTACTCGACCACGTACTCCGGCGTGTAGTACGATCCCGTCGCCTTCCGCTCCCCACTCCCGGTCGTGAGGTACACCTCACCCTCCTCGACGGCGACGTCGCCCTCGTCGCCCTCGAAGTCGCCCTCGTCGCCCTCGAAGTCGCCGCCCTCGGCGGCGGGGACGTACTCGCCGTCCTCGACGCGGAGCGGCCCGTCGGCGACGTGGAGCCGGTACTCCAGCAGGCCCTCATAAATGCTCCCGAGGTGGCGCACGTCGAGCGAGGAGTAGTCGACGAAGATCGTCCCGTCGTCGCTGCGACTCCGTGTGAGCAGTTCGACGACCCGCGCGAGATGCGCGTCCCCGACCGTGTGGTTCGCGAGGAACCGCGCTTCGTCGCTGTCGTCATCGTCCGGATCCGTGCGGAACAGCCCGCCGTTGTACGCCGGGACGTACAGGTCCTCCTCGGGGATCCCCTGCGATCTGCTCCCTTGGTCGATGAGACTGAACAGCTCGTCGAGCCGGTCGCTCAGGTCGTCCTGCCAGTCGCGATACGTCGGATCGGCACTGTCGAGCTCCTCGGCGACCTCCTGTTTTAAAGCGTTCAGGCTGTACGACTCCTCGTAGATCTCGTTGTCCGTATCGAGCAGCTGTCGCCCCTCGGCCTCCGCGTACAACACGAAGATGAGCCGGTAGAGGTAGATGAGCGAGGCGTCGTGGACGAGGTCCAGATCCGTCCCGTCGAGGTCGTTTCCGGGATACTGGAGGTACCCCTCCGAGAGGACCTTGATCGCCTCGTAGATGTTGTCCTGAAGGTCCTCGCCCAACTCCTGTGCGAAGACGTTGGACTCGCCGTACACGTCGTCGAGGAAACTGTCTCCGCCAGCGTCTTCGAGAAAGGCCTCTCTCAGGAAAAAGAGGTAAAAGTACTTGAAATCCGCTAAGTCGCCGTCCTCTAGGATCGTCGGGAGATCCACCTCGTAGTAGGAGTCGAGCCGGTGACTCGTCGGGCCGTAGTAGAGCCGCCACTTCCGCCCGTTGGTCAGGACTGCCCACTGGGCGGCGTCGACCTCCTGAAGGTAGACGTGGATCTGGTAGCTCGGGTTCTCGAAGTCGCGGTCGTGCTCGCCGCTGCCGCGCGTGTCGAGGGGTCGCCCCCAGCGTTTGGCGTCCGCGACGGCGACCGCGTTCTCGTAGAAGTCGCCGCCCGCCTCGCGACGCTCGAAGGCGTCACGGGCCGCGTCTTCGGTCTCGAAGAAGCCGTAGTCCGGTCGGCGTTGCGTCCGGCTCGTGCTCTCCTCGACCTCGAAGGGGATCCCCAGTTTCCGGAACATCGGCCGGATGAACTTCTCCTCGAGCTGGGACTCGTTTCGCTTCGGTGCCGTATCCCGTTCGCGCTCCCAGAGGTCGGCGATCTCGTCGTAGGCCTCCCGGAGCGTCTCGTCGTCGACCTCGTTCCACGCCTCCGTTTCCGGGAGGTGCTCGTCGAGGTAGTGGTTCGAGAAGAGGTCACGATTCGTGCGGTAGGTGAGTGTCGTTTGCATCAGTTGATAAGAGAGATGACGCTGGCTCGCTCCGCGTTCCTGCCGTCGGCGAGGGCACAGGGGACGGGCCCGTCGTCGGTGCCATCGACCTCGACCGCGTCACCGACTTCGAGGCCGGGATGGTCCGGCTCGGCTCCGGAAACGCGGATCCTGACGGGAGTCACGACGTTGCGCCCGACGTGTTTGCGGGTCATCAGGTATGGGACGCACGAACACCGGCAGCCCTATAGAGGTTTCCTCGGCCGTGCTCGAATCGGTCCCGTCGCTCGTCCGACCGTCACCGCCACACCACCGATCGTTATTAGTCCTCGAAACCGAATCCGGAGCCATGACTGACTCGCTTCGTGGGTTCTTCGACGACATCGAGGCTCCGGATCGGTCACTCGTCGTCCTCAACCGGGAGTCGCCGGACCCGGTTCGCGGCCTGCTCGACTCGCTGTTGGAGGGCGGCTCGGTGGAGATCCACGACCTCGACACGCCGGAGCCGGAGGCCGACATCGTCGCGTTGGTTGAGGACGGCGAGGTGCTCGCCCGCTCGACGTTGGACGAACTGCTGGAGTCGGTGCTGCTCATCAACTCGGACCTGTACAAGACGGGGACCATCGACCTCGACGAGGTGGTGCTTCCGGACGTGCTTCGCGGACTCGACGAGGTGCCGTTCCGCGTGCGGGGGTATCCGGCCTCGAACAAGGAGAAGCTCCTGTTGATCGTCATCTCCCGGGTGATAGAGCGGATCGCGGCCGAGACCGGCGGCGGGACGCTCCGGGCGTCGTTCCAACGACTCTCCCGTCTCGACGACGAACGCGGCACTCACGAGGTGTACGAGTCGGTGAGCGGGGCCGGCGTCGACGTCCACGTCTACGGCGTCGGCGACATCGACGGGACGACGCTCCCGGTCACGGTCCACACGGGGACCTCATACCCGTATCGACGGTCGTGGTTCGTCGTGTTCACGCCGCCGGAGGGTGGACGTGAGGGCGCGGCGACCGGTGTCGGGGACGGCGGAGCTCCCGGCGACTACGCCGCCCTCGTCGCGCTCGAAGACGAGCCCAACGTGTGGGACGGGTTCTGGACGTTCCGCCCCGAGCTCGTGAGCCGGATCGAGCGGTACATCGCCGAGCAGGTCTAACCGATCCGATCGGCCCGCCTCGGTCCGCATCTCCCGACACCTGTGCGCGTCGACGGAACCCGAGGTTTCAAATTGATGACGACCGAACCACGAGCTGATGCCCTCCCTGCCCTCCACCAGCGCTGAGCGCTCCGATCGCGGCGACGACATCGCCGAATCGACCGAGACCCCGCCCGAAAACTCGACCGAGACTCCGATTCCGTCTCGGAACCCGACGCCGAGCCGACGCCGTCTCCTCGCCGCGGGCGCGGCCGCGGCGTCAGTCGGTCTCGCCGGCTGTGCCGACACGATCGGCAACCTGATCGCCGAGTTCGTGCTCGACGACGTCAACCTCCTCAACGAGACGGATCGGGTCCTGACGGGATCGATCACGGTGACCGACCCGGACGGCGAGACGGTGCTCGACGAGTCGTTCGACCTCGAACCCGCGGCCGACGAGGACGAGGAGACCAATGAGGAGTCACAGGCGGTCTACAGCGACCTGTTCGAAACGGCCGGCGAGTACGGCTTCACGGTCGAGCTCGCGGACGACGAGATCGACGGCGAAACCGGCGCAGAGCTAGTCGGGGAGATCAGCGACCCCGATGAGGAACACGCGGTGGTCGTCATGGGTGCCGACGAGTTCACGGCCGCGTTCGAGCTGTTCGTCATCGAGGAGTTCACCGATCTCGGCGACCACATCGACGAGGCGGCGGCAGCCGACGACGACTGACGCCGCCTCGTCCGACGGGGCTCGTCCGAGTCGGGTCGTCGATGCCTCACGGCTCGTATTTCGGTAGCGTCTCCACGGCTCGGAGCACCTCCTCGACATCGAGGTCGGACGCGTTCGCTGCCCGAGCAACGATCGGAGGTTCGACGGCCCGGTCGCCGAGGACGACCTTCGGAAGGTCGCTCCCGCTGAACCCCTCGACGATCGCGTAGTCGTACGTGCGAGAGAACTCGCCCAGGACGTCGGCGAGCGTCCGACCCTCGCCCGTGGCGAACCACGTTCCCTCGTCGGTGAGGCCGACGGTGTGTGCCGCGCCACCCGCGCGGTGACGGGCCGTGTCCTTCCCCTCCGTGTCGACATCCGGCTCGTGAGTGAGGTGTTTCACCGTTGCGACCGTCCCGCGTTCGCGGAGTCGTCCGGCGAGTGCCGCGACGGACGTCGTCTTTCCCGAGTCGGAGGGGCCGGCGACGCCGATGACTTTCATACGATGGATCGACCTTCCGGCGTCAAATACCGTTCGTTCGGACTCGGGAGGGGGCTCAAGAACCGGCGGATCGATCGGAGACGATCGGGGGTTGGGGAGACGGGAGAACATACGGAGGTAGAGACGCATACCGAGGTAGGGACGCATACGGAAGCGAACGCGAGCGAACGCTTCCCGACGCGATCCGTCGAGCGCGCTCGCGAGGAGACCGGGATCGACTACGGGGGCGCGTGCGGTGCCGGCGGGAGCTGTTAGATCGTCTGCCCTCCCGCCGACGCTCACGCGTTCACCGGTGCTGCCCGCGCCGCCGGCGCGGGCGCGCGCCACTGCTTGACGCCGCATCAAAAGGTAAAAACCGTCTCGTCTCGAAGCGTTCGCTAACATGAAAGTCCCGTACGACCTCAACAGCTACGTTCGCGTGCTGAAGCTGGCGAGCACGCCGAGCACCGGGGAGTTCCTTCAGGTGTCGAAAATCGCCGGCGCGGGTATCATCCTCGTCGGGGTCATCGGCTTCCTGATCTTCGCGGTGATGAGCCTCCTGCCGGGGGTCGGCGCGTAATGCCGATCTTCTCGGTCAAAACGACTGCGAGCCAGGAGCGGACGGTCGCCGACATGCTCGCTGAAAAGGAGATGCCGGAGATCCAAGCGGTCATCGCCCCCGACCAACTCACCAGCTACGTGATGGTCGAGGCCTCGGACGGCAGCGTTTTCGCTCGGATCCTCGACGAGATCCCACACGCACGCGGCGTGATACAGGGTTCCGACGGCCCCGCGGAGAGCGGGTTCTCGGAGGTCGAACACTTCCTCTCCCCGACGCCCGACGTCGAGGGGATCGGCGAGGGTGACATCGTCGAACTCATCGCCGGCCCGTTCAAGGGCGAGAAGGCACGCGTCCAGCGCATCGACGAGGGGAAAGACCAGGTGACCGTCGAGCTGTACGAGGCCACCGTCCCCATCCCGGTCACGGTCCGCGGCGACCAGATCCGCGTGCTCGACTCCGAGGAGCGATAGGCGGCTTCTTCGTCCGTTCGACTTCGGTGGACGGCGTATTGGACTGCTGTCAGGCGTCGGGGGTCGCCGTGTGGAAGCACGTGGTGTTCCGACGAGACGGATACGGATCGCTCATGGAGCTCACTGAGTTGTGGCCAGTCCGGTATTTCGATTCGGGGGCTCACGAACGTTTATGAGGCAAGGTTGAGTAGGTCGCGATATGGCGAAAGGCCTTGACGTCGGTACGATGAACATCCTCTCCGGGCGGCAGGAAGGCGCGGAGACCGTGTTCGTACAGCAGCGCAACTCGTTCGTCGAGATCGAGTACAGCGATATGGCCGAGCAGATGCTCTCCCGCAGCGACGTCCTCCACATCCGCAAGGACGAGAAGGTGTACGTCGTCGGCGACGACGCCCTCAACTTCGCGAACATCTTCAACAAGGAGACTCGCCGGCCGATGCAACACGGAATCCTCTCCAGCGACGAGTCCTCGGCGATCCCGATGATCAAGCTCATCACCGAGCAGGTCGTCGGCGAGCCCTCCCGACCGAACGAGCGACTGTTCTACTCCAGTCCCGCGGACCCGATCGACTCGCCGCTCACGACGCTGTATCACGAGAAGACGCTCGAATCGATGCTCGGCGACATGGGGTACGATCCCGAGCCGATAAACGAGGGAATGGCGGTCATTTACTCCGAGCTCGCCGACAACAACTTCACTGGACTCGGTATCAGCTTCGGCGCGGGGATGACGAACGTCTGTCTCTCGTACTACGCGGTCCCCGTCATGAAGTTCTCCATCGCCCGCGGTGGCGACTGGGTCGACGAGCAGACCGCCCAAGCGACCGGCACGCCGGTCGACAAGGTGACCTCCATCAAGGAGGACGACTTCGAACTCGACTTCCGCACCGACGTGGGCGGCGTCGAGGGCGCGCTCGCCATCTACTACGAGAACCTGCTCGATTACGTCATCGAGAACATCGCCCGCGAAGTCGACGAGGAGGACGTCGAGGAGGGGCTCGACGTTCCCGTTGTCGTCACCGGCGGAACTTCCAGTCCGAACGGGTTCGAGGACCTGTTCGCCGACCACCTCCAGGACGCGAACATCCCGTTCTCGATCAGCGGCGTTCACTCGCCCGACGAGCCGATGTACAGCGTTGCCAGCGGTGCCTTGGTCGCGGCCCGCTCCGAGGAGGGCGACAACGGCGGCAGCGCCGGCGGCTCCTCGGGCACGACCGACGACCCCGACGCGGACGCCGACGAGGAGTAGTCGACGCGGACGGATCGGTTCGGCTTTTTATATAAAAGCATCCCCGCGATCCCAGCCGCCGGCGACCCGAAGTGGGTCTAAGTCCCCGAGCACCGTACAAGCGGATATGTCCGGCACCGTCGACGACGACGCACCCCGCCTCCGGGTGGATCTCGACATCGACACGCCGGAAGCGTGGGACTGTCCGATGGTCACCGAGACCGAGAGCGCCACCGACGTGGCGATCAACGCGGTCGGCGACGAGTGCGCGGTCGACCTCCAGCCCGCGGACGGCGACGAGGTGATCCGGGCACGCGGCGAGGTCACGGACGACTGTCTCTGTCACGTCTTCGGGAAGTTCGGCTGTGTTCCTCACGTCCAACGTGTCGAGGAGGGGACGCTGGCCGTGACGACCTACGTCGAGAGCCGGGAGGTGGTTCGGGAGCTCGTCGACGCGCTTCAGGGGTCACTCGGTCGGGTGCGACTCGTCAGGCTCGCGGTCGTCGACGGGCCGGACGCGACCGAACAGGTCACCTTCGATCTGTCCGCACTCACTCCCAAACAGCGGGAGGGACTGGAACTCGCGGTCGTTCGTGGCTACTTCGACGACGACGTCGAACTCGGCGAGCTCGCGGCCGAGCTCGACATCAGCAAGTCGGCGCTCTCACAGCGTCTCCGTACTGCACAGGCGAAACTCGTCACCGACGTGTTCGACGCGGTCGGCGCGTGAGCCGGCCGGAGACGGTCCGCCCCGTTCGTCGTCAGTCCGCGCTCGACCCGGCCCGTATCCTGCTCATCGCCTCTCGTCCCTCGCGCTCATCGGTCCTCAAGTAGCACTTCGGGTCGGGCGCGAAGGGGTCGCCGTGAGTCGAGAGCGCTCGCAGGCGCGACCCACCGCGACAGATACCCTGATACGCGCAGTCGGCACACCGCCCGGTGAGGTGCTCCTCGCGGCTCCGCAACGCGGCGAGAAGCGGGTTCGACTCGTCCGACCAGATCGCGCCGAACGACCGGTCCCGGACGTTGCCGAGCGCGTACCCCTGCCAGAACTGGGTGAGGTGGACGTTGCCGACTGGGTCGACGTCCGCGACGCGCTCGCCGGTCGGGTCGCCGCCGTTGCGTTCGAGGTATCGCCGGATGAGGCGGGCACGGTCGGTTCCCATCTCTCGGTCGGCGTACTCGACGAGATAGCCCGCGTCGGCGTAGTTGCCGACGAGCAGTGTCTCTATCTCCTCGCCGGCCGCGTGGTACTCGCGCGTGAGATCACACAGGTCCGTGACGGCCTCGCGGGTCGCCTCCGAACTCAGATCGATGTCCGCGATGTCGGCACCGCGGCCGCCGTAATCGAGATGGTAGAAACAGAAGCGGTCGACGCCGACGTCGGCGAGCAGGTCGACGACGCCGGCCAAGTCCGCGACGTTGTGCTCGGTGATCGTGTACCGGAGCCCCGTCTTGAGCCCGACGTCGAGACACGCCTCGATCCCGCGGACGGCGGCGTCGAACGCCCCGTCCTGACCGCGGATCCGGTCGTTTCGCTCCGGGAGTCCGTCGACGGAGACGCCGGCGTATTTGAGACCCGCTTCCTTCAGTTCCCGCGCGTTCTCGCGGGTGAGCAGGGTGCCGTTCGTCGAGAGGACCGGTCGGACCCCGCTGTCGGCGGCGTACTCGATGAGTTCGGGGAGATCCTCGCGAACCATCGGCTCGCCGCCGGAAAAAAGCAGGACGGGAACGCCGTACTCGGCGAGGTCGTCGATGAGCGCCTTTCCCTCTGCGGTCGACAGCTCGTTCGGCGCGCCCTCGTCGTCGGCGGCCGCGTAACAGTGTTCACAGTAGAGGTTACACCGTTTCGTCGTGTTCCAGACCACGACCGGGCGCTGCTGGCGCTCGTCGGTGATCTGCGGCTTCTTCGAGTCCTCGGCGGCGTCGTATCGCAGGCCGTCACTCTCGGCGTCGAGTCCGCAGAGGAGTTTGCTGACGGATATCATCGGGTCTCCTCCGTTTCCGCCCCTCCGGCCGTCGGGGTCCCCTCCGTCTCCTCGTACACGCGTGGTTCGTCGGCGCGCGGTTCGCCCCCCTCCTCGGGGTCGCCATCACCGCGCGGTTCGTCAGCGTCCCGGGTGACCGCCGGGGCTCCTTTGTCGTCGCCGAGCGCATCGGCCGAGTATCGGTGCGTTTCCTCGGCCGGACACACCCACACGTCGCGGGCGTACCACGCGAAGAGTTTGCTCGCCTCCTCGTGAGCGATGTCGGGGGTCGGAGCTGCGACGGTGCCAACGTGGCGAAGCGGGTCAGTTTCCTCCTCCCGAACGAACACCTCGAAGCGTCGCCCGTCGGCGGAACGGGGTCCGGCCTCGGTAGCGGTCCGATCCGTTTTCTCGACCATGCCCCTCGATACGTGATCGGGTCCGAACCCGGTTTCGCGCGTTCCCACGATCGAAAAACTCGCCCGGAGATCCGGTGGCGGACGGTCGCCGACCCCTTCAGGGTCGGGTCGCCCGGTCCCGCAGCATCGAATACAACATAAACAATTATTAAGAACCTGTGCGTCGGTGCGATCGTGCCACCCGTAGTACACTGTCGACGCACGCTCGGAACAGGGAGCAGATCCTGAGACGCCGAGCACGCGCGAACGGAGCATCGAACCGGAGGCGGCCGTCGAGCCGACGCCGGAACCGAACGGGGAGACGTCGGCGTCCGACGCGAACGATGAGCTTCCCACCGCGGCGGAAGCGGTCGCGCGGTGTGCGGCGACGTTCGACTCGACGGACACCGATCGGCTCCCGAACGCGACCGATCGGTGGAACGCGTACGCGGGGTCGAGCCACGGAAGCGAGTAACCGCTCGGATTCCCACCGCCCGCCCGATCCTTTTTAATCGCCGAGGCGACTAGCCGTGATTGGCCAATGACGATGGACCGCTCCGAGCTGCCTCGGCACCAGCAGTGACGAGCCCTATGAGTGCCGAGGCCAGCGTTCTATCACACACTTGCGACGAGAAGTGAACCGCCGACGGCGTGGAACGACCATCCCGTACTGTTTTAGCGGTTCGACGCGAACGTGTTGTCGATCGGACGCCGTGACCGCCCGCCAGTCGAGCGAGGATCGGAAAGGAGAACTGACGCTTCTGTTCACGCTGAGCGCCGCTCGTACCCTTGCCGATCCGGCAGGAGCGTTCGAGGACGCACGACGGTGGAGTCGATACGTCGGCGTCATCGCGAACGACACGGACGCGGTCGACGAGTTCGTTCGACGACACGGGATCGAGAACGACTTCGAGCTACGGGAGTGGGACAAGTGGGGTACGACCGAGGCGATCCGGGAGGCGACGGGGACGCCACGGCACGTGTTCGTCGGGACATCCCGTGAGGACCGGCGACTCGCGGACGCCACCGAGTGGGAGTTCCGAACCGTCGCTGACGCCGCCGAAAAGGCCGGCTGGGAACTCGGCGAGCCCGGCCGCCGTCACGAGTCGGGAGGCATCATCGATCGGATCCGGGGGGTTCTGAAGGCGTGGGCGAGGTGACCGCCACTCGTTGGAGGATCCGCCACTCGGTGGAAGGCACTCATCCGAGTACGTCGACGACACGCGAGTTCACAACCCGGCGGTGTATAGGAGCAACAACACCGAGACGACGCTGACGAAGACGAGCCATCCGACGATGACGATCCCCGCCCGCTTCGTGGTGAGCTCTTCCCCGCTGAGGATCTTTCCGATTCCCATGCGCGATATCTGTACGAGCCGGTTTATAAATGATCGTCATCGTCTTCGCGACCGCCGGCAGGCCCACGCATCGTACGGATCCCACGCCGTTTATAATCCGGGCGCGGGAGTTCGGACACGACGTGCGAGACACGCTACGCGGGGGACTGGAACTGACGAGACCGGCGAACTGCGTCGCCGCCGGGGCCCTGACGGGGACCGGTGCGTTCGTCGCCGGGATCGGCGATGCGCCCGTGCCGACGGCCGTCGCCGTCGCCACGACGGTGCTGGCCGTCGCCGCCGGAAACGCCATCAACGACTACTTCGACCGCGAGATCGACGCGATCAACCAACCCGACCGCGCCATCCCGCGCGGGGCGGTCTCCCCGCGGGGCGCGCTCGCCTTCTCCGCGGTCCTCTTCGCGGTCGCGATCGCGCTCGCGACGCTGCTCCCCGTCGCCGCCATCGCAATCGCCGCGATCAACCTCGTCGCACTCGTCACCTACACGACCGTATTTAAGGGAACGCCGGGACTCGGCAACGCGCTCGTCGCGTACCTCGTCGGCTCCACGTTCCTGTTCGGCGGTGCGGCGGTCGGTAGCCTCGACACGCCGGTCGTGTTGGCCGCGCTCGCCGGGGTGTCGACGTTCACCCGGGAAGTGATAAAGGACGTCGAGGACGTCGCCGGCGACCGCGAGGAGGGGCTCCGAACACTCCCGATCGCGATCGGTGAGCGACGCGCCCTGTGGCTCGCGAGCGGAGCCCTCGTCGTCGCCGTCGCCGTCAGTCCGCTCCCGTATCTCCTCGGGACGTTCGGCGCTGCCTACCTCCTCGTCGTCGCCGTCGCGGATACGGTGATGCTGTACGCCTGCTACGAGGCGTTCTCAGATCCGACCGCGGCCCAACGCCGATTCAAGTACGGAACGTTTCTCGCGGCGGCCGCGTTCGTCGTTGGGCGTGCGGTCGTGCTGGTCTGAGCGCCGGACGCCCTCGTGTCGGCTCGAGCGCCGGACCTCGCAGTACCGTCGCTTCGGGGGTTCGGATAGGGCAGTGGCTCGTCGGCGGAAAAGACGGAGAACGCTGCTCGACGGCGGCGGTTAGGTGGCGGTCACGCGACGTTAAATCCCTTGTCGCGGAGGAAGTCCTCCACACGACCCGAGTGGTTCCCCTGAAGTTCGATGGCACCGTCCTCGACGGTGCCCCCGCAGGCGAACTTCGACTTGAGATCGGACGAGAGCGAACTCATGTCCACGTCCTTCGGGTCGAATCCTTCGATGACCGTTACCTCCTTTCCGTACCTGCGCTCGTCGATGCGGATGCTGATCTGCTGGGACTCCTTCGCGACGTCTTCACAGACGCAGAGTTCCTGGGGCAGTCCGCACGTCGAGCAGACTTCCGACATTACAGTTCGGAGATACAGTATGCCCGTATTAAATAGTGTCGGGAGGGGTTCGGGCCGGAGGGCCTCGAACCCGGGCCTCCGATCACTCCCGGTCGAACAGGTCTCCGATCACCGGAGTGGACGCCACGGCGAGCCGCCGGACCGTTCGCTCGGCCTCGTCGGCCTCCTCGCGAGTCACGTCGCCCGCGTAGACCGCCCGCTCGTACGTCTCCCCGACCGCGTGAACCCGATCGTCGACACCCCGTTCGCGAAGGGCGTCGAGGTAGGCCCGGGGGGTTTCCCCCGGTCGTCGATCACGGTACTCGCGGGAGAGGAGCCGTTCGAGGTCCGCGAACGCACGCTCGGCGTCGGCTCGGGGCGTCCCCGACCGTCCCGGGAGACGAAGCCGCATGCCGTGGTACGCCCGTTCCGTGAGTCCGGCGTGACGAGCACCGACTCCCGCGACGGCGACGACGAACAGCCAGAACCCGACCGACTCACGGGAGGGAAGCGGGAGCCCGTCCCCGCCCCCATCACCGTCGATCGTCTCCCCTCGGACCAGTTGCTGCTCCTCGACGGCACGCTCCGCGGGATCTAAGCCGTCGTCGTCCCCGACCGACTCGTCGTCGTTGCCAGCCGGCTCCTCGTCGTTCTCTGGCGTGTCACCGTCACTTTCGGTCGTCTCGTCGTCGGGTACCGACCCGTCTCCCCCGTTGGAGAGCCGTGGGTCAAGCGGGTCCATGTCCGTCGTCTCAGGATCCGAGCGCTCGGTGTCGACGCCCTCGTCGCCGCCGGATCGTGCCTCCGCGAGTCGAGCGTCACGAACCTGGTCTCGTTCGGCGCTCGGCGTCGGGTCGAACTCGATCCAGCCGTGTTCGGGGACGTACACCTTCACCCACGCGTGGGCATCTTGGCCCCTGACGACGTACTCGTCGTCGCCGACCCGCTCCCCACTGGAGTAGCCGGTGGCGAACTGCGCGGGAACGCCCTGCGAGCGCAACATCGCCACCATCGTCGTCGCGAAGTACGTACAGTACCCGGCGTCCATCTCGAAGAGGAAACCGTCGGCGATGTCGCCGTCGGGCCGTTCGACGGTCAGCGAGTAATCGTACTCCTCGATCAGGTACCGCTCGATCTCGAGCGCTTGGTCGTACGGCGTGTCGGCGTCCGCAGCCTCGATGATCGCCTCGGTCCGCTCGCCGACCCGATCCGGCGTGTTATCCGGCAGTTGGGTGTATCGGTCCTCGATCGCCGAGTCGTACTCGGTGCTCGCGTTCCGGAGTTCGGCGGGGTCGGCGTCGACGACGCGACTCTCGAAGACGACTCGCTCGTCCGGGAGTACCGGCGCGGTCGCCCGGATCGTCCCGTGTTCGTCGACCTGTGCGCTCCCGGTGGCCGCACCGCTGACATCGACCGCCTGCCACGGTGACGGGAACGCCTCGATCTCCGTCTCTGCCGTGAACGTCCCCTCGACCGTAGCCGTCTCGCCGGGCGGTCCGGAGAGCGGTCCCTCGAACGACGAGGTGTCCCCGGATCGGACCCAGCCATCGCCGGTGTACGTGTCGTAGGAGGCGGTGTGCCAGTTCCGCTCGACCGGACTCTCGACCGTGAACCGGACCTCCGGGGAGAGTCGAGTCGCCCCGACGATCTCCAACTCGTCGCCGTCGTCGAGCGTGGACTCGATCCCGGGAGTTCCCCCTCCCACACCCCACGGCTGTGCCGCGCCGGCCGGGATCACCGTCACCGTCGCGCTCGCGAGCAGCATCAGCGCCAACACCGCCGCGAGGGCGTCGCCGTTGCTCCGGAGTCCGCCGGGGACCGAAAGCGTCGACAGCCCCGCCGCGGCCGCGACCCCGAGAACGCCGACGAGCGTCGTCGTCCCGCCCGTGTCGCCGGTGAGCACGAAGAACCCGAGCGTCGCACCGGCGGCCGTCGCCGCGCCGACGTGACGGCCCCGACCGACGAGATACGCGACGAGGAACGTCGGAACCGGCGCGACTGCGAGCGCCCACACGTCGGCGAGCGCGAGGCGGAGGACGGACAACCCCGTGAGAAGCGAGAGCACGTCGGAGCCGACGGTGCGTATCGAGAGGAGCGCTCGCTGGCTCTCGGGGATCGCGAGGTAGTAGCCGACCAGCGCGACGGCGAACAACACGACCGTCAGGCGGATCGCCGTCCGTTCTCCGATGGTCCTCGCGAGGACCACGCCACCGACGGCGGCGACGAGAACGGCCGCGATCAGCCGTGGCGTTCCCCCGACGACGTTCGTGATCGACACGAAGACGGAGAGGTACGCGAGCGTTACTGCGAGCACGCCGAGAGTCGCCGGCTCGGCGATTCCGGCGGGGACCGCGCCGAACGGGCCGACGCCGCGGAGGGAGTCGTCGGACGACCTGTTCCCGCCGGACCCGGCGCGGCCGGACGGTGACCGGTTCCGGATCTGATCGACGAGCGAACGCTCCGTCACGGGTTCGTCACCCCGCCATCGACCGCGAACGCGTCGGTCGCGGCACCGGCGTCCTCTCGGGTGGCACCGGCGACCTCCCCAGTGGCACCGGCGGCCTCCCCGGCGAGGTCGTGTTCGGATCCGGCGTTCCCGTGGTCCTCGCGGAGCGCGGAGAAGTCAACGGAGGTCTCCTCCGCACTGATCTGGGCATCGGACTCGTCGGCGACGATCCTGACGTCGCTCTCCGCCGACTCGGAGACGCGACCCGGGCCGACGCGTGCCGCGAGTTCGAGGACGCGCCGCCGGCCGCGCGGTCCCGGTTCCGCGCTGACCGCTCCGGACGGGAGCGTCACGTCGACCGGGACGCCGTCGGCGAGAAGCGAGAGCGAGAGACTTGCCGTCGCGCTCGCGAGAACGTCGGCCGCAAGGTCATCACCCCCGTCGGCCGTCTCGCCGGCGATCGACACCCGGCGGCGGTCGGTCTCCGCGGCGAACTCCTTGACGACCAGTTCGTCGTGTTTGGCGGTCGCGGGCCAGTGGACGTCGCGCAGGGAGTCGCCGCGGTCGTACTCGCGGAGGCGGTCGAACTCCTTGCGTTCCCGACTGTCCCCGACCGCCTCATCCGCGTAGAGGCCCCGTCGGAACCATGCCGGAACGGGATGACACGGCGGGTAGACGACCACCGGATCGCGCTCACGGACGACGAGCCGTCGCGTGAACAGTCCGAACAGGTCGGTCGCGTCGACCTCGACCGGTCCGAACCCGTGATCACCCCGCCGTCGATACCGGGCACGGTAGGTCACCGGCTCCTCCCCGACGGTGGTTCGGGTCGGAGCGTCCGAACGCTCGATCCCGTCGTCGAGGCGGTCGCGGACGTCCGCGACGAACGATCGGTCCACGGGAACACCCGGTCGGCCGCCGTGGAACTCGAGTTCGATCTCGTGTGCTTCACCGACGAAGCCGTCCGCGACCCCGGTCCGACGAGCCGCCGGTTCGTCCAGTCGCGAGACCTGGAGGTAGCCGGCGACGAGCGCGATCACCCCGGGGATCACCACCGCGTTGAGCGATCGTCCGGCGACGACCAGCGCCATGAACGCGGCGACGACGCAGACGCCGAGGACGAACCGGCCTCGGCGCGTGAGGACGCTCCGTGCCATGATCACTCCACGGGAACGCGGTCGAGTGCCGCCTCGACGACATCTCGGCCGGTTTCTGCCCCGGATTCGGTCCGGACCCGGTGAGCGAGCACCGTCGGGGCTTCCGTCTGTACGTCGTCGGGGATCACGTAGTCGCGACCGTCGAGGACGGCCCGGACCTGTGCGGTTCGCACCAGTGCGAGACTTCCACGGGGACTCACGCCGAGTGCGGCCTCACGCCGCGTGTGCTCAGAGAGACGGGCGACGTACTCCCGGACGGGTTCGGCCACGTCCACCGACGAGACGGCCGCCCGCGCCCGGCGAACGTCCTCGACGGTCGCCACCGGGTCGACGCTCTCGACGGGATGATCGCCGACGGTCCGTTCGAGGATGGTCGACTCCTCGTCGACGGACGGGTAGCCGAGCCGGATCTTCTTGGTGAACCGGTCGATCTCGGCGACCGGAAGCTCGTAGGTGCGGCCGGGCTCCACGTCGTTTTGCGTTGCGATGACACAGAACGGATCCGGCAGGGCGCGGGTGACGCCGTCGGTCGTCACTTGTTGCTCCTCCATTGCCTCCAGCAGAGCCGACTGGGTCTTCGGCGGAGCCCGGTTGATCTCGTCGCCGAGTACGACGTTCGCGAACACCGGACCCGGTCGGAAATCGAACTCGTTGGTCCGCTGGTTGAACACGTTGACGCCGGTGACGTCGCTCGGCAACAGGTCCGGAGTGAACTGGACCCGTTTGAACGAGGCGTCGACCGACCGGGAGACGGCCTTCGCGAGGGTGGTCTTCCCCACGCCCGGAACGTCCTCGACGAGGAGGTGTCCACGCGCGAGCAGGGTGACGAGGACGTGTTCGACGGCGTCACGCTTGCCGACGATCACCTCCTCGACGTTCGCGACAATGCGATCGACGAGGTCCGCCGCCGCCTCGGGATCCATCGGAGGAACGTTCGATCGATCGGGGTCGGTAGGATCAGCAGCGTCGGCCGCATCAGCAGCGTCGGCAGCGTCGGCAGCGTCGGTCGCATCGGTCATTGCCGTACGCAGCCTCCCGCCGAGGCGATGCGGTCCGCGATCGATCCGGTTCGGCCCGCCGCTAGGACGTAGTCCGTCCCTCGGCCCGATAAATTCGTGTGAACACTGCGCATGGGAACGTTCGTGATATACAGTTGGGACAGGAGCGGCATAGGCGTTCCGCCGTTCCGAGCCCGCCCCGCACGACCGTACCGGCGGACTCGTCGATCGCGGAGCTCGCCGTAGTCGGTCAGTCCGGACCTCGCTGTGGCCGGTCAGTCCCGGACGTTTCGCCCGACCGGGTCACCGAACGATTCCGCGCCCGTAACGGGATCACGGTCGTAAACGACCTCGCCGCGGACGACGGTCAGCTCGGGAAACACGCCCCGTACCCCCTCGAACGGAGTCCATTCCGCCGCCGAGTGGAGCGCCGCGGCCTCTATCTCCCGCGGGCTCGTCAGATCAACGAGCACGAGGTCGGCGTCGACTCCCTCGGCGATCCGGCCCTTCCGGTCGAGACCGAAGATCGACGCCGGGTTGGCGGCGACTACGTCACGGACGCGTTCGAGCGACAGCTCGCCCGTCCTGACCGACTCCAGGAGGAGCGGGTAGAGCGTCTCCACGCCCGGTACGCCGCTCGGGGCGTCGACGAGCCCTTGGCGCTTCTCGTCGACGGTGTGGGGTGCGTGGTCGGTGGCGACGACGTCGACGTCGCCGTCGCGGAGCCGCTGGAAGATCCCCTGCCGACGTTCCTCCGAGCGCAACGGCGGGTTCATCCGCCCGAACGTGCCGAGCCGGCCGGCGTTCTCCCGCGAGAGGAAGAGGTGATGCGGGGTCACCTCGCAGGTCGCGTTGCTCTCGGCGACCGCGTCGATCCCCTCCGGCGTCGACGTGTGTGCGATGTGAACCTGCGCGTCGCTTTCAGCACCCGCCGTCAGCGCCCGCTTCACGGCCGCCTCCTCGGCTTCGGCGGTCCGGTAGGCGGACCACGCGTCGACGGTCGCCGCGGTGCCGACGCCGCCGAGGTCGCCATTGAGAGCTGATTCGTCGAACAGGGTCGCGTCCTCGGCGTGGACCGTTACGGGAACGTCGCGGTCGGCCGCCTCGCCGAGCGCGTCCTCAAACAGGTCGAGGTTGATCCCCATGTCACCGGTCGAGTCGGCGAGGAACACCTCGCCGAGCGCGAACAGGGGGCGCTCGAAGAGCGTCTCCGGATCCCAGTCGGCGGTGACGCCGCCGTTGATCCCGTAGTCGACGAGCGAACCGGCGGCGAGGGTCGCCTTCTCGTCGAACGCATCGCCGTCGACGGTCGGCGGCGAGGTGTTCGGCTGGTCGACGACGGTCGTCACGCCGCCGGCCGCCGCGCTCCGCGCTCCCGACGCCCACGTCTCCTTGTGGCTCCCGCCCGGCTCCCGGAAGTGGACGTGGACGTCGATGGCCCCCGGAAGGAGGTGTCGACCGCGGGCGTCGACGACGCGCTCGCCGGCGACGGGGTCGAGCTCCTGCTCCACCGCGTCGATCGTTCCGTTCCGGATCCGGACGTCGCGGACGCGCTCGTCGGCCAGCTCCGCACCCGTGAGTAGCATGGGTGGAGCGATACGGGCCCGAACATAAATCGTGGCGGTTCGGATCGCGTCGAAACGGGTCAGGTCGCGTCGGAGACCGCGTACTCATCGTCGGTCGGCCCGCTGACGAACCGCTTGGTTCGCTCGTGTTGGGGGTCCTCGAAGAACGACCGCACGTCGTTCGTCTCGACTACCTCCCCGAGGTAGAGGAAGACGACCTCGTCGGCGAGCCGTTTCGCCTGATCCATGCTGTGTGTCACCATGACGATGGTGTACTCCTCGGCGAGCTCAGCCAGCGTCTCCTCGACGTTCTCCGCCGAGATCGGGTCGAGCGCGGAGGTCACCTCGTCACAGAGCAGCACGTCCGGCTCGACCGCCAAGGAGCGAGCGAGACAGAGCCGCTGGATCTGTCCGGTCGAGAGCCCGGCGGCGGGCGCGTCGAGCCGGTCGCTCACCTCCTCGAAGAGGTTCACCTTGCGGAGGTGCCGTTCGACCAGCTCGTCGAGGTCGTCCTTCGAGTCGAACAGGCCGTGGATCCGGAGCCCATAGGCGACGTTCTCGTAGATCGAGAGGGGAAGCGCCGTCGGCTCCTGTGGAACGTAGCCCACCTGTTTCCGGATCTCCGGTGCCGGCTCGTCGGTGTCGTACACCGGCTCGCCGCGAAGGTACACCTCCCCGGTTATCTCCACGTTCGGCTGGATGTCGTGAAGTCGGTCGAGCGCTTTGAGATACGTCGATTTCCCACAGCCGGACGGACCGATGATGGCGGTCAGTCTGTTCTCCGGGAACGCCAGATCGACGCCCTTGACGGCCTCGACACGGCGGTCTCCGGTGTACGTTACGGCAAGGTTCTCGGTTTCGAGTACGGTGTCCGTCATGAGTTTCGACCTCCCGGCGCGAACCGGGCGTAGCGTCCGGCGAGCAGCTTCGAGGCGAGTATCAGACCCAACACGACGACGATGAGCACGAAGGAGGCGGCGTACGCGTGCGACCGCACCTCCGCGTTGAACGAGGTCGCCTGATCGAAGACGAGGACCGGGAGCGTCGTCGCGGGCTCGAACAGCCCGCCGGGCATCCGCGTGCTCCGACCGGCGGTGAACAGGACCGTCGCGGCGTCGCCGACGCCGCGTGCGAACCCCATGATCACGCCGGCGACGATACCCGGCAGGGCGGCCCGCGCGGTCATAACCGCGCTCTCGAAGCGGGTCGCGCCGAGCCCGTACGTCGCTTCTCGAACGGTGTCGGGAGCCGAGCGAAGCGCCTCGTCGGTGTATCTCGTCATGATCGGGTACTGGAAGATCGCGATGGCGACGATCCCGTAGAACATGCTCGTTCGTGCACCGAGCGCGATGACGACCGTCAACACGAAGACGCCGTAGACGATCGGCGGGGTGCCCCAGAGCACGTTCAGGAACATGTTGGTGACGTCCGAGAAGCGCTCGCTGGAGTAGTCGCTCTGGAGGTACGCCGCCGTCGAGACGGCGAGGACCATCGAGACGACCGTCGCGGGACCGACGATGAACAGGCTTCCGAGGACCGCGTGAAGGAAGCCACCGTTCGCCTCCAGCATGTACCGCGAGCCGGGCGGCGTGACGACGATCGCCGGGTTCGCGAGGAGTACGCGGCCGCCCCGAGCGAGCGTCACGCCGATCACGATCGCCATCACGGCGAGCACGAGCACGGTCGCCGCTCGGACCGCCACGCCCGCGACGCGCTCCCGCGTGTACCGGTTCATTGGTACTGCCACCTCCGTTGGAGCCGCCGACGGACCAGCATCGCGGCGAAGTTGAACAGCCAGACGACGACGACGAGCAGCAGTCCGACGAAGATCAGCGCGGACTGGGTGAGCGGCAGCGACATCAGCTCACCGAAGTCGTTGACGATGAGCGTCGGGAGCGTCTGGCCGGTCGAGAACACCGAGTCCGGCAACTGGGTCTGCCCGCCGATCAGCATTGCCGGAACGATCGTCGCGCCGAACACCCGGCCGAAGCCGAGGAGGACGGCCGAGAAGATCCCCGGCCCCGCCGCGCGCAACAGGACCGAGCGGATCGTCTCCCACTCGGTCGCGCCGACGCCCAGCGACGACTCACGCAGCTCATCGGGCAACGCCTCCAGCGACTCGACCGACAGCGAGATCATGAACGGCGTGACGACGATCGCCATCACCAGACTCACCGTCAGAATTCCGAGCCCCGTCGCGTCCGCGCCGACCGCCGGCGCGAGATAGTTGCCGACGAAGGGGACCACGACGACCAGCGCGACCAGTCCGAAGATCACGCTCGGGATCGCCGCGAGCACGTCGATGAACGAGGAGACGAGCGTCCTCGTCCGCCCCTCGGCGTACTCAGCGATGTACACCGCCGCGAGGACCGCGATCGGCGCGCCCATCGCCATCGACAGGATCGTCACGTACACCGTCCCGACGATCGCCGGGAAGAAACCGAACTGGTTCTGCGCCGGGTCCCAGTTCGAGGAGAGCAGCACCTCGCTCAGCGGGTACTCGGCCAACAGCGGGAGCGACTGATACAACAGCGCCACCACGATGGCGGCGAACAGCCCGACGGCGAAGTATCCGGCACCGCGGAGCCAGTAGCTGCTCAGCCGCTCGACGAGGAGGCGTCGGCCGATCCGCGGCGACCGGCCGTCGTCTCCCGCGCCCGATCCCGATCCGCCCGAGTGCTCGCCCATTCGAACTACGACCCGTCGGGCAGCGCGTCCTGTGCCTCGTCGAGCCGGTCCTCCTCAAGGGGGACGTAGCCGTTCTCGCGCACGTACTGCTGGCCCTCCGTGAGCACCCACTCGACGAAGTCGGCCGCCTCGCTCTCGAAACCGCCGTCGGATGCGAGGAACATCTCGCGGGCGGGCGGGGCGGGGTAGTCGCCGTCCTCGACGGCACCGAGGAACTCCTCTCGGGTCTCGTAGAAGTCCTCCTCGGGGTCGAGTCCGGTTCCGTCACGGTCGAGCGGTACCGGCCGGATGTCTCCCTCGAGCTCGCCGCTCGAGAGGTCGTACACGTAGTTGATGTTGTTCAACGAGATCGCGTTCTCCTCATTGCCGATCGCCTCCGCGACCGGCTGGTCGCCGTTGTGGTTGGCGTCCGCGAGGTTCTCCAGGTCGTTCTGGGTGTACGCGTCGTCCTCGCCGGCGAGGAAGTCTCCCCACTGTTTGTACGCCGCGGAGGCGTCGGAGCGCCCGTACACGACGATGTCCTCGTCGACATCGGCGTCGACGAGCTCGCCCCAGTTCGTCACTTCCTTAGTGAAGACCGCTTCCAAGTCCTCGCGGGTCAGTCCCTGCTCCTGTAGCTCGTCGAGAACCGGGTTTTCCGCGTTGACGGTCCCGACGACGGTATCGATCAGCATCGGAACGGCGAACAGTCCCTGATCCTCCTCTTCGGGTTCCGGCTGACGGCCCATCATCGCGATGTCGACCTGATCGTTGAGCACGTCGGAGACGCCGACGCCGGTGCCGCCGCCGGAGACGTCGAAGCTCGCGTCGCTCTCCTCCTCGTAGAGGTCGACCCAGACCTCGACCATCGGGAGCGGGCCGACGCCACCCGAGATCCGTACGGTCTCGCCGCCGTTGCCGCCGCCCAGACAACCGGCCAGCGACGCGACCGCAGAACCACCGATGAGACCGAGCGCGGATCGCCGCGAATGTGTTCGAGTCATCTACTCGGATAAAACGGCCCTACTTGGGTTACCTTCACGTAACCGACAAGGTTACGTAACGCTTCGCGAGGGACGCAGATATCGCCGGTATCGTGTCTCGCCGCGATCCGTACCAGTGACGCCTCGACTACCCGAACGGGTTGGAATACACGGAACGACGATAGACGGGTTTTAACGCTCGGTCTCGTGAACGCCTCGGAGCGGTCGCTTTGGTCCCGGTGGGCACCCGCAAGGTTGTGAGATACGTGTTATCAAGGTACAACTTACCGTTTCCGGGGTATGTTGCTGGTATCTTAGTCGTGAAGCGACGCTCGCGACCCCCGAGCGCGACCCACGCTCCGATACGGTTTTGGGTCGCCCGGCGGAACCCCCGATAAATGCTATCTCGACAGTTCGTTCGGGAGAACCCCGACGTCGTCCGCGAGGCGCTGGAGAACAAGGGCGTCGACGTCGACCTCGATCGGATACTCGACGTCGACGAGGAGTGGCGGGAGCTGAAGGGGCGCGGCGACGACCTGCGTCACGAGCGCAACAAGGTCTCCTCGCGGATCGGCGAGTTGAAGCAGGCGGGCGAGGAGGCCGAAGCCGAGGAGGCGATCGAGCGCTCCCAAGAGCTCAAAGCGGAGCTACAGGCGATAGAGGAGCGCGCCGACGAACTGGAAGCCGAGCTGGAGCGTTCCCTCCTCGAACTTCCCCAGATCCCGCAGGATTCGGTGCCGGTCGGTGCGGACGAATCGGAGAACGTCGAGCGACGCCGCGAGGGGTTCGACGACCGCCGGGAGCTTCCGGAGGAGGTCGAGCCGCACTACGATCTGGGCGAGGACCTCGAAATTCTGGACTTCGAGCGCGGCGCGAAGGTCGCCGGTGGCGGCTTCTACGTCGCGAAGGGGGACGGCGCTCGCTTGGAGCACGCGCTGATCCAGTTCATGCTCGACGTTCACCGGGAGCAGGGGTATCACGACGTGTTCCCGCCGATCCCGACCAACTCCGCGTCGATGCGCGGCACCGGTCAGCTCCCGAAGTTCACCGAGGACGCCTACCGCGTCGAGGGAACCAACGAGGAGGCGTACGACGACGACGACCTCTGGCTGCTCCCGACCGCGGAGGTTCCCGTCACGAACCTCCACCGCGACGAGATCCTGCTCGACGAGGACCTGCCGCTCAAGTACCAGGCGTACACGCCCAACTTCCGGCAGGAGGCGGGCGAGCACGGGACCGAGACGCGGGGTATCGTCCGCGTCCACCAGTTCAACAAGGTCGAGATGGTGAACTTCGTCCGACCGGAGGAGAGCGACGAGCGCTTCGAGGGGCTCGTCGACGAGGCCGAGGAGGTGCTCCGGCGGCTGGAACTCCCCTACCGGATCCTGGAGATGTGTACCGGCGACCTCGGGTTCACACAGGCGAAGAAGTACGATCTGGAAGTGTGGGCCCCCGGCGACGACATGGAGGACGGCCCTGAAGAGGGCGGTCGGTGGTTGGAGGTCTCCTCAGTCTCGAACTTCGAGGACTTCCAGGCCCGCAGGGCTGGGATCCGCTACCGCGAGGAGCACCACGAATCCGCGGAGTTCCTCCACACCCTGAACGGCTCGGGGCTCGCGGTCCCGCGGATCGTCGTCGCGACCCTGGAGTACTACCAGAACGACGACGGGACGGTGACCGTCCCCGAGGCGCTCCGGCCGTATATGGGCGGGACCAAGACCATCGAGGGTCACGACGCGGTCGGCGAGACCAAGCTTGGCGACGGGGAGTAGGCACTGCTCAGCACGAAATCGAGCGACTCAGTCGGCGTCGAACGAGAGCCGCACTGCGTCACCCGACTCCGCATCACCCGCGTCGACGACGTACTCCCCGGCCGCGAACGCCTCGTGGAGGTGTTCGTACGTCCGGTCGACGGCCTCAACTATCACCTTCGTGTCGCCGACGACGGGCATGAAGTTCGTGTCCCCCTCCCAGCGCGGGACCACGTGGGTGTGGAGGTGATCGATCGAGCCACCGGCGGCCGCGCCCCCGAGGTTGAGCCCGGTGTTGAACCCCTCCGGACCGATCCCGCGGCGGGCCGCCGCCAGCGTCGCGGCCTTCAGTCGCCCGTGATCCAGCATCGTCTCGTCGTCGAGTCCGGTCCAGTCATCGACGTGGGCGTCCGGGATCACCATCGCGTGACCCGGGTTGTACGGCGAGTTGTTCAACAGCACGACGTTGTGGTCGCTGCGCGCGACGACGAGCGCCTCGCGGGCGTCCGCGCGCTCCGGGAGGACACAGAACGGACAGCCGTCGACCGGGTCCTCGTCGCGCTCGACCCAATCGATCCGCCACGGGGCGTAGATCTGTTTCATACCGGCGGGTCGGTCCCCGACCGCTTCAATGGCAGTGATCCGTCTACTCCGGGAACTCAACGCCAGTGATCTCGAACCGCACACCCCCACCCGTGGCGTCGGCGACGTGAACGTCCCAGCCGTGAGCCTCGGCAATCTCCGCGACGATCGCGAGTCCGAACCCGGTGCCCGAGTCGACAGTCGAGTGGCCGCTCTCGAAGACGCGGTCCCGCTCCGACTCGGGGATTCCCGGACCGTCGTCGGCGACGTAGAACCCGTTCCCGTCGTCAAGGGTGCCGACGGTCACGTTCGGGCCCTCTCCCCCGTGTTCGACGCTGTTGCGAAACAGGTTCTCGAGCAGTTGCCTGAGCCGGTCGCGATCGGCCATCACCATCGGGGGATCGTCGATGGAAACCGTCGCGTCCTCCGTCGCGACCTGCTCCCAGCAGGCTCGGCTCAGCTCCGCCAAGCCGACGGATTCAACCCCGCGTATCGCGTCGCCCTGCCGTGCCAGCGTCAGGAGGTCCTCGATCAGCGTCTCCATTCGGTCGTGTGCGTCCGACACCGTATCGAGTCGGTCGATCTCGTACTCGTCGCGTAGCAGATCGACGTTCCCCTGTGCGACCGACAGCGGGTTCCGGAGGTCGTGGGAGACGACGCTGGCGAACTGCTCCAGTTGCGCGTTCTGGCGCTCGAGCTCGCGTTCGTTCGCCTCCAACTCCGCGGTCCGTTTCTCGAGTTCGGCCTGTCGGTCCTCGAGTTGGGCGGTTCGTATCGTCGCTCGCGTCTCTTGGATCCCGATCAGGAGCCCGCCGACCGACCCGATCGTCAAGGCGATCGCTTGAGTTCCGACGGACCACTCGGCGGTGACGCCGGGGTGGATGTCCCGCAGGACGACGAACCCGAACATCACGAGGATGCCGCCGAGCATCCAGGCGACGATCCGCGGGTAGTAGGTCCCGGTGACTTCCGACCGTGGAAGCCAGTATCCGGTGTACGCGAAGGTTAGGCCGGGAACCGCGATGAAGACGAGATCGAGCAGCGCCTCCAACGCCGGCCGACCGTCACCGAGCGCGAACGCCGCCTGTGCGGCCGCGATCAGCGTGAGAAGCACGCCGGTCACGAAGAGGACGGCCGGCAGCGGAGAGCCTCCCCGGATCGTGAGCTGACCCCCGTCCGCGCTCGACGGACTCATATGGCGGAACGAGTCGACGTATCGTTGAAATAGGTACGGTATCCGGCGAGCGAGGCGGTGTCTCGTTAGCGATTCATCCGCGCAGACGAGAGAGATTTATGATCGTTCACGGACTACCCTCCCCACGGACGTGATCTACCAGGCCGAGGACGGGAGCACTGGGAGCATCGAATGCGGGTGTCTCTATGAAGGGGAATCCGGACTCATGCTGTACGAGAACCGCCGACAGAAGTCGGATGAACAGGTCGGGTACGTGCCGTTTGACAGGCTGTATCGCGTTGAGCCGTCCGATAAACGAACGGACGACTGAACGAACCGGTCTTCGGCCGTGACCCACCCGGTGATCGAAACCGGACCCGTTCGCCTATCTGACGGTCAGCACTGCTCCCGATGGAGGCGTAATACGAGTAATGGGACCGCTGAGAGTCGAACTCAGGTCATACGGACCCCATCCGCATAGGATACCACTACCCCACGGTCCCGCGTCCCAAATCGAAGAACGACCGTCCGGTAATTAAGGACTTCGTTTCACTCGCCGGCGGCGGACTGCGTCCGTCGGCATACGCAGTCCGAAGAGGTTTGTCGGCGGCGGCGGAACCACCCGATACATGGCCCGAGGGGAGGACCTCCGAACGACCGCGGACGCACTCGACGGGTCCATCGTCGTCTGCGGACTCGGCGACGCCGCGGACGCGGACGGACTCTCTACGGGATCGTTCCCGGGTGCCCGAGTCGTGTCGGTTCCGGACCTGATCGACGGGAGAACCGGGTCGGGAACCACCCCGACGGAGTCCGGCGATTCCACGGAGGTCGTCGCCGCCGTCGTCGTCGTCGGCCCGAGCACCGACGAGGACACGCTCGCCGACCTCCGTGAGGTCGCCGACACCGGCGTCTTCACCGTCGCGGTCGTGTCCGGCGACGACGCCGATGCGGACGCGCTGGCGACGATCACGGCGGCGGTCGACGGGGTGTTGCTCGCCGGGGACGGAGCGGGTTCCGCGCTCGGCCCTGCGAGCACGGTGCGTGAGTTCCTTGCGGCCGTTCAGGATCCCGGATTCGTCAACCTCGATCTCACCGACGCGCGGACGGTGCTCGCCTCGGGTCTCGCCGCGGTCGCGACCGGGTCGGCACCTCGCGATGCGCCCGCGGTCGCGGTCGAGTCGGCCTTCGATCGACTCCCGTGTGGAGTCGACGCGGCGACCGCCAGTGCCGTGCTCGTCGACGTCGTCGTCGATCCGGACACGAGCATCACTGCCGCGACCGACGCGATCGGCGAAGTCCGGGCGCGGATCGGTGCGGACGCGAACGTCATCTGGGGCGGTGCGGTCGACGACGACGCGGCCGACGCGCTCCTCGTTCGCGTCGTCGTCGCCGACGTTCGGTACGACCCGCCGCTCGCCGCGGGCGACCCCTGTCCTCGGTGTGGCTCGTCGCTCTCGGCGTACACATTCGGCGCGAGCGAGACGCTCTCGTGTGACGCTTGCGGGTACTCGGGGATCGGAATGCGCCGTCGATGAGGCGGTCAGCAGCGTCGGCTCGCTACGATCCGGTCCCGAGCAGGTCCTCTAACGTCGTTGCGAGCGACTTCGAGACTTCCGTCAGATACACCGTCCCCCAGACCGCGACGATCACCGAGCCAATCACGTTGAACATCATATCGACGATGGTGTCGTCGATACCGTGCTGTGCGAGGATCGGTTCCATGTCGAGTCGGATTGCGCCCTGATCGACGAAGAACTCGAGTATCTCCCAGATAACGCTCATCGCGAGCATGAACACGAGGAGTGCGCCGAACAGCGCCCACGGGGGGAGGTTGACCTCGTCGCTATGGAGGTGAACCGCCCGCAGCGCGGCGTATCCGGTCGCCGCAACGACGGTGGCTGAGAGGGTGTGTGTGAGATGGTCCCACGTCGATATGGCGTCGTACAACCCGGCCGTCCCGAGCGCGTGGAGGAACACCGCGAGCGTGACCCACAACACGAGTCCCGGCTCGATAACGACCTCGTAGTCCCGCTCCAGCAGCGCCGGCAGAAAGGTGACGCCGATCGCCAGTCCGGCATTGGTCACCACGGCGATCCGCTGTGACCAGAGGCCATAGAGAAGCACTCCGACCAGCGCGACCTGCATGAACCGAACGAGTCCGATCTGGCGTCGCACGGAGATTCCCAGCCGATCGCTCAACACGACGCCCTCGACGTCCTCGGATTCGCCGGTGACCGCATCCGTTCCGTCGGTGGCCGGAGCCGTCTCGGGAGCCGCGGGACTCCGTTTCTCGGCCGCGAGCCGACGCCGGCTCGATTCAGGAACCGGCGGCGCGTTGGGTGCGGTCTTTCTACCGGACGCCAGCCGGAAGTACGTGTAAAACAGGGCGCCTGCGAGCAGGCCGGCCACGGTCGCATAGATGAACTCGATCATCACGGCGGCGTTCACCGCGTCCTGTGACCGTCCGTCGAGAAGATATGTAGTCCCAAACACGACGTCCGAACTCCACCAGAGTACGTTCAACAGCCCCGACATCGCGAGCGTCAGGAGGACGGTCAGCGTCACCGCGAACCACGGTACGAGGCGCAACGAGGTGAACCGATCGAGTTCGACGACCATCAGGAGTCCGAGTGTCGCGAGCGCGAGGCTCGGAACGACCTCCGTTACGAGCGGTATCGGAGCGAACGACTCCCACAGGATCGGGAGCGTAACCAGTCCGACGAAGTACCACGGCGCGACTACGCTCGGATCACGGGACGCGATTGCGGGGGCGGCGACCACGACGATCGCCACGACGCTGAGCAGAACCGGTTCGGGGCGGTCGAAGAACACGCCCGCGACAACGGCGCCGACGAGAACTGCGACGAACAGCCAAGAGAGAACCGTGTTCCGGCGCGAGCGACCGAAGTACGACGCGAGACCGTCAGTAGCGCTCATCGTCGTAGCCGGTTTTGCCCCACGCAGATAGTCGTACTGGTACAACACGGCACGGGACGAGGTGACTCGATCGACACCGGAGCAGCCGCAGTCGTTCCGGTCGATTGCGGCGGGTTCTCGTCGGATCGCTGGGACTATCGGCCCGCCCACCAAGGACGCCATAGAGAGATGGCTCGGGCGATCGACATCGATACGACACTCGGCGGTCTGGTAGTCACCGTCGGTTCGCCGTTGCTCGTCCTCCTCTACGCGCTTGAAGGGTTGCTCGTCGGGAAGCTGCTCCACCCTTCGTTGCTGTTCATCCTCTACGTCGTCGCGACGGAACCGGGACTCGTCCTCACGGTCGTGGTCGGTGCGTTCTGTGTCGGTTCGGCGACGGCAGGACAGTTGGTGCTGTACCGAACCGTCAACGAGGACGGAGAGTCGCCGGGACGACTCGCGCGGATGATCCCGTATCTCGATCGGCTTCCCGAGATCGTGAAGGAACGAATCGGAGACTCGCGGCTGGCGCTCGTCGACCGGTGGTTCGACCGGTTCGGCGGCCACGCGGTCTGGATCTCGAACGCGACGCCGGGACTTCGCGGACTGATGACGATCCCGGCCGGATTGAGCGGGTATCCCGTCCGCCAGTTCGTCGTGCTCTCGGCACTCGGCAACGCCATATACATGGTGCTACTGATCGCCGTCGCTAACGGCCTGCTGGAGGCGGTACGGTTCGTTCCGTGGGATGTGAGCCCCGATCGGTTCCTGTGAGTATCCCGTGGTGTCTGCCGTTCTTGAGCGATACGTTCATACGCTTCTGTCGCTTTCGTTCCGATACAATGATGCTTCCGACCCACGTGCTGGCCGGGATGGCGCTCGCCCTCCCCCTCTGGGCCGTAAGCCCGGAGTACGCTCCCGTCGGCTTTGCTGCCGGCTTCCTCGGGGGGCTGCTCCCGGACGTGGACCTGTACGTCGGCCACCGCAGGACGCTACACTACCCGGTGTACTACTCCGTGCTGGCCGCGGCGGCGATCCTCGTCGCACTGGCGATGCCGTCCACCGCGACGGTCGCGCTGGCGCTCTTCCTGGCGGGTGCGGCGCTCCACTCCGTCTCCGACGTGCTCGGCGCGGGGCTGGAGCTCCGTCCGTGGGAGGGGAACTCCGATCGGGCAGTGTACGACCACTATCACGGAACGTGGATCCGGCCGCGCCGACTGGTGCGGTACGACGGGGCTCCCGGGGACCTGCTGTTGTCGGGACTCCTTGCGGTCCCGCTGTATCTCGTGCTCGACGGGTGGCTCCGGTGGCTCGTCGTCGGGACGGTCGGCGTTGCCCTCTCGTACACCCTGCTTCGTCGCCCTCTTGCCGTCCTCGCTCCCCGCGTGGCGCGCCTCCTGCCCGAGCCAGTCCAGGCGTACGTCCCTGACCGGTATCGTGAGGACAACGGCGTCTGAGTCGTCGCGTGTAGCTGACGGAGCGATCATGCCCCGTTTCCGGAGGCGCGTGAACGGGGCGAGACGGCCCGGGCGCGAGCGCAACGACTTTCCTCCGGGGCGGTAAATGCCGTGTATGGACTGGCCACACGACCCCGACGGCGAGCAGGGTAGCGAGGGCATGCGACAGTACGGCCACGCGGTGCTCGCCAAGAAGATCGACGAGGGAGAGGACTTCCCGCTGTCGGCTGCGGAGTACGTCGAACAGTACGGCGACCACCCGATCCGGATCGACCACGAGACGGTCGTCTCCGTCGAGGAGATATTCGAGCACGTCGAGACGGAGGAGTTCGACGACTTCGTGGCGTTCCATCAGGAGCTCGGCCGCGCCATGCGCGAGAACGGCTACTGGTTCTACGAGGGTCCCGAGAAGTTCGTCGACGGTCCCGCCTGACTCGTATTCCGGGCGACTTTGCTGCTCCCCTCCACGAGTTACGTACACAGCTCCCCGTTCTCGATCGGTGTCGATGCGGTCGTGGCTGATAGCGGGAGTGGCTGATGGCGGGAGTGGCTGATGGCGGGAGTGGCTGATGGCGGGAGTGGCTGATAGCGGGAGTGGCTGATGGCGGGAGTGGCTGATGGCGGGAGTGGGTATGGTGATACGGCATACCCTCGTTATAAAAGAGCGAGCGGGGTTGCTAACGCCGTTTATAACTGGTCGAAGGAACGGAGTCTCCGCCACCGACATCACGACTTTCAATATCGTACGACCCTGAGTGAACTCGTGAGCACGCAGACGACTCCCACACACGAGGACGGGACCACCGAGCGCCGGTTTAACGGCCCGTGGCTCCGCGTCCTCGCGATCGCCGTCGTGGCATGGGGCGGACTGTACGCGCTCGAATGGGCACTGTTGGAGGCCGGCACACCGGCGGGTGCCGCCGTCGGCTTCACTCACGCGTACGTCCTCGCGCCGCTCGCGACCGCCACGATCCTACTCGACGCCCTCTCGCTCGGCGAGCGGGGGGTCGCCGACTTCGGCCTATTTAAATGGCTCTACGCGCTCGTCGCGCTGTTCGTCCCACCGATCGCCGTCGTCTACTACGCACACCGCGAGTGGCTGAAGCCGGCGAACGCCGAGCTGCTCGGGGATCCCGGAACGCCGAAGTAAGCGTCATCGGCGACGAACCGCGCCGTAGTGGTTTATCGGCACGTGGTCGCCGTCCGATACGAGTGATCTGGATCAAATCACGCTACCCTAGACGAGTTATCGTCTCATCCTCCGATTCATCGACTTCGAGTAGCTCATCATCGGCCAGATCCGAAAGGAGACCCCGAAGTCACTCCCGTCCGTGTTCGCCTTCCGGGGTGTAATCAACACGTATCTTGTGCCCAAGGGTATCGACGTCCATCTCCTCGTGGTTGCTGAGAACGCGAACGATCCGTCCACGGAACTGTCTCCGACTTCCCTCGAAACTAGGCTGAGTTGGTACGTCGGGTGCGGTGAAGTCGCCGGTCTGATACGCGTGACACCACTCGCGCCACGGGCACCCAGATTCGTCACACCGTGGTTTCTTTCCGCAGGCGACGCCACCGAGTTCCATAATCGCGTTGTTCCAGATTCTGGACTCTCCATCGGGCATGAGACGAGAAGCGGCCCGCTCGAACGCTGCGTCGTCATCTGACACGTCGAATGCGCGGTAAGAACAGTTCCCAGTCAAGATGAACGTGAACTGTCGATTCTCGTTTTAATATCCTGAACCCGATCTTCGGCAGTCGGGAAAGGTTCTTATGCGAGAATCGCCTCGGTTAGAATAGGCCCATCTGAAGCTCCAACGATGACTTTCCAAGAACAACTCCGCTCTCTAGAAGAGCGGTATGACGTAAGCGAGAGCGAACATGCCCGGGAGCTTGGGCACACCGTCGCGGACCTTCAGGACTAACGCAATTATTCTGCCGCTTCGAGGAACGACACGAACTCCGCTTTTCTGATACCTTCCGTACTGATGAGTTCGTCATGTCCAGCACGGGTGGCGGATTCGGCAAGGAAGTTCGTACAGAGTTCAGTGTGCACATCCCCATAGTGCGTGTACGCTTCTGAACGAGTGAAATCGAGATCGTACTCTACAAGAACGATCTCGATGCCGTTCTTCCGTACGACGATGTCACATCCCCACTCGGAGAGTAACGAGAACGCCGTCGTGTTCCGCCGAACCGTGAGAAGCCGCTTCGATTCGGTAATATACTCGTTGACCCACGTCTTCCAGTCGTACGCTTCGGTCGCAAAGTCAGGAAACGAGAACCCGGTTTCGATGCTCTCCAGGTACCACTGAGCCATACCGATCGATGTCCGGTGATTCGCGTTAGGTAGCGCGTGTTTCAGAATCAGCGTAGACATAAGCTGCCCTGCGACATCGACGGCAGTAGCGGTCCAATCGACGCGTGCGATAGCGTCGGGAATCCGTTCTAATTCGATCTGCTTGTAAATTTCGAGCTTCGCTTCCTCTTCCAGCTCCTTTTCCTCGACGATCTCCTCGAATATCTGAAGTAAACGCACCGTGATCATCCGGTCCTGCGGTGACATCTCATCGAGGACGTCTTCGAACTCGTCGTCAAGGTCTTCGACCGTCCCGCTCGCCCCGCGATTCGTATACAGTACGAAGAACTCTTCACCGAAATCGTAGCGCTCAACGATCGCATCTTGCCCGGACGTCGTTATTTCATCCCTGTCTTGAGTGACGTACGCAAGAGAATATTTCGTATCCTCGGGATGATGGTAATAGACGCGGGAAGTCATCCCATCAGCGTAGGAGACAGACCGAATTAAAACACACTACATCCACGCAGTTTCGGCCTTGACAGCAGGCTATCGACGTAGAGATGCCTGTAGGCGAGACCCAATGCAGTAGACTCTATTACTCACTGAGCTTCGCCACCGTCCTGTCATCTGATTCTTCGACATCGAGAAGGCCATCATCGGCCAAATCAGTCAGAAGTCCTTCTAACCACTCTCGACCGTTTTCTCCATCCGGTGAATAGTCTACACGAATCTTCGGTCCGAGCTCATCGAGTGTGAGTTCATCGTGGTTCGAAAGGGCACGAACGATCCGACCCCGGAACTGCCGCCGGCTCCCCTCGAAGCTCGGCTGGGTGGGCACGTCGGGTGCGGTGAAGTCACCAGTCTGGTACGCGTGACACCACTCGCGCCACGGACAACCTGCCTCGTCGCACCGAGGTTTCTTTCCACACGCCACTCCGCCGAGTTCCATGATGGCGTTGTTCCAGATTCTGGACTCTCCAGCCGGCATGAGGGCGTTTGCGACGGTTTCGTAGTCTGGATCGTCCGCATTATGGATTTCGGCAAACGCGCGATGGAGGACGCGTTTGACGTTCGTGTCGACGACCGCGTCGCCAGCGTTGAACGCGAACGACGCGACCGCGTTGGCGGTGTAGGGGCCGACGCCCATCAGCTCGGACAGTTCGTCGGGCGTTCGAGGGAACTCGCCGTCGTACTCCGTTTCCACCTGTGTCGCCGCCTCATGGAGGTACTTCGCGCGGTTGTTGTAGCCCAGCGAGTGGTCCGACCAGAAGGCGACGACGTCACCGCGATCGGCCGCCGCGAGGTCGGTCACGGCCGGCCAGCGGTCGAGGAAGTCCTCCCACGCGGGGACGACGCGACCGAGTTGGGTCTGCTGGCTCATCACCTCGCTGACAAGTATTTCGTAGGGGTCTTCGGTCCGCCGCCACGGGAACTCGCGGTGATCCGTCTCGTACCACTCGATCAACGCCTCGCGGACCGGGTCGGGGTCCGCAGGGAGGGCGGGAGAGTCGTCCGCGTCGACATCGGCCATGCGTTCGATCCGGGCGTGGGTCGTTTATCCGTGGTGGTTGCGGGCGCGCCCGTGTCAGGCCGCCTCGTCGATCGCGGTCGTCAACAGGTCACAGCCGAGTTCGATCTCACGTTCGGTGACGTCCATCGGCGGGAGAATACGGAGCACCTTCGTCCCGCACGCCAGCGTGAGCAGCCCGTGGCTCACGGCGCGCTCCATCACCTCGTCACGTCGACCCTTCGTATCGAATTCGACGGCGAGCATGAGTCCGAGCCCGCGGACGTCGACGACGCCATCCGGGTCGGCGTCAGCCATGATCTCGCGGAACTGTCGGCCGCGGACCGTCGCGTTCTCCATGAGTCCCTCCTCCTCGATGGCGTCGAGCGTCAACGCGCCCTGTAGCGAGGCGATGATGTCGCCGGCACCCCACGTCGAGGAAATGCGGCCGGTTTCTTCGGGAAACACGTCGGAACGGGAGATCGTTGCGCCCACGCGGAGTCCCTTCGCGCTCGCGATCACGTCGGGCTCGATCGCGTAGTGGTCCGATCCCCACATCTCGCCGGTCCGGCCGACCCCGGACTGGATCTCGTCGGCGACGAGAGTGATGTCGTGTTCGTCGACGACCGCGGCGATCTCGTCCATGAACGCGTCCGAGGGGAACCGGTAGCCGCCCTCGCCCTGGATCGGCTCCATGATCAGGTACGCGACGGACTCGGGATCGACGTGGCCGCGTTTCGGATCGAGTTTCGTCCGTAGTCGGGAACTCCCGCCGGCGAAGAAACCGCACGAGCAGGTCTCGGGGGTACAGCCGCGGTCGTCACAGAACGGCATGTCGTGGACCGTACTGATCTCGGGGAAGTCGCGGCGGTAGACGGACTTCGAACGGTTGAGCGAGAGCGCGCCGAGCGTCCGGCCGTGGAACGCGCCGTCGAAGGTGATCGCGTACTTCGCGCCGTCGGCGTCGTCGTAGGAGATCTTGATCGCGTTCTCGACCGCCTCCGCGCCCGAGTTCGAGAGGAACACCGTGTCCATGTCGTAGTGGCTGGTCACGTCGGTGAGACGCTCCATGAGATCGGCCGGGCCGGGAGCGCCCTCGCCGGGATCGTTGCCGTCGGAGACGTAGAAGTCCTGTCCCGCGATCTTCAGCGGGTCGACGAGGTCGAACTCCGCGAGCGGTTCGGTGATCAGCGGATTGTTGTAGCCCAGCGGAGCGGCGGCGACGTGGCTCGTGAAATCCATGAGAACGTTGCCGTCGACGTCGGTACAGAACGGCCCCGTCGCGGGCGCGGTGCGGTCCCACACGAACTCGTAGACGTAGGTGCTCGGCGCGGCTGACCGGTGGTGGTGTTCGACCCACTCGGTCGCTCGGTCACCTGGGAAGTCGGACACTCGGGGGGTTACCGTATCACGGTTCATACGGTGTTCTCGACGGCCGCCGCGAAAAAACGACTGGTCATCGAGGCCGGGAGAGCATCCGGTATCGGCACGAGAGACGGCCATGAGGGCGGAACGAACGATCGGGGAGGATCGAGGAACACGGCAGTGACACCGGGACCGACCGTCGGACCCCAGAGGGAGGACCGATCGTGCCGCTCAGTGATCGACGTACTGCGACTCCCACTCGGTTCGGGCGTCGATCTCGCGTCGACCGCGACGGGTGAGCGTGTAGTAGTTCGTCCGTCGGTCGCGCTGGCCCTTCTCGACGAGACCCTTCTCGACGAGCGTGTCCAAGTTCGGGTAGAGCCGGCCGTGGTGGATCTCCTTCTCGTAATAGTCCTCGAGTTCGTCCTTGATCGCCAGTCCGTGCGGCTCGTCAAGCCCGGCGATCACGTAGAGCAGATCACGCTGGAAACCTGTGAGGTCGTACATGCGACTATCCAGACATAACCGTCGAAAATAAATAAATATTCCGTTACGTACACGTTCGACTCGTGTGTTACTACCGCCATTCGCCCGGTATTCAACCCACTCAGTACTGTCATATGAGTAACGTTCTATCACTGACACGCCGTGACCTCGGGTTCATGATGATGTCGGGAAACACACGTATTATCGCACCGACAATCAAGTAGCACCGGAGTCGCGACTCGGGATGTGGTCGTTCGAGAACGGACGCATGCCCCAGCGGAAAAAAGCCGCGTGAGGCATTCGTCCGAATTGGTCCCCGCTGACGCTTCGGCCCTCCAGACGAAGCGTCACCTGATAATACCCGGTTGAGACTAATAAACCTAACGTGCGAGCGCTACAAGTGTTCCTCCTCTAACACCCATCCGAGAGCGCGCTTGTAGTGAGTGAACAGTTCCTCAACGCCGCGGTGCGTCATCTCCTCGTCGTCAAGCTCCTCGCGAAGGAACTCGTACTGCTCTCTGACCTCCTCTTTTGAGCGCATATCGTCGGGTAGATGCTCCTGGGTCAAATGGTTGTGGCCGGTTCGCGAACGACACGTCTATACCTCGACCGCGGGTATACGAGGAAACGATGGACGACCGGACACGCGAGTATCTCTCGGGTCGGTTCGGCGACTACTACCGGCGCGTCTCGCTGTCCCCGCCGCCGGATGCGAACCTCCGTGAATGGGGACACATCCCGTGGACGCCCGGCACAGGGACGACGATGGTCCGCCACCAGTCGCTGTACGACCTTGGCGACCTCGACACGTTCTTCGCGGACAACGCGCCACGGCACGCCTACTTCTCTGCCGCGCGCTACGACGACCCCGGCGCGTCGACAATGGGAAAGAAGGGCTGGCGGTCGGCCGATCTCGTCTTCGATCTCGACGCGGATCACCTCCCCGGGGTGGACCCGGAGACGACCCCTTACGCCGAGATGCTCGCCGAGTGTAAAGGGGCGCTCGTTCGCCTGCTCGACTTTCTGGAGGGCGACTTCTCCTTCGACGACCTCACGATCGTCTTCTCGGGCGGACGGGGGTATCACGTTCACGTCCGCGACGAGTCGGTTCGCGCGCTCGACAGTGAGGCTCGCCGTGAGATCGTGGACTACGTCCGTGCGATCGACCTCGACATGGACGGGCTGATCCGGACCGTCTCCGAGCGCGGGACGACGAAGCGCGTGCTCCGTACCGAGGGCGGCTGGGGCGCGCGCGTCCACGGGGCGCTCGTCGAGTACGCCGACGAACTCCGAGAGATGGACGACGACGCGGCCCGCGAGCGACTGATGGAGCTCGACGGGATCGGGGAGGGGCGCGCGAAGACGATCCTCGGCGCGTTCGAGCGTACTCCGGCTGCGGTCCGCGAGGGCAACGTCGAGGCCGGTGGCCCGGGCGTGCGACGGCTCGTGAGCGCGCTGGCGGCCCGCACGGCGGCGACGGACACCGCGCCCATCGACGAGCCGGTGACGACGGACACGCGCCGCCTCATCCGGCTGCCCGGAACGCTTCACGGCGGATCCGGGCTCGTCGTCACGTCGGTCGATCGAGACGACCTCGCCGAGTTCGATCCCCTCCGGGACGCGGTGCCCGACCGGTTCGTCGGCCGGGACATCCGGATCGAGTGTGAGACGAAACGGACGGTAGAACTAAACGGCCGGCGGATCAGTGTCCAACCCGGCACGAACACCGTCCCCGAGTTCGCGGGCGTCTTCCTGATGGCCCGCGGCGAGGCGCGAAAGGCACCCGAAGCATGAACCTAGACGAACTCCGATCGGTCCAGTCGAAGGAACGCCGTAAGGACAGTCTCCAGCACCTTCGCGACGCCTTCTACGACGACGTGGCTGCGTACGTGGCGGACCTGCGTGCTGCTCGCGACCGACGCGCCGAGCAGGTCGCGAACCCGTTCTCCGACGACGACGTTCGTCGGATGTCAGACGAGATCGAGACCGCCGAGGAAGTCGCGGAGGCACTCTACGAGCGCCGCGTCGGCAAGGTAGTGAAACTCGCGTCGTTCGCGGCGGCGGATATGCCCGTCGAAACGGAGGGAATGACGACACAGGAGCGCGCGCTGTTCGACGACCTCGTCGATCGGATCGAGACGAACAAATCGGCCGTCCTCGACGTTCTTGCGGGCGAGGAGCCCCCCGACGAGGCACCGTCCGCGATGTCGAGCGAACAGGAGCCGCGATCCGATCCGGAGTCGATGGTCGCGGACCGACCGGATCCGACCGCCAATGGAGACTCCGGAGCCGACACGAGCACGGAACCGACCGACACCACCGCCGAATCGAACGTCCTCGCGGGCGCGATGGGTGGTGAGTCCAACGGCAAGCGGGCGATCGATGGCACGAACGACTCGACGGCCACCGAGGGTTCGGCGGACGACGCTGCTGGCGGGTCGACCCACGATGACGATCCCGCCGCGCCGGCCTCCGCCGACGAAGGCCCCGATCCCACTCCGGTCGATCCGGAGCCGGCACCGCCGGGCGCACCTCATGTGGCGGAGTCGCCGAAGGATTCCGATCCCACTGCTAACCCGGTCGCGGACGGATCCGGATCGGCTGCCGACTCGGGTTCCGGCACGAACGACGAGGAGCCGATCGATCGAAACGCCGAGTCGACCGCGGGGGAAGGAGCCGACCGCGAGACGGTCCGGATCACACGAGACGTTGGTGCCATTTTCGGCGTCGACGAGCGGGAGTACGACCTCGCGAGCGAGGACGTCGTGGCACTTCCCGCGGAGAACGCGGAACCGCTGGTACAGCGCGACGCCGCCGAGCGGATCGACTGACCGGCGATATCGGCAGTGGACCGATTGGACCGGCGGTGGCGGGACGGTATTTAAAATATCTATCAACGTAGCGACGACGAGTATAAACCACCGCCAGTGATACCACTAAGTCACTTATAAATGACCGTTTCAACGCGATACGAGACTCAGTCCCGCCACCGGTAAATAGGATCCTGATCGTGTCGTGTTCGGTCGAAACCACAAGACGGCGAAGAGAAAGGAATGCTCCGGCTGGGATTTGAACCCAGGTCATTGCCGTGAGAGGGCGCGGTAAACCTATATAAAAGGTTTACGCCCCTCCGTCTACTTCTTTCTCTCACACCGTCTGTTTTCGCCCGTGTACAGGCTTCTAACGGGGTCCAGGATAATATAACACGGGGGAATTGCCGGGAAGGCAATAGAAGTTCAGCGAATTCTACCCCAGAACCATACCGATCGGCGGCAAACACGGGCAAAGACCTGGGGGAGGGGGTTTATACCACGACCGCTCAGATACCAGAATTGCAGTACCTAGATCGGTGAACTCATCGGGACACGGGAAGCCTGCCCGTCACTACAGGGCGAACGCGAGATCACGCGTTAGGCCGGATCGTGTATGTGACTGTTGCGTGTCCGGCCGCAATCGGATATTCGACCCGCAGCGGACTACCTGGACCCCATTGGAGTCGAACTGGTGTGTCAGCGGGAATCCGCTGTTGAATCGGGTCCAAGTACGTCAATGAGTACGACTCTTCAACGCGCGACTCCGGTACCTCACAGGTATTCGATAGTGGGACGTCCACTCGCACGTCGTCCGTGTCTCCTGTCCCCGCTATGTAAGCCAATCTCTCAGTCGATGTCGTGCCGAACTCGACGCGGTCAGTCATGTCTACAGCGAGGTCAATGACTTTCGACAGCATGGCAGGTGAGGTTGTGATATCGACCGCCGTGCCCGGCTCTGTTCGTAACCAAATCTCCGGAACATTCACCTCTCGAATCGTGCCTGTCCGGTACAGCAGTTGCTTCGCAGTGATTTGAACTTCATTCGTGGTCGGTATTGCCATCGTGATCGTGTCCACCGATGGAATATCATGAACATCCAGCAGGCCGTTCACATCGAGGGCTGTGGATGCGGGTGTATCACCCGCCTGTAGGAATTCAAACGCTGAGTGTGGCATGTGAATATCGACCCAAGCGGCACGTGCTTCGTCAGTCGCATGGATCGTCACCGCATCTGCCGTGATGTCGATGTGGGCTTCGCCGTCGAACACCATCACTGGCTGGAACGTCTCCCGAAACACGTTCGTTGACACCTCTGCGTGCATCACAGCAGCCACCCCTGTGCGACGAGCTGGGTCGAACGACTGGTGAATACAGTCAGGCACGTCACCCACCGACAGCTACGCATCTGACTGCAGATCACGGGGTGTCACCCGTCCGCGTGAACGTCGAATCAACGACGCCGAGCAACACTTCATAGTAGGTGACGTCCAACCGGAGCGCGTACTGCGGAGACGCTGCACGGTTTATCAGCGTGTGGAGGTTGTACAGGAGAGTTCCGAGATGAAACAGAAACAGGCGCGTATTATGATTCGGTGATTGCGTGTTCGGCGTGTACTCATGCTTCAACTGCCTGATGAACGTTTCAGCTGACCAGCGGTACTGGTACGTCTCAAACAGATCAGCCATGTCGCACTCTGCCGGCGACAGATCCGTAAGAAACGCTAGCTGCGGGGACATCTGGTACCGGTTCTGGAGATTTTCCGGCACGGGGTGGACGTACAGGTTCGGGGCCACTGACAGTCCGCCGAATTCCACGTTCGACTGGAACCGTGATTCATCCACCGGCGTTGCCTCGATGACTTCCGCGACTTCGCCCTTCGAGAGTTGTTTCGCTCGAATCACCCAGTTGTCATCGGCGATCGCTCGACAGGCACGCACCGCCGGAGCCGAGAAGAACTCACGGTCAATGTGTACGCGACCAACCGAATCACGTTGTTTAATCGGACGCATCAAGCGACGGAACTGCGGCGATCGCTCTGTTTTATCGCCAGCGATGTCGATCCCGACCGCAAACCGCGCGTCGCTATCGGTCAACGAGACAGTTGAGAAGCACCACCCGTACCCCGACTCACACTCCTCTGGATTCCGCAGTAATTTGGAGTCAGGATCGTCACTATCATCCTCGCCCCACCACGTCACCCATGTCGGGTCACACGCGATGTCCCGCTCCTCATCGAAGAAACCCAGCTCACCGATCACATCCAAGAATCGTTCCGTTGCGAGCGTGAACATCCGCCCGATGTCGTCCCGGTTGAGTCCTGCAAGCAACGCACTAACGTGGCCTGCTGTGGGGATATCGGACTCGTCATAGTACCATGCTGCGGCTGCTGGACCTGCTCTGACACCCCCGTTGACCAGCGCGGCTTGCGCGATCGCGGCGATAATCGCCCGAACACTGAACTGCGTGTTCTCTGCCCGGTCGAACGTGATCGGGGCCAGCACCTCATCCAACACCGTTGAAACCCAATTACGGATCGCAGCACGTCGAGTCTCAGGTTCGATGAGAGCTTCATCGATGATCGGAGGGACATCGAGACCGTGAGCAACGGCGACGCTATCAGGCAATTGGATCCCGGCACGCGTTACGGCGTGGACACTTCGCGTTGCTGCGGCTCTAATCGTGTCTCGATGTCCCACAGCCTCTAACGATTTTGCTGCACGCGCAACCGTCGAATTACTCGGTGCGGTGTCGTACCCGATCCGAGTGGTTATGTCCTCGTGGTCGTCGAGGTGCTCAACGATTTCCCGCCGAGAATTTACACCCCACGCATCAAGTAGCATGACCGTCTTCACGTGCCGCGGCTTAATAGGCAGGTCAGCAAACGACGTCTCTTCAACCGAAAGGGCTACGTCAGCGACATCCAGCATGGTAGCATCGAATGTCTTCGCTATCTCGTAGGTACCCTGCTGGCCTTCACAAGATGTACTTGCGGCTGACGTTCGGTTTTCTCGACCGATCTGTACCGCGAGGTGTGCTCGCCGCTGTAACTCGGCCATATCGGTGACAGGGTGTTCGATCTCAATGTTCGACCCGTGACTGGCAGCACGGTCGCCGTCTGCGTCCGGGTTCCATTTGTGGGTGAGATCTACATGTGAATGCTTTTTCGCCGATGTGATTTGTTCAGCGAACGCGTCGCAGTGAGTCACCCTGACCGCCGAATTATTCTGCTGCATAATTTGCTTGTCCGGTGCTGGAAACATAACCGTTTGCCCAGTAATACATGAGAAAATACGACTAAACCACACACTTCTACCCAAATATAACCCAAATTTTTATATTGGTATAGGAGTGGCAACTTGGTTTAAATTCGGACGAGACCCTAGATCAGGCAATAGAGGACCCAACACATGGAATTCAAAAAATACTGTAAATGCCTGACGACTGGCTCGCTGAGGTGGCGCTTGTATGCGATCTGGAGTTCTAACGATCCAATCGAGATCGCCTCATCACCAATTCTTGCTGTGATCGCGTTTTGGAGGGATGCGCAGTCGAACTCGTCACGTGCGAACTTCACTTCTGGATGCGGAGTAATCTGGTCTTCCGTGGCAACCCAGATGTTGTCGCCGTTATCAAGCATCTCGTACATCGAAGTGAGCGGCATCGCCGGGCCCCAGAACCCCTTCTTGTCAAGCGTCTCTGCGAGTTCGACTGTAGTCTCCTCGTCGATTCGTTCGATGAGGACGTCAACGTCTTCGGTAGAGCGTGCTCGCCCAGCGAGGATAGAGACGTATCCCGCGATGTAGACGTGCTTGATGTCGAACTGACCGAGAATTTTGGAAAATCTGATCGCCAGCTCGCCGAGCTGATTCGGCTCGTGTTCGACGACGAGTGTTCCATTCCGGAGTTCGATACCACCCATAGATGTTCGTCAGCAGGTGACCGCAGAAATCGTCGGGAATAGCGGTGCCCAGGTCAGGTCATCCGATACGCTTGATCGACTCAAGGCCAGGGACCTCGACGATCCGTCTCCTCACCTGCGAATCGGTCATTGTCGTGGTCCAGCGAATGGTGATGCCGACGGTGATAGTTGTTGCCGAAAGGTTCGGAGCGATACCGCGCATCTCGTCAACCGTGCCGGTATCGATGTCGTCGGGACGCGAGAGGCGCTCTTCGGCGTCGGTGACGAGATCGCTGTCTGCGCCACATGGGATGCGGATCGTGACGACAGCAGTCGTCGTCGGCTCGGGGTCGTTGTCATTGGAGATTGCCATGATGTCACCTCTGTTGAAGAGCGTCGCTCGGGCTATCTGATTCACGAGCTACGCTCCGAGTGCGCGAGGGGTGATTCGAACGCCCGTCTCGGTCGTGGCACGACCGCGTGATACCGAACTACACTACTCGCGCTTGACGGAGAAAGATGAGAGGACAACGCTATGCAGACTCGAAGGCCTCGATTGCATCGATGACCTGCTTCGGGTTTTCGGCGTGTTCGATGAACGAGAAGACGTTCTCCGACCACCCGGAGACGTTGTAGACGTTCTCGTAGCCTTCCGGGGTCACGAGGTCGCCGTAGGATGCAAGATCGACGAGATAAAGCGAGGTGTCCGTGGAGACCTCGTCTCGATACGCATCGAACGCTGCCTTGACCGTCTGGTTGTCGCGCGCCGTGAATGGTGTGCTGTCCCAGATCTGCATGTCGGTGAAGACGACGACTCGCTCAACGGGTTCTTCACGGTCGCGGAGATACTCGAACGCCTTCCAGCCGTTCGTCGAGTTCCCGACATCCTCGTCGATGGCCAGCACCGCATCTTGACGCTGCAGTACTGGCGTGTCCACGTGCATCGGAATGGTCTGGAAGTCGTCACCGAACCCGCCGACCTCTGCACCTTGGTCGGCCAGGATCGCACCGAATAACGCGCCGATCTCTTTTAACCTGAGCGTGCTGTTCTTGGACAGCGCCGTGTCCATCGACCCCGAGAGGTCCACGGCGACGAGCGTATCTCCGAGTCCGTCGGGCACCGTCTCGACAGCGGCGTCAATTGCGTCCTCCAGCCACCGCTCGACCGCCGGTGCTTGGACGTCCGCATTCTGGAGCGCGGTGTACGCCTGGTAGTACCGGAACGGGTACAGCGGCGCGTACCGCACCGCCTCTATGTCGAGGTGTTCCACGATGGTGTCCTCGTCGACACCGGCTTCGAGCATATTCCGGAGGTTCCGGATCGACGCGAAGATCGGCAGCGAGTACGTGTCGTCCTCGATGAGCGTCTCCCACGCGTCTCGGGTGTTGCCGCGCTCGGAGATAACCGTCTCCCAGGTGTTGGGCGACGGCAACGGTTCGACGTCGGGATAGTCGTCGAGATCGCCGCGCATGAATCGCTCGAACAGCACCTCTTGGTCGGTGTCGACGGGCGTGGGGTGGACGCGGTTGAACACGTCGTGCAGCGTCACCTCACGCCGCGACAGTTCGTACTTTCCCAGCGTGTAAGCGTCGGCCATCGAGACGAGCGCGTCTTCGATACCGCGTCGAAGCGGCCACGGTGCAGTCCCGCCGAAGAGCTGGTCGTGGATGGCGAGCGCGGTGGCCGTCTCGTCCATCCGCTGGATGATCGCCGGGGCCCACTCGCGGATGAGCGACTTGGGGGAGTCATCCTTGAATCGGTCGTCGTTGGCTGCCAGCACGAGCAGGACCTGTGGGATGTCCCGCAAGTAGAGTTCCTGTCGCGCGTACGCGGCGAGCTTCAGGACGAACTCCGGATCCTCGTCTGCGGCGGCGTCGAATCGCTGGACGACAGCGGCGAGTTGCTCGTCATCGGTTTCGTAGAACGAGTTCTCCAGCAGCTGGTTGATCGTGCGCTTGTACAGTGCGAGTCGAGGGTCGGTAGGCCCGAATGCTTCTCCACCTTCGTAGTTGGTGGTTCGCGTTGCCTCCGCGACCGTTTGCTTTGGCTTGTTGAATTCCATACTATCACTCGGAGCCGCAACAGGCGACTCCGATACCGGTGCTGCTCACACGGATGCAAGCAGCGAACGTCTCCGGCACGATTCGAACGTGCGACACTCGGCTTCGAAGGCCGGTGCTCTGTCCTGGCTGAGCTACGGAGACAAGGATGTGGCCGGAAAACTGCTGGAGCCGGAACAGCGTGCTACCTGGTTACACTACGGTGGAAGACCGGATTCCACCGCCGGGATTCGAACCCAGACTTCTGGCTCCAGAGGCGAAGGATGGCTCCAACTTGACGGCCACGGGATGAGTGATGGCGACTGGGAAACTGTCGAGGCGGATCCGGTGTCGAGAGTACCCTCGTGCTCTCTTTGTCCGGGATGTTCTCGATGGACGGGGCCACCGACAGGATTTGAACCTGTGAGTTCCTGGCGAAGCAACGCCTCGACTCGACGGTCGCCACGTGCGGTCGGGAAACTGACGGCGCGACGGGCTATGACTCCCGGTGTGCCTTGCGGGCTGAAGGAACGCACCGTCTCGACGACTGCACGCTATGGGAACCGACAGCGGACGCGTCACCGGTCTACGTCGTTACCTCGATGGTACGACGCAGAGCGTCGGTGTCCACTGCCAGTTCCCGAGTGCTCCCGAGGGGAATCGAACCCCCGACCTCCAGCTTGAAAGGCTGGCGTCTCTCGCCAACGGAGACTCCGGGAGCATCACTGCTACTGGTTCCGAGCGCCTGGAGAAGGACTCGAACCTTCCACGGTCAGGGTAACAGCCCGGCACCCCCACCAGGGGGGCCTCCCAGGCATCAAGAGGGCCCGACGGGATTCGAACCCGCTATTCTGCGGTTAAAGGCCGCTTGCCTGTCCGCATAGGCTCCGGGCCCACATGCTCCAGCCCGGATTCGAACCGGGGGTTCGGCCGTGAGAGGGCCGTGAGTTTGGCCGCTACTCCACTGGAGCGAATTGGCCTCGCCTGCGAAGGGTCATCGGCCAGTGGGACGGGCAGGATTCGAACCTGCGTGTTCTCGTTACAAGTGAGATGAAGGAACTCTCTCCGTCGCACCGGGTCTCCGGTAAAAATTCGGCGAGAGTGTGTGAATGCCGGGCTCTTCCACCGTCCCGCAGTCTCCCCGGCACGACTCGAACGTGCGTCTCCTCTTCTACAGGGAGGTATCGTAGCCGTTAGACCACAGGGAGAACTGTCGCCGCGAGAATTCGAACCTCGGGAGGACCTACGCTAACGGTTCTGAGCCACTTCCCGTTGACCACTGGGGTATGGCGACGTAACGTTGGATCGGGACTTGTCTACCGGCACGATGGCCGGATGCCGCCACCAGGATTCGAACCTGGGAAGGACTAACCACACGGCCCTCAACCGTGCCCGTTCGACCACTCTGGCATGGCGGCGCAATTCGAGAATCGCCAACGTCTCTGCGAATCACTTCGGCACGCAGCGGCGGGAGAGCGATTTGAACACTCGTGTCCTCGCGGACGCTGCGGTTCCAGCGCAGTCCCTTGACCAAGCTAGGGAAATCCCGCCAACGGTGAGACGGAGAGTCGAACTCCGAAGCCTCGCAGCTCTCGGTTTCAAACCGAGCGCGGTCGCCTATCCGCATGTCTCACTATCACCGTCGGAGCTTGCTCCGACGAGCCCGCCTCGCGTTGCTCACCGGGACGCCGGAACACGCACATCGCTCATTTTCTGACTCTCTCTTTCGAGGTGAATGCGCTCATCAGCACCCAGTCACGGCAGGGATGGATGACGGTTACCTTGTTCCGTGGAAGTACGCGCCGTCGCCGGTGACGCAGATTTTCACGCTTCCAATCGTGTCGATTGACGTTGTTTCACCGAGTGGGACGTGACGGAACGCTTCCTCCTCGCAGGCGGGGCAGACATTCGTTGTCATGACTCCGCGACCCGGATTCGAACCGGGAGGCCGATAGCAGACGGCTACGGCGTAGCAGGCCGCTGGGTTCCCCAATACCCAGTCACGGCACACTGAGCCGACGAGGATTCGAACCTCGGTCCTGTGCGCCCAAGGCACAGATCGTCGTCCGCTGGACCATCGGCTCACGGGACTGCCGAGCGTTCGGCAGTTGGTTATCTATCTGTACGACTTTCCAACTGCGCAACCTCGACCGAGTGGTCGTGATCGCGCGTCTCATCGCGGGGGCGTGCTTCGGGATCTCCCGGGAATACCACACCGGCTCATGTAGGTTACAGACCCTGCCGGGCCCAGCATCGCAGGAACGATCCAGCTGATCGCACCAACGGGCTGCCTACCTCGATGGGTATCCCCACGTGGTTGTCCACGCGTCCACGCCGACGCCGGGATTCGAACCCGGATCACGGCCGTGACAGGACCGTATGCTCGCCGGATTACACCACGTCGGCATGCAGTCGCCCCGGCCGGAATCGAACCGGCGACCTCCGGATTCAAAGTCCGGCGTCCCTCGCCAACGGAGACTCCGGGGCTCGACGTAGCCGCAGCTAACGCTGCGGGGGATGTGTGTAGCGACTCTTCGTACGCTCAGCGCGTACGGAATCGCTTGTTCGTTCCACTGTCAGGAACGAACGCAGACCAAACTGCCGCGAGCCTCAGTCGCCGTACTCGCGTGACGCTGTGAGCGAAACGAGTACTAGGCGAAAGCAGGCGGCACTCCCGTGTTCCCCAGCCCCTGACGGGTAGTCCGCGTGGGAGCCGGGTTATGCGGGTGAGAGTCTCCGGAGATCGCCGGATTGCGTCACACTTTCGCGTTCAATGGCGACGCAAGCCCAGCGATTCTCGTCCGGTCTCTCCGCACGCTGGTCTTGTAGGTACTCGCCGAACACGTGCCCCGCGGCTAAACGAGAACGAGCACGCCGCGGTTTGAAGCGAGTATCGACCATGTTGCGGGATTCTCCGTTTACGAGGTTTGTTTCGGACGTCAGTTACGGGTTATCGTGGCAACTGTATTAAATTTAGTTAGAGTGTGGTAATCATAGGCACTGTTTTGGCGAGTGTAGTTCGCGGTCCGATCATTGAAACAACGAATCTCTTTTTTCAAGCCGTAGCCCAGTGGTAGATCTGTGATGACACGGATGGCGCGTCACAACATCTATTGCTGTAAGGAACGAACGAGTAGATAAGATGGCGACGAACAACGACAAAATCCAGTTCCGAGGGGAAGCTGAGAAGGAAGCAACGCAGGTCGTCGACCAGATGCGTCTCGGGGGAATAAACATTAGTGAGCTTGCCCGACAGGGACTCCGAGAGAAACTTCGAGAAGCCCTTTCGGACGAAGAGAAAATCACTCTTCACCAGCAGTACAAGCAAGGAGATATCTCTAAAGATGTTGCAGAGATTCTTCTCGATGATGGCTTAGAGGAGATTGAGCGCGAGCGGAATACCTTTGAGGAAGCTTCAGAACTTGATACGACTGGGGTATTCCAAGAGTGACATCCTCCTCGCCGTAAACGGCGAGGCTTCCCGTACCGCATTTGGGATATTTGCTGGTCTACGACACGACCTGTTCTCTCGTGTGAAACGTCCCGCTCTCGCGGTCGAACAAGTGTGTCGATGGCTGTGCCACACAGCCGTTACTCCTATCCTCACCGTGAGGACTCGGAGTTATCTTCTGGCGCATATTCTCCGCTCCGTTACAATCCGCGTTGGCTACCAACTCACACGACGAGCAAACGTACAGCCCACGTTCGACACGGTTCGATTTCGTGTCGTCTCCACATCGTGAACACGTTTTCGAGGTGTTCCACTCGTTCTCTTTCAGCACCTCAACACCCCGCATCTCGCCTTTGTACGCGAGGTACTGGTAGATCCGGTCGAACGCCCACGAGTGGAGCTTCTTGTTCCCGGTCTTGCCCCAGTCTGACTCTCGGACGTCTTCCGGCCAGCTCACCGCGAGCGTGCCAACACCGCGATCAACGCACTCCGTGATGATGGCGTCCGTCACCGTATGGTAGTACTGTGTCTCACGTTCGGAGAGTTTCCGACGTGCCCACATCGACTGCTCTGACGGGCCGTTCTCTCCCTCGGTGTCGTACTCAGCTCTGGTGAAGTAGTGTTTGTCTTCTTTGAGCGAGTTTCCGGGGTACAACACGTATTCGTCGGGGAAGGCGATCGTGGCGATGTTTGTAATTCCGAGGTCGATCCCCGCAACACCGTCGCCTGCTGTGTCGGCAGATTCGAGCTCGACTTTACAGATAAAGTGGAGTTCCCATTCGTCACCGTTCCAGACGGCACGAACGTTCTGTACGCTGTTGACTTCCGAGAGATCAACATCAGGTCGAGTCTGGTACTCGCAAAGCAGGAAATCCGAGAAGTGTTCTTTCAGATTCGAGCCTTTCGAGAGTCGAACCCGGTTGTTCTCAGGGTCGTGTTTGAACCCGTCTTCTTTGAATGTCACCGTGGAACGTGGTCGGCTGTCGCCGTGTTTGCGGTAGCCGGGCGGATTCGCCTCGCTGAACTTGTGTCGCAGATCGAACCATGACTGGAAAGCGTCAGAAAGTTCTTCAATGACTTTCTGACTGGATTGTGCGTTCAAGTCTTTCCAGCACGACTGGTTCTTCATGTACGATTTCAGCGTTCCTGAATCGGGAATTTCGCCGGTTGCGTCCCAGATACGGTCAGCGGTCCATCGTGCGATGTTCCAGATTTTCGAGGCGGAGTCTCCGAGCGAATCAAGGCCATCACAAACCTGTTGGTGGTTCTGGATGGAACCAACGTAGGTGCGTGTGGCCTTAATCGCCATACATAGCCTATGTAAATACACTTACTTAATGGTGTGGATGAGCGTAGAATATCCAGCCTGCAATCGGTGAGAGACTGTGTCAACGTTGTCGGATTCACTCCCGGCGTAAACGCCGGGATTCTCTCCTCGTAGAAAGATCAGCCAGCACCAGCAACGCTTCCAATTTCGTCTCTCCCTGGGTCGTCACCCCGGTCTCTTCGTCCGTGATCACGAACCAGTCGTCCTCCCGCTCAATCGTGATCATATCCATACAGCCATCAACGTCTTAGTACGGTTAGAACCCTCTGGTGGAGTGCACAGAAACTATTTACAGCAACCCGATATTTGCTATTACAGATGGCTAGTCTCCCGTCGGTCGGGTTCTAGCCGGGAACCCAGTCACCGACGTGACTGATGGTTCTCGGTTAGAGACCAATGACCGAGAATACCGATGCGAGTAAATCTGAACAAACAGAGCATAGCAGCGCGTATTCCCACCACATCGACTCTGATGCGCGTTCCGTGTGTCAAGATACAAGTTCCCGTCCAGCATGCGATGCGTGCGACACCACACATCATGACGAACTCCACGATGTCTGTCTTGGAGAGACCGAGTACGATGTGTGTGGTGACTGCCTCCAGCTGCTCGTTGACCAAGTTGAACGATACTACTGGTGGGACCGCTTGACTGAAGCGCACTACAATCGCGCAGCAGCATTTCTTCGGTCGCTCGATGAGATCTGGTGCGTCAAAGATGGAGCATACGCTGGCGGTGAGTTGTGGATCCATACGCCCTATTGTGATGCAGCAGTCGTCAGAGATGTCTGTGATCACTTCGGGTTTCAAATCCGGTGGTTCAGCGTCGTATATGCTTGTGACGATGGATTTGATTGCGTCTCTGAGCATGGACCCTGTATCGAAATCAACCTCACCTACACGAACCGCCCTTCAAATCCACTCCCGTTAGAATCCGACATCCAGGATGACGTGACGTACCACGAGGTCGAATGGCTCGAAAATCATCACCGGCTGTTCGACTCGACAGCTGATTGAAATAGGCTACAGTAAAACAACTTCCAATAGCACTTATATGTGATTGACTATTTCGTTTTACAGTAGTGCTCACGAACGCAGGAATTTCACTCATCGACGCTCTTCACCGCGGGCGCGAAGCGACCATTAACGAGATCGCAGACGAAACCGGGTTTAGTACTTCACAGATCTACCGGACGGCCGATGAGCTACACACCGCAGGACTCATCGACGAATCCAGAGGCCATCACAATCAGCGACTTCTGCGCGTTACTGGCCATCCCGTGATCGAAGCGTACCGAAATCTACTCTCAAAACTAGGTCACGTTGAGTGGCCCAACCTGCTCTCACCAGCGACGATACGTATCTGCTGGTTTCTGAACAAACCTTGGCGCGCAAGAACAATCGCTGACCGGCTAGGGATCACCCGACAGGCAGTCCACAACGCGCTGGATTCGTTGAAAAATCGCGCAATGCTCTCCCCATCCGGACCGGAGTATGCGCTCGTACCCGGCCTACAACCGTTACACGACTTCGCAGAAGCCGTTATTCTCCACGAGCACCGCACCCGTGTCCGGCGTCTCGCGCCAAGTGCAACAGTCGAGTGGTCCGACCCCGAGCGGGCACTCGTCCACGTCCACACCAAAGACGACACCGCAGCTCTCCAAGCCGCTGATGAGTGGGAGATAACCGGACTTGCGCGGTTCGCCGCATTCGACCTCCAGTTTTTCCTGGCAGGTGAACCGGCATTTTGGTACGCACCGGGCGAGAATCTCACTCCTGCCCAGGTCGTCTGTCACAGTCTCGTGGCCGATACCGGATCAAGGCAAGTGAGCTACGCGCTCCTCCTCATCGAACACGCGGACATCCACGAGAATGATCTGCGCAGTATTGCACCGTGGTACGGTTTAGAACCCACAGCCTCGGATATGTACGCGTTTCTCAACGGTGAGGTTGACCAACGACAGAGCCGGGAGACAGTGCTCCCAAATCCCGACGAGTATGACTCATTGAAATCCCAGTACGGAGTGATGTGAGCCACAGGGTAGAGCGATGCCTGCTACAATTCCCGTTCGAGCACTGAATCGATTCGACTGATGATGGGCTCCTCATCCTCGTTACGTCGTGCGGCTTCCCGAAGGTCGTCGAAAGAGTCAGCGAGCGTGGAGACGACAGTATCAGGGAACTTTTGCGGATCGATGACAGGGATGTCTTTCGCGTCTCCCGGTTCGATTTTCTTTAGTCCGCTTGACAACGTGTGTTGCTCTTGCGAGACAATTTTGTCGACGAAGGTGGAGTTCAGATATGCGAGCAGCGCTTTCTTCCCGGTCCGTCCAATCGCCGGGTCAGGGTAGACCCCATAATAACTGTTCAGGTGTCGCGCGTTGGTTTCGTTGAGCAGGAAGCGGATGCCTGACCGGCTCATCGATGGTATCAGTATCGGCGCGACATCACCCCGCTCAACACAGTACCAGGGCTCCCGACGGTGGACGGTTGTCCGTGTCGAGAGCGTTTTGTGCTCAGGTAGGCCGTGCCGTAGATACTCCACTACCGAGACCGCTGGTTCTTCCGTTGTTGTAGCTTCACTCCACTTCGCGCGGCCAGCCTCCTCATCGTAGGTCGTTGCAGGCACTCCCTCGACGGGATCGGTATGGTATAGCAGCCGGGTAGGCCGGTCGTTATCATGGTGATGTTGCCAGTCGTTTGAACGAACATCGTACCCCTCGATGTACTCCGGCTTCGGAACCATTCGTTCGAGGAATCGCTGCTCGATTCTCCATGCGTCGATGGTCTCCTGTGTGAGGCAAAAGAAATCGTTCTCGCCCGTCTGTAACCCGCGGCGAACGTCCGCGAGTTCCGAGAGCGGCGTGAGACGAGGAGATGTTTCGACGTCAATCGGGTCGAACAAGCGCTCCCACTTCTGCTCGGGAGCCAAGTCCGCCTGTTCAACGCAGTGCACGACTCCCCACTCCGTTTCCCCTTGCCTGCCGTTTCGGACCGAGTCGGTGAGGCTCGGGACGTCCTGCTTCTCGTCGACGTGAATGAACCGCGTCACGTCCGTGTCGTCATCCTCACTCCGTGCTTCGAGAAACAGGATCAGCTCGGTCGTCTGCGCATTCTCGAATACCGACTCGGTGTTCGGATCAGACATCAGGAGCGCTTTCACGTGAAACTCTCGCAACAGGAACCGCTTGAGTGGCGTTCCGTAGTCCCGAGCCAGGAAGGCGTGTGGGACGATGACTGCCGTCCGATCCCCGGGATCGAGGAACTGCCGCAAGTGGTACAGGAAGTATGCATACAGCGGCGAGGTACCGGGGATCTCTACCCCTGTTTGGTCTTCGGCTTGGGCGTTGCGTTCGGCTCTGTACTCTGCGGGGAGTTCCTGATAGCGGGTATACGGCGGGTTACACACCACTGCGTCGACGTCGTGATCCAAGTCTCCCGGGGCGAGATCGAGGAAGTCAGTTAGTTGGGCTGTCGTGCCTTGTCGGGCCAGTGTCTGTGCTGTGATTCCCATACGGGCGGCGATTGGACTCCGATCAATTCCCGTGACATCTCCTGGATCAGTACTTACGTCCCATCGTGGATGGAACGGCGTCGACAAGCCGCCGGCACCCATGCCCGGATCGAGGACGGTGTCTCCACCGCTGGTCGCCCACGTCTGCATTAGGCTCCCGATCTCTGGTGGGGTTCTGTGCTGACCGATCGTCCTGCGGTACTCGCTTGGGAGTAGCGCTTCGTAGAGCTTCCCGATGGATTCTGCGGGCTGGCTCGAATACAACACTCTGTGTCGTTCGCTGAGGACTGCTTCCAGATCCGTCGCCTCGAATAGCTGCACAACGTCGTCAAGCACACACGCTTTGAATCCGGGGTGCCCTGTTCGTTCCTCGATTTGGCGAAGTGTGGTCTGCGGATTAGTGTCGAGCTGTGGCCACGCGTGCTGCTTCCGCTGTCGCTCGTAGAGTGCTGCCTGCAGGAGGACACTCAGGAGTGCTTGGCGTGCAATAATCGTCTGAACGGCTGTGTGTTCCAGTGAATCGAAGCCGTGTAACTCACACCAGTCTTCGAGCCGTCTCCGAAGCGACTGTGAGATCTCTGAATTTAGAGCTGGAACGACAGTCTCGGCGGCAGTTTTGATAGCGCCGATCAAGGTCTCTCCGACTACCGGTACGAACCCTTGGGCGACTGGGTCCCACTCGTAGTTGAGTCGGTCAAGTATCCCGCCAGTGAATCGATTTTTCACCTCCGGTTCCCAGACTGGAATCCCGACGCTTGCGGCTGCTCGATAGAGCTCTGGTTCGGAGAACGGTGGGGGGAGGGCATGGCCGTCGGCGGCGAGCTGTTCGATGACCTCCTCGATCTGCCCACGTCGACGGGCTTCTAACCCCACCGATGTGATCAATAATTCGTCTCTCCCGTCGCTCGATCCTACGGAGAGTTCGGGGATCGGATGGTACGTTCGCGTGTCGCACTTCGTCCCTCGCCGCTGAAGGCGATTGACACGCCTGGGTTCTGGCATAAGCCTCGCTCCGGGAATGATCCGAAGTACGCCACCCACCTACCGGGTTGTGGGCTTCCGAGGCGACTCCCGGAGCTACGTTTCGACTAGGTGGCCGAACTCGTCGACGACGATTCCGCCGTCAATCGCTCGCTCCTCACACCAGTCCAGCGCTTCGTCGTCGGTCAACAGCCGGATCTCTTCGCCAGGCGTGCGCTGATTGCTGATTTTCTCTGCCCATTTCGTGGCTGCGCCCCCCTCGCCGTGAAGGAAGTGCTCGCCGTCGGCGGTCTTGTACAAAGTTTCGATCAGGTAGTTAAAATCGCCCCTGTCGGTCAGCGGTGCGTACCTAGCGATCTGTTCGGCTTGGTCTGTATCGTACAGTTTTCGGTCGATGACTTGCTGCATGCACACCGGCAAAACCCGTGGGTACGTATAAACGTTAGCCCGCGATTTCTAACTCCTCAGGCCGTTAGAAGCAGAATCCGGACTCACAGCACGACCACCCGACTGACAGCACGACCATACCGCCAATAATAACAATTATCCAACTAAAATACGCCCGTAGAGGCGATGTATCAAGAATGGAACCGCGCGCGTCGGGAAACCAGCGTGGTTGCGTGAATGATGTTTTTGTAATCCCAGTACGAGACTGTGGAGACCCACCGAAGAATGGTCTGATATTTGCACCGGGAGTCAGAGCCCGCCAACGGTAGCCAGCACTCCGAGAAGTACGAGTACGACGAACACGGCTGCGCTGACGACCAGCCACGTGTTCTCCTTCGCTTTCTCGTAGAACGGCATCGCCTCGTACTCTTCCCGGAACGCATCACGGTTCGCCTCGTCATAGAAGTACTTCGTTTTGAACGCAAAGCGCTCGGTTACCGCGCATCCGGTACAGACCGGTGTTTCCTCCAGTCGCTCAGTTTTGATGTGTGAGTTGCAATTAATGCTTCCGCAGTTCGCACAGTACGTGTAGGTGTTGTCGGTGCCTGCGATGTCGCAGTGGACGCATTGGTGGATTTCGTCTTCGCTCGTTACGCGAGATGGTCCCGCCGCGAAATACTCGTACGGATACGAGTACTCCTGTAGATCCGTCGTGTGTCGGACCTGCGGCAGGTACACCGGTTCGATTGACTGTATCGAAATGTCGGAGCGGTTCGGTTCACACGTTTTTGTGTACGTGACGTTGTTGTCTCCCGTGTAGGAGACCGTCGTGGTTTGGTGTTCTCTGAGTCGGTCTACAGCCCAGTCTTTGTACTCGGTCTGTGTCTGCCCGAACCGCCGCTCTTCGACTACATCGAACTGATCTTCGAACCGGTCCGCTTCGAGATCGACGGTCGCGTGAAGGTTCTCCAACACGAGGTTCGAGACGTCACCGGACGCGGTCTCCGGGTGGCCGCGTTCGGCGTGAACGACGAACCGGGACCGATCGTTGACCCGGTGAATCACGCCGACCGACGTCTCGAAGACCGCGTTCGTGTCCGCCGTCACGGCGACGACCGGTCGGAACGTGACGTGAGAATGCGGTGCGGGAAGGTCCGTCGACTCGATGTTGTCGATGTCTTGGAACGCTTCCTCGGCGGGTGCCGCCACCGATGTCGCCGGATCGAACGGTCGAAGCGTTTCGTCGCACAGGATTTCGATCCGGCCGTTGTAGAGATCGAGTCCGATCTCGTCGGCGATCTCGCGCAGGTCTTCGCCGTCAATCAGCTCTATCGGGTACGGGTCGTCGTTCCGCCGGAGTCGCTGGGCGTACTCGATGGCCGGGCCGGTGAACCGACCGGTCGTCGCCACCATCCCGCGTTTCGGTCCGTCGAACTCGAAGGTGGCAATCGCCGAGTGCAGTTTCTGCACGACCGGACGCCCGACGGTTCCCGTGTGCTTGCACTCGACGACGACACCCCTGCGAGTCCCGTCAACGACCTCTTCCATCATGACGTCGCGCCCCTCGTCGGCCGTCCGTTCCGCCTGCCGGACGTTCTCGTAGCCGAGATTCCGGAAAACGTCTTCCATCACGTCCTCGAACTCGAAGCCGGAGAGATCGTCCAGGACAGCCATTTTGATGTTTTTATTTGTTGGTTGTTCGTCGTATATACGTTCCCTTGGATTAGTAGCGAAGCACTCAGGACGGCGTGAGTAGGTCGTCGATGTCCGCTACACTGAGATCTGTTAACCGAATCGGCATGGCCCGCCTTTGCTCTGCCCGTACGGGCAGGAGCCGCAACGAGTCGTTTCATCAAGCGCCGCCCGATCTGGGTGATCGTCAGGGTCGGGCGAGGGGGTGGTTGCTAACATGATTCGACCGTTTTCGTTGCGTGTGAGCGACAATTGCTTAGTGACACGGTTCAGCGCGGCGTCGAACGTCGCGTGATCAACGGCGACATCGTGGGTTGTCCCGCCGTCGTGGACGTAGATGAGGTGAGCGCTGGTGACATTGATATCGTAGAGGTTCGTGAGTAACCAGGCGTACGCTTGCAGTTGGGTTTTGTATCGACCGGTTGCGTACTCAGCGTCGGAGCGGACACCACCAGTTTTGTAATCGACGATGTGCCAGCCGCCGTCCCATCTGTACAGCAGATCGATGTCACCGCGGATCAGGGTCGTGGTCTCGCCGAGGTCGTGCGTGACATCAAATGTTTCTTCGGCAAGAATGTCTCCGTCAGCAACGCTCGCCTGGAGGCGTGTACCGGTGTCAGTGGCGTCGAAGTTCGGGATCACGGTGTCGGTGAGCTCATCAACCACTTCTTCTCCGTGTCGTGTGCGGACAGCAGCGAGCTCCGTGTCAAGGTCACGGCCGGCGACGACGTGTGCTTCAAGCACGTCGTGGACGACGGTCCCCCACTCGGCTGGGGCGAGCCCGGCAGGCGGTGAGATGTCCTGTTCGCGGGGCGGTGACATCGGTGTGACGTCTTGGACGTGTTCGTACTGATATCGACGTGGGCAGGACAGCAAGTCGTGAACGGCCGTCGCCGTCAGTGACTGTGGTCGTAACGGGAGCGCGTCAATCGTATCTGTCTCCGGTGTTCCGGCGAGGAACTCGTCAACAGCGGGTAACGGTTCACGATCCTGTGAGACGCGCGGTGTAGCGTTGAGCGGCACGTCATCAATTCCGAGTGTGAACGGATCGTGACTACCGGTGCTGGCAGTGGAGTGTCCGGCACGATCATCGAGGCGGTCGTCGGTTGGCGTGAGTTCGACGGTCCCGGTTGGTGCGTCGGTGTCTGGGAAGAACACGTCTCGCATCGGTGCCATCCACGTGGTGTACTCTCCGTGGTAGATCTGGTCGGTGCAGAGGCCGAAGAAGACGTGGTCGGCGGCGCGAGTGAACGCGACGTAGAGATTCCGCCACGATTCGGCGACCTCTCTTTCGAGATGTCGGTTCAACTGATTCCCGTACTGGAACTGTCCGTCGTCGGTTCGCTCGTCGGAGAGCCAAATCGGGCCGGTTGCCGTTGCGATCGGGCCGTTGGACCGATCGGTTCCGAGCCAGACGCCGTCATCGTCCGGACTATCCATATCGAGTCCCTCGGGGAATGGTGTGTCACCGGGTTGCGGGCGGATGGCGAGCCCGTCGCGGCGACTACAGACGAGCCGGTTGAGTTGCGAGCGCGGGAAGTTGAGTCGGTTCAACAGATCGACGAGGAACACGACGGGGAACTCACGACCCTTCGACGCGTGTACAGTGGTTAGTACGACCGCGTCGTCGTTTTCTTCGCTGGCGATCGGTGCGACGGTGAAGTCCGGTTGGTTCTGCGGTGTCAAATCTCGTAGCGTCGTGAGTCGATCGACGAGTTCTCGATACGCGAGGAGTTCGTCTTCTTCCCATTGGTCGATGAGTTCGGTGAGTGTCCACAGGTTCCCGTACTCACGGATCGCTTTCGGGTTCGTGAGCAGGACGGTCTCGAACCCTGAATGTCGGAGGATCTTGTGGACGAGATCGGATTTCGCCTCTTCACGACTCCACCGTAAGTCATCTCGGAGCGCGACGAGCCCAGCGATTCGGTCACGATCGTCGGATGGGAGGCGTTCGGGCCAGTCGTCGAGCAACGCTTGGACGCTGCCGTTGAACCGCGGGACGGTCCGAAGCGTCTCATCGGAAACCGCGACCAACGGGGACCTGAGGATACGTAGTAACGACGGACGGGAGTGTGGGTTAGCGAACCATTCGAGAATGTCGATGATGAGTTTGATCTCGGTTGTTTCGAACAGGTCATCGCTCGCATCGACTGCGGCGCGGAGGCCGCGATCTCGAAGCGCGGTGGCGTACTCCTCCATGCGAGACCGCGATCTGAACAGTAGCGTGATGTCACCCGGGTCCGGTGGCACGGGCGTACTCGCTTCGGATTTCGTGTACGGATCGACCCGCACCGGCGGGTCGTCGTCAGGGTCAACGATCGTCGCAATCGTCGAAGCGATGCGCTCGGTTTCGACGCGAACCCAGTCGTCACGCGTCGTGTTCCCGGAGAAATCCATCGCGTGAACGCGTGCCTGATTCGCGTCGCCGTCGTCACGGAACGCGTCTAACGGTTCATACGCGATGTCGATGTCACCCATACCGCCGAGGCTCGGGTGTGAGAACACGTGCGAGAACAGTCGGTTGGCCGCCGCGATGATGTCCGGGTGACTGCGAAAGTTCAGCGTCAACGGGACGTGCGTCAACCCGCGGATCCCGAAGTGATCATCGACGACACTCGGTTCGACGTCCCGGTCACGGAGGTTGTCCGCGCGTTGTGCGGCATCGATCACGTCGCCGAATATTTCCGGTTCCGCCGACCGCCACTCGTAAATCGACTGTTTCACGTCGCCGATCAACAGCACTTGCGTCTGGTGTGCGTCGTTACGGATCACGTGAGACAGCACTTGACACTGCGCGTAACTCGTGTCCTGTACCTCATCGACGAACACGTACTGGTACCGCGAGGCGAGGCTGTCCCGCCACCGATCGGCGACAGCCGACGGGAGGCGGCCATCCAAGCCGTGTGCGTCGCCGTCGAGTTCCCTGACGAGGAGAAACGTCACGTCAGTGTGTGATAGTGCGCCGGTTTCGAGCGTTAACCGGTCGTAATGCCGTTCGAACGATTCGAGCACCACGCTGAACGCGTCGATCACCGCTGCCGTGTTCTCGTACGTCTCTTGGACGTGTACGAGTAGTTGCGCGAGGGCGTCGTCGTCGGTATCGGATAGCATCGATGGATTCGGTACAAGTGACTCCAGGATTTCCTGTACGTCATCGATGGTTGCTGGCCGGTCGTGCCCGGCGTGCATTTCCGTGAGGCTCTTTCGAAGGTGTCGTGTGGCTTTCGCCGGCGTCCAGCAGTACTCCCGGCACTTCTGTTGGATCTGTACGACTAGATCACGGTAGCCGGCCGGCTGATCGTCCGTTGGCGGGAACGCGTCGCGGAGTTGCCTGAGTTCCGACGGACAGTCACCCCGCACAGCATCGAACACGGTATCGATGAGATCGGATTCGGTAACCGAATCGCGGATCTCGAACGATGCCGGCACCCCGATATCAACAGCGATCTCTTCGAGTAACCCTTGGAGGAACCCGTCGATCGTGCCGATATCCGCGTTCGTTTCGATGTTCCGCCACACCGCGTCGCTCAACTGGTCAGTTGTGACGGCGTCGTGTTCACGGAGCTGCGTTTTCAGCCGCGTTTTGAGCTCGTGTGCCGCGTCGTTCGAGAACGTCGTCAACAGGATCTGATCGAACGGATCACGCCCGGCGTCGTCCTCCGCGACGACGGCCTGTGCGACCGTTCGGATCATCGTCATCGTCTTCCCGGTCCCCGCGCCGGCGTTCACACACACGCGACCGTACTGCGGGTCATGGAACCTGTCGAACACGGTTTGCTGCGGGCCCTTCAACGACACGCTGCCCCGCGTCTCCAACGGCGGTATCGCGGAGATACGCCCCGTCATCGCTCGTTCACCTTTTGGGGTAGCTGACACAGGTCACGATACACGCACGTCGCACAGCCGTTGTCACCGCTTCCCGTGTTGTTCCCGTACCGATCCGTCCCTTCGCCCACGAACGCTTCGTCCACGTTGTACACGGCCGTCTCACCGATGTCATGCTGCATCGCTTCGAGGTGCTCCGTGAGATCCGCCCGCCACGATTCTGCCAAGCGCTGCCACGTTGCCGGTGTCACGCGTCGTTCCGTCTGTTCGACCGCATCAAGACAGTCTTCCGTCCCTGGTTGCGTGACAAGGTACCCGTTTCGGCCGCTCGGCCCGCTCACGCCTTGTTCAACGAACACCACGCCGATCGGATCGGTATATTCGATCGCGGCCCCGTGTAACCGGTGATCGAGGTCGAATTTCGACCCGATTTGACACCAGGTCGCGCCATCACACTGCCGGCACACGTCGTGACACTCCTGTGGCCGCAACGCCCCGTCACGCGGCGGCTCCCAGCACAGTTTCGGTGCGTGCGTTGCTGCACCGCGTTCAGCGACGTAAAAAACCGGGAGGTGATACGGTCCCGCGTCACGACCGTCGGGGTCCGGCTCATCTGCTGCCGGAAACGTCACCGTATCGACCCGGTGGGGGCCGAGCGCGAGCGACCCGTCGCCCGCATCAATTGTTCGCCCACCGACCCAGTCCCAGTTACGGGTTACCCCGGCCGCCAATTCCGACTGAACGCGCTCGTACTCCCGAATGAGTGACTGCGCGATCGACGGCGGTGCGTTCGACGGCGCGTTCTCACGCCACCACGCAACGACCGCGCCGGGGTCGCTGAACGCGTTCAAATCTGCCTGCCGGTCCGGCGCAAGTTCCTCGATCAGCACACGGATCGCGTCTCCATACCGGTCTGTCACGTGCTGTTCACGAAGCAGCCGTGGCACGCGCCCGAAGCGACTCGTCGGATTCGACTGCCGCCCGTCTGGAATCCGATTGCGGTCGATTTCGTCACCGTCTCGGTTGAACAGGTACTGGTAGAAGTAGTATTTCAGCTCACACTGTGCGTACAGATCGGCTTCAAACGACCGTGCCGGGTCACCCGTCACTGCTTCTCGGTCGATGTCCGGCGAGAACGCTGCGTCCGCTTCGTCAACGCCAACGCGGAACGTCGGGGTCGTCAACCGGTCAACCCGCGGGCGGATCGTCCCGTGGAACGCCTCGCCGTCCGTCCACAACGCCAGCCGCGTGAACGCGATCGGCGAGATAGACGGGCCGGACACGTGACCTGCGTCCGCCGCATGAAACGCGTACGCTCGCAGCCGATCCCGCCCGGCCAACTCACTCCACGCCGACACCGCACCGTGTTTCGCTACCGAATCATCCGGGGTGGCCGTCCCTGCCGTGGCACCGGAAGCTCCACGCACCGTTGGTAACCAGTCATCAACGGCGATCCGGGACACGTACGCGTCCTCCGTTGCCTCCGGATCGAGGTAATCGACGAACGACGACCACGCCACCGGATCCGACGCCGAATCCAGGTAATTGTGCAGCAACGTCACGGATTCAGCACTGACACCCGCCGCTGCCTCGTACAAATCGAGGTCTTGGCCGTACTGGCTCTGTCGATTCTCGTAAAACACGTACGGGTCCACGTCTTCCGTCGTTTCGCCGTCAGCTCCGTGTGCCACGTCGTACACCGCGTCGAACAAGTCTTCATGTAGAAACGTCGGTGGTGTGAACGATTGCGGGAACGTCTCCGCGGACAACCCGAGCACGAACACGTGTGCTGCATCGAGGAAGTACGTGTTACCGGCGTCCACCACTCGTACCGCGCTCGCGTCCGCGTTCCGCGTCCCGATCGACTCACTGCCCATCACGTCACCGACCGCCCGCGCAGCAAGCTCCCACCCACTCCCAGCATCAGTAGGGGTCAACTGCCCCGCTCGGTCCACGTACGCCCTGACTCGCCCAGCCTGATCCTGTACGCGTTCCGCGTAATGACTCTCGTGTTTCGACGACAAGTCCGAGCGGCTCGGATCCACCATCGGACCAACCGGGCTCTGCACGTCGGTTCCTACCATCTGCTCTATGTGCTGCCCTAACAGTCGCTGAATCCACTCACTCAGCCACGCTCCGTCAGGCACCGACCGGTCAGCTTGCTCCTGAATCCACGCTAGGTACACCGACGCGATCTCCCACTCACGCCCCGACCGGTCACCCGTGAACTCAGCCCACTCCGACACGCTTCGCGGCCCAGACGTCTCTTCGGCCGCCGCGAACTCCTCTTCGAGCCGCAGAAACTCCGCCTGCGGCACCGGCCACGATCCCACGTCCGTGTCCAGTACACACAACCCGAGCCGTAACGGACCGATTACCGCCTCATATCCGACTGATGCGTTCGGCCTTTCCGACACTACCGCGATCAGATCGATCGTCGCCTTCACGAACCGGTACGCCGGCACGTTCCCCATCAACACCCGCGTCTCCACGTGATACGGGAACTCGTTCGTCGTGAACACGTCCTCAACCACTGACCGGTACGCACCAGCATCACGCGCCACGACAACGACGTCTTTCGGCACCACACCATCAGCAAACAACTCCCGTATCCGCGCCGCCACCGCCTCCACTTCGCGCCGATGATCCGGTGCCTCGACCAACTCCACGCCACCTGCCGGCTCCTCACCCTCGAACTCGTTTTGCGCCACCGCCAACACGTCGTCAACCGCCTCACTCACCGCCGACCGTTCCGCCGTACCCTCAGTGACATCCACCCCGACGGCCCGTAACCGCGATACCAGATCCGTTCGCGTTCCCGACCGACCAAACACGTTCACCGTCGGCCCACCCGAAAGATCGTCTAGCGCCGCGAGTAACCGCGTCGTCGGGTTGTCAAACACGTTCACCGTCGCCACACCGACCCATTCAACCGTCGGAAACACCGCCTCCCACTCACCAGCGAGCCGCTCGCTCGCAGCCGCAACCAAGTGACTCCGCGACAAATACACGTGTGCCGGCACTTCCTGCATCCGCTCACGTAACGCTGCGTGAATCTTCGCAAACGCCGCCAACCCCTGTGATGATTTCCACGCCGCGAACGGATCCGACAGTCCTGCAGCGACCGCCTTCAACGACTCGTGACCCCGGTACGCTTCAGATGGCGCTCCGACGTTCGACGCCCGGAAATACGCTTCAAGCTCCGATGACAAGCGCGCATACGCGTCCTCATCCCATTCGACCCGATCGACGAACCGCTCAAGCGGCGTTTCCGGCTTCTCACACGCAGCCTCCGATACGATCTCAACGATAGCTCGCCGTCGCAACGACGGATCCAGCACTGCCGCCCGTGACCCGTGGTGAGCGGAGAGGACCGCCCGCGCAATATCCTCGATAGACGAGTACGACGCCGCCTGCGACGCCGGCACTCCCTCTGACACGAGCGACCGCTTCAGATTCCGCTCCGCGATCGACCCGGCCGTCACACACAACCGCCCCGACCGCTCCCCAAGCCCATGCGGCACCCCGCTCTCCCACTGTCGCAGCAAGAACTGATCTAACCGCTCACCGCGAACCACAACCATACCCACACCCGACACGCCCGCCCCGAATGATACTTTGGATCGCTTGAACCCACCCGAACACGAAACGAGGAGCAATGGTGCAAAAAGAGCTCACGTATAAAAAGACCGACCCTGATACCTGAAAGATCCACTTGAGAACGTGTATCTAGATGTTGGTGTCAAACCGTTGAGTGGGATATGCCCAAACCGACGGATGACGGGGACCTAATCCCCGTATTAAATGAGGTTGGTGTGTGGTGTGACCTCCTGGCAAGTCAGGCGTCGCACACCACTTGTTCAACCTTTGAGCCAGGGAGGTTCCGACCGGTGACCGGAATGACGACTGTCTGCCCGTTTATTTCGCCTCGGAGCGTTTCGAGGATGGCGAACGGCGGCGCACACGCGCCTTCCATCAAGATGCGTTCTTCTCGGAACACCGCCGCTACCGTCTCGACGATTTCCGCTTCACTCACCGTGTACATCTCGTCCATGTGCTCCCGCATCACCTCCATTGGAAGGGCATACGGGACGCGCGCTGCGATGCCGTCAGCGAACGTATTAGCCTCCTCTTGTGGAGTCAGATCACCGGTCCGCCACGCTTGGTAGGCCGCGTCAACGTTGGCGGCTTGAACGCCGATTACATCGGCATCAGTAACCTGCCCAACCGAGAGACTGTAGCCAGCTCCGATGCTACCGGCCCCAATCGGCCCGAGAACAACATCCACGTCAGGGAGTGTCTCGGCGATTTCCAGTCCCGCAGTTCCGGTGCCGGCGATCACTCGCCGTTCATTACCAGGATGGACGTATCGATATCCCTCTTCAGCAGCCAGGTCGGCTGCCCACTCTGCGGCGTCATCGTAATCGGCACCGACGACTTCGACACGCCCGCCAAGTCGTTCGATCCCATCAATCCGGTTCTGGCCCGTCCCCTCCGGGACGGTGACGAGTGCGTCAGTACCGAACCAACGGGCGGCTTGTGAGAGTGCGCGTCCGTAGTTTCCAGTGCTTGCTGTTATGACTCCTTGCTGCCGGAACTCCTCACTCAACCCAGCAAGAAGACACGTGATACCACGAATCTTGAACGACCCCGTCGGAAGCGTATCCTCTCGTTTCAGGTAGATTTCAGCCTCGTACTTTTCAGAGAGCCATTCACTCTTGACGAGCGGCGTCTGGGGGAGATGCCCACTGAGATCCTTCTTTGCTCGATACACGTCAGCAGTCGTTGGCGGGGTAAGGTCGTGGTATTCGAAAATCGTTGAGGCATCGGGCGACTCTACACGATGGTGTGAGGACGACGACATACTCGAATCACTGTCCTCAACACGCGTGAAACTACCCCTCACCGGACCACGTTCTGACGGGCAACAACTAACCTCTCCGTCAGCAACGATCACGTATGCCGACAGAAACAATCAACGGCACCCAGTTGTACTATGAAGAATCAGGTGATGGAACGCCAGTCGTCTTTCTCCATGGCGTGTTGATGGGTAGCCGGTTCTTCAACGAACAGCAGAACAGCATCGCTGAAGACCACCGGCCAGTCGTGCTTGATTTCCGTGGTCATGGTCGGTCTGCGAAGTCAGAGACCGGTCATACACTCCCGACGTATGCCGCTGATCTCGAAGCGTTCCTTGAGAGTCAAAGCTTCGAGAATATCGTGCTCGTCGGATGGTCAATGGGATCGCTGGTTGCGTGGGAGTACATCGACCACTTCGGCACTGACCGACTCTCCGGGTTCGTATCCGTCGAGCAACAACCGCTCGATCTCGAACAAGAGGACTACGAGCACGGCGTGTTTGACTTCGATGAACTGATTGATCTCATGGAACTCGCGCAAACGGATCACCACGAACTGGGTGCGGTACTGATCGACCAGATGTTCGCTAACGAACCGCCTGCCGACATCCGACAGCTCGTGTTCGACGAGATCGCCCGCGTTCCCCCCGCGATCAAAAGCGCGATCTTCTTCGATCAATCAGTCCGCGACTACCGCGATGTTCTCAGTGATGTAGATATCCCAACGCTCGTCTGCGTCGGTGAAGACGACACGTTGTTAGACCCTGCTGGAGTCGAATACATCGCAGAGCAGACGCCGAACGCTACCCTTGAACGATTCACAGACAGTGGGCACTGTCCATTCCTCGAAGAACCAGACAAATTCAACCGAATCATCACAGAATTTGTTGATAACTGCACCGAGTAGCACTCAAACGATATGACTCGAACCCACTGATTCTGGAGGACAGCGGTCTATTCACAGAGAAACAAGGAGGAGCCTCACGGCTTCAGATGTGAGAGGAATCCGACTGAGTACCGATACCCTGTGTTGAGCGCGGTCAGGGGTGGTTCGTTCCGGCGTTAATGCTCGTCATTGAGCCCTCGTCAAGTGCCTGTCGCCATAAGAGATGAATTGCCCGGGCAACAATGTCGACTGAGGGTTCCTTGAGGCACGATTTTTCTACGTGGGTATCCGCGCTGGATGCGTCTGGTGGCGGGTGGAAGTGTCGGTCGTCGGGTGGTGCTGAAAAGTCGTGAGGGTGGATATCCCACCGGAGGTTGCGCCCGGACGTATCCGAGTAATGAATATTGTAGTCGCCCGCCGTCGTCCATCGAACCGTGAATATGGTTGTATCTGCCTCCCCGATGCCATACGGTATCGTGATCCGGAGCTCTCGCGGGTTGAGTCGGTCATCGATTTCGCCTGAGGCCATCGGTTCGATGGCGCTGAACGCCTCTCGGAACGCATCGAGTTTCGTCACGTCGATCGTGCCTCGAAGTGTGTGAGACTCGCCGTCTCCATTGTCGAATTGCATCAGACCGCTTCTGCGGCATCAGTGGGGTTTTCGACCGCGCTGAGCGCGAGCGCCACCTCCGCGAATGCGAGGTTCCGCCGCGTCGTTCGCCACTCCAGGAGCGTCTCTGCGTCGATATCCGCGTGGGATCGGACGGCGTCATCGGGAGAGTTAGCATCGAACCGGTCGCCGTACTCTCGAAGCTCCTCGCGCATCTCCAGAACGCGTGTCGAGAGCGTATCGGTGTCCGTCTCGTCGAGGATACGCCGAGCCTGTTCGAGGGCGATCGAATCCTTGGCCCGCTGATACAGCGTCCCCGTCGAGTCCGGCGACGCGGTCTCTGCCACGTAGCCGTGCTCGGCCAACGAGCGAAGATGCTTGCGGGCTGTCTGCTCCGACGTGAGGGCGTTCTCGGCAACGGTCGCCGCGCTCATGGGCTCGTACGCCGTACGCATCACTGACCGCACACGGTCGAACGGACTGGTCTCACGCTTCCAGTCCTCTTTGGCGCGGTCGTTCACATCCTCAAATGCCGGGGCAGAGTCTGGCATCGAATCAACGTACGAAACATGAGTATATCACTCTTCGGGATGATATTCTCACCTTCTCGGGCTGTCGAGTGTGTATCAGTACCCCTGAGAGCCACTCATTAAGACGGTTGACACATACACATGTCGATCCTGTTCGGCTACACGAGTTGGGATACGCGTCGCATTGTACTGTGCGTGTTCAACCTCGTTGTTGAGTGACTCATACGCAGCTACGAGTACATCGGCGCGTGTCTGCGTCGTGGGGTCACCTCATGTCGCTTCGGCGTCGTTCACGGTTATGGTGAACCCGACGCTCCGGAGTTTCTCAACAAGTGGCAGTCCAATGCCAGACGCTGGCGTCAGTATTCCGCCATCGAACGGCGTTTCGACATCATCGTTCGCCAAACAGAGGGCAGCCTCACCGAGCATCCGCGCGGTTGCGCCGTATCCCGGATCTCTGTCAGCACTGAATTCTCCGTCAACTGTGAACGGTCCATCCGTGGCCATTCCGCGCCCGAGCAGTCGTATTTTGAACGACCCGTTCTCGGCTTCTTCGCGCGTTGGTCCTTCCCCAGGCTCAGGGAAGACGTAGCGACGAAGCCCGGAGCGGAGTGGCCCCACCGACATGGCGGTGTTGAATAGACCGAGTCCGCCGGTGATCGCTCCGGCGATGACCGCACCCGTCGGACCATCACCAGTTGTGACGACTTCGGTACAGCGGAACTCATGCCCCCACGGATAGCCTAACAGTGCATTACTCCGTCTGATCACGCGCTCGTTCACTGCTGCCATCGGTGAGGGGGCCGTCCACGACCCGCGGAGCGAATCATTGCGGGGCAGTCGTTGTTCACCGGGATCGACACCGCTTCGCTCGCCCGGCGGTGCCAGCGAGTACGGATTCCGGAGCGTTTCTTGAACGAGCGGGTCAGTTTCAGCCGCTTCGAACAACTCGGCAAAGCTCGCCAGCGTGCCACCGCTGACACCACCGCTCCCGTCTTCTAAATAGATACGAACAGTCTCACACGGGGTGTCAAACTGCTCTATCGCATACGACTGGAGAAGGAGTGTCCCGAGATCGGCGGGGACTGAGTCGAACCCACAGCTGTGGACGATCCGTGTCTCGGCATCGACAGCCGCGTCGTGGAATCGATCAATCGTCTCACGAACCCAATTAATCTCTCCGGTGAGGTCACAGTAATCGGTCCCCATCTCGATACACGCCTCAACGAGCGGTGTGCCGTACGAGGTGTACGGCCCGACTGTCGTACAGACGACTCGTGTATTTCCGGCGAGTGTACGCAGACTCTCGGGATCTGTCGCGTCACCCACCACCACGGGAACGTCACCCCACGCGTCGCTGCGACGGGTGAGATCGGTGGCAACTGACTCAAGTCGTTCCGGATCCCGCCCACCGACCGCGAGTGAAAGGTCCTCAGGCGTGTACTGCTCAGTAAGATACTCAGACACGAATCGCCCGGCGACACCCGTTGCTCCCCACACCACAACATCATACTCACGCTCGGATCCGGACATCTCTATCAACCTTTGTGGCCGCCCGATTGTAAACAAGCGGGCTGTACGCCGACGTGGACGGGGCAGAGAACTGAGGTAATTCAGCGGGAGTAGCAGTGCTTTTCTAGCAGATACTGGATACTGGTCGTATGCAACGGGCCGTTGAACTGAGTGACCGACTCGTTGATATCTCGGAGTCACTCGCCAGCGGGCGTATGCTCGGCCTTGCAACGGCTACGTTCATCGTATTTCTCACCGTCATTCTCCCCGAAGAAGCCAGTCGAAATACGGCATACCTCGGCGACAACCCTACACCGGACGGCTCATTCATCTACTCTTCGGCAGACCTCTACGACATGGCAAGCGCCTATGGCGCTGAAGGCCGCCGGTACTACATCCGCTCGCGGTTCACGTTCGACATCGTCTGGCCACTCGCGTACGGCTGGTTTCTCTGGACCGGTATCACCTACTTCCAGCAAGGAATACCGAACGCGCGCGTCAAATACTCCGTGTTACTTCCACTACTGGCCGTACTGCTGGATTTCATGGAGAACACCTCGGCATCGGTCGTGATGTTTCTCTATCCAGATCAGGTACCTGTGCTCTCACATCTCGTGCCGATCGTTACGTTCGGAAAATGGGTCGTAATCGGGGTGAGCTTCACTGTGCTCGGCCTATTAATTCTCGCACAGATCTGGAAGCGGGTCTCATAAAAATATCACTTACCCACCGGCCGTTTACTCAACCGGGTGGCTGCCGGCCAATGATGGCATAGAACGGGTCGGTCCCGGGCTGGTCGACGACGCGTTCCGTTTCTCCGAATCCACCGGCGACAAAGTACTCTTCGACGAGCGTCGCTCGTTCGTCCATCGATCGGGTTCGCCACGCTCGGATCGCCTTCGTCGGAAACATCCGGTTAGTGAAACTCACGATGGCAGTGCCTCCGGGCTTGAGCACCCGTCCGAACTCACTGAACACGTCGCCAGGATACTGGAGATACTGCACCGATAACGCACAACTCACGACATCAAATGAGTTCTCGTCGAGCGGGAGCGTCCGATCGTTGTTGAAATCCTGCACGAAATACTTGTCTAGACGATCATTTGCTTCGAGTTCGGTTTCGTTGAGTCCGTGGCCAACAACGAACCCCAGCGTGACATCGGGAAGAAACGATACCCAACTACTCATCGCATCGAAAACACGATCTCCAGATGTAATCTCCGACTCGTACAGCTTCGTCAGTCGAGATGTGAACGCATCGTCTGCGTGGGTGACGAATCGAGGTGAGCTGTAAAACTCCTTGTCGTCACCTGAATCGATTTTTTGCCGATCGATGTCCGATAGCAGTCCCGTCACGGTGCTCTCAACGACGGGTCGGAGAGGAAAGTACTCAGCGCCTCCGAATCAGTCGCCTCAGAACTCAGCAATTCAAATGGAACATTACATTCGGGTGACGCCGATGCGTCACCCCTGCCCGGTACGCTTTTACAGCGACAGCTCTACCCGACCAACAATCTGCTTCGAAAGAGCGTAGCTTAGATTTTTGGGATATATAATTCGACACTCTTCGAAGAGGATTGCTGGTGGCAGGAGATGATATACCAGGTAGGGACTGGAAGACAGTAGGCGGAGACCTGCGTGGACGACACAAGTTTTTCATTACCGTGTCGAGAGACAAACGTAATGACGACACGGCGAATATTCTCTTGCCCGACGCCTTCCAGCAGCCGAGACTCCGCACTCCAATGGGCAGGTGACCGATCGACTGGTGTGCCCCATTCGGTGGTGTATCTCCAGCCAGCGGCAGCAGATGATGTCACCGTGCGTGATCAGTGGGAGGCGTACGGATCGCGTGTGGAACTGCGACTCGAACGATTTCGCACGCTCGTCGATAACCTGTATGAGGCGGACACGCACAGCGGATCAGCGACGTTTCTCACAGATACCGAGCGTCGATGGATCATCGAGGAGGCGCTTGGACGCATCGATGATCCTGTACACCCACTCTACACGGATGGTGACCCGACCGCCGGTCTCGTCGAGCAGGCCGAAGAACTACTGACACTTCTTGAGTTCGCCGGAGAGATCACGCCGGAAGATGTCGAGCAACGACTCTCTCGGGAAGGATTGAACGAACTCGGGAAGGTGTTGTCTCAGTTCGTCGCCCAGGTTCATGAGGTGCGGAAAGAAGGGTTTGCCGAGTCGAAGACGTTTCGAAGCGAACGGTTCCGACACGTACTCGATGCTGGAACAGAACTCGTGGAGACCGAACTCGCTGCAGCAGATGTTGTCGTGGTCGGTTCGTTCCAGACGCTCTCCCTGCAGGAGCGCGACGTCGTCGGGCTGTTAGCTGACTCGTTCGACACCGCCGTAGTACTCCCCCACGTGACCGTCACTGATGATTTACACGGCGCAGACGACGCCGTGGGCCGCCTACACGAGTGGTACGACGACCTCGGATTCACGCCACCAGAGTCACCTTCGGAGTCGGATCCTCGTTCACTGCGTGAGAGTGCGGCGGCCGCTCTGTACCAGCACGACGATGGCACGGGCGAGTCAGTCACGGCTGGGACCAACGTGACGGTCGAAACGCATGCGACTGTCGGGCGCGAGGTCCGATCCATTACGCGTGACGTGCGGTCGCTGATCGGTGACGGTGTTGACCCTGAGGAAATCGTCGTCACACCGGTTGATGAGGGAACGTACAGTGATCGACTCGCAGATGCGCTCCGTGCAGCGGACGTGCCCGTGACGGTTGATTCGTCGCGCTCGTTTTTCGCTACAACGACCGGCAAGCTGTTCGAAGCAGCGATCAACCTCGGTACCGAACCGGATCGACTAGAGCCACTCACGCGGCTTCTGTCGAACCCGCTTGTCGTTCCGGAACAGCGTAACGCGGCACGAGCGGTGCTTCGAAACGCGGAGTTGTTGGAGTCCACGCGTGTCTCAACCCTTGTAGAACACGTTGCGGAGGATGAAGAGGCGCTCGTTCGGAAGGTCGTCACAGCGTGTGAGCGGTTCGTGAACGCGATCGATGTCGATGCTGGGCGGCAGGCGTTGTTCGACGAACTCGACGTGCCAACGACCGGTGACGGAGGCGGATTCACCGACGCTGTTGGATTCTCCCGGCATGTTAAGGATAGAGAGCGACAGGCGGTCGAACGCGCGAGCGAAGTGTGTGCGTCGCTGACTCTCCGCCGAAACGTGGCCAACGAGAACGGTGACGCGGATCCTGACGTTGAGGAGGTTCGACGTGCACTCGATCAGGTGACAATTCGGGTGTCAGTTGCCCGGGACTCAGATAGTGTTCGCGTGTGCCAACCGACGGAGGCAGTGGCGAATCCCGTCGAATACGTGTTCGTTCCCGGGTTAACCACCGAGCACACGCCGTCACCGCCGCGGCGACTGGCGTTTGCTCGACCGCTCAACGACGCACATCCGGATTTTGAGGCGGCGGATCCGGTTGCCAATATGCGGTACGTGTTCGCCCAGTTGGTTGCCTCGGAGACGACCGTGACGTTCTCCGCGCCTGAGCGGAATGCGAACGGTGACCCGTATGTGCTCGCGGATCCGCTGTTGGAACTCGAACGCGTCACCGGACTGAACCCTGACCGCGCGGATGATAGTGCCGCTCCGGCCACGTTCACCGACGTTCACCGGTCGATCGCTACGGCCATCGATACAGAGGGTCTCACGCCTGCGACGGTCGCCAGAAATGCAGACACGTACGACGTAGCGGTACCGAACGTGAATGCGTCGGAGCGACTCGCGGCCGGCGTGACAGTCGCAGCCGAACGCGCAGAAGACGGTGTCGGTGAGTATGACGGGCACGTTGACCCGGCGGTCGTCGCGGAGTTACGCGACGGCGGAGGACCGTACAGTCCGAGTCGCTTGGAGACGTTCGCGGACTGTGGATTCAAGTACTACCTCAAGTACATCCTGAAGATCGAACCGGATGACGAGGTCACGTTGGAGCCGAACGCACTCGATATTGGAACGTACGTTCACGACGTGTTCGAACGATTCTACCGTGAGTGGCGCGCGGCGGGTCACGAAGCTGTTACGAACGAGAGTATTGAGGAGGCAGAGACGAAGCTGTACACCGTGGCGACCGACCGGCTCACGGAGTTGGATGCGCGCGAGACCGTTTTCCACGATGCGTGGCTCGCCGCGCTGTTCAACGGACTGCGTGTGACGGACAACCAGTTCGGTGATCCGGACGCGGCTGCCGGGCTGTTCAAGCGGTTCCTCCACGCGGAGGTCCAGCTCGCACCGCGTGATGCGACGCCGACGTACTTTGAGCCACACGTCGGACTCACTCCGGACGAGCCTGGCCCGGAAGTGATCTCACGCGACCCGGTCCGTGTTCCCGGAACGACCGTCGAACTCCGCGGGAAGATCGACCGGCTCGACATCACGCCAGACGGTGGACTCGTCGGGTTGGACTACAAAACCGGCAGCACACCAAGCGAAGGGGACACGATTGACGGGCACGCGTTTCAACTCCCGGCATACCTGCTGATGGCCGAAGACGCACTCGGTGGCGAGCCAGTCGGAGCCTCGTACTACCAGGTGAATCCGACCAGTTCCATCTCTCCACACAAAGGCACGATCGGCGGCGATGAAGACGCCGCTCACGTGTACTGGGGGACTGACGACCCAGCCCCGCTGCGGCGCTCCCAGTCACTCGCGTTTGACACCCGCGATGAGTTCACCACGTTCCTCCATGAGACCGTCCCTGACCGGATCGATCGGATCTCGACCGCTGTCGAGAACGGGTCGTTCCACCCGACCGTTCTCGACCCTCAAACGGCCGGGTGCAAGTACTGTCCGTACCGCGATGCGTGTGACGTCCGACACCACCGTAGACACGCGATTCATCAGACACTCACCGAGGAAAACACGCCACAGTACGCGCCCGGTCTCGACACGGAGGACGATTCATGACTGACGATATGCACGCAGACACCGATGACGTTGATCTGACTCGCGCACAGCAACGCGCCGCACGAACGATCGACCGGAACGTCACCGTGGAAGCCGGAGCCGGAACTGGGAAGACGACGACGCTCACCGAACGATACCTCACGATCCTGCGAGCTCACCTTGACGGTCCAGACAGCCTCACTGCTGGCGAGGATGAACCGTCGTACCACGTTCCAGACGACATTGAACGCATTACGGACCCGACCGCAGCACGCCGACTACCTGAACGGATCGTCGTCACTACGTTCACCGACCGCGCCGCGGATGACCTGAAACGCTCCATCCGCGAGAAGATCCGCGAGCGACTCGCAGACATCGACGACCCGGATCGCTGGGCCGTGTGGCGCGCCGCCGCTGACGGTGTCGAAGCCGGGTACATCGACACCACGCACGGATTCTGCAGTCGTATCTTGGAAGAACACGCCGTCACCCACCCCGCTGTTGACCCTGACTTCGAGGTGCTGGAAGCAAACGACGCCGGTCGGCTCAGAGCGACTGTCGCCACGGAACTCGTCGAAACTGAGCCGCCGGAAACCCGCGTGCTCGCACCGCTTTTCGACCGGTCAAAACTCGCTGACGTGCTCACCGGCCTCATCGCTGAGCCCGACATGACTGAACAGTGGATCGAAGAGATGCGTGAGTTAGCGGACCCGGAGGCGTACGAGGCGTTCCTCGTTTCGCTGCACCCACTGGATACCGATCCGAAAGCGCTGCTTGACACGATCCGTGACGATCTGGAAACGCTCAGTGAACTGTACGGTGATGACGATGTCACCGATCGGTTGGGTGCGAACCCGATGAACTACGTCGGGAATGATTTACTCGACTTCTATGAGGAACTCACGGGCGTGGATATCGAGGAAGCGTCACCGATTCAACGGCTCTCGCTGTGTCTCAAACTATGTGATGTATTCACGAACGGTGACGGTGAGCGCTACGGCGACGGAAACTACTACGGGAACAAATCGTTCCGTGAAAGCGACGGTCCGACCGCCAGACGGTTCCGTGAGGCAATGGACGGTGTGCTTGACGCACTCGCGCCCGAGAATCGGGCGACCGACGTGTCGCTTGACCCGGACCGAGACGCACACGACCTTCTCACGGCGCTTGCTACCCTTGCCGACGAGGCGCGTGCGGAGTACGCCGATCGCAAACAGCAACGTGGCGTGCTCGATTACAATGACCTGATCGGGCACGCACTCACATTCCTCTCCGATGCTGACGAAACTGCCCACGCCGGTGCAGTCGCTGGGCTTCGTGAAGACGTGTGGTACGTCATGGTTGACGAGTTCCAAGACACTAACACGCGCCAGTGGCGGCTCGTACAAGCACTTACCAGCGGCTCCGACCCGTTCGACACGGCAGACCCGTTTGACGGAGATACCGTGTGTGTGGTCGGCGATGTCAAACAGAGCATCTACCGGTTCCGTGACGCCGACGTCACAGTCTTTGGCGACGCCACCGAGATGATGCATGGCGCGAACACAGTACGCGATCGCCCCCCGTGCGACCCGGCACTCACCACTAACTTCCGCACGCTTCCGGAGACCCTCACCGCAATCAACGGCCTGTTCGACCACGTGTTCGCGTACGGCACCGACGACGCATACGAAGCCGTCAGCGGCCCGCTCACCGCCGGGCGTGAGACACCCGCCGGGATCGACCCGATCAGAGAGTACCTACCTGTCCCGGTTGATACTGACCTGCGTACCCGGTATTTCGGTGCGGACCACGACCTCACGTCCCTTCCGGAGTCCGAACCAGCCGATATCGAAGCCAACGCGATCGCCAATCGTATTGCCGGCCTCCTCAACGCCGAGACACCCGTCACTGACAACGATGACGACTCGGATGCCGACACGCGGCCCGTCGAACCCAACGATATCGCCGTGCTGATCCGATCACGCAGCGACCTCAAAGACTACGAACGCGGCCTCCGAACCGCGAAGGTCCCGTACACCGTGATCAAAGGCGAGGGGTTCTTCGATACCCCGGAGATTCGTGCGGTCACCGCACTGTTGAACGCGCTCGCCGACCCGACGGACGACATCGCACTCTACGCCGCCGCACGCTCTCCGCTGTGTGGACTCACCGACACCAAACTCGCCACGGCCCACGATCCGGGTGAATCCCTCTGGGCTTCGCTGCGTGCGAGCGATGACCCAGAGATAGAGGTCGTCGTCGAGGACTTTGAACGCTGGCGCAACTACGCCGGCACCGGATCTACCCCCGGAGCCGCCGTCGATAGCTGGGCGACGCTCCTTGACCGGATCCTCGCTGAAACCGGATACCTCGCCGCGATCGCTGCCGATGAACGCGGCACCGCCGCACTCGCTAACGTCGATAAACTCCGCGACAAACTCCGCGAATTCGACGCGAGTGGCGTCCCCAGCCTCGACAGCGTCACGACACGACTCACCACTCTAGCCGAGCAGGGCCGCAAAGAGGCCGAAGCCAACGACGCCACTGACTCAACCGGCGTTCGTATCATGACCGTACACGAAGCGAAAGGCCAAGAATACCCCGTCGTCATCGTACCAGGTCTCGGCAAACGGTTCAACGACCGCGCACGACTCAGCAACGGCAGCATCGAGTACGAACGCGTCCCGATCGCCGACGAACGCCGACCCCTGCTCGGGTTGAACGTCCCCACGGACGACCGTACGAACACCGACTCGACGCTCATGCGACACGTGGCCCGCGACCGCCGTCGCGCCGAAGAGCACGCCGAAGAAAAACGCGTTCTCTACGTCGCTGCCACACGCGCCGAAGACCACCTCATCCTCACCGGCCGCCACACCGCCGATAACGACCACGAAACCGGCATCACCCAGCCCGACCCTGAGGAACCGTTTTCCTACCGCGATTGGATCCAACCAACGCTGTTCGGAACCGATGACGACGCCATCACGAACTGGCACCACCTCGAAACCGACGGCGCATTCACCGCGACCCTCCCGTACACGCTTGCTGGCGACACTGATCACGGCACGATATCCGTTCGCCTCCCTCCGGACACCGAAACATACGACCGGGACCCCGATCCAGTCCCGGCGTCAACCACCCGGTCGGCGTACGCGTACGAACAACCGTGGGAGTTCAGACTCTCCGCATCCGATCTCAGCCGGATCCCCACCGGGAACGTTGAACTCCAACTCAACAACGACACGCATCGGATCACGGCCAGCGCCGTACAACCCGATAGTGAAGAATACGAGGATGATTATCCGACAACCGACGCCCGCAATATTCCAGCCGCCATCTACGGGCATGCTGTCCACCGCCTCTGTGAAACCCAGCCACCGATCGAGAAACGTCGCCACGTGATCGACCAAGCAATTCAGGAACAACACGACCGGACAACCGGAAGAGCTGAAGACACGTACCCAGACTCAGCGTACGACGCCATCGAAACTGCCGCCGACTCCGCCATCACGTACCTCGATGAACTCCACGCTGACCTTGACGTCCAGCACACCTACGACGAGTACTACATCGAACTCAGCCTGGACACCGGCACCGTCAGCGGCTTCATCGACCACCTCATCGTCACCCCAGACGCATACCACGTCATCGACTACAAAACCGATCGGAAACCACCGAGCCAGCCACCCGACGAGTTTCTCAAAGCACGAGCCGCACACCACCGCCCACAACTCCAAGCGTACGCCGCCGCACTCACCCAACAGGACCCGGGCCGTGAAGTAACCGCCACGCTATACTTCACCGACATCGAAACGTCTCACACGTACGAGTATCGATCGTCAAACGTGCTTGCTGACACTATTCAGGATCTACGGACGCTCCTCAATGAGACACCAGCACCCGTTGAGGAATAATTGAGGAATAGGCACTTTGGTCAAGGAAAACATCCCGATGAGAGTTATACTAACCATCTAGATCCAAACGGTCTTAATAACGCACGTATAGGCGTGCCACGGCAATTTTTTGGCCTCCGAGATGACGAAAGTGCGCCAGTGAGTAATGCTGAACAAGTGACGACCGTCGTTGAAGACGCAATTATAGAGATGGAAGTTGCGGGGGCAACGATTATCGATTCAGTTGACATTATCGACCAGTCGCTTCTTGAGAGTGCTCGCACGCTTAAATATGAATTCGCTCACGCCTTCGACCAGTATCTTGACCAACTTGGCGACTCAGCACCAGTCAACTCTCTGGCCGAACTCGTCGCTACGGGTGAACTATACCCGGATATTCAAAATAGAATCGAAGAAAGATCTGTTCTCGACGTGGATGTTGAATCATTAGAATCAAACACAGATTATTTACGGATTCTCAACCGCAGAAAAAAGATCAAAAGTCAAACACTTTCAGAGATGGCAAAGCATGACCTTGATGCCCTGATGTACCCGCCTTCGCGTATCCTTCCAGTTGAGATTCCAGACAGCCAACCGTTCGAAGAAATGAACTGCGAAATATCAGCTCACACAGGCCTTCCAGCTATCGTTCTCCCCGGAGGCTTCACCAATGATGGCCTCCCAGTCGGAGTTGAGTTACTGGGTCGTGAATTCGAAGAGCCCCGTCTGTTTGAGCTAGCGTATGCTTTCGAGCAGGCAACTGACCATCGGCGGCCACCAATATAACCATCCCTTCTTATTTAAATAGCTCTGCTTTGTTGAATCCGATGACGGCGTGGGGATCACTGTTTGAGAGTCTGTTCGAGGTTGTAGACTGTGTCGGTCAACACGAGTTCACAGAAATCGCGGTATCATAAGCGAGGATAGACAGCGGGGCCGAACCGACGATTAATGGCTGAAAAGGCAGTCTCGGCCATCCAGCGCTGACCGTATAATTCGCTGTCCAGCCGTGCGTTGTGGGTGTGATCGTACGCAGCAAACAGCCGGTGACGCAGCAAGGGTCGGACGACCCCTGAACGGAGGGCGTCACAGAGAGATTGGTCGTGATAACCTTTGTCGTCGGCGAGGCGTTCGAGTTTCTCGGTGGGTTGGAGATACCCATAGGAGGAGAGAACTATCCACCCCTCACACTGGCCAAGTTCTCTGAGCTAAACAAGGCTCAAAAGCTTCCTTCACGCCAATATTTTGGTCGTGTTGCAAAGCGGTCTAGAGTTTGCCTCTGGTGCTCTCAATTGAGAGTTCACAGCTCATTGCTGTTTTGGTCGATCGTTGGAGCAGCTCGTCAAGGAACGATTGGTAGTACTCTGGATCAGCGTACTTCACCAGCCGAAGCTGGAGTATCGCCTCCAATCCCTCCTTTGTCCAGCGCATCCACTGGTTCTTACAGCGCTTGCTGACCTCACCCATTAGCCGTTCGACGGGGTTCGAGGTCCACGGCACCTCGAACCCCTCGACGGCCTGCTCGGCAAACGTCACGATCGACGGCAACCACCGCCGAAGATA